>JAJOJF010000007.1 GCA_021208885.1 Burkholderiaceae bacterium
ACATCTGCCGTTGGGCAAGCTTGGGGCGTGTAGTAGTTGTGAAACAGGTACACCAGTACATCAAACATGGCCCGCCCCTCCTGTCATGAAGTATCTCGCTGACTGAAAAGCCATCTATGACTCGAATTTAAGCCTAAATGAATAAATCTGCAATCGCGGTTTTTAGGGAGGGTTTGGTCGCGGTGGGGTCTAGAACCTGGTGTCAAGAAATCCAACCAAACGACAAAGCTGATTTGTAAAGCATGTAGATCGCCAGGCCAAACAGCATAAAGGCAAATATCCGCTTTAGCGTGGCCACAGGCAAGGCGTGCGCAGCTTTCGCGCCGACGGGGGCGAGTATCACGCTGAAGAATACCAGAACCAGCAAAGCAGGCCAGTAGATGTACCCAATCATGCCAGCAGGCAGGTTTTGTACTGACATGCCCGACCATACATAGCCAATGGTGTTGGCAAAGGCAATCGGAAAGCCCAATGCGGCTGACGTGGCTACTGCTTGATGTAGCACCACGTTACACCACAGCATAAACGGCACTGACACAAAACCGCCACCAGCGCCAACAAGCCCTGACAAAAACCCGATGCCGGCACCAGCGCCAGCTGTACCAACAGGGCCAGGCATCTGTCGGCTGGGTTTGGGCTTGCGATTGGCAAGCATTTGGACGGCGGAATAACCAACAAACACGGCAAAAATAAGCGCAAGCCACCCCGTCTTGAGTACGGCAAACACAGCACCGCCAGCTAAAAGGCCACCAGCCAAGATGCCGGGCGCAAAACTTTTGACCAGATCCCACCGCACAGCGCCCTTTTTATGATGCGCACGCACACTCGAGAGAGAGGTAAACAGAATCGAGGCCATGGACGTGGCAATGGCTGAATGAACCACCAACTCAAGCGGCAGACCTTGTAGCGTCAGTAGCGCCGTTAAAAACGGCACTAGCAACATCCCGCCGCCGATGCCAAGCAATCCTGCGGCAAAGCCCGCGACACAACCCAAGATCGCGTAGGCAAGAAAAAATAAGGGATCCATGAGTCGTTCGGGCCAGAAGGGAATAAACCAGTGAGCAGTATAACCAAGTGGCGATCCAAGGTAAGAAAGCTTACTTGCGCCAAAAACCCGCAGAAAACAGCACTAAGACGGTGAACAGCTCGAGTCGCCCAATCATCATCGCAAACGACAAAATCCAAACCTGAAAATCATTCATGCTCAGATAGTTTTTGGCCGGGCCGACTTCGCCAAGACCCGGGCCGATGTTGTTGACACAGGCGATAACAGAGGTGAACGCGGTTGTGGCGTCAGCGCCACTCAGTAGCATGAGTGCGGTTAATACTGCGATAGAAAAACCATAAAGCAGCATAAAAGCTAGCACGGAGGCTAATACTCGAGCTGGTATAAGCCTTCCTTTTAGCAAAACTGGTGTCACCGCATGTGGGTGCAAAATGCTGATCATCTCCTGGCGGGTTTGCTTGACCAGCATCATGGCGCGGATCATCTTGATGCCACCACCGGTTGAGCCTGAGCTCGTGCTAAACATACCCAGTGCGATCATGGCCAATGGCGCAATCAGCGGCCAGGCTTCATAGTCGGTGCTAGCAAAACCCGCTGTGGTAGCGATTGATACTGTATTGAAAACGGCATAACGAATAGCCGTCTGAATGTCGGGATAGACATCCATGAACCACAGGTAAAACCCAATGATGATACCCATGCCCAGCACGATGCCAACAAATGGAATCGCTTCTGGGCAGCGCCGATATGCCTTGATGCTCCCAAGCCTGAAGGCATTGAAGTGGGTCGCGTAATTTATGCCGGAGAGGAGCATAAAGACAATGGCAATGGTTTCAATTAGCGGTGAGTTGAAATATCCGATGCTTGCGTCGTGAGGGGCGAATCCACCCAAGGCGACAGTAGATGCCATGTAACACCAGGCATCGAACCAGCTCATGCCGGCAGCTCGGTAGGCCAGAAAACAGGCAATCGACAATCCAAAATAGATGGCGTACAAGGCTTTGGCTGTGCTGGCAATACGGGGCGTGAGCTTCTCTTCTTTCATCGGTCCAGGAGTTTCGGCTCGAAACAACTGATGGCCACCAACGCCTAACAACGGCAAAATCGCCACAGCCAAAACGATAATGCCCATGCCACCGACCCAGTGCATGGTCACGCGCCACAAATTGATGGTTGGTGCCAGATTGTCCAGGCCACTGAGCAACGTGGCACCCGTGGCGGTCAAGCCTGACATTGACTCAAAATAAGCGTCACTGAATTTGAGTGGTGAGCCTATGTCGTGAAAGTACAGCAGTAGAGGAATGGTGCCCAACAAGGGCAGAAATCCCCAGACGAGCGTGACTAATAAAAAACCGTCGCGCGGCCGTAACTCAGCTCGATATTTAAGGGTGCTAAGCCAGAGCGCTGCACCAAGAAACAATGCGATCGCAAATGACTCAATAAACAGAATAAGTTGTCCATCATCAAGCAGGACTGACCACACCATGGGCACAAACATCGTGGTCGCAAACAGCGCCATGGTAAAGCCCAGCACGTGAATAACGGCGAGAAGGCGCTTCATGACTAGAAGAACGAGGCCGAAACCTGAAAGAGTTTTTCCACTTGCCGTACTTGGTTGCGGGCGGGAACAAACACAATCACATGGTCTTCTGGTTCGATCACTACATTGGGATCAGAAATCATGATGTCGTGTTCGCGCACCACCGCGCCAATCGAAGCACCTTTGGGCAGATCAAGGTCTGAAATACGTTTGCCAATGACTTTGGAGGACTTCTTGTCGCCATGCGCCACGAGCTCTAGAACTTCGGCCAAGCCGCCACGCAGGCGGTGAGCCGCCACGATATCGCCCCGGCGCACGTAACGCAGCAATTCGCTCATGGTTGCCTGAGACGGCGAGATCGCGATGTCGATATGACTGCCTTGCATGAGTTCGCCGTAGGCCTGACGGTTAATCAGAGCAATGACACGTTGGGCACCCATGCGTTTGGCCATAAGCGAGGACATGATGTTGTCCTCATCATCGCTCGTGAGCGCCATCCAGGTGTCCATCTCCTCAATGTTTTCTCGTTCTAGCAATGATTCATCGGTGCCATTGCCATGTAGAACCAGCACGTTGTCTGGCAAAGTGGTAGCAAGCTCCTCGCAGCGGTCCATGTTCTGTTCGATGATCCGAACGTTGTAGCCTTCCTTCGCAAGGTTGCGGGCTACGCGCGATCCGATGTTGCCACCACCGGCAATCATCACCCGACGCACTTGGTCTTTGGATCGATTCATTTGATGCACGGCCTGGTGCGCATGAATCGTGTCAGCAATCAAAAGCAATTCGTCACCTGGACGCAAAATCGTCTCAGGCGAAATGGTGACCGCCCTGCCTAGACGCATAATGTCAACTACTTTGGCGTTGACATCCGGATTCATCGCGCGAAGATCCTTCAATGGGTGGTTCGCCATAAAACCATCAAGGCTAACCCGCATCGTGATGACACTGATGCGACCCTGCGCCATGTCGACCACCTGAAGTGCCTCGGGAAACTCAACGAGCTTAGTCAAGTAGTCAGTGACACTGCTCTCCGGGCTGATGAGTGCATCAACACAAAATCCGTTCTCTCCAAGTAGTTCGGGCATCGCTGGGATTTCAGAGGATCGGATCCGAGCAACGCGCCGCGGTACGTTAAAGACCTGCCTGGCAATTTTGCAGGCAACCAGATTAACTGCATCGCTTGCTGCACAGGCAATGATCATGTCAGCGTCTTCAGCACCGGCGCGCTCCATGGCGGAGACTTGTGATCCGTCGCCAACTACGCCACGCAGATCAAAACGCTCTTGCAGATCAGACAAGCGAGAAGGTTCTGGGTCGATCACTGTTATGTCGTTGTGTTCTGACACCAAGTTTTCTGCCACGCTTGTGCCGACGCGGCCGGCGCCAACGATCAGGATCTTCATGAGCTGCGTTTGCGGGCTTCGATGCCGAGTTGCTTGAGCTTGCGATACAAGTGCGTGCGCTCTAATCCAGTACGTTCTGATACGCGCGTCATGCTGTTGTTTTCACGAGCAAGGTGATATTCGAAATACACGCGCTCAAATTCATCACGTGCTTCGCGCAACGGCTGGTCTAGTGAAATGTTGCCTGACAAACCAGGCTTTTGTTCTGGAGCCGTATCAATTGGCTCAGGCTCCGGTGGTTCAGCACTGGCTGGCACCGTGCTAGGAGCGCTGACCTGATTGCTCAATACGGGCTTGCCTGCAACTTGTGGCACGGCAATCGGCTTGTCACGTGCAAGGCCGTTGTGAATCGTCTTTAAGAGCCTTTGAAGCGTGATCGGCTTTTCCAGAAAGTCCACCGCACCAATTCGGGTGGCCTCGACCGCAGTGTCGACTGTGGCGTGACCACTCATCATGATCACAGGCATATCCAGCAAGCCTTGCGATCCCCACTCGCGCAATAAAGTCACGCCATCGGTGTCAGGCATCCAGATGTCGAGCAATACCAAATCAGGGCGCATGCGCTGCCTGGCAGCGCGCGCCTGAGCGGCGTTTTCTGCAAGTTCAACCGTATGCCCTTCGTCGTAGAGAATTTCGAAGAGCAACTCGCGAATGCCGACTTCATCGTCGACTACCAGAATTCGAGCCATGATTCCTTTACCTATACACTGACGCCATTATCGTCTTCTGAAGCGCTGTCGTCCACCGCCGTTGTCATTGGCATTAACAAGATCGTAACCCGGGCGCCGCCGCTGCGCCGGTTGGAGATGTCAATGTAGCCGCCATGTTCGTCTACGATTTTCTTGACAATCGCCAATCCTAACCCCGTACCATGTGTTTTGGTGGTGATATAAGGCTCAAAAGCCTGCTGTAACAATTGCCCGGCGAATCCGGGCCCATCGTCTGTAACGATTAGTCGAACGGCGGGCTGTTCGTCTCTGGTGTTCATGCCAGCATTTTCTACGCGTTCGGTCACGATTTGAACGGTGCCGGGCTTGCCGCTCTCTTGAATGGCATCCCGAGCGTTGCTTAAAAGGTTGTGAATGACTTGCCGTAATTGTGTTTCATCACCACGGACCATCGGCAATGATTCGGTTAGGCGAGATTCGAAACGAATCCCGGCAGGGTCGCTGGAGGCGCTTTTGCTGACGGGATCCCATCCATATAGGATAAGGACCTCTTCAATCAAGTGGTTCAGGTCAATTGCTGTAAATACCAAAGGCGGACGGCGAGCATATTCCCGAAATTCGTCCACCATGTGCTTTAGTGAACCGACCTGGTTGATGATGGTGTTGGTAGAACGCTTGAGCAACTCGGCATCGGTGGGCTCAAGCTTGTGTTCGAGTTTCATTGCCAGGCGCTCGGCCGACAGCTGTATGGGTGTTAGCGGGTTCTTGATCTCATGCGCCATGCGCCGTGCCACCTCACCCCAGGCGACGGTGCGGTTGGCTGATATCACGGCAGTGATGTCGTCAAATACCACCACGTAGCCATTGCCTCTGCCATCAAGGCTTAAGTGTGTGCCGCGCGCTAGCAAGGTGATGGTGTGTTCAGCTTCAGGGTCATCAGTGCTTGGAAGCGTAATTTCAAACTGCTCTTGCCAGTGCAGACGCTCCGAATTGGTCGCAGCCAATTGCGAAAAGGCCCGCTTTACAGTCGATGCCAGAACTAAAGCGCCAGGCACGGTTTCAAGTGGCCGACCCTTGGCAGCCCGCAGGTCAATGCCGAGAATGGATTGCGCGCCTTGATTAAAGAGCGTAATGCGGAAAAATTCATCAAACACCAACACACCGGCTGACAGGTTTGCCAAAATGCCCTCGGTATACAGCTTGGACTGTTCGAGTTGCCGGCGATTCATGTCGACCAGACGGCGAGCCTCTTCCAGTTGGCGGGTCATGGCGTTAAAAGAGCGTGTTAGCTGACCGACCTCATCGTTTTGTGGTGGCTCAGCCAATGGCCTGAAATCGCCCACACTGACCGCTTGAGTACCGGACGCGAGCACCAGCAAGGGCTGCACCAGCCGTTTGGATAAAAACAATGCCACCGCCATGGCTGCAAAAACCGCCAGCAACAGAGCCAGCGTCAAGGTGACCCCAAACAGCTGTCGCAATCCCTGCCTAGATAGGGCAAGCTCCTGGTAATCGCGATAGCCTTCGCGGACCTCTTCGGCGTTCATGACCAGATCTTCTGGGACAGCTTTGACCAGTTGCAACCACCGTACTTCACTATTAACCAGTAGATTGGAAGTTCGCGCTGAAGATCCCAACGGTAATATCACTCGCAAAATCAAGCCGGAAGGATCGGACTGAAGAGCGGTGTTTGACACTGGTTCAGCGCCTGCGTAGCTGCCAGAAATCCGCAATTGGTTCAGCACGCCAACTGGTGGGCCCTGAGGTAGTAATGTATTGAGTTGCTCTGTCACGAATGCGATTGGCCTGCCAGAACTGGTCATGACCATGGCTTCGCGCACGCCAGTCACTTCGCGTACTCTGTCAAGCAAAGCGGGCAATTCTGCATCAGTCGCCTCAGCAAAACCAGGCAGCATGGCGCGTGCACGGGTATCTAATTCGTTAATCTGGGCGTCTAGTGCTGCGCGACCTAATGCGAGACCAGCGTCCAAAGCCGTGTCAACCCGCACGTTAAACCACGACTCAATAGAGCGAGTCATGAACTGAATAGAGACGGTGTAGATCAGCGCGCCTGGCAAGACACCAATCAAGGCAAAAGCCAAGGCAAACCGGGCTGTCAGTCTGGCACCAAACTTGCCGCGACGTAGCTGTCGAATCAGCTTGATACTTAGACCTAACACCCAGCCAAACAGGCCAAGTGCCAGTGCCAAGTTGAGGTAGACCAACAACTCGTGAAAATGAGCCAGGCGAGAGGCACTGCCGGTAGACCATGTCAACAAAATAAACAGTCCCAGACCTGTGATCGCGCCGATCACCAGCAGCAGCCAAGTTCGCCTGCTCATGGTGACTCTCCTGGGTCGCGACGAATCGAGAACTCGAAGGGCCTCCATGGGCTGCTAAGAGCCCAGCTGTCTCGATTGGCGTTATCCATTTGCAAGGGGCGAGCCAGTCGGTCCGTGTCTAGCCGGATTCGTACTTGGCCAATGTATCGCTCATCAGGCTCAAACCGGTCGCTCATGACCACGGGCCAGTTGCGAATATTGGTCAATAGCTTCATGGCCTCTTCGAATGAGGTCGTTGGTATTGACAAGTCCCCGGTGGAGACGCGCCATGACCGTGTCAGAGCGTTATAGGACAATTGTCGCTCGAGAGATGTGTCCACGATGGTTTTATTGAACCACCACCAGCGTGGTTGCTCGATTTCCAGGTCGAGAGAGAAATACAGTGGCACCCCCCGAGTTACAGCTTGCTTCATCGTGGCATTAAGCTGCAGATCGATATCAACGTCAAGGCTTAATTGGCCTGAAAGGACTAGCGGCTCAATTCGCTCAATCATTGCCCGAGCCACTTGGTCGGCCCGCGATGCTTCCGACATAGAAAATACTAGTAAGTTAAAAACTAGTATCTGACATATCTTCCAAAGATTGATGGCGTTGCCAGTCATCTGTTACAGGCCTTGCGTTCGAACACTGCATAGAAGAATCCATCATGGCCGGGCGCACGGGCGTTTGCTGCACAGGGCAGTATTTGGCCAGGGGCTGGCAATCGCTTGGCATCGGCGTGTCGAGTGAGCATGGCTTGCGCTTGGCCTTCGCCTTCTTCTTGAAACACCGAACATGTTACTAGCAACAGCCTGCCACCGGTTGCCAATGTTTGCCAAAGAGCGTCTAGTATTTCTTGTTGCAGCCGGGTTGTTTGCATGACGTCGGACTCGCGCCTGAGCCATGCAATATCAGGATGACGCCGCACGACACCACTAGCGGTACAGGGCACGTCAGCCAAAATTGCGTCAAATGGCTGGCCATTCCACCACTGCTCAATCGCTCTGGCATCGGCAACTCTTAGTGAAACCTTGTCTGACATAAGCCTTAGCCGGGTCAGGTTGTCTGCCACTCGTGCCAGGCGCATTGGGTCTTGATCTAGAGCGGTCAGTTCAATGTCAGCCAATTCAAGCAGATGGGCAGTCTTGCCCCCTGGTGCTGCGCAAGCATCGAGCACTCGCTGGCCATTTTTGATGTCAAGCAAAGGCGCTGCACGCTGAGCAGACAGATCTTGCACTGACCAGTGCCCTTGATCAAACCCGGGCAAGGCAGTGACAACGGCCGAGTCTTCAAGACTAATGGCATTTTCGCCGAGCGCATGGCAGTGATGTCCTGCTGCAAGTAGCTCGCTCATGACCGCTTCGATGCTAGCGCGCCGGCGGTTGACTCGCAGGACTAGTTTGGGTGGTGTTTGGTTTGCACGCAGAATGTTTTGCCAGTCGGCGGGGTAATTGGCTTTAAGTTTCCTGATCCACCACGCCGGATGGTTCCATTGCGCCACGGCGTTGTTTGTAACGGCTTTTATGAAAGCATGTCTTTCACGTTGAAACCGTCTGAGGACGGCGTTTACCAGCCCGCTTGCAGGTTTGCCTAGCTTGGCCAGTTCAACGGCGTGCACGGCTTGATCAACAAGTGTATGAGGGGTATATCGTGGGCATTGCTTATCGAGCGGTGTTTGTGGGGAGGCTTCCTTGGCTTGTCCGTGTTCGATCATGGCTGCATCAAGCAGCAACAGCGACAGCGCAATATGGCAGTTGAGCCAGGGTTTGGCGGGCTTGCGACTCAACGCAAAATCGCGCCAAGCTTGCGCGAGTCCCCAGTGTCGCATTGCATACCAAGCCACCGACTGCACGGCGGGCCGCAGGTGTGTTGGCAGTTTGACCAACGCCTCGGTTAATGAATGTCCGGTCTGTACAGCGGCCAGACAGCGACTGCTTGATAACAGAATTTCAGACAGGGTGGCGGTTGTTGCGTTCATTGCATAATTTTAGGTGCTCCGAGGCTACACTAGCAGCTGATTGGTTGATTGCAGGTAAGTTATGGCTTCCCCCAAAGTTGGTTTTGTCAGCCTCGGTTGTCCGAAGGCCTTGGTTGATTCCGAGCGCATCCTCACGCAATTGCGTACCGAAGGCTATCAAGTGGTGCCGGATTATGACGGTGCCGATGTGGTGGTGGTCAATACTTGCGGCTTTATCGATAGCGCAAAAGCGGAATCGCTTGATGCCATTGGCGAAGCCTTGGCGGAAAATGGCCGTGTCATTGTGACTGGCTGTTTGGGTGTCCAAGAAGACGCCATCCGAGAGATCCATCCAGGGGTGCTCGCCGTGACTGGTCCGCAGCAGTATGAGGCTGTAGTTACCGCCGTTCATGACGCAGCGCCTCCGCCCAAGGAACATGATCCATTTGTTGACCTTGTACCGCCCCAAGGCATCAAGTTAACGCCGCGGCACTACGCTTATCTGAAGATCTCCGAGGGTTGCAACCATCGTTGCAGCTTTTGCATTATCCCGTCCATGCGTGGCGACCTGGTCAGCCGTCCCGTGGGTGATGTGCTCGATGAGGCCGAACGGCTCGTGCGCGCTGGCGTTAAAGAGTTGCTGGTTGTCTCCCAAGACACCAGCGCCTATGGCCTAGACATCAAATATCGGACTGGGTTTTGGCAAGGCCGCCCAGTCAAATCACGCATGACCGAGATGTGCGAGGCCATGTCTGAGCTTGGTGCCTGGATTCGGCTGCATTACGTTTACCCGTATCCGCACGTCGATGAGGTCATACCACTCATGGCTCAAGGCAAGATACTGCCTTACCTCGATATTCCGTTTCAGCACGCCAGTCCCAAAGTGTTAAAGCTCATGAAGCGCCCTGCTTTCGAGGACAAGACGTTGGCGCGCATTTACCGGTGGCGCGAGCAATGTCCGCAACTGACGATTCGTTCCACCTTTATTGTCGGGTTCCCTGGCGAGACGGAAGAGGATTTCGAGTATCTGTTGAAATGGTTGACTGAAGCCCAGCTAGACCGCGTGGGCTGTTTCCAGTATTCCGCTGTCGAAGGCGCGAGTGCCAACACGCTGCCAGATCCCGTGCCAGAGGAGGTTAAGCAAGATCGTTGGGATCGGTTCATGGCGCATCAGCAAGCAATTTCAGAAAAACGCCTGGCTCAGAAAGTCGGACAGGAGATTGATGTGCTGATTGATGAAGTCGATGACGAAGGCATCATTGGTCGTTCAAGCGCTGATGCCCCGGAAATCGACGGTGTGGTGTATGTCAGCAGTCAACGGTCGCTAGCGCCGGGCGAGCTCGTGCGGGTTCGCGTGATTGACTCGGATCCTTACGACCTCTGGGCTGAGACGATCGATTAACCAGTCAGCGTCAAAGCGGCTTGAATAAGTCGCTTGAGCTGGACTACAGGCTTATTTCAATTTGCCGAGCCGCCATAGGACTGCATAAAGATTGAAACCGGTTGACGTTTCGAACCAGGTCGCTGCAATTCAAGCAACCGCAATGTGCCCTCCACACAGGCCAGGTCGATTCCCCGATTATTTGCCGCCACAACGGTTCCTGGGCGTTGATCACTCGTGGTGTCAAGGGCTGTGGCGCCCCAAACCTTTACCGGCTCGGTAATGCCAGGCAAGCTGACTGTGGCGCCTGGAAATGGGTTCAAAGCTCGAATTCGCCGAGCCAGCGCTGGCGCCGGCAAACTGAAATCCAGTACCCCTTCAGCTTTTTCGATCTTATGAGCATACGTGATGCCCTCTTCAGGCTGCGGTACGGCCACCAAGTTGCCCCGCTCGAGTGCGGCGAGTGCTTGCACGATCATTTTGGCGCCCAGGCCTGAGAGTTTGTCATGCAGGGTTTGAGCATTATCGCCATCGTCAATCGCAATGGCCTCGGTCATTAGCATGGCACCAGTGTCCAAGCCTTCGTCCATTTGCATGATGGTGATCCCAGTCTGGGCGTCACCCGCTTCAATTGCACGTTGAATGGGGGCGGCCCCACGCCAGCGTGGCAGCAGGCTCGCGTGAATGTTCAGGCAGCCCCGTTTTGGTAGGTCGAGCACCCACTTGGGCAAAATCAATCCGTAAGCTGCCACGATGAGCACATCAAGATTTAGTGTATCGAGCGTTGATTTGGCGAGGGCCGCTTCTTCGGGATAACGCCCATCGAGTCTGAGGCTTCGCGGCTGCAATACCGGGATGTGGTGTTCGTTAGCCGTTTGTTTGACCGGGCTGGCAGTCAACTTCATGCCGCGCCCCGCAGGACGGTCAGGTTGAGTTAGTACGACCACAACCTCAAATCCGTTTTTGATGAGGGCTTCAAGCGCGGTTTGTGCGAAGGCAGGTGTACCTGCAAAACCAATTCTCATGAAGATTAGACAGCAGCCGCTTCACGTTTTTGTTTTTGCAACTTGGTCTTGATGCGTGATTGCTTAAGCATCGACAGCTTCTCGACAAACACTTTGCCAGCCAAATGATCCATCTCGTGCTGTATGCAGACCGCGAGCAAGCCGTCGGCTTCGATCAGCTGCTCTTTGCCGTTTTCATCAAGGGCTTTGACTTTGATTTGTGCAGCACGCTTGACCGTTTCAAAGATGCCCGGCACGGAAAGGCAACCCTCTTCGTAGGATTGAATCTCATCGCTGCGCCAGACGATTTCCGGGTTAATTAGTACCAACAGGCTGTTTTGCTCGTCAGACAGGTCAATAACAATGACACGCTCGTGCACATTGATCTGTGTTGCGGCCAAACCGATCCCTGGCGCGTTATACATGGTCTGAGCCATGTCCTTGACGAGCTGTCGAATGCGATCGTCTATCTGCTCCACGGGCTTAGCCACGGTATGCAAGCGGGGATCGGGATAGTGAAGAATCTCTAAAAGTGCCATTTGGATATTTTAAGACACATTCCTGAAACGGGGATTGAATTTCCATGTTGCTGTCATAGACCGATCCAATCAAGCATCAGCATTAGAACAGGCAAACCAAAAACCACAACGTGAACGGGGTATTTACGCCACAAAAGCATTGCAGCCCCGATGGCTACAGTAATGGCCGCCGAAGGTGACGTGATGCTTGTCGTCACGATGGGATCAACCCAAGCGGCAGCGAGCACCCCTACGACAGATGCGTTGATACCCGCCAAGATGCCAAACGCCCAGGGCTTGGCGGCCACCGAATGCCACCATGGCAAGATGCCGGTGACCAACAGCATGCCCGGCAAAAAATGGCAATTAGCGCTAACATGGCGCCGCCCACGCCTGGCACACTCGGGTCGAGCGCACCTAGCCATGCCGCAAAGGTAAACAAGGGTCCTGGCACGGCCTGCGTCAGACTGTAGCCCGCCAGAAAGTCGTCGGCCGAGACAAGACCTGCTGTGACTGTCGCGCTTTCGAGCAATGGCAGCATCACATGACCACCGCCAAACACCAGTGCGCCAGCCCGGTAGAAGGCATCAAACATTTGCAGGCTAGGCATTCCAGCGGTCACCCACGGCAGCATCAGCAGCACGGCGGCCATGAGGATGAGTAGGCTCGCCCCTAAAATAGCCGATGGCGCATGGTTTAAGACAATATCAGTGCCAGGCAGCGTCCTTCGGGATGCGCACGCTAAAAATCCAACCACACCCCCGATCAGAATAGCTCCGATCTGGCCAAACCAGCCACCTAGCGCAAGTGCAATAGCAAAACCAACGACCGACAAAATCCGCGTAACTGTATCGCCGCACAAACTGCCAAACATGCCAATAACTGCTTGGGCCACCACCACGGCAGCCACGAGTTTCAATCCCGCGATTACCGACATCATCGAGTCGCCTCCAACTTGCAAGCCATAGAGGGCAACCAGCATCAAGGCAATCGCCGACGGCAGCGTGAAACCAGCCCATGCCAGCACCGCCCCGCCGAAACCGCCGCGATGTAGACCAATCAGGAATCCAAGTTGGCTAGAGGCAGGTCCCGGCAAGGCCTGGCAGATGGCGAGCCAGCTCGTAAATTGCGCATCACTTAGCCAACGACGTTTGGTGACAAACTCGTCCCGAAAATATCCGATGTGCGCCAACGGTCCTCCAAACGACGTTAGTCCTAATCGCAGGAACACGCGCAGGATTTCAAGGTAGGGCATAAATGTCCTGGTTGACTCAAATCTATTGAATTATGCGAGATGATCGAGCTTTTTTGATGACAAACCAAGATTTCACCAGCTATCAACAGTCCGTTTTGCAACAACATTTATCTGGCGGCGCGCGACGCAGTGGCGATTCTCCAGCCATGGCACAGGTGTTTCGCTGGCTCAGTGAGCCTAGCGCGCATTGCATAACCATTGCTCACCAACAATATCCGGGCGTTTTGCGCACGTTGATAGATCCGCCACCTGTGCTTTACGGGCTTGGTGATTGGCAGCTGTTTGACAAGCCTGCTGTGGCCATCGTAGGTGCTCGGCGCTGCACGCCGCGCGCGGCTGCTCACGCCTGGGGTTTGGCCCGCGAGATTGCCAGACAAGGGTGGTGTGTTGTCAGCGGCCTGGCCAGAGGTATCGACACTGCCGCGCACAAGGGCGCGCTGGCCTCAGGCGTTGCTGCTAGTACCATTGCCGTGCTTGGCAGCGGTGTTGACGTAACCTACCCCCCGGAAAATGCCGCACTGGCGAATCAAATCGTTGGATCTGGCGGTTTGTTGATCAGTGAATTTAGGCTAGGCTCTCCGCCGCTGGCCAAGCATTTTCCACAACGCAATCGAATAGTGGCAGCGCTTGGGCGCGCCACCATCGTGGTACAGGCTCGGATCAGGAGTGGCTCGATGATCACAGCCCGGTTGGCTGGTGAGATGGGACGTGAGGTTCTAGCAGTGCCCGGCGCACCCGGTGACCCGTTAGCCGAAGGCCCGCATGAATTGATTCGCCAAGGGGCCGCATTGCTTGAAAACGTGGATGATTTGTGGAGTGTGTTCGGACTATGTGCTCAAATGAGTCCGACAAACGCAACACATTAGCTAATCATGTCAGCTCTAAAATCCAGGCAATTCGCACTATTGGCATGCGCCACCGTTTTTGGCTTATCGTTAGGTAGTATCGACGCGCTTGCTCAAGCGCAGCAGCCAGAGCCAAAGCCCGATGCCTGCCAAGTGCAAGTTAAGGTCGACGACACGGTGCGCTTTAACCCTGAGCAAATCGAAGTGCCAACCCTGTGTGAGCAGTTCACGGTGCTGCTCACTCACGTGGGTCGCTTGCCCAAGGTCGCCACACCACGCAATTGGGTATTGACCAAGGCCGAAGACGCCAACGCCGTGGCTCGCGACGCGGAACTTGCCGGCGCTGTTAACAACTGGATCAAGCCAAATGATGAGCGTGTTTTGGCTGCAAGTTCTGTGATTGGGCGCGGCGAAACGGTGCGGGTTGATGTCGCGGTGAGAGATTTGATGCCTGACCTTCAATACACCTATCTTTCGACCATCCCGGGGTTTTCACCGGTATTGCGTGGGACGCTCACGCTTGTGCCCTAGGGCTAGCGCTTGCCAAATATTGCAGTGCCTACGCGCACTTCGGTTGATCCCTCTTCGATGGCTAGAGCCATGTCCCCGCTCATGCCCATGGATAAACGGTCTAACGAGATGCCTTTAATGCCGGCAGCCAGAGCCTGATCGCGACATTGACGCAAAAGCCTGAAACAGTCTCGAACAGCAATCTCATCATCAGACAGCACCGCCATGGTCATGAGACCCTCGACCTTGAGCGTCGGGAAATTGGTGAGTTCTTTTAGAAACGAAATCAGGTTTTGAGGCTCAACTCCAGACTTGCTCTCCTCTGGCGAGGTTTTGACTTGCACAAGGACTTTGAGCGTGCGATTTAAAGGTGCTAACCGTTTGTCCAGCGCTTCGGCCAGAGCGATTCGGTCTAGCGACTGTAGTTCGCTGGCGTACTTGGCGACTTCCTTGGCCTTGTTGGTTTGCACGTGCCCGATCACCACCCATTCGATGTCGCAATCAGCAAGCTCTGGTGCCTTTTGTGCAATTTCCTGCAGGCGATTTTCGCCGAACCGCCTAAAGCCGAGTGTCACCATCTTGCGAATGGCTTGGGCATCAAAGGTCTTGCTGACCGGCAGCAACGTCACCTCTGCCGGGTTGCGCCCGGCACGTGTGCAAGCGTCAGCGATTTGCTGTTGAACCTTGCTGACATTGGATGCGAGTGATTCACGATCTATCACGATGGGTAGCCTTAAGTATTCACGCAGTTTGATCAAGCGTATCATCGAATAAGACTTCATTGTTTTGTAGCTGTTTGTTATGGATGCCATCAACCTGGAAATCGATGCTTATCTGCCCGGCCTGGCGGTCGCGTTGGCTATTGGCTTGTTGATTGGCGCTGAACGAGAGTGGAGCCAGCGCTTTGAAAAAACCGAGCGCGTCATGGCAGGCATCCGTACGTTTGGGTTGTTAGGGCTGCTAGGGGCGTTGGCAGTCGTGTTGACCGATCTTCTGGGGTCTTACGCCTGGGTTGCTATCTTGTTGGCAGTGGCGATGTTGGTCGTAGCGGGCTATCTTGCCGAAGCTAAAACAACCGGTGACTGGGGTATGACCACGGAAGTCGCGATGCTGATTACCTTTGGGCTAGGTTTGCTGGCTGTCTCCGGAAAACCTGTCTTGGCCGCTGCGCTTGGGGTGTTGGTGGCCGGGTTGCTGAGCTTAAAGCATGTGCTTCACACGCAAGTGCATCGCTTAGAGCCCAAAGAGGTGTCAGGTGCGCTAAAGCTTTTGTTCATCTCGGTGGTGATGCTGCCGGTGCTGCCCAATCGCACGATGGGCCCGTTGGATATTTTTAATCCCTATGTGGTTTGGTGGATGGTGGTGGCCATTACAGGCTTGGGATTTGTGGCCTATGTCAGCATCAGAGTGGCGGGGCAACGCAGCGGTGTTCTATTGACATCTTTGCTCGGTGGGCTGGTGTCATCGACTGCCATGACGCTTACCTTGGCGCGGCTCGCGCAAAAACTGCCTGCTGCCAACACCTTGTCAGCAGGCCTGTTGCTGACATCGGCGCTCATGTTCCCTAGGGTGCTGGTTGTCAGTGGCTTGCTTGCACCGATGCTAGTCCCGGCTTTGCTTGGTCCAATGTTGGTGGCCACGGCCATTTATCTGTTTGGCGCCGTCTTATTGACCTGGCGTGCCGGCCGTTCAACCGCTGCCCGCCATCAGGAACTCGACACGAACCTGCAAAACCCGTTTGAAATTGGTTCAGCGTTGCGTTTCACCGTTCTACTAGTAGCCATTATGTTTGCCGTTGAGCTAGCTAGGCGCTATCTGGGAGACTCTGGTGTTTGGGTCATGGCAGCGATTTCAGGTGCAGCCGATGTTGATGCCATCACGCTGTCACTGGCGCGTTTGGTCGGCACTGACATCACAGCCGCGCTGGCTAGCCAAGGGATTTTGATAGCAGCAGTCTCGAACAGTTTGCTGAAGCTTGCGCTAGCATGTTCAATTGGCGGCAAGGAAATCGCATGGCGTGTGACCCCGTTTGTGGTGGCAGCGATTCTCAGTGTGGCAGCTTTGATGGCATTAACCAATTAGCGAACTTGAACCAACCCTTTGCCAGACTTGATGCGACCGATTACCGTTGGGTTTGCGCTGTGCATTTTGAAGCAATCCAACACGGCATCGACGTCATCCGGACTGCAGGCCACGAGCAGGCCACCGGATGTCTGAGGGTCAGTCAGCAAGTCGCGCCATAATTCATCTTCATGTACCAGCCCTTCAATGGCGCTGCCGTAGGATGCCCAATTGCGCTTGGAGGCGCCAGTCACATTTCCGGACTTGGCGAGCTCGAGTACGCCAGGCAAGAGCGGTACCCGATTTGCCTCGATTTCAATGTCGACATTGGCCGCGCGCGCCATTTCATGCGTGTGGCCAAGCAATCCGAATCCGGTGACGTCGGTCAAGGCATGCACACCAGCAAGCTTAGCTAGGTCGCTTCCAGCGCGGTTAAGCAAGGTGGTGTTTTTGATCATGGCACGGTAGCCGTGGTCATCAAGCAACCCTTTTTTTAGAGCGGCTGAGTAAACACCAACGCCGATGGGTTTGCCCAACACCAAGACATCTCCCTCTTTGGCATCGGCGTTGCGTTTGATGTGTTTGGGGTGAGCCAGACCAAGGGCGACTAGCCCGTAAATCGGTTCAACGGAGTCAATCGAATGACCGCCAGCAACAGGGATGCCAGCAGCTTGGCAGACGTCACGGCCACCACGCAAAACTTCCCGAATAACGCTCGCTGGCAAAACGTTGATGGGCATCCCGACGATGGCTAATGCCAGAATAGGTGAGCCACCCATGGCATAGACATCAGACAAAGCATTGGTGGCCGCTATGCGCCCAAAATCATAGGGGTCATCGACCACGGGCATAAAAAAGTCTGTCGTGGCGATCACTGCCTGCTCATCGTTTAAGCGATAGACGGCCGCATCATCGGCCGTCTCTGTGCCAACGAGCAGGTCTTTAAATGGTGCTGTAGAGGGTAAATCAGCCAAGAGTTCGCTTAAGACGCCAGGGGCGATTTTGCAGCCACAGCCACCGCCGTGAGCAAGAGAGGTAAGTTTAGGCGTGTCGGGATTCATCAAATACTTCCAGCGAGTTTGAGCGGCGATTCTAGCAGCCACTATCTAGCGGTGGCGCCAGACGTTACATTAAGCGACAAGCTTAATACTTAATCACAAACTCTGATCATGCAAACCATTTTGCCCGAATCTCTCGATGCCAAACAGGCCTATAAATTGTTAACGGGCGTCATCGTGCCTCGCCCAATTGCCTGGGTGAGCACCATATCGACCGATGGTGTCACGAATCTGGCGCCCTTTAGCTACTTCACCAGTGTGTCGAACAAGCCACCCATGGTCGGCATCAACATTGGTCAGGAATATGGCGGGCGCAAGGACACCGCTCGCAACATTCTGGAAACACAAGAGTTTGTGGTCAACGTTGCCGCTTGGCAGCAGCTGGAAGATTTGCATGCCAGTGCCGATCATCACCCACCGGACACCAGTGAAATCGAGCTGCTTGGGCTAGCCACGCAAGTGTCCACTCATATCAAGGCACCACGGATTGCTCAGGCACCGGTTCAAATGGAGTGTCGATTTTGCCAGATGATCCCGTTTGGCACGGGTGGCTCAGAGTTTTACGTAGGTGAGGTGGTGGCTTTTCATTTTCGGGACGATGTCATCGACACCGAGACCCTTAGGATCAACTCGCTGGCCATCGAACCTATTTGCCGGTTAGGCGGCCCCTTCTACGCCGCACTTGGCGAGGTTGCCAAGATGCGATCGCGAAGTTAGGTATGGGTGATCATCAGTTGCAACCCATGTGCTTGCGAAACATGACCGGGTCATGGCCCGCAGGCACATTGGCGCAGGGGTCGTTGATGACTGTTTGTGAATAGCCGCGCAACTCGTTGTATTGCTTGATCTGTTGGGGTGTCACGACATCGAGGGTGCGGTGGTGGTAGGACAGGTGCAAGAAACGCAGGTTGGCACGTGCTTGCTCGGCTTGGTCAACCTTCTCACGCAGGACACGATCACTGAAACTGCCCGAACGGAAATAGTCGTCAATGGCTTTTTCAGCGGCCATGTACTCATTGCCAAGCGCGATGGCTTGCGTTTTCATGTCCGTAAACAGTTGTTGTAGTTTCTCGACTTGCTCAGGGCTTAAGCCAATCTTGTCAGCTAGCTCGAGTAGATGCGCCGGCCCTGGCACGCCGTTAAGTTCAGCCGGTTTGGCCAGGCCCCAACCCTCGCCGTTGGCGATGGCTTTTTGATCATCGGCTGATAGCGAGGTAATAGCGCGATTTTGCTGACCAGCATAGGGCGCTTGGTCGCCAGCGCTCTGAGGGTTGTGCGCGCCTTGATGCTGCATTTGCGCTTGAGCAGTGCTGGTGAATATGCCAACGGCCACGGCGAGTGCACTACGCCACAAAAGATATCGCATTGTGTAATCCCTGGTTGTATTAACTTGTCAGTCCGCCCGCACACATGTTCATGTTTTGCCGCTATGTACCCGGGTACCCGGCACGGGTGCCTTGAACCGTAGCACGCAACCCGATTCGGACTCGGTCACAAATACCTCGCGGTTGTCTATTCCGCCAAACGCCAGGTTTGTGATGGCATGTCCCGTTGGACTGGTCCAGACATGGGTTGGTTCACCGCGGCTATCAATTCTCCAGACGCATCCTAGTCCCGGATTGGCAATAAAGAGGCAACCATCGACATCCATGGCAAGACCGTCAGGCCCCATCGGACCATGCGACATAAAAAACCGCCCTACCTTGGCTGTTCCACCATCGGCCATCAGCGGTGTGCGCCAGATTTCATTGCCGCGAGTGGCTGCAACGAACATGATTTTTTCATCGGGCGAGAGCACTAAGCCATTGGGGCTTGGTACATTGGCGAGCAACACAGTGAGTTGACCCTCTGCGCTTAGGCGGTATACGCGACCGGTCGGGTCATGCATGCCTGTTTGTCCCTGATCGGTGAAATAGAGGTTGCCACGACTGTCGAACGTCAGGTCGTTGACGCCCTTAAAGCTTTCCGAATGGCGACGTGGCAACAAAGACTTGATCTCCCTTGTCTTGACATCAAGTTGCATCAGCCCATTGAGGTAATCTGCAATTAACAGTACCCCGTTTTGTAGCCACTTCAGGCCATTGGGCTCACCCTCATATTCAATGATGAGCTCCCATTGTTTGTCAGGCGAAATTTTAAATATCCGGCCATGAGGAATGTCGGTTACATACAGACTGCCATGGGGATCAAATAGCGGTCCTTCCAGAAACGAATCAATGACCACCCCGCCCCGGTTTGCCGCAGCCCAGGCGGTAGGCTTGGCTTGTCGAAAGCGCGCCGGCATTTGCGTCCAGACTTGCGCCTCAGTTTTTAGTGGGCTGTTACCTAGGAAATACATGGGGATTGCCTCGAAAGATCTATGTGTCAGCGTAACAACTTGTTAACACGAGACATTAAAAGGGGTATTCTTATCGTATACAACTGCGGCGACTGCGTGGCAGTCGCGTTTATTGCCGAGGTTAAACCATGAACAATGTCACTGATGCCAAGCATCTGCAACAAGCCCAAGAACTCGATCTGTCGAATTTCTGGATGCCGTTTACAGCCAACAAGCAGTTCAAGGCAGCACCGCGCTTGTTTAAAAAAGCCAAAGGGATGCACTACACCACGGTTGATGATCGTCAGGTGGTTGACGCAGTGGCCGGGCTTTGGTGTGTCAATGCAGGGCACGGGCGTGATGAAATTGCCCAGGCAGTTGCCCGTCAAGTGTCTGAGATGGACTTCGCGCCTACTTTCCAGATGGGTCACCCGTTGGCGTTTGAGGCGGCATCCAGAGTTGCTGAAGTCATGCCGCCGGGGATGGACCGAATCTTTTTTGCGAACTCGGGCTCTGAGGCCGTTGACAGTGCACTAAAGATTGCATTGGCCTATCATCGCGCTCGGGGTGAGGGTCAGCGCACTCGCTTGATTGGCCGTGAGCGTGGCTACCATGGTGTAGGGTTTGGAGGCATCTCGGTGGGTGGCATTGTGGCCAACCGTAAAGCTTTCTCAGCCAATTTGATCCCTGGCGTTGATCATATGCCGGCAACGCTGAGCATCGAGAATGCTGCCTTTAGCCGTGGCCAGCCGGCATGGGGTGGCCATCTGGCTGATGAGCTTGAGCGAATCCTGAACCTGCATGATCCTTCTACAGTCGCAGCCGTTATTGTTGAGCCCGTCGCTGGTTCTGCTGGTGTGTTAATTCCACCACAAGGTTATCTGCAACGCTTGCGTGAGATTTGCACCAAGCATGGCATCTTGCTGATTTTCGATGAGGTGATCACCGGATTTGGTCGTTTGGGTAAAGCTACTGCAAGTGAGTACTTTGGTGTCACGCCAGATCTTCTGACAATGGCCAAAGCGATCAACAATGCGGCTATTCCGATGGGCGCGGTTGCCGCCAAGCGCGAAATCTACGACACGATTGTCGACAATGGACCAGCCAATGGAATCGAGTTGTTCCACGGCTATACCTATTCAGCTCACCCGGTAGCAGCAGCAGCGTGTTTGGCCGCTCAAGATATCTACGAGCGCGAGGCCTTGTTCGAACGTGCTGCACAAATGGCACCGAAGTTCGAAGCCGCCATTCATGATTTGAAAGGCGAACCGTTTGTCAAAGACATACGTAATTTGGGATTGGTTGGTGGCGTTGAACTTGAGTCGCGCCAAGGTCAGCCTGGCACAAGAGCTTATGATGCGTTCTTGCACTGCTTTAAAAATGGCGTGATGGTTCGGTTTACTGGTGACATTCTTGCGTTTTCGCCACCATTGATTCTGGAAGAGTCGCACATCGATCAAATCTTTTCGACTGTGCGAGCAGCATTGCGAGCTGTAAATTGATGGCGTCGTTTTAATGGCATCTTTTAGTGCATGTTACAAAAAAGCCCGGCCCAGCCGGGCTTTTTTGTAAGGATCGCGAACAAACTACGACAGATGTCCCGACTGTTGGCGGTCTTGGCGATATCGTCTGATATTGACTAGCAAAGCAATGACCGCGAAACACATGCCGACCATCAGGCCGATAGTCGAGCCCCACAACTCGTTTGCTGCAAAAGCCGAGGCCACGAGCGCAGCACCGGCGGTCTGCCCAAAGACCCGAGTAACTGCCTGCAGCCCGCCCACCGCACCGGCGCGCTCGCGAGGGGCCGAGCCAAGTAAAGCCCTGTTGTTCGGCGTCTGAAAAAACCCAAATCCAAGGCCACCAAGCAGCATCGCAAACGTAAGCCAGCCAATATGTACTGAGGTAGGTAGCACCACGATTAACATGGTCGCCAGTGCCATGGTAAAGGCACCAATGGCGCATAAGATCGCGACATCTATACGATCGATCAGTCGTGCGGCTACCAAGGCCATGATTGCAGCACCAAGCGGCCAGCTCGCCATCAACCAGCCTACGGTCATGGGGTCATGCCCATAGACGGTCTGCAGGTAAAAGGGCAACGCTACAAAGGTGGCCATCTGTGCGGCAAACGAACAGACCGAGGCCGCCAGAGCGGACCGAATCGCACCGATATGAAATAAGTCAATGGGTACCAATGGTGAAGTTTGCCCTGAACACAATCGCACCAGCCAGGCACCCAGCAAAATGCTGGCAAGCATGCAAAGCAAGGCGTAAATCGTGTGGCTTGCCAGATAATCAAGTCCCAGGATGAAGAGTCCAATGGTGACAGCGCTTAAGAATGCTGTCCTGAAGTCAAACCGACTGGTGATGGTGGGTACATCGGGCAAGTGACGCATCACCCAAGCGGTGATCACGACCAATGGCATGAGCGCCACAAATAACCAGCGCCAAGTAGCCAACGATAGAATGGTTGAGCCAATTGTCGGACCGATCACGGAGCTCACCGCGACATTCATGGCATTAATGGCAATGCCTTTGGCCAGTAGCTTTTGTGGGTAGATGTGACGCATCAGCCCACCAAATAAGCACATGATGGCAGCAGCACCAAGGCCCTGGCATACCCGCGCAAGAATTAAGGCGCTGATGTTTGGCGCCATCGCGCTTGCCAAGCCGCCAACCGCAAACACTACTAGCCCACTGCCAAACACTCGCTTAAAGCCAATGCGCTCGGCCAGGCTGGCAAATGGCAAAAGCGTGACCACCACGGTTAGCCCATAAGCATTGACCACCCAAATGACGGTGGCAGCATCGGTTTGCAAGGCCTGTGCGATGGTGGGTAGAGCCACATTGATCATCGCAGCATCAAGCACGCAAATGCCGATGCCAAGCAAAATCGTTAGCGCTGCCCAATACCGGCGCGGTGCGTCTAAACCATCGCCAGTCTTCGGGCGGTTGGTGTCAGGGCTTTTTGCGGGAGGGCTTGACGGGACGCTGCCAGTTTTCAATGGTTTTCTGGGGTGATCTTGAAACAGTCAGCTTATTGGCTGGCGCATCTTGGGTCAATGTGGTGCCAGCACCAAGCGTGGCGCCTTTGCCAACCCTTACCGGTGCTACTAGCTGTGTGTCTGAGCCAATGAATGCATCATCTTCGATCACGGTGCGGTGTTTGTTGGCTCCGTCGTAATTGCAGGTAATGGTGCCTGCACCAATGTTCACGCGGCTGCCCACATCTGCATCGCCAACATAGGCTAAGTGATTCGCCTTGCTTTGTGATTGGATATGTGAGTTTTTGATTTCAACGAAGTTGCCAATGTGCACTTCGTCTTCCAGCCGCGTCCCTGGACGGATACGGGCGTAGGGGCCAATTTGAGCTCCCTTGCCGATGTCAGCTTGTTGCAGGTGACTAAAAGGATGTATTTCCGTGCCAGCCCCCACGGTAACATCCTTGAGTACACAGTGCGCACCGATTCTGACGCCATCTCCAAGCACCACCATTCCCTCAAACACGCAACCCACGTCAATAAAAACATCCTGGCCACACATCAGTTCCCCGCGCTGATCAAAACGGTCTGGATCGGCAATGGCTACACCACCTTGCAATTGGCGCGCAGCAAGTTCGCGCTGCCACAATCGTTCAAGTTGGGCTTGTTGCACACGGCTGTTGACACCTTGTGTCTCGAACGAGGCTTTGGGGGCGACCGTGTTGATCGTTACCTTGTCCTTGGCAGCGAACTCAACGATGTCCGTCAGGTAATACTCGCCCTGAGCATTGTTATTGGATAGCTTTTTTAGCCACGATTTTAGCTTGTCGGTTGGCGCCACCATCATGCCGGTATTGATTTCACGGATTTGTTTTTGCGCAGCGGTGGCGTCTTTCTCTTCAACGATTGTTAGCACCCGGTTTTGAGCGTCACGCACAATGCGGCCATAGCCGTGCGGGTTCTCGACCTCTTCGGTCAAGAGCGCCAAGCCATTGTCACTCCCAGCAAGCAAGGCTTGCAGGGTATCAGTTTGAACCAGCGGCACATCGCCATATAAAACCATCGTGGCGTTGTTTTCCCGGCTGCTTTTTAGAAGATCAACTGCTTGTGCCACCGCATGACCAGTACCAAGTTGCGGCCACTGCGACACGAAGTGAATGTCAACTTGGCCGTCATAGGCCTGGCGTATAGCTTGTTCGCCGTGACCTACCACCACGATTAGTTGATCGGGTGACAGCGATCGGGCAGTATTGATGACCCGGGTTAGCATTGGCTGGCCCCCGATAGTTTGCAACACTTTCGGTTGGCTTGACTGCATGCGCTTGCCCATGCCGGCAGCCAGGATCACAACATTCAACATAAAAACTTCAGGCCTCTTTCTTTGGGGTGCGAGTCGACTTGGTGGTTTTTCTGGTGGGACGTGACTTAGGTGCCGCAGCTTTGTTTGATGCCGCACCGGCGGTGGCTTGCGCAGCACTTGCCTGTATGGCTTGATTGCTTATTTTAGCGGCGTTGGCCGTTGCAGCGGCAATCTGTGCGAACTGGTTTTCGAGCATGTTCCACCAACCCTCCGCTGCTGCCTGCTGCGGATTCGTGGTTGCACCAGAGGTTTGAGCTTGCGAATTCGGCTCGGGTTTAGCTTGGGCTTGACTGGCGTTTGCACTTTTCTCTGGGGCGTTGCCCTTGCTGGATGCAGGCTTGAGTCCAAGCGCTACTTCCAGTGGTGAGGCCTCGGTGCTACTGCCAGTATTCACGGATTGCCCCATCGCCACAAATGACTGCAAGGTTTTAACGGTAGCTAATTGGACTTCCATGCCCTGAATGGTGCTGCTCAACATGGAGAGATTGAGCTTGAGCCAGTTCTCGACTACGCGAAGGTCAGCGATACGCTTTTCAAGTTCTTCTGGTGCCATGGGGTTGACCATGGTGTCGCTAGCGCTTGACTTGGTGCCATAGCCCATATTGCTCATTGCCTGGCGCATCATGTCCATGCTCGTTAAAAGCGGGTTGTTGGGAGTGCTCATGAAAGCTGCGCTCATGCCTGGCAGGGCAAATGGGTTTGGTGTGTCTTGGCTCACGATGACCTCCCTTGTCTATTGTCAGGATTACTGATCATGATAAGGTAAATCTGGGAAAATATCGTCATGACTTCCGAAATATCCATCACCGAACTTGAAGCCGCCATCAACTACTGGCGGCAAATCAACCCCTCCGAGGGTGAAGAGATGCGCTTGACGAAAACTGCTGCGGCGCTGGCTGAGCCCTATGCCATGATGATCATGACCCATCGCCAAAGCTTAAGCGTGGACTGGCTAGGTGAGGATGCGCGGGTAGCCATTGACCAGTGGCGCACGGCCATGGGTCGGTGATCGGAGCGGTTCGTTGGCCAAAGAGCCGTGGCTAACGACCTTAGCCTAACTACTGCAGCAATAACCGCAAGTCGTGTGCCAATGCGTCAGGGCCTGCCTGATTGCTGGCAAGCACGCGGGCATTGCCGTTTTTGTCGATCAAGTAGTACGACGCGCTGTGGTCCATGGTGTAGCTGCCATCTGGTGTAGCCACCTTGGCGTAGTAGGCACGGAATGCCTTGGCCGCTTGCTGGATTTCTTCTGGCGTGCCGGTTAGTCCAAGAAACTCGGTGGGCAGGCCATCACTAAACACCTGCAGATAATCTTTCATGACAGTAGGCGAGTCACGTTCAGGATCCACTGAGACCATTAGCACTTGGACATTGCTGGCGTCCGGACCAAGTTGGGCAAGGGCATTGTGCAACTCAGACAGCGACGTTGGGCAAATGTCTGGGCACTGCGTAAACCCAAAAAACACCACCGACACTTTCCCTTTGAATCGCTCGCCATCAGCTGGGTTGCCATGATGATCGGTTAGCGCCCAGCCTTTGCCAATGTTGCCGCCCGAGATATCACTGCCGAGGAAACTAGCCTCATCTGAGCAGCCCGACAAGAATGCAAGACCAAATACCAATGCCAGTGTGCGCAACCAAGCCATTAAGTGCCTTCACAAAATACCAGAGACTAGAGGTCAGGAACCAGAGAGTAAAGATTACAGATCAGGGGGTGACGCCAAGCGCAATCAGCCAGTGATCAACAAGCAGGCTCGCAAACAACAAGGCGAGATACAGGATGGAGTACTTAAATAGCTCGCGGGCTTTCTCATCGCTGTATGACTGATAGAGCTGCCAGCTGATATGTACGAACCGAAGTCCAAGCGCAACGGCGCAAGCCAAATACAGCCAGCCACTCATGCGAACTGCGAACGGCAAGAGCGTCGTGCCCAAGAGTGCGATGCTGTAGAGCAGGATGTGCAGGCGGGTAAAACTTTGGCCGTGGGTCACTGGCAACATCGGAAGACCAGACTTCTCGTAGTCTTTGTTGCGATACAGAGCCAGCGCCCAGAAGTGCGGTGGCGTCCAGATAAAAATAATGAGAACCAACAGCCACGCTTCCGCTGGCACATTGTTGGCCACAGCTGCCCAGCCAAGTGCGGGCGGCATGGCGCCTGACAAGCCACCAATCACGATGTTTTGTGGGGTGCGCGGCTTTAGGATCATGGTGTAGATGATGGCGTAGCCCACAAATGTTGCGAAGGTCAGCCACATCGTCAGTGGGTTGACCCACTGGTACAGTACGAACATGCCAGTACCGCCGACCAAGCCAGAAAGGGCAATGACTTGTTGGGAAGAGATGCTGCCGGTGGCCGTGGCGCGCCGCGCCGTGCGCAGCATCTTCGCATCAATCTGTTGCTCAATCAGGCAATTCACTGCAAAGGCGGCCGCTGCCAGCAGCCAAATGCCCACGGTGCCCGCCACCAAGATCTGCAAAGATGGCAATGTAGGCGTTGCCAGGAACATGCCGATGACCGCACAGAACACCGCGAGTTGAGTGACGCGCGGCTTTGTCAACACCATATACTGGCGAAGTAACGAACCCTGTGGACGAGCAGTAGCAGTAGTCATGACGTTATTTTAGGCAAACTGAGGCGTCGTTGCATGCTTAACTTGCGCCGGCTTCATGCCGGTGACTCGCACAAGCAACGTCACAGCAGCGAGCGTCAGGCCAGCTGCCCCTCCATTGTGCAACACAGCAATCAACAATGGCCACTCAAAGAAGATAGTGGTTAACCCGGTAAAGAGCTGTGCAACCAGTAGGGCCGCGATAAGGTGGCATGGTCCACGCAGTCCAGGATCGC
Source organism: Burkholderiaceae bacterium (assembly GCA_021208885.1). GTDB lineage: Bacteria > Pseudomonadota > Gammaproteobacteria > Burkholderiales > Burkholderiaceae_B > Algicoccus. Next base: position 27,035 of record JAJOJF010000007.1, read on the forward strand.
CGCGCAAGCGCCAGACCAATGCGCCCATGTAGGCAAACACCACCCACGCAAAATTCCGGTGCACCCAGTGAATACCCACCAGCGCTTTCTGAGAAATCGCTTCGCCACCAGGCAACTCGCCCAGGCCACGCACTAGCGAGAACCCTCCCTGTAGATCCATGGTCGGTATCCACTTACCGCCGCAGGTGGGGAAGTCCATGCAGGCAAGCGCGGCATAGTTCGTGCTAACCCAGCCTCCTAGCCCGATTTGCATAAAGAGCAATAGCAAACCGAATGCCACCCAGGGTTTGTAGCGGTGGTTCTCTGGCTGAATCGGGGTGTAAGTTCGCTCTCGTGCTGCAAGCCAGGTCATGAGCGCGAGCAAACTCATGCCACCCAACAGGTGTATTGTCACAATCAGCGGCATGAGCTTGAGCGTGACGGTCCAGGCGCCGAACGCACCTTGAACACATACAGCCACAAATGTCACGGTCGCTAGCCACGGCGTGCGACCAATGATGTCGCGCCAGCGCCATGCCATGACCATGATGCCGATGATCATAAGCCCAAGCAGCGCACCGACATAGCGGTGAATCATTTCGATCCATGCCTTGGGCAGGGTGACTGGTCCATCGGGCAGTACCTGCTCTGCTGCTCGAATATCTGCCAGCGCGCCAATTGGGGTGACTTTGCCATAACATCCCGGCCAATCAGGGCAGCCAAGCCCGGAGTCGGTCAAGCGCACAAATGCGCCGAACATGATCAGGTCTAACGTCAGAAACCATGTCAGAAACACCAGGCGACGATAGCGTAAGCGTTTTCTTTGGTCGGCGGGGCTTAGTTCGGCAGTACTCATGTCGCGTGTGTCCTGTGTAACAACTAGCCGATCTGGGAGTTATGCAAGAGCTTTCCCAGATCCTTGCGAACCTTTAAAGGATCAGGGTCCTTAGGGTATTGCATCATCAGGTTCCCTAGCGGGTCGATGATCCATATCGGCTCGAGCAGTTCCGGTTCAGTGCCTTGGGCGAGATCTCGGCCAGCTAGAAACGCATCAAGCTGCTCGGGCTTTGCACGTAGCATGATGGTGCCGGCATATGCTTCGAGGACTTTCTCGGGCACTGCTGCGTCGTCGGTGATGAACCACACGCGACTGACACGTTTGACGTTTTTACCCGTCATTGCGTGCGTGTTACGCAAAATAAAGAGCTTTTTTGCGCAAGATTCTGGACAGGCTGCTTCGTCAGCAGCGACTAGCAGCCATTGACCGCGCAACTCATTCAAGTCAAACGGTTGCCCATCGAGTGTGGTGACCGTCAATTCCTCGTTGGTGGGCAATGGTCGTTGCGGGTCCACTAGGGTGCCATAGTTAGTTGCACCGCCAGGCTGCAGTGAGGGGTTGTAGTACATCACAAACGCCGCAATTACAGGGGCGATGCTAATCAACAAAATCAGGATCAGGGGGCGTATGGAACGAGGCTTTTCAACAGTTTGATTCATGGTTGCAATTCTCAGTTTCAGCGTCGGATTGTCGCACGACGCAGGGTTTTCCAGAGCAATATGCCCATGGCGCCAAAGGCAATAGCCGCAAAGCTGAACCATTGCATGGCGTAGCCTTTGTTGGTGTCCGAATCCACAGAGGGCGTGGGCCACTGGCGCGCCAATGCCTCGCCATCGGCAGCGTTGGTTTGCATCAGCACCACCGGTAAAAATTGGATGCCGGACACCTCAGACAGTTCTTGCACCGAAATGTTCTGCCGTTGCTGCAATTGGGCAAGGTCCAAGGTGGTGCTCTGATCGTTCTCTGTGACGGCCTTAGCACCACCGAGGGCAACGACTGGTTCGTTGGCTATTTCGTAGAGTTGTGGCACCCGTAGCGCAATCTCACCAGCCACAGTCACTTCGCCCTTGCCCTGAGTTATCTCCGGAAAGGGGTTGTAGTTGCCAATCGGGCGCGCCACCCAGCCGCGCAACACCAGCACAGCTGTCTGCGTGTTTAGGCTCAAAGGCGTGGCCAGCCAGAACCCAGGTTTTCCATCGAGGTTGCGATTGTCCAGCAGCACGCTCAGTTCGGGCAGCCAACGGCCACTCGCTTGTGCAGATTGCCAGGGCTTAAGCGTATCGGTGTTGACCGTTGCACTGATTTGCACGGGTGCTGAGCGCCTGCCCGCCTCAATCATGGCAGCGATTTCGGTGCGCTCAGTCGCTCGATTGAGCTGCCAGTTGCCTAAACTGACAAATAACGTTCCCAATATCGCGAGCAATATCGCAGCCAAGATCGAACGCCGCTTGGTTCGCATTCTAGTGGGGTGACTCTGGTGATTAACGGGCGTGTCTGCCATAATGGGCGCTTGCCTATTTGTATAGCCAGAGCTGTCGAGAGATGGCGTGGCGTGAAAAGTTCATGCGAATCTTTGTTGCCCTAGTCTTCATCGGCATTATTGCTAGCCTTGGTTCAGCCCTTTTCTATCTCATGAAAGACAAGGGCGGCTCAAACCGAACGGTCAATGCTCTGACCGTTCGCATCGGTCTGTCCGTCGCTTTGTTCCTGTTGCTGTTGCTGGCGCATCACTTGGGCTGGATCAGAAGCACGGGCTTTACCCCCTGATCTGATAGACAAACTAAAACACAAACTCAAACAAAATTAAACAACGCCATCCGAGTCTGTCGGTTAATCCATGCTAAACCAGAAAAAAAGGGCCGTGAATCACGGCCCTTTTGGTTGTGCAGGGCGGTGATCAGAACCAGTACACGAAGATGTACAAGCCCAGCCAAACCACGTCAACAAAGTGCCAGTACCAAGCGGCGCCTTCGAACCCAAAATGGTTCTCGGCAGTGAAGTGGCCTTTCATCATGCGGCCAAGCATCACAGCCAGCATGGTCGCACCCATGATCACGTGAAATCCGTGGAAACCGGTGAGCATGAAGAACAACGAACCAAAGGCGCCCGAATCAAAACGCAGGTTTAAGCCCGTGTAGGCATAGTAATACTCGTAGGCCTGGCAGCCTACAAAGATAATGCCCAGCACGATCGTAGCCAACAGCCAGAACTTCGCCTTGCCCATGTGATTCTCACGCAAGGCGTGGTGCGAAATAGTGAGTGTGACACCAGAAGCCAGCAACAAAGCCGTATTGATCGTTGGCAGCCAGAAAGGCCCCATTGCTGTGAACTGTTCGACGATCCCTGCTGGACCTAGATTCGGCCATACGGCATTGAAGTCAGGCCAGAGCATCAATTGGTGATCAAGGTCGCCAAGCCAGGGCGTGGTCACTGCACGGGTGTACCAAAGCGCACCGAAGAAGGCAGCAAAGAACATGACCTCAGAAAATATGAACCAGCTCATACTCCAGCGGTATGACACGTCGATGCGCTTGCTGTTCAAGCCAATTTGTTCTTCGTGAATCGCATCGCCGAACCACTGCCACAGCACCACTAACAGACCAAATACGCCAGCAAGTACAGCCCATTTTCCGATCGCAATTTGGTTGACCCAGGCTGATGCGCCAAGCATCGTGATCAACAAGGCAACACTGGCTCTGACCGGATGTGGCGAGTCCGGTGGAACGTAATAGTAAGGTGCCTCTTTGGTGGCGCCGGAGTGGCTTGCACTCATTGTTTATCTCCTGAGTCCTGCTTTTGCTATGAATTTACCCAACCGACTGCGTCAAACAACTGAGGCTACGCAGCAGCACTACTGACGACCCACTGCACCAAGAGCACTAGCGAGCCGACAAACAATACGCCAAACAAAAGGCCGGTCAGAATCACATACACCGGGTTTAGCTTGGCAATGTCATCTTTTAGGCCAGCGCCCTTACGAACGCCAAACATGGCCCATAAAACCGCTTTAAGCGTCTGCGGAAAGTTCAACTTGCGCTGACTGGTTTCCAGCAGATCGTTTTTTTCCTGCCCTGTTGTCATCCCAATTGACCACCGATCAATTGTCTGACAATGACCCAAACAAACACCGCAATCACGAAAGCGAGAATGATGAATCCGGTTCTTTTGTTCTTGCGGCGTTGTTCAGGCGTCATTTAATCCAACTACAAAATTCCAACTCGGCTTTTTCGATCTTACCGGACTACCGGTGGCGTCTCAAAGGTGTGGAATGGTGCCGGCGAGGGAACCGTCCACTCAAGACCTTCAGCGCCTTCCCATGGCTTGGCAGCAGCTTGTTCGCCTTTGCCAGCGTAGGCCTTGAGCACCAGGTACATGAAGATCAGTTGCGACAGACCAAACCAGAAGGCACCGATCGTGGCAATCATGTGAAAGTCGGTGAACTGGGTGGCATAGTCAGCGTAACGACGCGGCATGCCAGCCAAGCCGAGGAAGTGCATGGGGAAGAACGTGACGTTAAACGAAATCATGCTCATCCAGAAATGCCACTTTCCGAGACGCTCGTCATACATGCGGCCAGTCCACTTGGGTAGCCAGTAGTAGGCGCCTGCAAACAGGGCAAAGAGCGAGCCAGCCACCAGCACGTAGTGGAAGTGAGCCACCACATAGTAAGTGTCATGGACCTGGATGTCGATCGGTGCTACAGACAAGATCAGGCCGGTAAACCCACCGATTGTGAATACGAAAATAAAGCCAATAGCAAACAGCATCGGGGTCTCAAAGGTCATTGAGCCCTTCCACATCGTTGCCACCCAGTTAAACACTTTCACGCCGGTGGGGATGGAGATCAACATCGTGGCGTACATGAAGTAGAGCTGGGCGGTCACAGGCATGCCAGTCGTGAACATGTGGTGAGCCCAAACGATGAATGACAGAATGGCGATCGACGCCGTGGCGTAAACCATGGAGGCGTAACCAAAGAGCGGCTTGCGGGCAAACGCCGGAACGATGGCAGAAATAATGCCAAACGCCGGCAGAATCATGATGTAGACCTCGGGGTGACCGAAGAACCAGAAGATGTGCTGATACAGCACTGGGTCACCGCCCAAGGCAGCATTAAAGAAGCCTGTGCCAAAGTGGCGATCGGTCAGGATCATGGTGATAGCAGCAGCCAGAACCGGCATCACAGCAATCAGGAGGTAAGCCGTAATCAACCAAGTCCAGCAAAATAATGGCATCTTCATGAGCGTCATGCCAGGTGCGCGCATGTTCAAGATCGTCACGACGATATTGATTGCGCCCATAATCGATGAGGCACCCATGATGTGGATAGCGAAGATGGCCAAGTCCATGCCAGGCCCCATCTGCAGCGACAACGGTGCGTATAGCGTCCATCCGGCAGCCGTGGCACCACCAGGCACGAAGAACGATGCGGTCAGGAGCACAGCAGCCACTGGCAGAAGCCAGAAGCTGAAGTTGTTCATGCGAGCAAATGCCATGTCAGACGCACCGATCTGCATCGGAATCATCCAGTTCGCGAAACCCACAAAAGCCGGCATGATGGCACCAAACACCATGATCAGACCGTGCATGGTAGTGAACTGGTTAAAGAGTTCTGGTTGGAAGAACTGCAGTCCGGGGACAAAAAGTTCGGTGCGCAGCAAAAGCGCTAGTACGCCGCCCTCAAGGAACATCACAAACGAGAAGATGAGGTACATCGTCCCGATATCTTTATGGTTAGTGGCAAACAGCCAGCGACGCCAACCGTGAGGAGCCCCATGGGCGTGATCGTCATGGTGGCCGTGCGAGATATCCTCGCCTTTGCCTGGAATGGTATCAATGGTTACGCTACTCATGCTTCTCTCCTGACTGCCATCGGCGGTTAGAGTGCCCAAATGGGGCAATTTCTGTATATCTTATCCAACAATCTTGAAAAAACGATAGCTCTTTTATTGCTCGGCAAACCGTTAGCGCGCATCTCGGACTTGGGCGGGTTGCACCACCGGATCATTACCGTTGCCTGCGTTGCCCCATGACTGACGGGCATATGTAATGACGCTCGCGAGTTCGACGTCGCTCAAGTTAGCATAGGACTGCATCGCAGTGCCCTGTTTACCTTTGAGCATGATTTCGATATGGTCAGCCATCGGCCCCATCACGATCTGGCTGCCGTCAAGTGCCGGGAACACCGGTGCCACACCCTTGCCGGTGGCTTGGTGACAAGCAACACACTGGGCGGTGTAGACGCTTTGGCCACGGGCGACCAACTCTTCGACAGCCCACTCCTTGTTGGGGTCGTCAGCAGCGGCGGTCAGTGCCCCCTGCTGCTGTTTGGCCCATGCCACATAGTCTTCTTGTGACACAACTTTCACCACAATTGGCATGAAGGCATGATCTTTTCCACATAGCTCGGCGCACTGACCGCGATACTCGCCAACTTGTTCCGCGCGGAACCAAGTATCACGCAAGAAGCCGGGAATGGCATCTTGCTTGACACCGAGATCGGGCACCATCCACGAGTGAATCACGTCACCGGCGGTCACAACTACACGCACTTTTTGTCCAACCGGCACTACCAGAGGGTTATCCACTTCCATCAGGTAGAACTCGCTCTTGGGTTCTAGGTTGTTAATCTGGGCGGTAGGGGTAGATAAATTAGACAGGAAACTGACGCCCTCGGCCGGGCCGTCCATGTACTCGTAGCCCCACTTCCACTGGTAGCCGGTGACTTTAACGGTCATATCAGCGCCAGACGTGTCTTTCATGGCTACAACCGTACGCGTGGCGGGCAATGCCATACCAATCACGATCAGGAAGGGAATGACAGTCCAGGCGATCTCAACACCAACGCTTTCATGGAAGGTGGCGGGTTTAGCGCCTTTGGATTTGCGGTGCGCCCAAATAGAGTAGAACATTACCCCAAAAACACCCACAAAGATCACCAGACAGATGATCAGCATCATCCAGTGCAGCCATGCCACGTCACGGGCGATCTGAGTGACGCCGGTGGTAAGGTTTAGTTGATTGACCGCGGGCCCGCCGGGCATGTCGACTTGAGCATTAGCGATGCTAGTCATTGTTAACGCACAGGCAGCAACCAACCCATTGAACTTCATCATGTTCACCTCGAGACAAAGCACATCGCACCAAGCTGATCTAGACTCAGCTTTAATCGGGCACTTTCGCTTACTGCAAAACGTACCGCGATGCCAGTTATAAGTTAATGTGAGTTTGTAATTAATCAACGAATCGTGGGATTATAGCCAAGGTCAGCGGTTGTAAACCATAGACAGTTACAATTCGCGCCATATTTGCGGGATTCCCCTACGCGAAAAGTGATTTTTTGGTGAAGTTTTGAGCAACCACGCCCTGAAAGCCTTTCTGTCCGGTCTAGATGATTTGGCGCATCAAACGCCTGCGGCCGGCACATCAGCACTGCTGGTCGGTCGCAGCGTTTGTGGTCGAGTCAGCCCTCAGGCAAGCCAAGTCTTGCTTGACGGGGGCTTTGTGAGGCGCCAGTCCCATGGTCTGTCTCTCGTACAGGAGCAGGATTTAAGTAACGTGTTCGCTCAAATGGCACGGTGCTTGCAGTCAGCTGGCTGTATCCCCAGGTGGCGCGGGGAGTTGCTTGATGTGTGGTGCGACAACAACGTGATTGGGGCTATTGAGCGTGGCGCGGTGCGCAGCCTAGGCCTGCTCACCCGTGCTGTTCACCTCAATGCCTGGTCAAGCCATGGCCATTTGTGGGTAGCACGTCGGGCGCTAGATAAGGCCACCGACCCGGGCATGTGGGACACGTTGGTCGGCGGCCTGGTCGGTCATGGTGAGAGCGATGAGTTGGCGCTAGAGCGCGAGTCAGCTGAAGAGGCCGGATTGAGCGCTGCACAGATCGCTGGGCGCGAGCCCATTCGCGGTATCTACAGAATGCAACGTCGAGTGCCCGAGGGGTTTCAATGTGAAGAGGTTTTGACCAGCGACTGTGTGCTCCCTGACGACGTCTGCCCGCAAAATCGGGATGGAGAGGTCATGGAAATTGTTTGCCTGCCGGTCACACAGATTGAAGAGATGCTTCTAGCGGGTCAATTCACCGTTGAGGCCAGCATCGTCATTGCGCAAAGCCTTCTGGCTCGCCAGCCGAGTTAAGTAATTCAGCACGCCCCACCTCAAGTGCGCGCAGCCGTTGCTTGGCGACCGCCTCGATGGCAGTTCGCAGGGATTCATCTCTGGCCAGCAACGCCTTGAAATCTTTGGCGGTCAATTCAAGCAGCTTGGTGTAGCCGAGCGATCTCACTTCAAACTCGGTGGC
>JAJOJF010000028.1 GCA_021208885.1 Burkholderiaceae bacterium
AGGTCGGCGGTAAGCGCATGGATTTCACCTGTTTTGCTTCTACCCAGGTGCCGTGCAGGTAGTCACGCAATCGCGTGCCACGAAGGGCAGGGCGTGATGTTCATCGATCGTTGATTGTTAAAGAGCGTGACTAAATAGTAGCAAATGTTTTACTATTGCGCAATTTATATTGTGATAGTTCGTAACAATTGCCACGAAAAGTCGCCGCAAATCAGATCAGACACCACACGGCTGTGACAGGGCATTGAGTTATTTCAGCTTAACAAGAGGGTGCGCGAAGTCCGCGCCTAGCTGCGCGATTGCCGCTTAGCTTTGGTTTTGATTGTCGTCATCAGCCAACAACAGGCTGGCGGCTAGGACCGACAGCAAGGCTGGCGTTGCCCATGACGGGACGGGCTCATGAGGTTGGCGTAGCGCCAGTTCGACGATACGCTGAGCAGGCTTTGATGCAACTTGATAACGGCTAGCAATGTCGCTTGGACTAATCTGGGTCACTGGCAAGGGCGCAAGGGGTGGTGGTTCGCTGCCACTGGCTCGTGAGAACCAGCCTTGCATCCCGGGGACGGCTTCGATGAGTCGCACGGTTTTGTCTGATACGACTCGTGAGCCACTGAGCATTTGCCGAATAAAAGCCCCGTCTTTAAAGCCCAAGCGACGGCCAAAAGCACTACGGTCGCCCTGAGTTAAGCGATCAATGGCCTTGACGAGTAGTTCTCGGCGTTGGGCAGCGAGGAGCTTTTCATTCATGACTGTAACGGTAGCACGTGCTACGTTTCTATGCATGGGAATGTTGCAAAAATAATCCCTGTTTTTAACGTATGAGCTCTTTCAGTGCCGCGATGGGATAGTTACAACCTAACAGTGTGGCGGGTGCCTTTTGCTACTAGAGGTGCCAGTTTTTTACTGTCGTGTGCATCGCTATTCGGTGCAGCTGATGCTCATGGGTGCATTTCGCGTCAGTCTATCTAGCCCCCCAGTGCTAGACCAACTGGAGCGTTGCTTTGCAATGAGTGTGGCCATGGCATCCATACTGGAATTTGGGACTTACACGTGCAGGACGCGGCAGTCGGCCGGGAAATGGGCCTTGCGCTTGTGCTCGCGTTTTGGTTGCTCAGCTATTCTCGATCAACATGGCGTGGCAGACAGCAGTAAGGCGATGTCAACGGCATTGCGTACACACGGATTACCCGACACTATGGTGCTGGCCAGGCTGCGGGGGCACTGCCCCGAGCGTGTGGCGTGACTGCTAGAGCTAAAAGTGTCAAATAATGGAGTCAATCGATGACTGAGAAACTGACAACCTACAATCCTACAGTGGCTTTGGTCGATGACGAAGAAATCATATTTTTTATGGCTGATGCTTTTGAAACTGGCGATTCAGCCTTTATTGCCAAGGCGCTTGGTGTGGTTGCCCGTGCCAAGGGGATGCTAGGGGCTGTGAAAGACGCTGAGTTGTCCAGCTGTATCGAGCATCGTAAACGGATACAAAAATAAGAGGCCCCATGCCAACCGTGTACCTCCGTAAGTCAGGTGGCTCACTGATAATGACTATTCCACCATCGTATGCTGAGCAAAACGGTTTGGAAGTTGGCGCGCGCGTTTGCTTGACGATCGAAGGCAACGAACTCACCATCAGACCGAGCCGCAAGCGCAAAACATTGGCTGAACTATTGGCTGCTACACCGCTGCAATCTGCGCGGGTAGACGGTTGGGAAGAAATGCAACCCATCGGGGCTGAGCAGTGAGGTGCATGAATGGACACAGACTGCAAACGGTAAGGCAGCGAACATTGGCGCCGATGCGTTATGTGTCAAGTAATTTCTATCGGGCAGAAGTGCTCCCACGGCGATAGATTTTCGACAGAAAATGCCCCAAGCTAGTGGTTTCAAAGTAAGCCAACCGCTTTGATCAGCCTTGCAGGTATCACTTATCAGTTCAGGCTAGAAGGCGACAACTTGATAAGACCAGCGATCCACCATAAAACAATTGATGGACCACTGGTGTCTTAACCTTGGGTATGCAGGACATACAAAGTCTGCTGCTAAAGTCCGATGATCATTGCCAACTCTCGAAATACATAAGCCATGGCCCAGGCATAGACGAGAGAGAACACCAACGAGAAAATTGTAAAAGGCCATGATTTCGATTCAGCCTTAATGGTCGCGACGGTGGACAAACAAGGGGTATAGAGCAAGGTAAAAACGCAGAAACCTATTGCATCAGCGGGTGTGAGTGCCTGCCCTATCGCTTGGGCTACGCCGTCCTCATTCATAGCGTAGATCGTTGCTAGCGCGCCTAGAACCACTTCTTTAGCAATAAACCCAAAAATCAAGGCCAAGGTCAAATGAGCATCCACGACGCCGATAGGATCCATGACTGGCGCCATCCACTGCCCGATTTGACCGCCCCAAGTATGAACACCAGTCGCACCTATCGGATAGTTTGTGAGAAACCAAATGGCCATGCATCCGAGGATAATAAAACTGGTGGCTCGGCGTAAAAACTCTCTGACCTCACCACAGCCGCGTAACAAAACTTGCTTAACCGTCGGCATGCGATATGGCGGCAGCTCCAGGACGAAGGGCTCCACGCTAACAAAATGTCGATGCCGTTGCAGAATTAAGGCAGCTAAAAACGCACTGGCAAAGCTGAGTACGTAGAGCAGAAACAAAATCACCCAGCCGTAAGAAGACGGAAACACGGCGGCTATGATGAATACAAATACCGCGAGCCTAGCCGAGCAAAGCGAAAACGGAATAATCATCATGTTCAATAAACGCATTGAACGAGATCGAATAACCCGAGTACCCATTAGCGCCGGCACATTGCAGCCAAACCCCATGATTTGCATCACAAAGCCACGGCCATCAAGGCCCAGCTTTGACATGAACGCATCCATCATGAATGCCGCACGAGACAGGTAACCGCTATCCTCTATTGCCGCCATACAAAAGAAGAAAATCACAACAAGCGGTACAAATGAGGCAACAGTAGCTACGCCATTCCAGACGCCGTTTAATATGAAATCTTTGAGGCCATCCGGTAACGGGTTGATCACTGGTTCAATTAAGTACGTTTGAATCCAGCCTGTCAGCACGCCAGCGACATCCTGAGAGGGCAAACCAATGTTCCATACAAAGGCGAATACAACAGCCATGGCTACCAGAAACAGCGGTAACCCTAGGACGGGATGCAACATCCATCGGTCAATCCGATCTGTGCGAGTCACCTGATCTGGCGGTGGCATGATGACTGCATCCGTGAGAACTGCTTGAAGATCACTTTCTGACGGTCGCTGCTCTGATAAGTGTTCTCTGATATTTTTTAATGGCTCACGAACTTCCCGTGGCTCCCGAAGTTGCAGGGCAATCTCGGCGAAGGCTTCGACAAATCCTTGACCATACTTTGCGCTTATCAAGAAAGTGGGTAAGTTCCACCGTTGACCGAGCAGCTGTGTGTCAATCTGAATACCAAAGTTTCGTGCTTCGTCGGCCATGTTTAACAATACGATCGCCGGAATGCCGAGCTGCTTGACTTGCAGAATCATTCGTGCCTGGCGATCAATCTGCGACGCATTGGCCACAACCAGAATCAGGTCTAGGGGGTTACGCTCCAGGAAATTTTGTACAACCCGTTCATCCTCTGAGTATCCCTCGAGATCATATAAACCAGGCAGGTCAACAAACTCGACTAGTTGACCATCCACGTCAACCGTTGCCTGGAGCAGATCAACCGTGACACCTGGCCAGTTACCAACATATGCACCCGCTTTGGTAATCCGATTAAACAGCATAGACTTGCCACAATTGGGCTGACCGATGACAGCCACGCGGCGTTCAGCAGCCTTTTTTGTGCCGCCACTTTTCACGTTCGGTCCGTGGCAGCCCTTGCTGCAGGTTGCGCAACCGCTCATGGTAACTCTACAGGTGCTGCTGCTTTGTGCACCATGACCAAATCAGCCTCCACCCGCCTGATGGCAACGTTGGTGGTAGAACCAACGCGAACCTCGAGCGGACCGTTCATCGCGGCACGACGTACGACTCTAATTGATTTGTTTGGCAAGAATCCCATCGCTTCAAGCCTAGAAACCAAACCTGGGCCGTGCGCGCCCTCGCGGATCAAATCCACATACGCAGCTTCATGAAGACTTAGCTCAGACAAAGTCATGGTTGCATCCAATTATGTTATAACGAATCATTCGCATTATCGTTAATATATCTCATTACCAATTTTCTGCCAACCATGCTTCGAATTACGCCCTCACAAGAACGCTGTGCTAGCCCTGGCGGCACAAAGACCAATGGTGAAGGTCATAAACCATAACTAAATCAAGAATCATGCTCAAAACATCTGGCTTAAGGATTACTGCTGCAATTGCAGCAAGCTTGCTCAGCTATTCGGCTCATGCTTTTTTCCCGTTCCAGACCGATGACACAGGCACACAAGGCACCGGGGGCAATCAAATTGAGTTCGACTACCAGTTTCTGCAGGAATACAACGACGACATCGATGAGGATGGGCGGGTCATTGACACCAACACGGGTAGCTCAAACTCATACCAGATGACCTACACCTATGGCGTGAGCGAGAACATTGATATCTTTTTAGGTCTTTCCAGGCAAACCAGCCCCGTCAATGGCTGGCAAAACACCGAGATAGGCGCCAAATGGGTGTTCGCTGGCGACCAAACCAAAGACTGGAGCTTTGCCATGGCACCCTCAGTCATTTTGCCGGTCAGCAACAACATGCAAGATGCCGGCCTTGGCAATGCAAAAACCAACGGCAGCCTGAATTTGATTGGCTCGTATTTGAGTGAAGATTATGAGCTACACATCAATGCCGGGTATGTGAGCAATCTATACGCACAGACTGAACAATCCGAAGCGCAGCGAAAGAACATCTGGAGCATTTCAGCTGCACCCATCCTGGTGATTAACGACCAATGGAAAATCGGTATTGATGTTGGGTTGTCCACCAACCCTGGCTACAACAGTCAATACACGGTAACCGGTGAAGTCGGCGTTTCCTATGCTCCCATCGAAAGCCTGCAGATTGGTCTTGGTTTGCTGGGATCGAAAGACATCAATGCCAATGACAATGCGAGAAGCTATGCCATCGTGGCTGGTATCACCTATCAGTTCTGATTGCAGCGAGTTATGTATGACTTCGACCAAAACAAAGCGGTTAGCCTTAATCGATGACTCACTCAGATGAATTTATTGAAAAACGAGCACCAGTTTCTATGGCACTTTCGTTTGTTGGTGACCTGACATGCCTCAAGTTGTAAACGCAGCAAACTGCTTAAGATTATGTCTAATTAACTACACCTGTAAACCGATTCGCTACGACCTTGCATAACAGAAACGTACATCAATCCCTTGCTTCTGCTGAAGTGTCCTTTGAGGCGCTCAAGAAACTATTGCCACGTATCTCGGTAGCACATCACATCCCTGAGCGTATTCGTTTGAAAATTGATATCTCACTCGATGAAATCCGGAAGAGTGATTTGCAGCCTGTCAAAGATTTTCAGGCTGTGCTAGATAGATTGCCAGGCATACGCGAGGTCAAGCTCAATATGCTCGCCAAGTCTTCCACAATCAGGTATGACAAAAATGTCATACCTTTTGAGCTTGGGATGATTTTTTGGCGCAAAGAAACACGGCGTTTGCCATGAATCTCGAACAGATCCTCGAAACAGGCTATCGGGAGATTTTTAATGCCTAATTATGATGAAGCTATATTGCGGCGGCGTGTGGTTAATCCATTAGCGCCCTTTCCGGTGCTACATCAAGCTGTACGTATAGCTTTCTATGACGAATATGCCGCCCGCAGTTTTTACAACAAAGTCCTTGAAGCCTATGGTGCAAAACCTCCTTTCGAAGCAATTGCCCGATCGGAGCTTAGACATGTTGCAGCACTGACTGAATTGGCTGATCGCTATGGTATACCTCGACCTTTAGATCCGTTTCCGGGCGAGACCCAGGTATCGCCTACCTGGCGGCAGAATTGTGAGCGTGCGATTGCTGGAGAAATTGCCAATGTTCAGTTGTACGCGTACCTGAAACAGTTTGTAAGCGAACCGGACGTTAATGGGGTCTTTAGTAATTTACAGGCCGCATCATTCAACAATCATTTACCAGCTTTTCAGCGCGCCCTCGCAGCTGCTGTGGCTCAAGAACAGTATCACGCTAGCAGAGGCATTCCACCTCAAGCTGCTTACGTCAAGCACGGCATGGTGACGGACTTCATAGAGCGCGCCCTGGCAGGCCTCGGACCCACCGGGCGACTAGTAAGCCCCCTTGTCAAACATGCCCATCCAGCCTTATTGGCTGGCATGGCAACGGGTACAGCAGGGGTTCTGATTTATCGAAAGAAGCATTCCACTTAAAGGAAGGTTACATCATGTTTCCGTTATTCCCCTTCGTTGTTGGTGTTGCAACCGGTGTGGTTGCTCTCCGGGTTGCCAAAAATGAAAGAACTCGCAAAGCCCTAGTCGCTGCTCAGGAAAAGCTCAAAGAAGCTGGTGAGTCTGGACTGGCTGCGGCTTATAAGCTTACTGATAAAGCTAAGGCTCGTTTGGCGGGTTCGCAAGAAGAGCCTCCCGTAAAAAAACCAGTCAGTCGTAGAAAACCAGCTGCGAAAAAGACCTCAAGCAAGGCCCCTGCTAAAAAGGCAGCCAGCAAACGTGTTAGCGCAATCAAAACCGAAAATGTAGAGGTCGAGCAATGAAGCCGGTCATCGATAACCTGAGGCCTTTGGCTTGGCCGGACCGAGGCTTTCTTAGGGGTTTTGTAGCGGCCGGATGCGTCTCGGCGTTTCAGGATGTCGATGCGCCATTTACGCAGGCCAATTTGACGCGTGTCCTGCGCCAGGGTGTCCAGGGCGGTATTGCCCTAGCAGCGGGTATTCACGCCGTTGGTGCAGTGCGTCGTAGTGATTATGGGTCCGCCTTGATCTCGGTGGCTGCGGGCGCGATGGGTGTCTACGTGACTGAGCGGCTCCTAAACAGAAAAATCAAACTTAATAAGGGTGAGTGAAAATGGGTAAGAAAAAAAATCGCGTCATGGGCGGCATGGGTCATGGCAATCAAGGATACGGTGAGGGCATGGGTGGTGTGGGATATGGTCAGTCGCCCGCTTTTGATCCGGCAGGCTATATGGCCTATGCACAAGCTAACGGCTTTGGCCAGATGGGGCCGCAGCAACCGGGTGCTAACGCAGGTTTTATGCATGGCCTCACTAGCATGTTCCCTGCACGTAATAGTGAGCAGTTCCTGCTGGGTTTAATTATCGGTGCTGGCGCAGCTTGGGTGCTGAGTGATGAAGCCATGCGTGCGAAGATCATCAAGTCGGCCATGAAAATGTATGCCGGCGTGGCGGGAAGTTTTGAAGAAATGAAAGAGCAGATGGCTGATCTAAAGGCCGAGGTGGAAGCTGAAGCGCACGGAAGCAACTGATGCCGGCTTGGTTTACTGCGCTTGAATCGCGGCATCAGACGCCAACGCGAGTTCGCTTTGCCTATCGGTGTGCCAAAGGCGCGCCGATGCAGGCCAGTCGAATACAGGGCGTTGTTAGTGGGTTGCCGGGCGTCAAATGTGTCAAGGTCAATCAGGTGGCACGTTCAATCGCGATTGAATTTGACCCTGCCATCACCGGATTTACTGATCTGCAACATGGATTACTGTCCCTAACCCTAGAACCTGAAGGCCTAGGCGGTAAGGTGGCGCCAATTTCGATGACGCCAGTCATGTTAGCGGGTACGACCTTGCTGGCATCGAACCGTTTAAATCTGGCCTTGCAGCAACCTGTTGCGATTGGCGCAGCTTTGCCAGTATTCAAGGAAGCTATCGAAGATCTGCTGGAGTCCGGTGTCACTTCACACGTGCTGGAGGCGCTAGCCATTGCGATCTCAATTGGTCGTAAAGACTATTTGGCCGCAAATACTACTTCCTTTTTGCTGGCTTTGGGCGAGTATCTCGAGCAGTCTATCGAGCGTCGTTCTGACGACCTCCTGAAACACCTGCTGCATCCTTCCATACCTGAAGTATGGGTTGAGCGCGACAGCGAAGAAATTCTGATTGATGCTAAAGCCGTCGAGGTGGGGGATACCGTCATTGCGGCAACCGGGAATGTTATCCCCGTTGATGGCACTGTGCTTGGCGGTGAGGCGCTCGTTAATGAATCCACCATGACGGGCGAAAGTGTGCCCGTCGTGCGTAAGCGGGGCGATCGAGTCCTTTCAGGCACCCTTGTCGATGAAGGGCGTATTCGAATTTACGCCGAGCGTGTTGGTGCGCAGTCCGTTGCATCCAGGATCGCAGCATTTGTCGAACAATCCTTATCGGTAAAAAGCAACACTCAGCTTGAAGCGGCAAGGCTGGCTGACAAATTAGTCCCTATGGTCATGGGGCTAGCTGGACTGACCTGGTTCACCACAGGAAGCTGGGACCGGGTTGCTGCCATCCTGCAGGCCGACTACTCCTGCGCGCTCAAACTGGCAACGCCTGTTGCATTCAAGGCTGCCATGGCACGAGGTGGCCACAACGGCATCCTTATTAAAGAGGCCGGCGCCCTAGAGCGGCTTGCTGCAGCAGATACTTTTGTGTTCGACAAAACTGGCACGCTGACCAGCGGTCAGTTGCGCGTAACGGATGCTATCAGTTTTAGTCCGCAATTTACACCTGAAGATTTGATCAATCTCGCGGCGTCAGTCGAAGAACATTATTTTCATCCCCTCGCACAGGCAGTAGTCGCGGCGGCACACGACCTTGAACGGCCCAACCACTTTCACCATGGCGACGTGGAGTTTGTTGTGGCACATGGTGTTGCCAGTGTGATCAAGGGTCAACGCATTGTCGTAGGCTCGCGTCATTTTATTGAAGACGATGAAGGGATTGTTCTCGGCGGTCATCGTCAGGAACTCGATGAGTTACTAACTGATGGAAAGACCCTTCTTTACATCGGCTTTGGTGGCAGCCTACTGGGCGTGATTGCGCTTACCGATACCCTTCGTGAAAACGCCAGAGCCACGCTTGAGCGGCTACGTGATTTGGGCGCAAAGAAACTAGTCATGCTGACCGGAGATCAAGAAGAGAGGGCACGGGCCATGGCCGAAACACTTGGTTTAGATGAATACCATGCTGGTTTATTACCGGACCAGAAGGCTGAGATGCTTGAGCGGTTGGCTGCGAATGGCGCCAAACTGGCCTTTGTCGGAGATGGTGTCAACGATGCACCAGCACTCACGGGCGCGAGTGTTGGTATCGCGATGCATCATGGCGCTGATGTTGCTAGGCTGGCTGCAGATATTGCCTTGCTGGAAGATGATCTTGCAGGCGTGGCTGATGCTAAGGCGCTAGCTATAGCCACCAAGAAACTCATTGACAGCAATTACAAATTAACGTTGTTGTTTAACTCGGGCATTCTGGGGGCCGCGGCTTTTGGATGGCTGTCTCCCGTAGCAACATCCATGCTGCATAACGGCAGTACCATTGGTACGTTGCTAAGGGCACTCTTGGGCGCCGGTCTGCCTCAAAAGCGGCTACCAGCGGAGTCATCGCGTACAAGAAGAAGAGTCCTGAGTCACAACTAACCAATGTTTGGCTAGCGCAATTATCGGATCAGGCTCTTTCGGTGAATTGCCGTATGCACACTCAGACAGGCCAAAAACACTCCGCCTGCGGCAGCATGACCTTTTTTATGACAGGTTACTAAGAGTGCCATCGAGGTAACCAAGCTGCCTAGCATGCCCACTTTGGCAGCACGATTGATCTGGCGTTTCAAGGAAGGGTTTTGTGATGCGATGTGGTAGCGAGCTGCTTGCTCTATGGCCGCGTCTATCAAAGATTCTAATGTCTCGAATGGGAGTGCGTTACTTTCGAATCGCAGCAAAATACTACCGGTCTTGGTATTGCCTTCAATTGATGAGATGCCAGCTACATCTTCGAGCGCACGGACGGCAATTGCCATCCGCTGCGGAATGCGTAGTAAATGGTCGCGAATCCTGACGCGACCCTGAAGTTGGGAAACAATTCGGCTCATGGTTTGGGAAAATTATGCATGACTGGCACTGCAAGTAGTTTGTTTCATTAATCAATAGCAATATAGATTAGTTATTCCTCATTTAATCATCCCAAGTAGCTATCGAGGTCAAACGCCCGCTCTCGCGCTGTTCGGTGTGGTTCACTTAGGAAGTTTTTGTCACTAAGCGGCGCAAAACGAGCCACTTTGTTAGGATGCAGCAAAATTGGAAGTCGTTCTTGAAAAAGTGCCTTTCACTAATTGTCGGATTGAACTGAGGGGCAGCGCTTAGGAAAAAACCCCGCCAAGCGCATGTCGTCCATTAACCAGTGCTGGCGAGAAAACGTGGCGAGACTGCGGGCACAGATGACGATCAGCGATTTTTATCAACATCTCATATCCGTCTTTAAGAGTCTGAAATACATGGCGGCGTCAAAAGTTGAGCGCGTTGCAACGAGGTGACCATTGGTCCGTAACTTGGCGGATGATAAGCGTGATCGGAAAGCCAAATAATTTTCAAGACGGTTTTGTGCCATGGACCAAGAATTCTCATGTCTACTAACCGAGAATCACTAACCGAGAATCATTTCTTTCACCACTGCAAAAAAGTCAGGTAAAGCGTTTGATCCCGTCAGTTTTTTTAAAATAAACACAGTTTGGTCTGGTGGTGCGGCGATGTGACGCCGTTTTAAAAAGGGGTCTACATGAAAGGCAACGTCAAAATTATCAAAACGCTAAACGAGCTCTTGGCCGGTGAATTGACTGCGGTCGATCAATATCTCATTCACGGTGAAATGTATGCAGATTTAGGTCTCACCAAGCTAGCCGAGAAAGCCATTCACGAGTCAGAGCACGAGAAAGAGCATGCGCGTGCCATGATTCAGCGGATCTTGTTTTTGGAGGGCAAGCCTGATCTGTCGAAACGTGAAGGCTTGAAGATTGGTAAGGATGTTGTGGCAATGTTGAATTCGGATCTTGAGGTGGAGTATCGGGTGTCAAAGAACCTCAAAGCAGCCATTGCAGAGTGTGAGCTGGCGCGAGACTACGTGACCCGCCAGGCCTTGGTGGTGCAGCTGGATGACACCGAAATGGATCACGCTTATTTTCTGGAAAAGCAGCTCAAGCAGATTGAGTTGATGGGTCTGGAAAACTACATCCAGAGCCAAATCTAAGGGGTGGGATAGCATCATGAAAACTGACCGCAAAATCATCACTGCACTGAATACTGTCCTCAAAAGTCAGTTGACCGGAATCAATCAGTATTTTCTGCACGCTCGGATGTTTGCCAATTGGGGGCTTCAGGGGCTTAACGAGGCCAACTATAAGATATCAATCAAGCTGATGAAGCAATCAGATAAAGTCATCGAGCGTATCTTGTTCCTAGAAGGTTTGCCCAATCTGCAAAGCCTTGGCAATTTGCAGATCGGTGAGAACGTACCAGAAGCCATCAAAGGCGACCTTCAATATGAGCTCACTTCACAGCACACGTGTATCGATGAAGCGATCAAAGTCTGCAATGGCTTACATGACTTCGCAAGCGAAGAGTTGCTGCGTGATCTGATGAAGTCCTGCGAGGACAATATTGATGAACTTGAAACTCGGTTGTCGTTGATTCAGTCGATGGGACTTGCAAACTACTTGCAGACACAAGTGGAGAACGACTGACTCCTGGGTGCTGAACGATGTCTCTGAGGTCTGCTAGTCTCGAGTGAGCATCGGAAGAGAGCTTTGGTGGGGAAGTGGGCAAGTTGCGTTTTATTAGCTTGCGCTACGGGGTGTGAGAGCTAACAGCGAGGTGTCGGCTTGAGGGCGGTTTTGTTGTTTTTGTTGTGATGATGGCTAGATTACTTTGATCAGATAAACGGTGCTACTTTCTGACTCGCGGAGAGCCACAATCCAAGTGGGAAGAATTAAAAAACGTTATAAATCAATGACTTATCCGTGGTGCCCGGGGCCGGACACGGAAGCCGCATGAATAAATGGTTTGCGTGAGTTTGGGGAAATTTTTTTGTTCCCCAAGAAAAATTTCACTTCGGTGTCAGCAGGGCGCAACAGGGACAATCGGGAAAAGCAGGTCAGGATGGTCTTGTAGGACCGTTTTTGACGTGGTGCCGCGTTTGCCGGCAAGAGATATTTGGATGCATCAGTACTTTGTCCGGTGTAGATCGGTTTAAACGGCGCCGGAATTTGGCAGCGTTATAAAGTGCTCTATCAGCCGGATCATTAACGTCTTTTGAGCGGGAAGACTTTCGGCAACCAATAGTGCAAGTGCAACCAGGGTATTGTCGTTGATCAGTTGATCTACCGGTCGTGCCAGCAATGCTTGGTTGCGGCGTAGATACCATAGAAATAGAAACGAACCGCAGCGCTTATTGCCATCTGCTAGCGGATGATTTTTTATGACGAAATAAAGCAGATGGGCAGCCCGGCTGGCAATGTTGGGATAGAACAGCTCATCGCCAAAGCCTTGCTCAATTGTTCCTAAGGCTGAGGCAAGACCCGATCCTCGGAGTTGGCCAAACAATTCGGTCGCCTCTCCTTTGGAAATCAGCGCTTGTCTCAGATCGGCGATGGCAGTCAATGCTTCGTCTAGTTCGAGTGGAAGCATCCCCTGCTGTTTTACGTCAAGTTTTGGGAGTGCCTGCTCATCGTAGCCTTGGAGTAGGCTCCACGACCTTGCGTAATCGCTTATAACCGCAGCAACGGCGGCGCCTTGAGGCGAAACTAGGCCTTGATTACTAAGTGTCCTGCTAAGCAGGTTAACAACTTGATCAAATTCAACCCCACGCTCGATGAGTCTACGTTGGTTCAGAGTGAATCCTTGAACTAAATGATGTTTTAGTGTGCGGGTGGCCCATTGGCGAAACTGCACGCCACGCTGGGATTTCACCCGATAACCGACTGAAATGATTACGTCAAGGTTGTAGTGATCAATGTTTCGACTGACTTCTCGGTTGCCCTCCTGTCGAACTATCCGGAAATTCCGGATAGTTGAGTCTTTATCTAGCTCCTTCTCGGAGTAGATATTCTTGATGTGCTCGCCGACGGTTCTAATATCCTTGTCGAATAAAGCGGCCATTTGCCCCTGACTTAGCCATACCGTGTCGTGGTCAAGTGCCACCTCCAAGCGAGAAAGGCCATCGGCAGAGACAAAAAGTTGAACGTTAGATGTGGTCATTCCAGAGTTTTCCGTTGAGGCTAACAACGCTTGCCGCTGCAACTCGTTTGATACTACATCACTGATCGGTGGGCGGGTGAAAGCCGTGGTGATTCAGGCACTGGTCTCTTCTGCTGACTGCCCTCGGACTTTTGGGGGGACGACCAGTACGTCTGAGCCAGCGAGCAGACACACGCGTTAACCTAGCCCGTTGTTTGGGCTTATGCGGTTGAAATTGGTTGTGTGGTGATTGCTCAAGAAACCGGATGTGGTTAACTCTAATCCCGCTTCAATGGAATTTGAAAAATGTTCCGTCCCCCCATAATGGGGTAGAGCCAAATGTTCTTAAAATCAATGCGTTACAAAGCGTGGTGCCCGGGGCCGGACACAAAAGCCGCATGACTAAAGGGTTCGCGTCAATTTGGGGAAACAACAATCTTCCCCATGCAAAATTTCACTTCGGTGTCAGCAGGGCGCAACAGGTGAAATCTGGAAAAGCTAGGCACGGCTGTGTTGTTGAAACACGACATATTCCGGCTCTGCCTGATAGAATTCAACGATGCTTGAAACGTTTCGCACACGTCTGTACAAGAAATTAACTGGATATCTTGCTTTGCTGGCAATGATGTTCGGTTTGATGTTACCTGGTATCAGCCAAGCGATCGTACCTGTTTTGCAACATGACTCTCTGCAGGTGGCGGTTTGCACGACGTCGGGCATCAAATACATCGCTCTCGATGTCACGGACACACCTGTTGCTGGCGAAGACAAACCAACGTCCCTCCAGGATCATCACTGTGATTACTGCGGTGTAACAGGTTTTTCATATCTGGCGCCGGACTTTCAAGGGTTTCGGCTACCGGGGCTGGGCAAACAAACGTTTGGCCAACCCATTTCGGGTACACATCCTCACCCCTCATTAGGTTGGCATCCTGCCAATCCCCGAGCTCCACCGCTGCATATCTGACCTTTTGTTTGTTTCGCACTCGTTCCACGCGGCCTTGCGGCTGGCCGTGGATGATTTGCGCTATCTATCTATGCTCAAAGGTGTTCCCTATGCATTTTGGACTCAGAAAGTATGCATTGCTGGCAAGTTTCGTCGTCTGGCTTATTTCAACGCCCACCACAACTTGGTCACACGGGACTAGCTACGGCAAGCTGACGCTCGACCATCCCTATGCCGTGCTCACTCAAGACCCTTTGGGTGCAAGCGTTTACTTTCGTGAGTTAGCCAATCGTGGTTCCCAGACCTATCGGATCACAGGCGCTCAGAGTCATGTTGCTGGTCAAGTAACACTGCAAACCGAAACACATACGCCTGAACACGTCGCCCAATGGATAACCATCCAGACCATCACGATCGAACCCAAAACATCGAAACGGTTTCGTCACAACGATGACCAGGGCTATCGGATCTTGCTCACTGACTTGCAGCAATCGCTCAAGAATGGTGACACCTTCGATCTCACATTGAATTTTGACGATGGCGGACACCAAACCGTCAATGTGTGGGTGCAAGCGCCTCGATTAGGCAAAAAAACTCACAGTCACTGACCGGTTATGTACCGTCGTACAACTATTTCAAGGATATTCATCATGAAATCAATCAAAACCTTAAGCGCCACGGTATTGGCGTTAGCATTACTGGCCAGTCCAGCAATCTCCATGGCACACGGCGAGACTGAAATCCGCTTTGTCGGACAAGTCAACGGTCAACCATTTGAATGTGGGAAGTCCTACGCCGACGTTGGTACGTCCAAGTCGATGATCACGCCAAGCGACTTCCGCATGTTCATCAGCGATGTTCGTCTTATTGATGGCCAGGGCAATGCGATTCCGTTACAGTTAACGCAGGACAAGACATGGCAAATTGATAACGTCGCGCTCATCGACTTTGAGAATGGCACTAGTCATTGTCGAAATGGCACTGCCCCATTGAACCAGAGTGTTCGCGGCACGGTGCCGCACGGGGATTACAAAGGCATTGAATTCACGCTGGGGGTCCCTTTTGCGCTTAATCACGGCGATCCTACAATCGCCCCAGCTCCCTTGAGCAGCACGGCTATGTTCTGGAACTGGCAGGGCGGCTATAAGTTTCTCAAATTTGATATGGCAACTACCGGGCAATCAAAAACGACCTTGCCAGCCGATAAACAAGGTGGTGGTAATGCTTCCGGATTCTCCGTCCACCTAGGCAGTACCGTTTGCGCATCGGCGTCAAAAACCACACCACCCGGTAGCTGCAAGAATCCGAATCGAGTGACTGTGCGCTTTGATTCATTTGACCCCGCAAAGGATGTCGTGATTGCTGATATTGGCGCAGTACTTGCAAACGCGAATGTCGATGTCAATACGCCTAAAACTGCAGTTGGGTGCATGAGCTTCCCCAACGACCCCGACTGCCCACCGATCATGAAAGCATTCGGTCTGCCCTATGATGGCCAGCCCGGTGGTGTTCAGCAGTTTTCCGGAACAATAAATGATGAACAGCACATGGCTAACTAAGGTAGTGGCCAACGTGCTGCTCGTTAGTGGCCTGGCTTTTAGCCAGGCCACTCTAGCGGGTGCAACGTTTGATTGGCAATTGCCGAACTGGGTGCCCGAGCCGGTCGTGCCTGCAGATAACCCAATGAGCGCTGAAAAAGTTGAATTGGGTCGTCATCTCTTCTACGACATCAGGTTGTCCAGCGATGGCTCCATGTCATGCGCGACATGCCATGTTCAAGCGCTCGGCTTCACAGATGGGCGAACCACGTCTCCGGGCGTTACCGGAGAACTGGCTACCAGAAATGCGATGGCGCTCGGGAATGTTGCCTACTTGCCTGTGTTGACTTGGATGAACCCGCAACTGACGTCCTTGGAGATACAGGCACTTATTCCGCTATTTGGCGAGCATCCGGTTGAGATGGGCATGGCCGGTCGTGAAAACGAATTATGGTCACGGTTGAAGTCCGATCAGACCTACGTAGGGCTTTTTACGGCGGCATTCCCCGAAGAGGCGACTCAGGGAGAAGAGCAGCTGTATTCGTTGTCGACTTTGACCAAAGCCATTGCGGCCTTTCAGAGGACACTGCTGTCGTTTAACAGTCCGTATGACCGCTACAAGTACGGCAACGACCCAACAGCAATCAGCGATTCAGCTAAACGCGGCGAGACATTGTTCTTCGGTCACAAGATGGAGTGCTATCACTGCCATGGGGGACTGAATTTTACCGATAGCGTGGTGCACAAACGTATGCCATTTCCTGAACTTGGTTTTCACAACACAGGACTGTATAACGAGAACGAACAGGGGGCCTACCCGTCAGAAAATCCCGGCATTGTTGAGTTCACCGGTGAGCCTCGCGATCAGGGGAAATTTAGGACCCCAAGTTTACGCAACGTGGCCGTTACAGGCCCCTATATGCATGATGGATCAGTAGACACGCTCGAAGATGTTATTCGATCGCATTACGCTGTTAAAGGCAGAGGAGCTACGACTCGTGGCAAACCCAACCCTTTGCGTAGTGAACTGATCATTGGTTTCACAATTGACGATGGTGAGCTGAATGATCTGATTGCTTTTCTTCACGCCCTGACAGATGAGCAGTTTCTCACCGATGACCGCTTTTCCAATCCCTGGCCGTAATCTAGTTGCGGGATATTCAGCTTTTCGAGCCGCCGTATTTAAATTGGATGGGAAAAATCTTATGTGCTCAGATGGAGATTATCTGTCGGCGGTTCCTCGACTTTAACCGGGTGTAGTGGATACTCATCCCCCCATAATGGGGTAGAGCCGGGTAGAGCCAGAAGTCATCAGCCGGTCAACCGCATGACATAAAATCGTTATAAATCAATAATTTATACGTGGTGCCCGGGGCCGGACACGGAAGCCGCATGAATACTGGCTTTGCGTCGATTTGGGGAAATTTTTTTGTTCCCCAAGCAAAATTTCACTTCGGTGTCAGCAGGGCGCAACAGGGACAATCGGGAAGCGCATGTTCAATTGGTCTTGTATGCCAGCCACTACGGGGGCTCAAAGACATCAGACAGCTTGCAATTCGAGCTTAATCGTTTTGCCTAGTGCAACTGCCGCACTGGCCAGCGTGGTTAACGTCCGACTCGTGTCTTCCTCGTCCAGGAGACGGTTCAGTGCAGCTCGGCTGGTATGCATCATTGAGGCCAGTTGTGTTTTGGTCAACGACTGGGCTTTCATTTCTTGGGCAATTTGCCAGCCAATGACGCGCTTGATAGCGACTGCTGTCGCTTCTTCGAGCATCGTTTCTTCCTGCAGGAACTCATCAAAGCTGCTGCCGATATGTTTCTCTGCCATCGTCATCTCCATTTCAGTTGCTTCAGACGCTCTTTGGCTAAATCCAAATCTGGCTTGGGCGTGGCCTGTTGCTTCTTGATAAAGCCGTGAAGCAACACCATGATGGATCGGTCCAGTGCAGACAGCACGCGGACAACCCGGTTTCCGCGCTTGATGCGTACTTCCCAGATACTATCACCGAGGTTACGTACCAAAGGCATGCCAAGAGGCCCACCCAACTGCACCGTCTTGATGTCTTCACCAACTACCTTGCGCTCGATAGCTGGCAAACCCTTTAGCCATTCCCTGACCGGTTCAGAGCCAGCATCGGTCATGAAGAAGCGAACATCAAGCGTTGGTTCTGTCTCGCAATGTATCAATATTGGTACGCTAGGGCTAGCTCTATTTTGACAGATGCATTGTGAACGATCGAGGTTAGTAGGGCTTTTGTGTGCACGACACTACAACCAGTCACGCAGGTTACGTCCAATCTGGTCGGCGACAATTAGGATGACCGCCGTATTGCCTCGGCGTTTACGACAAGGCGGCCTTGCATTTCATCGCGGCAGAACAAGTACCAACTACGAAGCCAAGACAGGCGACTATCTCGGCACAGTTCCACCAAGGCATGATACCGCTGTGGGCCATGCGACAGTTTTATGTCTTTTTAGCCCACTCTTTGAAGTTGTCCCTCAGCCTGTGGGACAAATGCCTTGGGGGCACGTGCGCACCCTGTTGGGCAGGGTGAAGTCGGTAGGTCTGGATAGGCCTGTACAGAAAATAGCTGGAGTCACACGGTGCTCGAGCGGCAAATTGACTCGTGCTTCCACGAGCGCGACGGCCTGGCAGCAGGAAACTTAGCCCCAAGCCAATAGCAAAACAAACAAACAAATAAAAAAAGAAAGCGGCTTTACAATCGTAATACGAACGATTATCATTCGTCATCACAATACGATGATTGATGTGTTTTCAATAAATCTAACAGCGCGACCACGCCGTCGATTACCAAACATGCGTATAGATATCAAAAAAAACCAACGCTCGATAACCACCCGCACAATGCCAGCGAGCAAATTTGCGGCCACCTTTGCATTGGCGGTCAGCGCCAGCACCGCACTAGCGCAAAGTGCATCTGACGTGCAAGACCGCACGTCGTCCCAGGTGTTTGAGGCAATTACCATCATGGGAGAGCAAGAGCAAGAGAGCACCCCCTGGGCCTCCCAAACTAATCGCCAAGTGCTTGATCAACAACAAATACTTAACTTCAATGAGCTTGGTGCGCGCGCCCTTCCTGGTGTGAATTTCAGCACCGTAAGCAACAGTATTAACATCCGAGGCCTTGATCAGAACCGCGTGGTGACCCGAGTCGACGGCATTCGGCAGCCCTATCTAAGGGCAGATTTGCGTGGAACTCAAGGAAACAATGCCTCGGGAGGAGTCAATGGCATCGACTTCAACTCATTAAACTCGATCGATATTGTGCGTGGCGCAAACTCGAGCACGATTGGCTCGGGCGCTTTTGGTGGAGTGGTGGATTTACGCACACTCACCCCAAACGACCTTTTGACCGATGGCAAAACGCTAGGTTTTGCAGGAAAGACCGGATACTACAGCGCAGACAACAGTTGGCTGATTAATGCGGCGGTTGCCGGCCAGGCAGAAAATGGGTTGCAATGGCTTATCCAAGCCGGCGGTCAGTTTGGCAATCAAACCAGCAACATGGGTACGGTAGGTGGCTACGGACCCACCCGTACTGAGCCAAACCCAGATAGCTATACACAGCAGAATTATCTGCTCAAACTTCAAAAGACAGTCGACAGGACTCATACGTTTGGACTGTCTGCTACCTACTTCGATCGCCAAGACGACATCGATAATTACTCATCGAGTTATCTCAATGCGTTTAGCGGACGCCCGACGTATGCGCCAGACCAAAGCACGGTAACGGAACAAACAAAGCGTCAAAGTGTCTCACTCGATTATGGCTGGGCAGCACCGCAATCGGGCGCGTGGCTTGACACTTTTTCTGCCCAAGTCTATTGGCAGCAGGTCGAAATTGATTCGCAAAGCAACCGCTACCGCTATCCTGCCGTCAGTTCACGCAACCCCACCGGGGTGCCTTACGGTGCGTACAACCGTGGCAGTGACATGAAGCAAAACAGTTATGGCTTGAATACGGAAGCGAGCAAAAAAATTGAAGGAACAGTGTCTCAACGCTTGAGCGTGGGTTTTGAGTATCTAAATACGCAGCTAACTCAGTACAACAGTTCGTACGATAACTGCCCCTCGTATGGACCTGGTGCCCCTGGCTCTTGCGCCTCGCTGCATGGATCGCAAAGTGATGTGCCATCCACCGACGGCAATCAAGTCGGACTCTGGCTACAAAACACCGTTGGCTTTGCGAACAACCGCTTCGAACTTACACCAGGTATTAGATATGACTACTATAGTTACTCGCCTAGTAGCTACAACGGCAATACAGGCGTAGACAACTTCGATCCGACTAACAACAGTGCCAGTGCATGGTCTCCCAAACTATTGGGAACCTTCAATGCAACTAATCACTTGGCTTTGTATGCACAATATGCTTTATCTTTTAACGCGCCAACAGCCACTCAGTTGTATGGATTGTTTCAAGGCTACGGAGGCCCTACTCCCTATCTCGTTAAAGGCAACCCCAACCTGAAGCCCGAGAAAGGTCGTGGCTGGGAACTTGGTGCCAAGTATGATGACGGTAAGGTCGCTGGTGCACTGACATACTTTGACAACAGTTACGAAAATTTCATCAACGAGGTTTCTGTTAGCGAGGCCGGGTTCTTATTCGTTGAGACATTTGAAAACCTCGAAGACGTTCGCATCTACGGCATCGAAGCAAACGGCTCGTGGAAAATAACGTCAAATTGGCGGACATTTGCCTCTATGGCTTGGACTGTGGGTAAAGACCAGTCAACCAATCAAAACTTAAATTCGGTAGCACCGTTGCAGGCATTGATTGGGGTTGGTTATGACGCTCAAGAATGGGGGGCACAGGTACAACTCGCCGCAGCCCAGCAACGCAATAATGTATCTAACGCCGACACCAACTTTGTTGCGCCAGGATACGGCGTGGTTGATCTGACCGCATACTGGAGCCCGTCCGCGGTCAAGGGGCTGACCGTCAGGGCAGGCGTGTTCAACCTGTTTGACAAGGCTTACTGGAATGCGCTGGATGTGCCTGACAATACGCCTGCTTCACAAGTAGACCTATACACCCAACCAGGTCGAAATTTCTCGCTCACGCTCACTTATCAGTACTAATTACTGGCAAACCTCATTTCCAGGAAGGCGACTCATGCTCGACATGATTGATATACCAGCCCAACAGATCAACCCTGACTATCAAGCGAAACGAGCAGATGTGTTGGCACGTTACGACGCACTTGATCATGTGGCTAAAGCAAAACGAGCCCGGGATATCGCACGAGAGCTAGGCCTCTCGGAGGCGCAATGGGTGGCTGCAAGTTGTGGTCCCATCAAAAGCATACCGCTCACAGGAACAGGCCAGTCGGTGTTTCGCAAGATTGGCAAGCTCGGGCCAGTTATGGCGCTGACACGTAATGATAGTTGCGTGCACGAGCGCCATGGCGAGTTTCTCGACATTCAGGCAGAAGGTCCGATGGGACTGGTGCTAGGGCCTGACATTGATCTGCGTGTATTTTTTGCTTGCTGGCAAGATGCGTTTGCTGTTGAAGAGGGTGGCCGGAAAAGCTTGCAGTTTTTTGACTCTGAAGGTGTGGCCGTGCACAAAGTTTACTGCACGGAACACACCAATCTGAGCGAGTACCTTGAGTTGATTCAGAGTCATATTCAAAAACCGCAATGGCCTGAGCACAAGGCAATCAGCAAAAAGGTTCGTCCTGATGCACCTGACGATGTCGAGGCATTCAAAGCAGCATGGCTCGCACTGACTGATACGCATGACTTCTTCCCAATGCTGGCCAAACACAATATCAGTCGCCTAGGCGCACTGTCACATGCGGGTGAAGATCTGGCGCAACGCGTTCCGAACAGCACAGTCGATACCATGCTACAGACTGCATCGAATATTGATCTGGAGATCATGTGCTTTGTCGGCAATCGTGGCATGATTCAAATCCACACGGGGCCAGTCAAACAGATTGTTACCCGAGGACCGTGGCTCAACGTTCTGGATCCGATGTTCAACTTGCACCTGAACATGGATGATGTTGCAAGCACGTGGATTGTCGAAAAGCCCACTGAGGATGGCTGGGTTACTTCACTTGAAGTGTTTGACAGTGATGGCGAATTAATAGTCCAGTTTTTTGGTGCACGCAAACCAGGCAAGCCTGAACTGCCCGAGTGGCGTGACCTGATGCTGTCTTTGTGCCACGCACCGTTGAGAGCCTGATGCCATCCATGTCAAAACATCGTCACATTCTGGCGTTGATGATTGGGCTAGTCATCACTGCCACCACGCCAGACGTTATCGCTACCAGCAGCACACCTCGAGTAGTCAGTCTTGGCGGTAGCGTGACAGAAATCGTCTACGCACTCGATGCTCAAGACCTGCTCGTGGGTGTTGACCAATCCAGCATCTTCCCGCCGCAGGCTCGCGATTTGCCCAGCGTTGGCTACTACCGGCGACTCGGGCCTGAAAGCGTCGCCTCACTCAAGCCAACGGTGGTGATTGCTTCTGAGCACGCTGGTCCTCCACAAGCCATTGAGCAATTACGTGGACTCGGTGTGCCGGTCATTCTCGTGCCAGACACACCAACGGTCGAGTCTCTTCGGGAGCGGGTTCTAGCTGTTGCCAAAGCATTAAATAGAGGACAGCAGGCAGTGGCAGTGCTGCAAAATTTTGATCAGAACCTGCGCAAAGCGTTAGATGCAAAATCGAAACCAGCGGTGGCCATGCTGATCGTGATGCGCGGCGGAAAAATGCTCGGCGCCGGTAGCGGCACCAACGCAGAGGTCCTCATACAGAAATCTGGGTTGAACAACGCCCTCAGTCACCAGACCGGTTATCAGCCCTTGTCAGCGGAGGTTGTGACTGCCATTGCACCTGATGTCCTAATAGTGACAGCAAGCAGTGTCAATGCCTTAGGCGGAATCAACGCTGTAAAGCAACAAACCGCTCTAAAGCATACGCCTGCCGTTCAAAATGATCGCATTGTTGTGCTTGATGACTTATTGGCAATGGGTTTTGGTTTGCGATTGCCAGAGGCGATCGAGCGTGTAAAAACTGGGTCCGTCCATGGCAATAGCCGTTAGACGTCAGCCTGCCAAATTCCAGTGGCTATGCGCGCCAGCAGCTCCGCTCGTGGGGCTGCTGGCTGCGTTGTTAATTTCAGTGTTAGTGGCTTCTGCCAACGGCGCCTACCCCATCCCGATCTCTGATCTGTTGCACTGGCTGATGGGGAGTGCACTTGACGATACCTCGCGCAACGTCTGGCTAAATATTCGCTTACCCCGCGTCTTGCTTGGCGTCATCACCGGTGCTGCGTTAGGCATCGCAGGTGCAGCCATGCAGGCTCTTTTTCGTAACCCATTGGCGGAGCCTGGACTAGTCGGTTTGTCTGCGGGTGCCGGGCTAGGTGCCGTGGTTGCGATTGTGTTGACTAGCGGCGGTGTTGGCCTGATCGGCGGATTCGCGTTTTTTGGTGGTTTGGCTGCGACGTTCATCGCATACGCGCTTGGCAACAAGTCACACAGTAGCGCAGGTCTATTGTTGGCAGGAATTGCAATCAATGCAATCTGCGGGAGTGCGATGGGTGTGATTATTGTTCATGCCAATGATGCACAACTGCGCGATCTGACATTTTGGAGCATGGGTAGTCTGGCGGGTGCCAATTGGCCCATGCTAGCTTGGCTCACGCCTTGGACGATCATTGCGGCTGGGTTGTTACTGGCCCGTTGGAGGGCGCTTAACGCGCTGCTGCTCGGCGAACGCGAAACGTTTCACCTTGGATTCGATATCAAACGCTTGCGCTGGCAATTGATACTTCTAGTAGCGCTAGCCGTCGGCCCTACTGTTGCAGTAACGGGGGGTATTGGGTTTGTAGGTTTGGTCATTCCCCACCTAGTCAGGTTATGGCAAGGTGCTGATCATCGTTGGGTTTTGCCCGGATCTGCTATTGGTGGGGCACTTGCTCTCACCCTAGCTGACTGGCTAAGCCGTGTGGTGATTTTGCCGGCTGAACTCCCGATCGGTATCGTCACAAGCCTGGTTGGAGGGCCCTTCTTTATCTGGTTGCTCATAAAAGGTGGGCGACGATGACTACACCCAATACGGCCTTGACACTTGATCGTGTCAGTGTTCACCGAGGCAGCCAGCAGATCGTGCAGTCAATCAACCTGGACTTGCCCGTAGGGCAGATGCTGGGCGTATTGGGTCCAAACGGTGCGGGAAAGACCTCTCTTTCCTGAGTTCTGCCATTTAGTGTGTACAAACGGGTTCCAGTAGATCAATTAGTTCCGGATTTCCCAGCTCCCGCGCATCCATTTGCATTACATGAGTCTGGCCGGTGCGGTCATCGAGCAGATGAGCCTCGTGAACCTTCCAAAGCTGATCGCGTATCTGCCGGGTCGAGTGTCCAGTTTTGATCTCGAGGTATTTGCTCATCATCAGACCCATGAAGCAGATGACCAGATGGGCTCTGATCGCTTGCTCGGTGTAATGGAAGATGGGTCTGGCCTGCAAGTCCGACTTGGTCATACGGAATGCTTTTTCCACGTTCCAGAGATCATGGTAATAATCCACCACGTCTTGATCAGACAGTTCATCGCGCGGGACATTGGTGACATAGCCTTTGATGCCTAACAGCTTCTCGGCTTTGGTCTTGAGCGCATCGTTGAGTTCAAACAAGGAATCTTTGTCACTGACTTTCTTGATGAATTTGGCGCGCTACCAGGCTCATTTTTCTCTAGCAATGCCAGCGCACGCTTGATATGTTTTTCAAACTCGCGCCTGTCCTTCTTGTAACGCGCATCAGAGAAGTGGCAAATCAGATCAACATCGGTTTTAAGCGAACCCTTCTTGAGCGTGTGCTTAAACCGTGTGGTTGCACCGTCGGTGCGTGGCAGTTGGGCGTCGATTTGATCGACGAATGTCTTGGCTCCATTGGCTAACCGGGCACCCACAATATAGCGATAGCCTTGCTCATCGAGCTTTTGCATATTGTCCGTGGAGAGCATTGCAGCGTCGGCCACAATCACTGGCTTGCACTGACTTCCCACCCGCTGCTCAAATCGCTTCAGAATTGCCAGCATGGTGTGGCCTTCAAAGGTGTTGCCTTCAAACGCCTCGTGCATCACCGGAAAGCCCGATCGGGTGGTGATCAAGCCGATGACAATCTGAGGCTGCTGTGGCTTATTGTCCTTGGAGAACCCGGGTTGTTGAAACTCGTACTCCTTGAACGACTCGAAATACAACGTGGTGACGTCATACAGCACCAGGCCAAAGGACTCCTTCAGATCGCGTCGTGCCAGGTCAATGGCTGCGGTTTCAATCGCTGCCTGATGATCCACCAGCTTGGGCAGCAAACGATAGACTGTTCGCTGCGCATAGGTCACATCAAAGTACTGCTTGAGCAGTTCAATGGTCCGTAACTTAGATGCTGGCTCAATGATCCGCATGAGCGCTAAGTCGCGGTATAGCATTGGCAGCTTATCTAACCCGCACAAATGTGCACAAGCCAGCAACGCCCGCCTTGCGTACGTATGCGTCACGCCAATGAGCCGAACTTTAGACAAATCGACCAACCGACTCGGTTGCTCGAGTGCCGCAAACAAACTGGGTTGGGCTCGATGCTTCTCAACATACCGCTCAGCATCAGCCAAGAGCAGGGTTAGCGTGTCCTCATCGCGGGCACTTCCCATATGCTTGACCACGATGCAACGTCTACCGTCATAGCGGACCACCTGGACAGCGGTCGCGCCAGATGCGGTTCGTGTTTTGCGGGTTGTGAGGTCTCCAGCCATCCGGCGAAGATAGCATTAGTGTGTACGAAAGCGAATTGAAAAATCACAACCCGTTGAAAGATATGGATTATTTTTCGATGCTCAGTATTTCTTTATCGAGTTGGCAGAAGTCAGGAGTCCTCCCTTGCCACACAATCCTAGTGCAACCCACCTTTATTACGACCTGACTTTTTGCGCCGGGCAACCCGCTCAGCCACCCGCTGCTTGGCCAGCTCGCCCATCATGTCGCCCACCGTCATGACTTCGCGCTCCATAAGTCTGGCCCTGCTGCCCATCTGCCTAGCGATCTCTTGTTCGATCATTTGCCCGGTTCCCTCGCCCACCAAGTGGGCTACCAGCCTGTCCTTGGTGATCCGAATTTCACCTAGGTGTAGGCCTTGGCCATCGCCATCATCGTCACCCACCCACGGAAAATGAACACCCTCGCCTTCAATACCATCGACCTCTTCAGTAAAGGGCTCGACGGTGCAAAGCAATTCCTCAGCGGTGTTACCTGACAAGTGCGCCAATGCTTGAAGATTGTTTTCCAGGTCGCCGGGCAGTTGGTATTTCAAGATTGTGAGTACGGGCCGTGAGGGATCTTCAGCCATGTTTGCCGGATGTTCCTTGTCTTGATCATCTGGCTCGTCTTGCTCGAAATCGCCAGCCATCGAGCGATACAAACCGCGTATCTCCTCGGCCATTGCATGGCGCCAGTCAGAACCAAGCTCAGGCAACATGTCCATCATCTTCTCTCGCACATGGGACAGCGGCTCTACTATATCGGGTGACAGCATAAGTGGAGCGATTGATGTCACGATGCTCACACCTCTTACGGTCACCACCTGGCCGTAAATCACGCTGCCGGACTCAAGATCGTCGACCAGATTCGGCGAAAATACGTAGTGCTCAGCTGGCACCAGCAGATCTTTGAGTTTCACGTATTTCCCAATCTTCTCCTTGACCTGAAAGAAGGTATAGGGTGCCATCATGGCCTGCTCAATCAGGCTGCGCTCAGTATCGCTGACCGTCTGGTTCTGATACTTCCCGTCGGGGTCATCCAAGCCATCAATACACGCCAGAAACATCTGAGCGACTGGCGGGAAGACCACGACTGGCTCCTCACCCACAGTGCCGTCAGCATCTTGCCCAAGGTCTTGTTCCAAAGACTTAACTAGAGACTCTTTCGAGTCATTGGCCTGATCCGTGTCTGACCCAAATCGCTCAACCACGCTTTCAGGTATCTCGGCACACCAATTGAGCAGCATCCACGGAAAAAAGAAACCCAGAACCTCGGATGATTCGGGATCCATCTCAGGATCCGCGCCGTGGTTGAAGTCCAGCCACGCAGCGTTCAGCGTGTTTGGTGACAAATCATCGGTTACGAACTCTATGAGCCTAATCATCAAAAGACCAAATTCATTGGTGAGTGCTTCGCCGGCATCCTGAGGACTTGGCATCATCTGAGCTGCCAGACAACAGAGCTTGTATTTTTTGCCGCTGCCACACGGACATGGGTCATTACGCTGAGGCTTGCTTTGGGAACTGCCTTGAGATTTACGCTCAGGTTTGCTCATATCTAGCGACGAAATTAAGTGTGAACATTGACAAGAGATTAGTACGGATCCTGGCAGCGAACTCCGATGCTGCAACTAGACAGCGATAGCATGTGCAGTATTCAGTGCTTAGTCTGATCTAACATATCACCATCCTCGTCGCCTTCATCACCCTCATCATCCTCCAACCCCTGCAAATCCGAGATCAGCATCTGATAAAGCGAGCGCATCTCAAACTCAAGCTCAAGGTGCCAGTCGTCGCCAAGCTCTTTAATGATGGGTGCAATCCGACTGCGCGCATCGGCAAGCGCTTCTTGCACAAACTCAGGCAGCACCGCAGGTGCAACGCCACACAACACATGCACATCATTGACTGACACAACCTGGGCGTAAACCACATCACCTTCTTCAAGCATGTCGACCAACACCTGTGCATAGACCTGTTTTTGATTGGGCATGATCAAGTCTTCAAGCATCACAAAGGGGCCTGGGCCAACGGCGTTGACCTTAAGAAAACTGTAAGGTGCGAGCGCAGCCGCCTCAATGAATTGACGTTCTTTGACTGTCAGAGTCAGGCTAGCAGCCGGACTGTGTTGGCCGTCTGCGCCATCAACCGAGTTCATGAACATGGTGGCAATCGGCGGCAAGGATATGTGGGGTTCGTCATCACCGTCCTCGTCAAACTCATCGTCATCAAGCGAGTCAGACAGGATCTCATCGATCTCTTCGTCGCTTAAGGCCTCAATTTCCTCAAGCCAGTTTTCATCATCATCGTCGTCGAGATCGTCAAGCTCGTCTTCAAGCAAATCCCCGTCGCCGGCAAGCATTTCATCGCGTGCGGCTTGAAAGTCAGCCTCAGACACATCACGACGCCAGTAAAACAGTGCCCACGGAAAAAAGTGCAGCGCAGGCTCCGGGTCTTCCGGATCCATGGGGATGTCCTCGTACAGATTGAACTCATCCCACGCTTCATCAAGTATCTGAAGCTCGCCTGCCTGCTCGATGTAGTCCAGCAGCCGTGACTGTAGCGTGATCTGAGTTTCAAACAGTTCCTCGTGTGCGGCAACAGTCGCGGGATCGAGTTCAGGCTTCATGGCGGATATCCAGACAATGACTTGGTAGATATTCGATTGTCGCAGATACAGGTTGCGATGCAATGCCTAAATGGGCATTGATTCTGATGCCTAAATGGCTAGTGAGCATCATGGGGGACAGATGCACAAACCTAAAGTCGCACCTTTAATGGGTACATTCGTACCTCTTTTAGGTACGAATGCATGCCTGTCCCACCAACACAGATCAGTCCAGACGGGACAATGATCACTGAACACCATGATCACTAAACACCAACAAACCAACCACTGCACAGTTACGTGCAATTCGCAACACTATGGCTTGGCTCTCGCATGTAATGGCCACTGGCAAACGACTTAGTACAAATTTTTCTTGGCGAGCGCCCCGTTATCGTCCTAAGCTAACTATGATGATAAACCTGAGGAATCAGTCTACGATTGACTGACTGCGAGTTAGACCATGACCGACGCAACCAACGCAAACACTGGCAACGTAGTTGCCGCCCCCGCACCAAACGGGATCGCTAGCCACCCACTGCCCTCATACCTCAATCCCAACGACCTCGGCCCTTGGGGCACGTTCTTGCAGCAAGTGGATCGGGTCACGCCTTATTTAGGCAACCTGTCGCGCTGGGTCGAGACTTTAAAGCGACCCAAGCGGATTCTGGTTGTCGATGTGCCGATATTTTTGGATAACGGCACGGTTGCCCACTTCGAAGGCTATCGCGTGCAACACAACACCAGTCGCGGCCCAGGCAAAGGCGGGGTGCGGTTTCACCAAGACGTGAGCTTATCAGAAGTGATGGCGCTCTCAGCCTGGATGTCAATCAAGAACGCTGCAGTCAATGTGCCCTACGGTGGCGCCAAGGGCGGCATTCGGGTCGATCCCCGCAAGCTATCTATGGGCGAGCTTGAGCGCGTTACCCGGCGCTACACCAGCGAAATTGGCATCATCATTGGTCCGAGCAAAGACATCCCGGCGCCAGACGTCAACACCAATGAAAAAATCATGGCCTGGATGATGGATACCTACTCCATGAACCAGGGCACGACAACGACCGGCGTGGTGACCGGAAAGCCAATCGATTTGGGTGGCTCATTAGGGCGGCGTGAAGCCACTGGCCGGGGCGTGTTCACCGTGGGGGTACAAGCGGCCCAACGCATTGGTCTGCCGATTGAAGGTGCCCGCATTGCAGTGCAAGGCATGGGTAACGTGGGTGGCGTGGCTGCCAAACTCTTCTCTGAAGCCGGCGCCCGTATCGTGGCGGCACAAGACCATGGCGGCAGTATCTACAACGAAGCTGGGCTCAACATGCCAGCCCTGCTTGAGCATGTGGCCAAACACGGCACTGTGGCTGGTTTTGAAGATGCTGAAGTCATTGCCAACGACGCTTTCTGGGACGCACCATGCGATATTCTGATTCCGGCAGCACTTGAAGGCCAGATCACCAAAGACAATGCCAACCGCATTCAAGCGCGCATGGTGATTGAAGGCGCCAATGGTCCCACCACGCCCGAAGCAGACGACATTCTGAATGACCGCGGGGTCTTGATTGTGCCCGACGTGATCGCCAACGCCGGTGGCGTCACCGTCAGTTACTTTGAGTGGGTTCAGGATTTTTCTAGCTTTTTCTGGAGCGAAGAAGAGATCAACAAACGCTTGGTCGACATCATGAAAGGTGCGCTTGATGCCATTTGGCAAGTCTCAGCCGAACATCAGGTCAGCCTCAGAACTGCTACCTTTATCGTGGCTTGCAAGCGCATCCTGCATGCCCGGGATTTGAGGGGCTTGTATCCGTGAACACCCAGTAGCGCTCCGATTCGCAAAGTCAGCCGAACTATTCTGACTTTGCGCCGGCAACCACAACACACACTGGGACTTCAACAAAAAGCTTATCCGAACAGTTCACTATGCGAACCGAGTCTTGCAAGGCGAAGAATCGGCTCCTCTGGCTGTTTGTAAATCAGCAGAAGACGGGTTTGACATGGCACTCTCGGAAACCCAACCAATTACCGATCAGACCATGATCTCTATTGTGCGGTGGCAATGGCAAGTCTCGCACCAGTAGATCAAGCGCGCTAGTAAGCAAATGTTCGATATCTCCACGGTGTCTAGGTGTTGCTTTAATACGTTTGTAGTCTTTCTTAAAACTGTTTGAATATTCAATCGTCCGCATTCAAATCCGCCATCAGTTTGCTGACTGTTTTTGCCTTTTTACCCTTACCCGCTTCAAGCTGCTCGATGGCTCTGCGTGTCGTCCCACTTGGCACCTTGACCTCAAATGGCAGGCAGTGTTCGACGGCAATACGCAGCAACAACAATCTGATCGCATCAGAAATGGTTAACCCCATTCCTTGCAAGGCTTGGGCTGCCTGCTTTTTAGTGGTCGAATCGATTCGAGCGCGAACATAGGTGTCAGAAGAACTCATTATTCACCTCCGTTATAAAGTTTAATTGTAGTCTCATTGTGACTACAAAGGAGAAAATTAATATCCAAAGCGCTGCTGCCTCGTTGTTATTGCCCGACCCATCACATCAAGCTATTTCACTAACCTAATGACCCACGAGGCATATCCTAGAACTGACCGGATTTGATCACCTCCTGGCCCTAAAGAACAAGGATTCCCTCTACAGGAAGGTCTGACCCGACCTCGGCTTGCGCCTTATTTACCGATGCTTCGCAGGCTTTCGCCTCCACAACGGCAGATTCAATCACTAACTGAGCAAGGCCACGTGCAAGAATGTTGCGAGCCGCATTCACGTCTCGATCGTGTTCTGCACCGCATTGGCCGCATACCCAGTGACGCACATCCAAGTCGCCTAGCCCTTTCGGGCTTGCGTCTGGAATCGTTCCACACGCAGAGCATGTCTGAGTGGTGTACGCCTCATTGATTTCTTCAAAGACAACACCTGCCGAATTGAACTTAGGGCATTTGTATTCCAACATTGTCCTAGATATCGACCACCCCGCATCGACCATCCGGCATCGAGCGTGCTCTTGGCCATCTTGGTCTTGACCAACTTCTGACTGCTGACGTTGCCAACGAATATTGCACCATTTTCGTTGACGAGCTTGCGACTAAACTTGTGCCAATCATCCTTGCGACGGTTAGCGATCTTGTGGTGAATCGCACGCACACGGTCTTCTCATCAGGCTTGATCAGTTTATCGGGATCATAAATAGTCGCATCACGGCGATCCTTGTGGTGCCCACAATGCGTCATAGCGTCGCAAGATCGGAACAGATTGCTCCATTCAAAGGTCAGTTCGGGGTAATGCGATTTATTTTTGCGACGAAAATGTTCAGTGTGCCCGCCATCAAAAATCACCCCCTCACAGTACGCACACCGAATGCGGTCTTCTGGCGCTGCCGGGTTGCCCTGAAGACAGGCTAACGCCTCTTTAACCTGATTCCTGCAGTTGGTACCAAGATCGTCCCAATCATGGCACTTATAGTCATACTCAGACAAACATAATGGCGGCACTACTGCCGATCGGTCCAACTTGTGCATGCTCTTTACTTTCCAACGCGTGGTCTGTCGAGCTTGAACACCTGAAAACGTATCAGCTGATCTGCGCCACGCAGCACG
The DNA here is from genome assembly GCA_021208885.1 of Burkholderiaceae bacterium. Lineage (GTDB taxonomy): Bacteria > Pseudomonadota > Gammaproteobacteria > Burkholderiales > Burkholderiaceae_B > Algicoccus. Next base: position 31,647 of record JAJOJF010000028.1, read on the forward strand.
GCATGGTCGGGCCCGTAAAGTTCGATCAGCTTTTGACGTAGTAACTGGCCATCGGGCGTGTCGTGCGTACCTGACTCAATCATTGCGGTGTAATCGGCGATCCGATAGCGCTTTCACATGTGGTTGGGGGTTTTAGCTTTTGTTTTGCAAGCTAAGATTTGCCGAAATGCTATCACGCCATCACTCGTTCACGGCGCCGAATTACACACGTTTTGGAAGGGTTTGTGGACCTCACCTTAATCCCTTAATCCTCTCCTGCAACGTCAGACCGACCGGGTCACGCCCATTTTGGGCGCCACGCGATTGCCTTTAAAAGTTAAGCAAGCGAAGCTTGCAGATTAACGACCGACACAAGCGAGCGACACAAGCAAGCGACACAAGCAAGCGACACAATCAACCGCACCGCTGACTGCAACGGGAGCACTCGCACACTGCGCACCAAGCAGCGCTTGTCGCTGACCGATTGACCGACAACATCCGATCGACATGCATCCGATAACCTCCTCTGCCGGGTATTGCGCCATCGTGACAGCGCTCGCGGTTGCGATCTCAGCCTGTGAGAGGGAAACCATCCCGGTTGTATCGACAGATGTGGTCCGGCCTGCGCAGATTCTTGAGATTACGCCAGAAGACGCTGCGACCAAGCTTCGGTTTCCGGCCGGGTGCGTGCGATCGAGCGGGCTGAACTTTCGTTTAATGTGCCGGGCTATCTCGTTGAATTCGGGCTGCTGGAAGGGTCAGCCGTACGGGCTGGCGATGTGGTGGCCAAGCTCGAAGACCGTGTGTTCAAAGCACGGGTTGCGGCGGCACTGGCGGAATTTAACCGCACCAAAACCGACCTCGAACGGTACCGCAGACTGTGGGAGACCGAGCGTGCGGTTGCCAAGTCGGAAGTAGATGATCGGGTCAGTCAGCTCGAGGTCGCTCGCACCAATCTGGCGGCAGCCGAACAGGATCTTGCCGACACGACACTGCGTGCGCCGTTTGACGGGGTGATCACGCGCAGGCGGGTAGAGACCTTTGCCAGTGTGCAAGCCAAGCAACCCATCGCGGACCTTCAGAACCTCGCAACGCTTGAGGTGGTCATCCACGTGCCGGAGCGGACATTTCGTACCGAGCGTCCCCGCAAACAAGCGCTCGCGGTGTTTGATGGCATGCAAACACCAGAAATACCCCTGACCTTGCGTTCATACACGACCGAGGCCGATCCACAAACCCAGACCTATGAAGTGGTCCTCACGGTCGACCACATCCCATCCGAACTCTCTCTGCTGCCCGGCATGGCTGTCACGGTCATGCCATTTGCGAGCCCCTCTGAACTTGATCAACCCGGTATCTGGATTCCGATTAGCGCTGTCGTGGCAAGTGCCGACCGATCCAAATTTGTCTGGGCAGTCGGCTCTGACGGCTCGGTCAGTGCTCGCCCGGTCGTAACCGGCGAGGTGCGTGGCGCTGAGATCGAAGTGGTGTCAGGCCTTTTTGCGAACGACAAAATAGTAACTGCTGGCGTGCATTCACTTAAAAACGGCATGAAAGTCCGCCCCTTGCCTGGCAATTAGGATGGGTTAGCCGTGAATATTGCCAGCTACACCTTGAACAAATCGACCATCGCCTGGGTCGTGACGTTGCTTGTGCTGGCTGGCGGTTATCTGTCCTACACCCAGCTCGGACGCTTTGAAGACCCGGAGTTTGTGATTCGCCAGGCGGTCGTGATCACGAGCTACCCGGGGGCCTCGCCCGCGCAGGTTGCCGATGAAGTCACTGACCGGGTGGAAGGCGCCATCCAGCAAATGAAAGAGGTAGAAGAAATCACCTCGACCTCCCGGGCTGGCGAGTCACTGGTCAAAGTCGAGATTGCCCTGCCATTCTCCCAAACACAGCAAGCGCTCGATCAAGTCTGGAGCAAGTTGCGCGCCCGGGTGGCCGATGTGGCTGCCGAACTGCCGCCTGGGGCTCACGCTCCCATCGTCAGGGACGATTTTGGGGATGTATACGCCCTTTTTTATGCCATCACGGGCCAAGGCTATTCAGCCCGCCAGTTGCAAGACTACGCAGACGACTTGCGTCGGGAGCTCTTGCTGGTACCAGGGGTGGCCAGTGTGGCGCTCCTGGGTGAGCAGCGCGAGGCCATCTACATCGAGATTTCGCACGAGCGGGCTGCCCGGCTTGGCGTGCCCCTCACACAGATCTACGCGTCGCTTAAGTCACAGAACATGATCAACGCAGCTGGCGATGTGATGGCAGGCAGCCAGCGGCTGCAAATCAATCCACAAAGCACGGTTGATTCGCTACAGACACTGCGCGAGCTCGTCGTGGCCGGCGATTCCCGCTCCGGGTTGATCAGGCTCAAAGATGTGGCTGACGTTGAACGCAGTTACCTCTCACCACCGAGGGCGCTCATGCGGTATGACGGCGAGCCTGCCATTGGGCTGGGCGTCTCCAACATACAGGGCGGTAATGTGGTGCAAATGGGTGACGCAGTCAAACAGCGGCTGGCAGAACTCGACGGGATGCGACCGGTGGGCATGGAAATCCATCCGATTTCCATGCAATCCGACAGTGTCCGAGTCGCAGTCGATGGTTTTGTTCAGAACCTAATCGCAGCAGTTGCGATCGTGTTTGTGGTCCTGCTGCTTTTTTTAGGTGTTCGCAGCGGGCTCATCATCGGCGCAGTCCTTGTGCTCACGGTGGCCGGCACCCTGATTGCCATGTACGTGGATGACATCGCCATGCAGCGGATCTCGCTGGGGGCTTTGATCATCGCACTCGGTATGCTGGTCGATAACGCCATCGTGGTGACAGACGGCATACTGGTGCGCCTAAAACGCGGTGAAGATGCCCGCGCAGCTGCCCAAGCCGTGGTCAAGGCCACCCTCTGGCCACTGCTCGGTGGCACCGTGGTTGGAATACTGGCCTTCAGTGCAATCGGGCTCTCGCCAACAGACATGGGCGAGTATGCAGGCTCGTTGTTTTGGGTGATTCTCTATTCAATGATGCTTTCGTGGCTCTTTGCAGTCACGCTGACACCACTGTTTTGTGTGAAGTTCCTCAAAGCAAAACCCGAGAAAGCAACCCGGCCCTCTGGCGCCATGCAGGCCTATCAAAACCTTTTGCGGTTGACGCTGTCGCACAGAAAAACCAGTGGGCTCGTACTGCTGGCGCTCCTCATGGCAGGTGTGCTTGGATTCGGGCTCGTGCCGCCCGGTT
>JAJOJF010000005.1 GCA_021208885.1 Burkholderiaceae bacterium
TCGACATGGAGAGTCCACAAGACAGGCAACGCCTGCAAAAACCCTGCTGCCTACCTTGACACTAAAAGTGACAAACTGGTGATCCTTGACGAGGTTCAACAGTACCCGGATTTATTCATGTCGTTGCGTGGAATCATCGACGAAGGACGCCGTCAAGGGCGAGGCAATGGCCGGTTTTTAATATTGGGCTCTGCTTCTAACGATCTGTTGCATCAAAGTAGCGAGAGTTTGGCCGGTCGGATTCAATACATGGAACTCGCAGGGCTAAGTCCGTTGGAGGTAATGGGCGTTGATAAAGACGCGGATCACACAAGCAATCAGGATCTGACCCGTCTCTGGTTGCGAGGTGGTTTCCCGTCAAGCTACGGTGCGGGCAATGACCGGCAAAGCCTCTCATGGCGGACCAATTTCATTCGCACCTACCTTGAGCGTGATATACCGACACTCGGCCCTCGTATACCTGCAGAAACACTCATGCGCTTTTGGACCATGCTGGCCCATTGCCAAGGCGAAATGGTCAATGCCTCAAAACTTGCCACCGCGCTTGGCGTTTCTAGTGTCACCATCAATCGCTACATTGATTTAATGGTGGATTTGCTACTAGTACGACGTTTGCAACCTTGGGCTGGAAACGTAAAAAAGCGCTTAGTCAAAACACCTCGTATTTACGTGCGCGATAGTGGTGTTGTTCATGCCCTCTTAAATATCAAGGACTACGACGAGTTGCTTGGCCACCCGATTTGCGGCAAAAGCTGGGAAGGCTTCGTCATTGAAAACATTCTGAATGTGTTGCCCTCACATGTCCAACCGTTCTTTTATCGCACCGCTAATGGCGCAGAGATCGATTTGGTGCTCGAGCTCGCAACGAACAAATTATGGGCTATCGAAATCAAGGCAAGCCACATCCCGAAGCTTGAACGCGGTTTCCATGCAGCCTGCGAAGATTTGCCATTCGCAGAAAAGTTCGTCGTGTACGCCGGCAGCGAAGAATTTCCCATTAAAGACGGCGTAACCGTGACTTCGCTTTCCGGAATCCTGAAGCGAATCGGTCAATTGTGACGCAGACATCACAATCATTGCAGCACCGCAGAAGGACAATAGCCTGCACCATCACGGTTGCACCACCTAGCCTTGATGAGGTTAAAGTTTTCAATTGGCTCGAATAACGCCGCAGACGATTCGACCGCCTGCGTTTCCTGCTAGTTGGGTAACATGTCACACACTAAACACGGAGTCAAGATGTTTACCTTCAAGCAACTCACCCTACCCATCATCCAGGCACCCATGGCTGGTGGCGTGTGCACACCTGAACTTGTGGCCGCAGTGGCCAACGCGGGAGGCGTGGGCAGTTTCGGGTTTGCCTACAGCGCCCCTAAAAAGATTGCCGAAGATCTGGCTGCCGCCCGTGCGCTAACCACCGGCCCGATTAACGCCAACTTCTTTGTGTTCGCACCCGTGGCACTGCCAGATGTCGGCACCCAACAAAAGGCGATCTCTGCGCTTGGCAACCTCCCAATTGCCGAGGATGCATTTACGGGCGACCTGACTGTGCCTAGCGAGCCGTTTTACCCAGACCTCAACGAACAAATTGCCCCGGTGTGGGAACACAAGCCCGACATGCTGACGTTTCACTTTGGGATTCCGGATGCTCACATCGTCGATAAAGCTCATGCCTTGGGGATTGCTGTTGGCATGACGGCCACGTGCGTCAGCGATGCGCTGGCGATTCAAGCCGCTGGCGCTGACTTCATCGTGGCGCAGGGTATTGAAGCCGGTGGCCACCGCGGGGTTTTCGAGGTAGATGCTGCCGATGAGGAACTGAACACGCTGGCGCTGACCATGCAGTTAGCCATGCATTGCTCAATTCCGATTGTGAGCGCTGGTGGCATCATGGATGGCGCAGACATTCGTGCAGCAATCAATGCTGGTGCGACTGCCGCACAGTTGGGCACTGCTTTTTTATGTTGCGATGAGTCTGGGGCATCTGCTGCCCACAAACACTATCTGATCAATGAGGACAAGCGTGGCAGCGTCATTACAAGGGCGTTTTCTGGCAGGCCTGCGCGCGGTATTGATAACGCATACATCAAACACATGCAGGGCCAAGCCATTCTGCCCTTCCCGATCCAGAACACAATGACTGGACCAATGAGAAAATGGGCAGCCGACACCAATAACGGTGAGTATCAGAGCCTTTGGGCTGGCACTCAATATCACCGGTCGCGTGCAATGCCAGCAGCCGAGTTGATGCAAACACTGTCTAGCGAGATGGCATAAGCGCGCGAGATCATGACGCTATTGATCGTCACCATTGTCTTTGTGCTGGCCGGACTGGTCAAAGGCATCTCGGGCATGGGTTTGCCTACTGTTGCAATCGCATTGCTCAGTTTGTTTATGCCTCCAGCACACGCTGCCATGCTCATGGTGACACCCACACTAGCCACCAACCTGGCGCAATGCTGGGGCCCACATGCAGCCTTGCTTGTGCGCAAGCTTGGATGGCTGTGGTGTTGTCTGGCGCTAGTCACCGTTTTGAGTCCATTGCCCGATATCGCCGACGAGGGTTCTAACGCCCTGGTGTTTCTCGGTGTGGCACTGATAGCTTACAGTGCGTGGGGTTTAGCCAAGCCAAGCCTGCCATCACAGAAGAACCCTCACCCCATTGTCGCCGCAATCATTGGCTGCCTATCTGGCATCATGACCGCAGCAACTGGCGTGTTTGCGCTGCCGATGGTGCCTTATATGCAGACTCTTGGACTGACTAAAGAACAATTCGTTCAGGGGCTGGGAATTAGTTTCACGATTGGCACCACGGCGCTAGCGATACGCCTTGGGAAAGACATTTGGTTGACACCATCGATCGACCTGAATGTGATCTTGATTGCCGTAGGAGCAGCCTTCATTGGAATGTGGCTCGGTGCTCGAATGCGTAGCCGCCTGAATCCCGTCCAGTTTCAAAAGGCACTGTATGTCGTACTCGGTTTACTAGGCCTAATCATGCTGGTGCGCGCAATTTAAGCTAGCCCACACAGTTTTCGCATCAATTGCCAAACCTCATCACGACCATCATGTAACGCATCACTGCCCGCCGATGGCATTGGGTTAACGCATTGCCGCCTACCATGTTGGCAAACATCGGCACACGTGCCAGGCCCAACCAGTCAAGTGGCGGTGCAATCCAATTCAGCATTCGATCCCAGAGCTGGTCTAGTCGCAAGAATTCACCTAAATCTCTTTGGTCAAGCACCTCGAATCCATGCTCGCCTGCTTGGTGCAACACGTGATCAACCGCCGGCACCTGGCCCATGCGCCAGCCACGCTTGAATGCATCGAGCAGTGCACGTTCTTTGCTCGATAGACCAGAACCATCACCAGCGAGCATGTCGTCAACCAGGATGACAATGCCGCCTGGCAACACGTGTTGGCCAGCCGCCTTAAAAAAAGTGGCCAGGCTTGGCAGATGGGTATGGCTTTCAATGGCCATGACGAGCTCACTGCGCTCGGGCGACTCAAGTGTGGTGAAGTCACCCTGCCTAACCTCACAGCGGTCTAGCAAATGACGCTGCTTGGCCAGCGCTCGAGCGATTTGCACTTGGGCAGTACTCAAGGTGTAACCGGTCAAATTTGAGTCAGGCCAACACAGTGCCAAATGAAACAAACTGCCGCCCACCCCGCAGCCGAGATCAGTGACCGAGGCGGGTTCATGCCCCAAGGCACTCACAGCGGCTTGGGCCACCAGATCGTTGATATGTGCGGCTGCAGCCTCGGCTGTCTTAATGCCTGGCCCCCAGAGCTTGCGGTGAATGGCAACGGCTTGCCCCGTCTTACTGGTCGCCAAAAACCGTTTGGTGTTGGCATCGTAGTACCGGGCAACGGAATGATCGCTTGCATCGCTCATGCGTGTAAGTCGTGAAAAACGTGATTCAAGCGCAGAATATCACCTTAGGCTTGCATCATCATGAATACCGTACGCATGATCACATGATCCCTACTGGCTCAGAGCCCGTCTGAAGCCGACCTACAGTTTAGTTCGAGCCAACCGTTGCGCCTGTTCGCCTTGAGTCACCTTGCTCTATTTTTCTTGTTGTCAGTCGTTATGAACAAACGCCTAATAAGCAAACTGCTTATAAATACAGAACCAATAAGCTTAGAACCCATAAAGAACTAAAAACATAATCGTTTGGTTTGATCGCAAATCCTCCTAGGATGTCACTCTTGTTAGGTGACACGCAAATCAAATCCATGAGCCAACCATCAGCTAGCCAGTCAAACCCGCTCTTGAGCGCAAGCGGCGTGAGTCTCAGCTTCGGATCAACGCCACCCGTGGTGGCAGGGTTCGATCTTCAGGTCCATCAAGGCGAAATCGTGACAATGCTCGGCCCTAGCGGTGTTGGCAAATCATCGCTGTTGCGGGTCTTTGCGGGATTACAACGTGCAAGCGCCGGTCGCGTGCTGATACACCAAATGCCTCTCGAAGAACCGAATCCACTGGTAGCGTTGGCGTTTCAGCATCCGGCTTTGCTGCCGTGGCTGACCGTGCGGGAGAATGTGGCATTTGGGCTGGACTTCAAATCACAAGCATCAGTGCCTCGCGCGGTGAGGATTAAGCGCATCGACGATGCGTTGGCAGAGGTCGGCTTAAGCGATGCAGCAGCCAAATACCCAGACCAGATCTCGGGCGGCATGGCGCAACGCGTTGCGCTTGCACGCTGCCTGGCACGCGAGCCGGCCGTCTTGCTACTTGACGAGCCATTCGGGGCGCTCGATGAAGTCACCAGGCAGGCGATGCAAACGTTGCTGCTAGAAGCCCGCCAACGCCACAACATGGCGGTTGTACTGGTTACCCACGACATAGACGAAGCCCTGCTTATATCGGACCGGATCGGCCTGCTCGCTGGCAGCCCAGCAAGGCTGAGTCAAACCTGGCAACTCGGGGCGGCTCATACCCAAGAGCCACGCGATCTGCTGGACGACCCATTTGTGAAACTACGAGTAGAGATTCTCAAGTCCTTAAGAGCGGGAATGGCCGGGCGATGTTTGCGCGACTTGGTCCAGTCAGAACCTAAAACGTCGCCATCAAACGCTACGAATTACGCCAAGGAATACGCCCATGTGCTCTGAATACCAAACACGCCGAGACTTGCTCAAGCTTGCAGGTCTATTTACCGTCGCTGGTGCCGCGCCGTTACTGTCAACCTTTAACGCACAAGCACAGCCTAAGGCTGATGCGCCCGTGCGGATTGGTTACCTGCCAATTACGGATGCGGCACCGCTGCTCATTGCGCACCACCAGGGATTTTTTAAACAGGCTGGTGTTCAAGCTGAACAGCCACGACTATTTCGCAGCTGGTCGCAACTGGTTGAGGCTTTCATGAGCGGACAGGTCGATGTCGTGCACCTGCTCTCGCCCATGACCATCTGGGCTCGCTATGGCAGCAACGTGCCGGCAAAAATCGTGGCCTGGAACCATATCAACGGTTCGGCATTGACCGTTGCCCCATCAATCAACCAGGTAAGCGATCTCGGTGGCAAGCGCGTGGCGATCCCGTTCTGGTACTCGATTCACAACGTCGTGCTGCAAGACCTGCTGCGCCAGCATGACCTTGCCCCAACCCTGGGTGGTGGCGAGCTTGGCGCAAAACAGGTCGAGTTAGTCGTCATGCCACCATCAGACATGCTCCCCGCTTTGGCCAATAACAGTATCGCTGGCTACATCGTCGCTGAACCGTTTAACGCAGCTGCCGAAGTCATGGGAGTCGGTAAAGTCTTACGCTTTACCGGGGATGTGTGGCAAGACCATGCCTGCTGCACAGTATTCATGCACGAGCGTGACCTAGACACGCGAGCCGAATGGTCACAAGCGGTAGTAACCGGCATTATCAAAGCACAGCAATGGATTGACCAAAACCGAGCAGCGACTGCCGATATTCTGGCGCGTGAGAGTGGCAATCGCTACACACCACACAACAAAGCAGTGCTCTCCAAAGTGTTGCTTGACGATCGGTCGGAGGCCGGCTCTTATCTTGCATCTGGCGCGATCATCCATCCCGATTGGCAGCAACATCGCATTGGATTTCAGCCCTATCCTTACCCCAGTTATACCGAGGCACTCGTCTCAAAACTTAAGACGACCGCGGTACAAGGCAATGCTGAATTTTTAAATGGGCTGGACCCAGCATTTGTCGCCAAAGACCTCGTCGATGACCGTTTCGTGAAATCAGCCATCGAGCAGTTGGGTGGCCCTGAGGCCTTCGGTGTGTCGCAAAACTACAGTCGCACTGAGCTGATGGTGAGTTAGGCACATGGGTACGGTGGCTGCATCAACAAAATCATTTGCGATGAGCAATCGCCTGGGAACAGGCGGAGCACTCGGTGCATTTGGACTAGCCGGCTTAATCGCCCTATGGTGGCTTATGACCGAGGTCCTAACCACACCGGGTAGTCTGGCTGCAAGATTTGCTCCAGCACCCGCATTTGATGCTTTGGTCAAATTGCTAGCCGGGGGCGAGATCTGGCACCACATGGCTGTAAGCCTAAAGCGGGTGTTGGTTGGCTTGGCCATCGCGGTAGCTATCGGCGTCCCGTTGGGGTTGGCTTTGGGTGGGTGGGACTCATTGAATCGCACCCTGTCACCTACGTTTCAGTTCCTGCGCATGGTGTCACCGCTGTCATGGATGCCGATTGCCGTCATGGTGTTTGGCATTGGCGATCAGCCGGTTTATTTTCTGCTGGGATTTGCGGCCGTCTGGCCCGTGATGTTAAGCACACTGTCTGGCGTCAAAGCCGTTGACAAGCGTTGGCTCGATCTCGGCAAAAGCCTTGCCGCAAGTCGCATTGAAACCATCACCCGCATTATCTTGCCAGCCATCACTGGCCAGGTACTAACTGGCGTACGCCTGGCCATCGGTGTGCTCTGGATCGTTCTGGTGCCATGCGAGATGCTGGGCGTGACCGCAGGGCTTGGCTATTTCATTCTCGATACACGCGATCGTCTGGACTATCCGGAACTGATGGCCACCATATTGCTGATTGGCGTACTTGGATTTTTACTGGACTGGACGTTACGAACACTTTGCCAACATAGGAGAATCTCATCATGACTGAAACCGTAAACGTGCATCTACGGCCAATTGACGCTGCAGGCTTGGCCGCGTTTGCCGAGCGCGGGCGAAATAACCCGCAAGCACGGGGCACCAACAAAGTTCACACGGTGCTAGAAGGCCAGTACCGTTCGCTTAGTTACGTCGGCGACCACGAGCCGGTGGTGGTTGATGAACCACCACATCTTTTAGGTCAGGATACCGCACCCGCACCTGGAGAAATCGTCTTAAGCGGATTAGGTGGCTGCCTGGCAGTGGGCATTGTGGCAGTGGCCACCTGGCGAGCAGTCAAACTCACCCGCTTAGAGCTCTTTCTGGAAGGTGACATTGGCAACAGTGCCGCTTGGGGCGCCGGCGGACATTTAGACAAACAACCCGGCGATATGGGGTTTCAGGATGTGCGTGTCAAAGTGGTCATCGAGGGTGAGGCCTCGCGCGAAGTTCTAGACGAGATCGTCAAACACGCCAACTTTTATTCACCGGTGGCAAATACGATTCGCAACCCGGTCAAATTCTCAATCGATCTCGCTTGATTTCGTCTCATCTTGATTAACCAAGGCTAGCATCATGAGCACACTTGTTTCACCTGATGATCCGACTCATCTCAAGAAGCAGCCGCCCACACTGCTTGACCTGGTCAAGCATGTCGTGGCCACTGACCTCGCACCGATCACCACCGACATTGACCAAGGGTTTTACCCTGCCGATGTGATGCGGTCTTTGGCAGCCGTCGGTGCCATGAGTGCTCATTTAAAGTCGCCTCACGGTAACAGTGATTTCTGCACTGCCTTGAATGCCATGGCATCAATTTCACGCGTTTGCGGTTCAACTGGCTTTCTGACTTGGTGCCAAAGCGTGTGCGGGCTATACCTGCAAAATGCATCATCGGCCTACCTGTCACAAACGCTGCTTGAGGATCATGTCAGTGGCTTCACGCTCGGTGGAACAGCCTTGTCAAACCCGATGAAGTCGTTTGCCAACATAGAAAAGTTCCAGTTGTTTGCCACTCACACTGCGAACGGTTACCGCATCAACGGCAGCCTGCCATGGGTGAGCAACCTCGGTCCAAACCACTACTGCGCAGCGATTGCACAGATACAAGGCGATTCGGGCAGACAGGTGATGTTCTTGTTGCGTTGCGACGGTGATGGTGTTCAGTTGCAACCTTGCCCTAAATTCTCGGGCATGGAAGGCACTGGCACCTATGCCTTGCACTTGCAGGACTATGAAGTCGGCGCAGATGAGATCATTGCTGACCCTGCTGGGCCCTGGATAAAACGTATCCGACCCGCATTCGTGCTGCTACAGACAGGCTGGGCAGCAGGCATCATTCAAGCCAGCATCGCAAGCATTCGCGCCGCAGAAAAGCGACTGGGCCATGTCAATTGCCATCTAGTCGTTCAAGCAGATGGGCTTGAGGATCAGTACCAACGCTGGTGGCAGGATGTCATGGCTCTGGCTCAAAACCCTTTGGATGAACAGGACAGTTTTTTTCTAAGGGTACTAAAAGCCCGTTCCACGGCCAGTGAACTGTGCTTGGTTGCGGCACAAGCAGCCTTGCTGCACCAGGGGGCCGCAGGTTACACAATGAGTTCACCGGTGCAGCGCCGCATCCGTGAATCACATTTTGTGGCGATCGTGACGCCAGCGCTCAAACATTTGCGCAAGGAAATTGCCCGGCTCGAGGCGCAATTTGGCTAAGCGTTCGATTGGTGGTTAGTTGGCAGCCTTCTTGATTGCGGTGACAACGTACTGACTATTCTCTTCAATCGCAGAGAACTGGATCTTGTCACCAACTTTCAAGCCATCAAGCAGTGACTTTGGCTTGGCCACAAACACCATGGTCATCGGTGGCATATCGAGGCTCTTGATTTCACCATGACGGATAGTGACCTTGGCATTTTGCGGATCAAGACGCCTGATTTCACCTTCGGCCATCTGAGTCTGCGCATAACCGGGCACGGCAAAAAGCGATGCCGCAACGATCAGAAACGCCATCAATCCGAATTTAAAGACTCGCTGATAAATCCCGACACCCAACATGGCAAACCCTCCTTATTGACTCAATGACATCGAACCGAAGGCCAGCTGAGATCTGACCTTACGGCTGAACAACGATTTGGCCTTTCATCCCCGCCTCAAAATGACCTGGCAACAAACAGGCAAATTCAAATTCGCCTGGCTGGTTAAACGTCCAAACCACCTCGCCTTGCCTGGCGGGGTCAACGTGTGCCATGTAGGGTTCATCATGTGCCATATTGGGAAACCGCTTCATCATCTCGGCATGCTTTTGCAGTTCATCCGGGGTACCGAGCACGAATTCATGCAAGACCTTGCCGTTGTTTTCAACGACAAAGCGTATCGTTTCATTGAGTTTGACACTGATTTGATCAGGGGTAAACCGCATATTGTCAGTCATCGAGATTCTGATCTCCCGGTCAACGTTTTCTGGGTTGCCCATCATTCCCCACGGGTGCTGCTCAGCCATCATGTGTTGCGACATAGTTGACTGCATCTGGCCGTGCTGTTCGGTGCCGTGAGCCCAGACGACAGCAGGCAACAAGCATAGTGCTAGCACCGCAGGAAATTTCTTCATGTTGCATCACTCCATTGATTCGACTGCGATCTAGTGATGGCCCTGATGGCCACCACCGGCTCCTGGTTTTTTGACGGATGCTGAGGCTGGCGCGCTGCTGCCCTTGGGTTGGGCCTCAGGGGCAGTTGGCAACTCGCCCGTCCACTCATACGCCTGAGTGTTGGGAGGCTGCTCATACCAGCCCGGATCACGGTAGTCATCGGGTGCCAAGTCTTCTCGAACTTTCAGCACCGTGAACATGCCACCCATGCCAATCGGTCCGTAAGGTCCCGTTCCAGCCATCATTGGATAAGTGTTTAGTGGCAATGGCATTTCCATCTGTTTCATGTCGTACATGCCACGTTCACCCATCACCATGTAATCCGGCACGAGATTCTGGATACGACCCACAAGCCCTTGGTGATTCAATCCAATCAGGGTTGAAACATCATGGCCCATGGCACCCATGGTGTGGTGACTCTTGTGACAGTGCATAGCCCAATCTCCAGGCTCATCTGCGATGAACTCGATTTGACGCATTTGGCCGACTGCTATGTCCGTTGTAACTTCAGGCCATCTTGCTGAGGGGGGCACAGGGCCGCCATCGGTGCCGGTGACCTCAAACTCAATCCCATGAATGTGAATCGGGTGGTTGGTCATGGTCAGATTGCCTACCCTGACTCTGACTCTGTCGCCCAGGCTAGCTACCAGGGGACTAATAGAAGGATAGACCGTGCTGTTAAATCCCCAGATATTGAAATCCAGCATGGTATTGATGTTGGGCGTTTTGCTGCCGGGTTCAACATCGAAGGCATTGAGCAAGAAGCAGTAATCGCGGTCAACCGCTGGGATCGCTTCGGTGGGCATTTTGGGGTGGGTGACCCAGAACCCCATCATCCCCATCGCCATCTGTGTCATCTCATCTGCGTGCGGGTGGTACATGAACGTACCCGCGCGCTTGGCTTGAAATTCGTAAACAAAGGTTTTACCCACACCGATGGGCTTTTGGTTCAGACCACTGACGCCGTCCATGCCGTTTGGCAAGCGCTGGCCATGCCAGTGAACGCTGGTAGGCTCGGGCAATCGGTTCGTGACAAATATCCGTACCCGGTCACCCTCAACCACTTCGATCGTTGGCCCCGGGCTCTGACCGTTGTATCCCCACATGTTCACACTAAACCCTGGCGCCATTTCCCGAACCACCGGTTCAGCGACCAAATGAAACTCTTTGACACCACCGTTCAAGCGATAAGGCAAGGTCCATCCATTGAGCGTCACCACAGGCCGATAGGCGATCTCTTGGTCCGGTGACCAGGGACCAGCCGTGCTGGCATCTGGCTTGGAAATCACCTCAGGCACAGCCGCAAACGCACTGCGACTGACTGTTGCGACTGACATGGCACCAGCTACCCCAATCATGCCCTTGTTTAAAAAATCCCGCCGATTCATCTAATGTCCCCCGCCGCCAGATGCCCCTAACTCTATGCCCGGCAGGCCGCTAGGTGGGCGGTAGTCAGCACCTGCCATATAGGCCCGAAATGCCGCATCGGTCTGCAAAAACAATGTCTGCGCATTGACCGCTGCCATTTGCACTTGAACACGCGCCCGGTACTGCGCCAGGAGATTCCAGGTGCTGATGAACATGCCGTTGTATTGATAGACGGCCTCTTCTTCAGCCTGCATGGCCAGCGGCACCAACTCATTGGCCAACAACATGGCTTGCTCATGGCTGTTTCGAACGGCAGCTTGCGCCAAGGCGATGGTATTGCGGGTGCTAGCCTCTAACTCGGCAATAGACGCCCTGGCGTGCAAGGCTTCTTTGATATTGTGATTCCACAATACCTTGGATGAATCGATGACAAGTTGGGTCATATCCCCACGCTCGATCACAGCGTCAATTCGATCGTTTACGTATTGATTCCATTGATCAATTGCTCCTTCTCCGGCAAGTTCCTGCCAGCGCTGCATGGCCAACAAACTAGCGCGGTAGTCTGGCAAACGATTAAGACGCTCGGCAGCCAGCTCATCCACACTGGCTCGCAAATCAACGCGTGCGCCTAAACCCCGGATCGCTGGCAGTTCATCGGCCACCCCGATCCCCGATGTCATCAGTGTCGACTCCAGTGCCAGCAGGCTTTGTCTGGCAGCGTTTTGCGCGTCGAGCAACCTCAGTTGCTGCGCTTTTGCGTCCAATTGCACCGCGAGCACCCGATCGGCTCCCCAGTTACCAATCGTGCCCATGCGGCTAGCAAGCTCAGAAGCAATGTTCGCCGCTTCAGTGGCGTTTTGCTGTAACCGTAAAGCCTGATTGGATCCAACCGCAGCAAGCCATGCAAGCTCGACCTCCAACAGCAAATCAGTCACTGCCATCGCTTGACGCTGACGCTCTCTGGCACTGAGTCCGGTCGGTTGAAATACATCCGTGGCGCGTACTTGTAACGCGCGTTTTTTTGCCTGCTCAAGTGTCAAGGCGTTGGCCGGACGGTCAGATTGAACACCGCTGTTTGTAGCGCCTGACTTGTTCTCAGCGCGCACGATATCGATGTGGCCTCTAAGAAACCTGCCCACCGCGTCATTGGCAGCGCGCCAGTCTGACAATTGCGTCTGGGCATACACACCGGTTGGAGCACCGAGCAACGAAGCCGCCATTAGACAGGCTCCGAAGACTCGATGCGACCACCCGCGCCGGCAATTGATCGTCATATCAGTTGTTTTCATGACGTAGATGGTATGCAAAACAACCTGACATCAACGTGAGCCCAAGATTACAA
Source organism: Burkholderiaceae bacterium (assembly GCA_021208885.1). Lineage (GTDB taxonomy): Bacteria > Pseudomonadota > Gammaproteobacteria > Burkholderiales > Burkholderiaceae_B > Algicoccus. The sequence continues at coordinate 12,447 of JAJOJF010000005.1, forward strand.
ATTTGTAATCTGGTGGCATCCAAGATATCCATATAGAGACGCATCAGTAAAATGGATGAGTTAACTCCTTGATTCGTGGCGTGATGCGATTACTGATTGTCGAAGACGAACGCAAAACCGGTGAATACCTGAAGCAGGGATTGACTGAGGCTGGGTTCGTTGTAGACGTCTGCCACAGCGGCGACGAAGGCCTAAACCTTGCCACGCACCAACCCTACGATCTCTTGGTTCTGGACATCATGCTGCCTGGCATGAATGGCTATGCGTTATTAGAAGCACTGCGCAAGCGCGGTGACACAACACCCGTCTTGCTACTGTCAGCCCGAGATCTGGTGGAAGACCGTGTCAAGGGGCTCGAACTTGGAGCCGATGACTATCTGGTTAAACCGTTTTCGTTTTCCGAGCTGCTAGCACGCGTGCGTACGCTTTTGCGGCGTGGTCGAACACTTGACAGTGCCGAGATACAGGTCGCTGACATGCACATAGACTTTCTGAAGCGTCGAGTCACACGTGCCGGGCAACGCATCGACCTGACAGCCAAGGAGTTCGCATTGCTTGAATTGCTGGTTCGTCGCAAATCCGAGGTTCTGCCCAGATCGCTGATTGCTTCACAGGTGTGGGACATGAATTTTGACAGTGACACCAACGTCGTTGAAGTCGCTATCCGGCGCTTGCGCAGCAAAATAGACGATCCCAGTGAGCTCAAACTCATTCGAACCGTGCGTGGCATGGGCTACGTACTTGAGGATCCACAATCCTCATGAACGCGTGGCGTCAATCACTGACCTTTCGTCTGGTGTCACTGTTTGTGGCTGTGATCGCATTGCTGTTGATAGGTTTAGGCTGGTTGACAATGGCTTCAACTGATCGCCATTTTCTCGAGCTTGATGAAATATACCTGCGCGACAAGGGCGTTCTTGTCAGAGAAATCGGAAGCCACTCGCTAGCGGTAGATGATCTGGTGAGTCGAATCCGCCAAATGCTTAGTACCCAAACCGGGCTAAACGTCGCCTTATTTCAAAACGGTCAAATCATCTACAGCAGTCAAGGATTCAGCCTGCCCGACACGGTACGCACTGGCCTGCTCAGCGACGTGTCGAGTGCTGTTTTTCAATGGCAGGTAAATGACCAAAGCCTGAGAGGAATCGCCGTAGATGTCTTGCTACCAACCGAGGGCAATGGCACGACGGTCAACGCGGTTCTTGCCCTGGACACAGAACATCACGACCACTTTATGGACAGCTTTCGCTGGCTCACCTGGCTATACGTGGGCTTAGGGATTTTGGTGGGCGGTCTATTGGCCTGGTGGGCGGCACGCAAAGGCCTGCATCCATTGCGCCCCATCATTCAAAAAACTCGTCATATGTCGGCGAGTCAACTCAGCGACCGGATACCGATTAACGAAATGCCGCTCGAGCTTCAACCCTTGACACAAACACTAAACAACATGCTTGCCCGCCTGGAGCAGGACTTTTCTCGTCTGTCGGCCTTTTCCTCTGATCTTGCGCATGAATTGCGCACGCCTATTAGCAATATGCTGGTTCAAACTCAGGTCACTCTGGGCAAACCGCGAGGACTTGAACAGTATCAGGAAGCGCTCCTATCCATGGTAGAGGAACTCGAGCGGCTCTCACACATGGTATCAGACATGCTTTATCTGGCAAAAACAGAACATCAGGTTGAATTGCCGCGTCACGAAAATGTTGACCTTGGTTTGCAGGCAAGCGAGCTAGCTGATTTCTACCAATTGATGGCTGATGACAAGAAGATCACCATCAGCGTGACTGGTCAGGGGTCAATCCACGGTGACCGCGGTATGGTGCGTCGAGCCATCAGCAACTTACTGTCCAATGCGATTCGTCATGCTCGCGCAAGCACTTGCGTCAGCATCAATATTCAAGAGGATAGCGGTCAAGTACGTTTAACCGTTAGCAACGAAGGCGATCCGATTGCGCATGAAGACATCCCTCGGATCTTTGACCGCTTTTACCGCGCAGAGAAAGCCCGAACGAACCCAGGCACCGATGGTGCAGGGCTTGGTCTGGCCATTACTCGGGCGATCATGACGGCACACAATGGCCAAATTGAAGTTGCCAGTGCTCAGGGCAAGACTGTATTCCAGTTAATTTTTGTCAAGCCCAGGCACTCGTTTCACTGAGTGACGCTGGCTCGCCTACTTCCACGCACCCCGATCAATATCAAGATCCTTGAAGTTGCTGGCATCAAGTACCGGTTCGTCTTGGCCACTCGCTAGCTGCTTTCGATAGTCCTCGAGCATTCGCAACACCACGGGTAGCAGTGTCACAATGACCATCAGGTTGACAATGGCAAGCACGCCCATCAACGGATCCGAGAAGAAAAACACCGATGTGGCCTGGGGCGCAGCGGCACCCAACATCACGCATGCCACCACCAAAATACGCAACACGAAGATAGCAGTCTTGGACTTGCTGAACTCGGCCATTGCCGTCTCACCGAGGTAGTAGTTGTAAATAATCGAGCTCAAAGAAAACAGAAACAACAAGAAGGTCAACAAGTACTGCGCCCAGTGTCCAAAGTGAAGGGCCAATGACTGCTGCACCAGGGGCGCACCGGTTAATTCACCGCCTGGCTGATAGACCGGGCTTAGCAAAACAATGAAGGCCGTGCACGAGCAAATCACAATGGTGTCGATAAAGACGGACAACGACTGCAAAATGCCTTGTGAAACCGGGTGCTTTACATCGGCCGTGGCCGCCACATTCGGTGCTGAACCCAATCCGGCTTCGTTTGAGAACAACCCGCGCTTTAATCCCGCAGCGAGCGCCGCCCCCATGCCGCCTGAGACGGCTTCTTCCCAGCCAAACGCATTGGCAACGATCATGCCGAGGATCCGCGGCAGTTCGGTGACATTGATCACCATGACGGCAAGCGCCATGAGGATGTAGATCAGGCACATGACCGGCACGATCGCATCAGAAGCCTTGACGATTCGCTTTAGGCCACCGAACACGATAAGTCCTGCAAGCGGACCAATAATCAGTGCCGTTGCAAATGTTGGTATGCCCAGGCTATCTTCGACCGCAGTCGATATGGTGTTGCCCTGGAATGCATTGAACCCAAAACCAAACGATGCCAACAAACAAAACGAGTACACCAGCACCAGCCATCTATAGTTGGGTCCCAAGCCGTGCTTGATGTAAGCCGCTGGCCCGCCACGAAACGTGCCATCATCAGTTCGACGTTTGAACACTTGTGCCAATGTGCACTCAATCAGGCTCGTGCACATGCCCACTAGCGCAATGGCCCACATCCAGAAAACAGCACCTGGGCCACCGAGGGTGACGGCCACGGCAACGCCCGCAACGTTGCCGCCGCCCACCCGACCGCCAACAGACACCATTAAGGCATCCCAGCCACTGACCTGGTTACCTTTGGCTTGAGCATCTGGCTTGGCTAGCTTGAACATACGCCCGAAGTAGCGCAACTGCACAAATCGGGTGATCAACGTAAAGTACAGCCCGATCACAACCAGCAGCGGCACCAATGCCCAGCCCCACGTGAGTGAATTGACGTAATCAAAAATGGTGCTTAGTGTTTGCATTGGCATCGTCTCCTCTGTTTTGCGGGTGACGCAACTTCTGTGGTTGCGCCCGGTGCCCCTCAATCTGTTGGTATCGGGTGGCCCTTGTGGTGGTCGCGGATGCGGAGTTGCCGCCACGATCATTTAATTGCCAATTTGGAAATTAACACAGACGCGCTAACATGGGGCGACACAGTAACACACCGTTACAGTCGAGGAGATATTGCTGGCATCACGCCATTAGAAACGGCATGCCCGGCCCACCGGGCATGCCACATGCCTGCTCTTATTTCAGCAACTGTTGCGTCACGTTGGCTGCCGGATAAGGCAAATCATCCACCAGCCAAGCACCGGGCTTGCCGCTTTCAAACAAGCTCTTCAGGTCAATGGTCACATAGGTAGTGCGGTTCTGATAGTTCGTAAAGTGCCACTGGGCGTTCGTCAAGTCTTTGATGGCTACCCATTGCGTGTAGTCTGACACCACTTTGTCACCGTCTTTGCTAGCCGCCACACCTTTGGGGATGTCGACATTATTCAGAATGTGCGCCACCAGCTGGACATTCTCGGCACGGGTCTGCGGCACATCAGCGAAATGGCGCAGATAAGCGGCGCGAACGAACCGCGATGGTGGCGTGTAGTCAGCTGGCAACCCCATCAAACCCCCACCCTGGCCAATTTCGGTCACGTTTTGCCCATTAATATCAACGGAGGAACGCGCAAAATTGCTCAACGAAAGGTAATTCCTCAAGTTGGTAATCTGCCAGTCGTATGTTGGCGAGTTAGTCAGCACACTTGCCACGTTGTCATGCAGGCGCATCTGGCCACCGACAAACTCGACAATGACACTCGCCCCGGTAGGATCTGTCAGGACAAAATGCAACCAAGGGGGCGTTGGGCCTGCCGGCAGGCTTGAGTCATACCAGACTTTGTACTGAGGCAGTTCCTTCTTGATTTCCTCGACGGTTGCGTACATGCCAAGCACCATGGTGCCAAACTCAAGGATTGACACATAGTGTTTGTCAGCGGCAGAAACCGTCTGATACTCGGTAAATCCCGGCAGAAAATTTGCGCTCATGGAAAGACCAGCACTGTTCTGGCCTTCTAACAAAGCAGGCGCACCTGGCAAGACCGCCGGGGAGATACCAACGAGCGCATACTTGGTCTTTTGTGCTATCGCGGGAAGCTTAAGTCCAGACGGTGCGCTTAACTCAAATGCGGTACCCGCCGGCATGCTATTGATCTGCCACTTCATGTCAAACGCCCATTCCATCGTGCGTCCGGCAATGACGGTGCCATCCTTGGCGGTGATGTTCACTGCGGTACACGCCAGTGCCACATTGGCAGCACTCAGCAGGCCGATGGCCAGTAACCATTTCTTCATTTCAAGACTCCTTGACAGACGAACTGAGAACACGCTTTGTTTGCCAGCTCATACAACAATAAACAAAGCACGAACCAAATTAATAATTGCCCGCTGCGATTTGCACAAAACGACATGCGATCCGGCCAACGTAACCTGGAGCACAAATTCGGACATCGGAAATATACTCATGGCTCATGATTATTCACTTACAACTGCTTACAAGTTGACTTCCTCTCCTCCTTGGAGAACGGGGCTTTACGCGCGGTTTGGTAATACACTTACCTGATCGTTGGTAAGCTTGCCATCAAAATCAAAAGCGTCACATTCAATTGGACACAAATCAAATATGAATCCCAAGCTTAGTTTTCTGGTTGCTTGCATCGTATCTACGTCTGCGGTGAATGCGCAGCCAACAGTGAGCGGTAATTCCTCAATTAGCGGGCATGCACAGCAGTGGGAGTTTTCTGTGACGCCGTATCTATGGGCGCTTGGCATCAACGGTTCCATCTCGCACGATGGGACAACGCTAGGCAACGTCAATCTGTCACCAGGCTCAGTGTTGTCAGACCTAAAAATGGCCGGCATGGTCGTTGGTGAGGCTCGGCTAGGTCGTGTTGGCCTCTATATCGATGCGATGTATGGTGACTTGGGACAAACCAACTCTCGCGTAGTTGACCAAGTGAACCTCTCAGCCAAAACAAGCGTCAAGCTAGGATTACTAACGGTCGCGCCAAGTTATACCCTCACTGAATCCGCAGCCTGGCGTGTGGATGGGTTGGTGGGTGTGCGCGTCATGTGGCAAGACGCCTCATCCACAATTACCGCCACTCAGTTCAATCAATCCATCACCAAAAGCAGCTCAATCAATGTCACCGACGCTGTTGCAGGCTTAAAGGGTCGAGTCAAACTTGGGCAGTCCGATTATTTTGTGCCGTTCTATGTCGATGTCGGTACTGGCGACAAGTCAAGCTTCACCTCTCAAGCCTACGCTGGCATCGGCAAAACATTCAGCTGGGGTGACCTTTCTTTAGTTGCCAAGAATGTCTACTACCAGTTCAAGCCGAACAATCTGACCACTGATCTCAATCTGTTTGGCTTGGCTGTGGGCGCTACGTTCCGGTTCTAGTTCTAACAAATCCCCAGCCAGGTGACGGTCACGCGGCTACGCACACGGTAGTGGCAACCTCCATAGGTTGCCACCGTATTTTTGTTGCACAAAAGTCACACATATATGACATGAGATAGATGCGCTTGTTTGTGACATGTTGCAATTTCGTCATCTTTAATCCGACGTACCCAAGGAAGTCATGAAAGTCATCGCCTGCTACGCCAACAAAGGTGGCGTTGGTAAAACCTCAACCGCGGTCAATATTGCTTACGCCAGCGCGGCAGACGGCAAGCGTACATTGTTGTGCGATCTCGATCCGCAAGGCGCATCGAGTTTTTATTTCAAGGTCAAGCCATCAAAAAAATTGACGCTCGGCAAATTCTTTGGCGATGAAGAGCGGTTCTTGAAAGCCATTGCAGAAAGCGAATACGTCAATCTTGATGTGTTGCCAGCGAACATGACGTTTCGGGACTTCGATGTGTTCTTGTCGCAGTTGAAAAAAAGCAACTCGCGGCTTAAAAAAACCCTCAAAACGGTTAAAGCCGATTACGACGTGGTGGTGCTTGATTGCCCACCGACCTTGTCAGCCCTTTCAGAAAGCATATTCAAGGCATCAGACGCCATCCTGGTGCCGGTGATTCCGTCACCTCTGTCAGCACGCACGTTTGACCAATTGGTGGATTTCTTCAAAGACCAGGATCTTGATCCTGGCAAGCTATTGCCCTTCTTTTCCATGGTGCAAATGGTCAAGGGCCTGCACACCGAAACCATGACTCGGTTGCTAACGGCCTACCCCAAACAATTCTTCAAAGCCATGATTCCATTTACCGCCGACGTAGAAAAAATGGGGGTCTACCTTGAGCCCGCCATCCACACCGCGCCAAGTGGCCCAGCGGCCTTGGCGTATGAGGCGCTGTATAACGAGTTGCAAGACCGTTTAAAACAAATCAAGTGACTAGACGCTAGACGCTAAACCCTAGACATTAAAAGCCGATTGTTTGCGCAGTATCTCGCCACGGGAAATTCCGAGACGAGATGCTACTTTCTGCCAGTTTCTGACCGATGCCAGCACCTCGTCACGAGCGGCAAGTTCTTTGAAGTTTTGTTCCATGCCGAGCACTGCCATGACTTTCAGGTAAGTGCCAATGGCCACACCTGGATCACCAGCGAATACCTTACCGATGGTTTTGTAATCAACCCCCGTACGCTCGCAAATCATCTTTTTTGTTTAAGCCGCGACGCTTGGCAGCAAGCAACAAGTCCTCCCCAAAACTCTCTAACGCCTTTCGCTGCGCCAGACTCGACTTCTTCCAATGGTCGACTACTGGAGTCTGGATTTTAAAAATATAGCAATTATTTCAATGAGTTATGGAACTAGATTTTTGTGCATACGCACTAAATACGCACTAATTTCCAAATCAGCAATGATTTTACGGGCGCATTGGCACGGCTTGCGTAAATGACGCAGGCGAGTCGGCTAACGGCCCCAACAATTCCTGACGCCACAGCCCCTCAACCTGAGCACTGACCGCATCCCATCCGCGCGTGAGCATGGTCTGGCGTGCTTGGGCGCACATGGCATTCAGACGCGTTAGCGGCAATTCACTGAGCTTGCCAGCCAAAGCTTGGTATTGATCGGCATCACCATAGTCAGCTACCCAACCGTTAAAGTCATGACGCACGAGTTCAGTTGAGGCTGCGTAATTAAATGTTAGCCCCATCAATCCACTGGCCATGGCTTCAGGCACCACGTTGCCGTATGTTTCAGTCACACTCGGGAACAGAAAGATATCAGCACTGGCATAGTGAGCAGCTAGCGCATCGCCCGACTGTGAACCAGCATAGATCGCCGCTGGCATGAGTTGCCGATACAGTTGGCTCGCTGGCCCGTCGCCAACGAGCACTAATTGAGCTGATGCATCGCGGCAAGCAATCTCACGCCATGCAGCAGCGAGCAACTCGGGGTTCTTCTCGGCAGCGAGCCGTCCCACATAAAGATAAACACGCGACTGTGCGCTCGCCCCCCACCGCCTGCGCAGATCTTCGCTGCGATGCGCTGGGCTAAAACGCTCAGTATCAACACCACGCGACACCACTTTCAAGCGCTCAAAACCCATGGCCTGCAATTCACCTTTCAGTTTGTCTGTGGGCACCGTGGTGAAATCGGTCAGGTTGTGAAACTTGCGCAGATACGCCAGGATCGCCCGGGTAAACCGCCCAATGCCGTAGTGCTGACCGTAACTGTGAAAGTTCGTACGGAAATCTGAGCTTGTGGGGATCTTGAGCTTGCGAGCAGCTTGCACAGCCGACCAGCCTAGCGGGCCTTCAGTGGCAACGTGCACAAGATCTGGTCGCTGTTTTTGCCAGAGGTTAGTTAATAGGCGCTTAGCCGGCAACCCCATGCGCAAGTGCGGATAGTTCGGGATTGGCAAACCAAGCGTGAGCATCTCCTCAAAGCCCGTGGCCGCCATTTTTCCGGCTTGGCCTGCTTTGGCACCCTGTCGCGGACGGATCACCTGGATGGCATGGCCACGACGCTGCAACTCAAGTGCCAAGCGATGCATGGTAATGGCCACACCATTGATTTCCGGTGGCCAGGTTTCTGACACCACGGCCACCCGCAAAACATTCTGAGGGGCGTTCAGTTGTTCGATGTCCAGCATGGGCGATCCCCTGCTTGATTGGAATTCCCTACATCTTGCAGGGCAATCTTGAAATTCTGGTGACAGTCACAAGAAATACTTCAAATCTTCATCAAAACTTCATCTAAGCAAACGACCATTGCAACTGCGCACGTAACGTGCGTTGCCCGCCCAACCTGATTTATGTGAGATCGAGGTCTATGAAGAACTTTTTTGAAGAGCTGCGCATCCAGCGCTGGGATGACCACCGCTACTACCACCAGAGCCGCATCAACCAGGCACTGCACTTTATCTCTGCCATCAGTTTTTTAGTGGCCTATGCAGTGATGTTCAATGACCCTGCCACCGCAGCACTGATCGCGTGGCTGATTTCCATGACCACCAGGCAATCGGGACATTTTTTCTTTGAACCGCAAGGCTATGACGAAGTCAACCAGGCCACTCACGAGTACAAGGAAGAAGTCAAAGTAGGCTACAACCTCGCGCGCAAGCGCGTGTTGATGGCCAGCTGGTTGCTGCTGCCCATCTTCATCTGGTTTGCACCAGACTTATTTCCATTTATCTCCGAGCATCAAGGGTTAAAAGACTGGGCTCGCGACGTTGGCTGGGCCTGGTTCTGGCTGGGAATCGGTGCACTGGTGTTTCGCATGGCGCAACTGACCAAACAGCAGAGCTTTAAAACCGCTGTGGTGTGGGTCTGCAAGATCATCACCGACCCATTTCACGACATCAAGCTCTACTGGAAAGCACCCTTTTACTTGCTCAAGGGTGAATTGCTAGACACCAGCATGCGCAAAGGTTTGAGCCACTGACGGCCAATCTCCCGAGTCACCCCGCGGCGCAAGTCGCGGGTCGTAGTCCCCGGCTCATGCCACCACCAGCCATCAGCCTGCATGCGAGCAGCCGCACGCAACATGCGATCAAGCACGTCTTGCATGCCCGTATCAGTAAAGTTCAGGCTAAAGATAAAACGGCCTGTGCCGACCCAACTCAACGCCAAACCCTCATCGCGCAGGTAGAACTGATACATCCAGTGGTAGCGTGAAGGGCTTTTGTAAGACACGGTCCAGATCGACTGCAGATTGTGAAACCGCACGGGATAGCCGGCCTGTTCAAACGCCTCGTTAAACATTGTCACACGCCTGTCCCAAAGATCTTGCTGCGCCTCGTAGCGTTCTCGGCAAGCTTCTGATGTGGCTTGATCTAGAAAGGCACTCATGGCGGCCATGACCGTCGGGTGTGCATTAAAGGTGCCACGCGCAAAGCAGATATCTGCAGCTTTGCCCGGACGAAACCGACGCATCCACGCGGACTTGCCACAGACTGCCCCAATCGGGAATCCGCCAGCCAGAGTCTTGCCGTAGCAGACCAGATCCGCCTTGACATCAAAGTAGGCTTGCGCACCGCCCAAGGCCAGGCGAAACCCAACGAATACCTCGTCCAAAATCAAGGCCACGCCATTGGCATCGCAGGCTTGGCGCAGTTGTTTGAGCCACTCGCTATACGCATCACGTGACGCGGGCTCAATGCGACGCGATCCGTCAATGAGCGTGGTATCAGCGGGTGCATTGACGTTCGGGTGCAATGACTGCAACGGATTGACCAGGACACAGGCGATGTCTTTGCGACGGCGGATCACCTCCAGAGACTTCTGGCTCATGTCTGCTAACGTATAGACATGACCCGGCGGCATGGGGTTGCCAGGGCCTGGTTGCACATCGTCCCACCAACCGTGGTAAGCCCCCGCAAACCGCACGATCTTGCGCCGGCCGGTGTGGTAACGCGCCAAGCGCACGGCCTGCATCACAGCCTCAGTGCCTGACATGTGAAACGACACCTCATCCATGCCGCTGATTTGCAGCAATCTACTGGCATTGGTCGCCACACAAGGCAGGTAGCCTCCTAGCAACGGACCGAGCTCCAGGCTTTGTTCCAGTCCTGTGCGCATGGTGTCTTTGTAAAAATCCAGCCCCATCACATTGACGCCATAAGAGCCGGTCAAGTCGATGAATTCACGCCCATCGAGATCTTTGATGCAAACGCCGTTTGATGACTGCCAGAAAGCGCCAATAGGCAGATGCTGTTGCACCAAAGGAGAAAACTGAAACGGCACGCGGTTGCGGCCAGTCAGTTGCATGTCCGAGATCTGCTCGCGTGTCTGGCGTGTTAGGGCAAGGGTCTGTGGGCTTTGTGCAAACGATTCGGCCAGACGCATGAATCCCTGACGGCGTTGGGTGGCCACCTCATCTGGCGCACCATCAGCCACAAAAAACTCGGCATCCGTGTAGTGGTATTCCGGCAACAGCCGGGCAAGCCGCTTGGCCATGCGCGAATGGCCAGCCAGGGAACGGTGCTTGGCCCGTGAAAGTTGCGCCCGGCGCCATGCCTTGGGTGCGAGCCACGCCGTGAGCCCGGCACCAACTGACCATTCAAGCCACATGTGTCACATGTCCTTCAAATTAGTGTGCCACTCTTGTAACCAATTTAGTTGACAAACATATGAAACCATCACCCAGAGCATCGTTGCCTGTAGCCCGATTAAGCAACGAGTCAAGCGCCAAACTGCGTGCCCAGGAGACCATCAACTTCTGGCTCACCAATCGCATCCCGCGGGTGCTGGCCACGCGCGTCATGGGGCGTTTAAGCAAAATCCGTCACCCCTGGTTTGCCAAGCCGGCACTAGCCGTCTGGCGCCGGCTTGCTGACCTAAGGCTCTATGAGGCTGAGCAAACCACATTCGCTAGCCTGCATGATTGCTTTGTGCGGCGCTTAAAACCTGGGCTCAGGCCCTACGACCCATCACCCAATCTGATGTGCAGCCCTTGTGACGCGATCGTGGGGGCAAAGGGCACCATTGAATCCGGCTCGCTGTTGCAGGTCAAAGGCATGGCTTACAAAGTGCAAGACTTGCTGCACAGTCCAACGCACGCCAAGCGGTGTGAAGGCTGGCAATACTTGACCCTTAGGCTAACTTCCTCGATGTATCACCATTTCCATGCGCCGCATGATGTCACCGTAAAGCGCTTGAGATACATCCACGGTGATGTCTGGAACGTCAACCCGCCCACGCTTAAACGAATTAACTCACTGTTCGCAAAAAACGAGCGTGCAGTCATTGAACTAGAACTGCATCCAACTGGCCAGACGCTTTGGTTGATACCGGTAGCCGCTGTCTTGGTAGCCAGCATGCGTTTCACGTTTAGTGACATTCACCTGCACTTGGACTACCAAGGACCGACTGAAGTCGTACTTAATACCCACATGACCAAAGGCCAGGAGATGGGCTGGTTTGAACATGGCTCAACCATTATTTGCCTAGTGCCCCCAGGATGGAACTACATTGGGCCGCATGAGGGCGAGATAGTCCGGGCAGGCACCCCCCTCTGGGAAAACACTTAGTCCTGTTTGTCACCCGCTGTATTGTTTGGTGGATTGACAATGACAGCCCGAACACCTAGATTGGGGTGACTGTTAATTACTTTGATGTTTTGTGTTTCATTTCACGTTTTCTCTTAACTTCTGCTCGAGCGCCCCATGAAAACTTCCATCGGCCAATACCTCATCGATCGCCTCTTGGCTGCTGGCGCAGACCACATGTTTGGCGTGCCGGGCGACTTCATCATCAGCTGGATGTCGCGAGCAGAAAAGTCCCGCCTCAAACTCATCACCGCGAGCGACGAACAAGGCGCAGGATTTGCAGCAGATGCATACGCTCGGCGGCGCGGCTTTGGCGTGGTAGCAATTACCTATGGGGTGGGTGGCCTGAAAGTCGCCAACAGCACCGGACAGGCCTATGCCGAACAATCGCCCGTGCTGATCATTAGCGGCGCGCCAGGCGTGACCGAGAGCCAGACCCACGCGATGATTCACCACAAAGTGCGCTCGTTTGATTCACAGTTAAAGGTGTTCCAGGAAATCACCTGTGCTCAGGCCATGATCGACAACCCCACCACCGCCTGCCAGCAAATCGATGCCGTCATCGCCCAGATTCTGCTGCACAAGCGACCCGGCTACATCGAACTGCCACGTGACATTGAGACCGTGGAAGTTGAGATTCCGGATCCGTCGGCACCAAATCCGTACATACCCCGCCCCAACATCACCCTGCCAGACAACCTGGCTGCTTCAGTGCGCGAAGTCGAGCACATGCTTCTTACTGCCAAGCGCCCCATCATTGCGCTCGGCATTCAGCTTGTGCGCCATGGCTTGCTCGACAAGGTGGTGAAGTTTGCAGAGACCTACAACATACCGCTAGTCACCACGCTACTTTCAAAATCAGCCATCGACGAAACCCATCCGCAGTTCATGGGTGTATTTGCCGGCAAGATGAGCCGCGGGGAAATCTCCAACTATGTCGAGAATAGCGACTGCCTCCTAGTTCTCGGGGCGTATATCAGTGACATGGACACAGGCGTCTACTCAGCCCAAGTCGATCCCACCAAGGTCGTGCATGCAACGGACGATAGCTTGCGGATCAGTCGCCACATCTACGAGAAGGTTGGTTTCAAAGCGTTCGTCAATGCCGTGACTGAACTGACGCCAGACACAACTTTTGAGGCGGACTATCCCCGCATTGCCAAGCTGCCAGGCGCAAGTGCCGGCAGCGATGCAGACGCGCTGACTGTGTCGACATTATTTGCCCGCCTTGCACCTGAAATCACTGCCAAGACAGTCGTGATCGCTGATCCAGGTGATGCGCTATTTGGTGCGATTGATCTGCCGATCAAAGATGGGAAAGACTTTTTGGCTTGTGGTTATTACGCCTCGCTTGGGTTTGCCGTACCAGCAGCCATCGGTGTGGCCACTGCCGACAAGAGCCTGCGACCGATTGTGCTCGTGGGCGACGGTGCGTTTCAAATGACCGGCATGGAGTTGTCAGTGGCCGTGCGCTATGGCTATGACCCAATTGTGATTGTGTTGAACAACGACGGGTATCTCACGGAACGCCTGATTCTTGAGGGCGAGTTCAACGACATCACGCCATGGCGTTACGCCAAGCTGCCTGAAGTCTTGGGCAGCGGCCATGGCGAAGTAGTACATACCAATGGCGAGTTCAGCCAGGCGTTAACCAACGCGATTGCCCGACGCGGACAATTCACCTTGATCGAAGCCAAGCTTGCCCGCATGGACTGCTCGGATGCGCTCAGACGCCTGGGCGAGGCGATGCATCAGTTGGTGTCGAGTTAGTGGGTAAACCACAACATAGGCCGCTTCGATGTTGCGATGAAACCGTTGCGGAAATCTAAACCACAGGTGCACATCAACCAGTATCGGCAAGGTGCTTGCTTGCAAGGCATCCACGAGATCAAACCAGCCTTCGACATCTTGTTTCAAATCAGCTCGATTACGCAAGATCAGGTCAAGGTCGCTGCACTCTTGTGCACCACCGACAACTCGACTGCCATAGGCCCAGACTTCTGCCTCTGGGACATGCTGTTCCAGCAATGCCAGCAACATGCCAAGGTGACGAGGCGACAGTCGCAAACAAGACAAATCAAGCTGCGGCATCGAACACCGCCTGAATCTTTGGGGCAAGAACGCGGGCATCAGTCACATACTGAGGCAAGAGCGCCAAGATATCCAAGATCTGACGGGCAACATCCTCACCGTCACAGTCAGCACTGTCGTTAAGGTGGCCACGGCATCCAATCCAACGCTCAACCCCGGCAATATCGAGTAAGCCGTGTTTGCCTGCATGACGCAAAACATCATTAAAGACGAGGCTATCAACCTGACGCGGATTGCAAGTGAAAGCTTTTAAGGCTTTGCGCAACAGTTTGCCGACAGTGTCGAGTGACAGCTCAAAAACCCTGATGGCCTCATCGCGATGCAACTCACTCAAAAAGTCATCGCACTCGTTAGGTTTGCCGTGTATTTCTTTGTCAGTTTGCTCGATGGCCGCGAGGATTTGCTCAAGCTTATCTGCGGTGCGCAGCAAATAATCAACATTCAGTGACATCGTGAACTTCCAAGAATCCAATCTGCGCGCTTTCGCTAAAAAGCTGCGCAGTCTAACAGAGGATTACTCGACATCGGGAGTCGGCCTGCTACACCACAGAATGGTTACTTGGTTGTCAATCGTTTTTGTTGCGGGCATTGATTGAGGTTATTGGCTGCAACCACTTGCCAGTAAGCTCCAGCTGCTTGAGTACAAACAGAAAGCCTTATAGGGTCAACTCGAATGTGTAGCCAAGGGACAGGTCGCTGAGACTGATGTCGAGGACATCCGGGATCTCATTGCGCAGTACAAAGCCCATACAACCTTTGAAGAGACTAAATTCTGCCGCAAGAAACCCTTTGCCGCGACTCACACCACATGCCTGTCCTTGGCCTGTCGATTCATATGCGGCATAGCAAACCCAAAGTGACGTTGCCGTACATCTGATTTAAAACCGCCACAACAGGTTCGCACTCAAACTCTGGCTCCAGTACCCATCACCGACTTGCAGGCCATACTGAGCCCGCACTTCAAGGTTGTCAGACTCAAACGCCTGAATGCCGACGTTCAGGCGTCCAAGCACGGTAGGCCCATCGGTGGTAACACCGAAAGTGCCCACGTTGGTGCTCAGGTTAGCTAGCGACATTTGGGTGGTGATGTTGTTATTAGGCAAGAAACTTGCACCTGCACTCACAAACGCTTTGATGCGTCGATTGCCGTCGGTTGCCAAGTCTGCACCTAATTCAATCATGGGCGTGACTGACACGTTGAACTGGTTGGCTGATTCAGCCTTGAGCGCCAACAATCCACCACCTGATTCGCTATAGCCCGACTGTAGGGCATAGGCCATATCGAGATCTACGTAGGGCTTGACGTAGTACTCGCCTTGGTCATGCGTGTAGGCCGCCCGAAGCTTTAAGCCCACCATGGTCATGCGCGAGCTGCTGGTGTACAGACCAGACAAAGACTGGGCGGTTCCATCGCTTGGCAAGTTAAGCGAACGATTGTTCTGGAACCATCCTTGCGCAAACCCGAGCGATGCGCCAAACGTCCAGGCATCGAGCTTTCTTTGCAGCGATGCAGACAAGTCAACAAACTGACCGTTACTCGAGAACCCGGTAGCCGTGAGATAGTTATTGGCATATCCCAAGCTAAAGCCGGCAGTCCATTTGCTGCTAAGCGCCTTGATGCCGCCCATTCGAATGCCACCTGCCGTGACGTGGTAGCCCGAGTTTGAGTCATTGGATGATTGCTCGGAAATGTTGCCCGTGAGCTTGCCCCAGACGCAGCCCGTTTGCTGTAGGCGCAAGCCCTCGCTGGTGACCACAGGACAAGACAGGCTCTCAGTGAGCGAAGCATTGAATTTGGTCTTGAACTCAATGGCTTGGCTATTAAGCACACTGCCGACTGTTTGCTGCAGGATCCCTTTATATTGGGCAAGATCACTGACGCCCAACTGATTCAAGTAACCAAACACAGGCGCCATGTTGGCACCACCCATGTCCCAGACCCGCTGCAAGTAGTCTGCTTTTGAGCCTTGCACGGCGGTTAGCCGCTGTCCGTCTGGGGTAAAGTCAGCAGTGACTGTCGCACTCAGCGTATTGCCCGACACACTGCCAGTCCAGTCATAAATGAGCGTATCGGCAACCGGTGCAGTTAGCGCCAAGGTGCCAGCCGAAAGCAGCGAGTACTGTTGGGGCAAGAGCGATATTGCTCGCATCACCACAACGCCATCGATTGTCGCTGTGTCTCGTACGTTTAGCTTGTCACTAGTCTGGACCGTATTCAGGGCATCGACTTCAAACACAATTCTGCCAACAGCGTCATTGCGCAATGACGCTGGCAGGTCCAGGGTGTCAACCACCCCTTGCGGGCCTACGAGTAACGTGCCGAAGTTGTTTAATGCACTGCCTGCGCCCATGGTGCCGCCAGGTGCGTTAATGAACGTCAACTCGCTGCGGTTGTCTATCTGGCCAGTCAGAAGACCGTAGTTGACGATGGTTGTCTGGCCGCTCTGGAGGATATCGACCACCCTGTCGTTGAATGGATCAGCCACCAGCACTGAACCGTAGTTCTCGAGTTGGTTTAGCGCCCCATCAAAGACGATGGCGGTGCCACCGGAAGATGAGACCACAGCACCTGGAGCAACGTAGATATAGGGATCATTGTCGCCTTTGACCGAACCGGCATAAATGGCTGTGCCGCCAGTCACAGTGACTGACGCATTGACATTAATCGCCACCACGCCTGCAGCCCCAGTACCCTGGCCTGACCCCACCACAAAGTTCTCTTCTGTGCGCAACAAACCACCGCCACCGCCAACCGATTGGGCAAGCACACCAATTGAACCCGTACCACTGACGTTAACTGGTGCATTGATGTTGACCGTCACATCACCACCATCACCCTCACCTGCACTAAAGTTTGGTGTCAGCTCACCCAAGCCCACCGACATGAAGGCACCGCCGCCGCCACCGACTGATTGAGCAAAAACGCCAATCGCATTCGTGCCGGTAGTGGTAACAGAACCACTCACGGTGACGGTCACATCACCGCCATCGCCAGACGAGCCACCAGCAGATCCAATCGTCATAAAGCCGGGGTTGGTCGCTGTGGCACTCGCCGCATTTACCACGGCCGCGTAGCCACCGCCGCCACCAATTGACTGTGCGAGCACCCCGATTGCTGCATCACCAGATGTACTAACTGTTCCCGTCTGGTTAACCGTCACCGGCAAAGCATTGCCCGCACTGGCACTTTGCGAACCCAGGCGGCTAGCCGACAGTGCCACTGAAGGTTGAGTCGATGGTTGCGAGTGCCATCCCACCGCCCGCACCCACGGACTGCGCCATGACACCAACAGCGTTGGCGCCAGTCGTGGTGACATTGGCTGAGCTTCCAACTTGAACATCGTTCGAAGTCGATGCCGTGGATGCTACGCTGGCACTGCCACCGAGACTAACGGTGAATTGCGTGCTCGATGTCTGGTTCAAGTTTGATTGCGAGAAACCACCGCCACCGCTCACACTTTGTGCGACAACCCCCGGGGCGTTGGCACCATTGGTGGTGATCGATGCGTTAGTGATCACTTGCACCGAACCGGCCAAGCCTGCACTGCCGCTAGCCGCACCGAGCATGTGACTCACCACTGAAGAAGCCGGACCAAACGCGTTATCGTTGCTCGCACCACCCGCACCACCGCCGCCGCCCACTGACTGGGCCAACAAACCCACGGCGTTCACACCAGTGGTCGTGAGGCTGCTGTAGGTTGTGACGCTCACCGTGTCACCCGCACCACCGCTGCCACCGGTTGCCCCTAAAGCCAGATTGAAGGTGGACGTTCCACCCGAGGGGTTGGCCGTTGCTGAACCACCGCTGCCACCGCCACCACCAACCGACTGGGCAAAGACGGCGTGCGAACCCACACCAGCGGTAGTCACCATCAAACCGCTGTTCAGTGTGACAGCAGCGGCACTGCCGCCGTTGCCAGAAGACCCGCCAAGCGCCAGGCCAACGCTGGTGGTGTTGCTGTTTTGTGATGAGGAGTTAATTGATGAGGCACTCGCACCGCCATTGCCGCCGCCACCGCCGATGGACTGAGCCACGAGCGCCGGCGCTAAGGCACCAGCTGTGTTGATGACCTGGTTCTGGGGTGCAGACAGGCTTGATCCTGTTTAGTGTTGTAGTCAACGTAATAGGTCGACACAAACACCTCACCGCCGGCCCCACCACCGGCACCAGAACCACCGATGGTGAGGTTGGTATTCACATCACCGCCATTGCCACTGGTGGAACTCGAACTCGCCCCGTTGCCGCCACCACCGCCAATCGATTGCGCCAAGATCGCACTGGCATGGTCGCCTTGGGTGGTAATCGAGCTAACGGTAAACACCTCAACCTCTAGCCCCACACCGCCCGAACCACCAGAACCACCCAAGGCAAGTCCCGCACTGGCCTTGCCACCCGAGGCGCTACTTTGGCTTGATGTGGCGTTGCCACCACCGCCGCCAATCGATTGCGCCATGATGCCCGTGGCATGCGTGCCAATAGTGGTCACCGCCGCTGATTGCGTGACAGTGACCAACCCGCCACTGTTGCCACTGCCAGCATTACTGCCAAGCGCCATGGAAACTGACGCATCGCCGCTGCTGTTGCTGCTCGTTGCACTGACCGCGCCGGCATTGCCACCGCCACCGCCCACCGACTGCGCCATGATGCCAACAGCATTGGTACCGGTGGTGTAGACCCCAGCGGTGGAACCCACTGTGACTTCACTGCCTGCGCCACCGGCCCCGCCATCGGCACCAAGCGCAAAGTTCACGCTATACGAACCACCGTTTGAATTGGTAGACGAAGCACCCGACGTGCCGCCACCGCCGCCAACGGATTGCGCGAATATGCCCATGCTTGATTCGCCATCGGTATAGATCGGCGCTGCCGTCGTGACCTTAACACTCCCGCCGATACCGCCTGCTCCGCCACTGCCGCCCAAGCCTGCAGCAACTGAAACACCGCTAGCGGCGCTTGACGAGGTTTTGCCGCCACCGGTCTGGCTTGAGTTCGAACCGCTGCTGCTATTGGAGCCAGCCGTGGCTGCTGAACTCACGGACCCGCCGCTGCCACCACCGCCACCGACCGATTGCGCGAAGATACCGTAAGACTGAAGCGCCATTTGTGGTGACGTTACCCGCTTGCGCGTTATTGGTCACC
>JAJOJF010000020.1 GCA_021208885.1 Burkholderiaceae bacterium
CACCAACTCATCGGGCAGTCGGTGAGCTCGGGCTGGCTTCATAGGTTTTACGGGGCATCCTCCCGGCTAGAAAGGCCTCTCGCCCAGCTTCTACCGCCTTGCGCATGGCACTAGCCATCAGCACGGGGTCCTTGGCCGCCGCAATGGCCGTGTTCATTAGCACGCCATCGCAGCCAAGCTCCATGGCGATGGCGGCATCTGATGCGGTGCCTACGCCGGCGTCAACGAGAACAGGCACTTTGGCCTGGTCGATGATGAGCTTTAAGTTCCAGGGATTGAGGATGCCCATGCCCGACCCAATTAACGAAGCGAGAGGCATCACAGCTACGCAGCCAATATCTTCGAGCATGCGGCACTGAATTGGATCATCGGTGCAATAGACCATGACCTCAAACCCCTCAGATACCAGTGTCTTGGCGGCAGCCAGTGTCTCGGGCATGTTTGGAAACAGTGTGTGCGGGTCGCCAAGAACTTCTAGCTTGACCAGGCGGTGGTCATCGAGCAGCTCACGCGCCAGCCTCAGGGTGCGCACGGCATCTTCTGCGGTGTAGCAACCTGCAGTGTTGGGCAAAATTGTGAATTGATCTGGCGGCAGATAGTCAAGCAAGCTTTCCTCGCCCGCATTCTGGCCGATGTTGGTGCGGCGAATCGCAACAGTCACAATCTGGGCGCCACTGGCATCAATCGCAGCGCGTGTCTGCGCGAAATCTTTGTATTTGCCTGTGCCCACTAGCAGTCGTGAGTTGTAGGGTTTGTTGGCAATGACCAGTTGGTCGTTTGAACTCATTGAGGTGTCCTATTGTTTGGATC
Organism: Burkholderiaceae bacterium; assembly: GCA_021208885.1. Classification (GTDB taxonomy): domain Bacteria; phylum Pseudomonadota; class Gammaproteobacteria; order Burkholderiales; family Burkholderiaceae_B; genus Algicoccus. The sequence continues at coordinate 811 of JAJOJF010000020.1, forward strand.
GTCTTTGTCGAGCCTGATCTGCGAGCTTACATATCTCGATGGCAGCATTGATAAACCTTGGACCTGGACGATACAGCGAATCGGCATCAACGATTGCCAAAGGAACTGTTAGCGTCATGGGTAGGGGGTTATCTAGGGGTCTGCCGCTAATGATGACATCGGGCTTGGCTGCAATCAAGCTCTCGGCACTGGTTTGTGGGGCTGCGGCTTGCGTTTGCGCAAATGGGTTAACCGCGCCACAGCGCGCCAAGGCATCGTTGATCAAAGCGTGGCGGCCAATGACGAACTGGCCATCGCTACTGGCCAGCACGACCACGCGCACAGGTTTTACTGTTTTTGGGTTGTTGAGTTGGTTAAGCTCGTCAAGCTCGCGCGAGAAATTACCCTGCCAAGCTTGCGCTTGCTCTTCGGTGCCGAATGTTTTGCCCAGCTGCAAGACCTCTTGGCTGATGGCTTCAAGCGAGGCAGGGTTGCTCTCGAAGGTTTGGATACCTAAAGACTTTAGCTGCTGGAGCAATGGCGATGGCCAGCCGACTACCCAGTCAGGCTGTAGTGCAATGATTTGTTCAGCGCTGGTGTTCAGACCATCACCGATCCGGGTAACTGATTTGGCTGATTCGGGAAAGTCACTCGAATCAACCGTGCCCACGATTTGATCGCCTGCGCCGGCTGCAAACACCAGCTCGGTGGCGTGAGGGGTGAGGGTGACGATGCGAGACGGGGAGGCGATAGCTAGTGCGCACCATGCCCACAGGCATAGTGCGATTAAGGTCTGCACCTTAGTAAGTGGCTTTGACATTAAAAAACACATTGGAACCCGGCGTGTTGTAGCCTTTGACCAAAGTGTAGTTCTTGTCGAATACATTGTTCCATTGAACTTGGAATTGAAGATGTTTGTTGACACTGTAACTAGCGCCAAGGTTAAACAGTCCGTAGCCGCCGAGGGTGTTTAGACCGTCACGCCGGCCACTAGTCAATAGCCAGTCTGCATTGATTAAGAACTCGTTGATTTGATGGGTGGCATTGAGCTTTAGGGTTCGTTGGGCGATGAAGGGCAGAAGCTGTCCTGTCGAATTGTTGTACGGACTCAGAAAATCAAAACTTCCGCCAACAGTAGTGTTTGTCCCTATCCTTTGCTCTCCCCACAAGCTGATGCCTCGAATGGACGCTTGTTGCACGTTTTCAGGGAAGTACAAAGGAGCTTCGGCGACAATCAAGTCTTTAATGCGGTTGTAAAACCCAGTTACTGCAATCGTGCCCGTGTTGTGTTCGTAGCGCAAGCCAACTTCGATATTTCTAGACTGTTCAGGCTTGAGATTAGGATTGCCTGAACCGAATGGAAAGTACAGGTCGACAAACGATGGTGCTTTGTACGCAGTATTAATTGCGCCACTGATTTGCCACTGCTTTGTCAGGTTTAAGGCGTAAGCGAGACTTCCGGTTGCAAAATTTCCGTACTGGGAATTGTCGTCGTTGCGAATACTTGCTTGAATCTGGTGAATTCCCCAGCTTCCCGTGTACACCGCAAAGACCGAGTTGGTCTGGTCCGCATCATTGGTGTAATCGGTAGGCACGCCGCCGAATGCTGCTGCTACCGATTGTTCCAGACGTTCTAATCCAAGAGTCAGTCTTTGGCTCTCAGTGAGTTGAAACGTATTGAGCCACTGATATTGGAATTGCTCAGAGGATCGGCTGTAGTTGCCGTTATTCGCTACGCGGGTCTCGTAGGACTCTCTCAAATAACTTGCTGAAACGTCGCTCGTCCAATAGTTATTGATCTCATTGGAACTCGAGATAATTGTGTTGCTCAGCGTCTGGATGCCTCTGTCGTTATACGGTTGATCGGGTTGCGTGAAATATTGACTATCAAAGCCCGCGTTCACGCGAGACTCTGTCGTTTGTAGCGACAGGGTTTGTCCGGGCTTCCAAGTCAGAGCCAGTTGGCCGCCAATATTGCTGCGATAGTACGAGTCCTTATCAGCGTTGTAGGTGCTGCTGCCAATATCAGTATTTGTGGCGTTGAACCCGGCGCTTTGACCGTATCCACCATATAAACTGTAAGACCACTTGTCCGCTGAACCGGACAGGCCAGCAGTGTATTCGCTAGAGTCGTAAGTCCCAATACCTGCGCTCGCATAGCTACTGAAGTGATCCCCGGTTGATTTACGGGTGATGACATTGATCACGCCTCCGATTGCATCTGCGCCATACAGACTGCTCGCGGCGCCCCGCACAATTTCAATTCTTTCGATGGCATTGGTGGGGATGGCGTTAAGAACAGGCAAGCCATCGGTTGGTGAGTTAACGCGCATTCCGTCCACCAAAACTAGGCTTTGAGAGCTCGACGTGCCCCGCAAGTTGATCGTTGTGAGCGCTTGAGGCCCTCCGCGCGTGACAAACGAAATGCCGCGTTGCCGCCCCAGAACTTCAGCAAGCGTCGCATCCGGTAGCTGATCGAGCTCTGCTCGGGTCACCACCGAATTATCCCCAATCGTCGCCTCAAGCGGTTCGGGACTGCGAGTCGCTGTCACGATAATTGGGTCTAGTTCGGTGGGGGAGTTAATGCTGTTTTGCGCGAACGCAGGCGTACAAATTACGCAGGCGACCGCGATGGCCGTGCGCCTAAAGGTATGGAAATACATAAGCTTCTCATGATGTGGACATGCGTCCCCGCATGGCCGGTCAATCAACGGGCCAGCGTGCTTGTTTGACGCACCGACCCACCTACCTCGGCCGGTATCGGGCTGGCATCGTTGACATTTCTGTCAGATGCTGACCGTTGCGGGGGCAGCACAGGCTGGCGGGCGAATCACCGCTTCCTGTTTCCCGTTTATCTTTCGCCGTACGACTGGAATTTTCCTGGATTCGCGGCGTCGCATCGAAAGCACCGAAGTGAAGGCACTTTAGCATGGTGGTAAAGCCCTACTTTGATCTAGCTCTACCAAGCCTTAACTTCCCTGAATTTGTTACGATTAGCGGTTATTTTTTAAGCAACCCGCGAGTTGTTCCGCGGTCATTGGCATGTCTTATCCAAATCTTCCTTATCCCGTTGAGTTTTACACCCGTGGCCAAGCGTTCATTAGTGCTTTGGGCAAGCGCATTCTGATTCTCGATGGTGCTATGGGCACCATGATTCAACGCTACAAGCTGGCGGAAGAAGATTTCCGGGGGGAGCGGTTTGCCAGTCACGACAAAGATCTCAAAGGTAACAATGAGATTCTCTCGATTCTGCGTCCAGACATTATTCGTGAAATTCACGAACAGTATCTGGCGGCTGGCGCCGATGTGATTGAAACCAATACCTTTGGTGCTACTAGCGTGGCGCAGGGTGACTATGAACTGCCCGAGCTAGCCTATGAAATGAATTTGGTGTCAGCCAAGTTAGCTTGTGAGGCCAGAGATGCATACTCAACGCCGGAACGTCCTCGGTTTGTAGCGGGTGCTTTGGGCCCGCAACCTAAAACAGCCTCGATCTCGCCAGATGTTAATGATCCAGGCGCGCGCAATGTCACGTTCGATGAGTTACGAGTAGCTTATGCAGAGCAGGTCAACGGTTTGCTCGATGGTGGCGTTGATTTGTTGTTGCTTGAAACGATATTTGACACCTTGAACGCCAAGGCAGCGATATTTGCGATCGAAGAAGTTTTTGAGGCGCGCGGTGAGCGTCTGCCGCTCATGATCTCAGGCACCGTGACCGACGCGTCAGGTCGGATTCTCTCTGGTCAGACGGTCGAGGCTTTCTGGAACTCAGTGCGTCACGCACGTCCGATAACCATTGGTCTGAACTGTGCGTTGGGGGCGGCTCTAATGCGTCCTTATGTCGCTGAACTTGCCAAGATCTGTGACACCTATGTGTGTGTCTACCCCAACGCGGGGTTGCCCAACCCCATGAGCGAGACCGGGTTCGACGAGACGCCAGAGGACACGTCTAGCCTGTTGGAAGAGTTTGCACAGTCTGGTCTGGTGAACATGGCCGGTGGCTGCTGTGGTACTACGCCTGAGCATATTGCAGCCATCGCTGCCAAGGTGGCTAGTCTTGCTCCACGCGCTGTGCCACAAATCCCGCTACGAACCAGGCTCTCTGGTCTAGAGGCCTTGAACTTTGATGGCGATTCGCTTTTTATCAACGTGGGTGAACGTACCAACGTCACTGGCAGCAAAATGTTTGCGCGCCTGATTCGCGAAGAGAACTACGACGAAGCGCTATCCGTGGCACGCCAGCAGGTGGAGAATGGCGCGCAGATCATCGACATCAACATGGACGAGGCCATGCTTGATTCAGAAGCCTGCATGCGGCGGTTTCTGAATTTGGTTGCATCTGAACCTGACATTTCTCGGGTGCCAGTCATGATCGATAGCTCCAAGTGGGCTGTGATCGAAGCGGGCTTAAAGTGCGTACAGGGCAAGCCAGTCGTTAACTCGATTTCGCTTAAAGAAGGCGAAGAACCATTCTTGCATCAGGCCAAACTCTGCCGTCGCTATGGTGCAGCGGTGGTGGTCATGGCGTTTGACGAGCAAGGCCAGGCCGATACGCTTGCGCGCCGCCAGGAGATCTGCCAGCGCGCCTACGACTTGTTGGTCAAAGAAGTGGGCTTTCCGCCTGAAGACATCATCTTCGATCCCAACGTCTTTGCCATTGCCACTGGCATTGAAGAGCATGACCACTACGCAGTGGACTTTATTGAGGCCACACGCTGGATCCGCCAGAATCTTCCGCATGCTCGCATCTCGGGCGGGATTTCCAATGTGAGTTTCTCGTTTCGTGGCAATGAGCCCATGCGCGAGGCAATTCACACAGTCTTTCTCTACTACGCCATCAAAGAAGGCCTGTCGATGGGCATTGTCAACGCCGGACAGTTGGGCGTTTATGCCGAACTCGACAAGACGTTGCGCGACATGGTTGAAGATGTGGTGCTCGATCGTCAGGACAACCCTGTCGGTAAAACTGACCCGGCAGATGAACGCACCAACACCGAGCGATTGGTGACCTTTGCCGACACCATCAAAGGCTCAGGCACTAAGCGCGAAGAGGACCTCACCTGGCGTACCGAGCCAGTACAAAAGCGTCTAACTCATGCGTTGGTGCATGGCATCACGACCTTCATCACTGAAGACACCGAAGAGATTCGTCAGCAAGTGGCTGACCGTGGCGGCCGCCCGATTGAGGTCATCGAAGGCCCTCTCATGGATGGCATGAACGTGGTGGGCGACCTCTTTGGTGAAGGCAAGATGTTCTTGCCGCAGGTGGTCAAGTCTGCGCGTGTGATGAAGCAGGCCGTGGCGCACCTCGTGCCCTTCATCGAGGAAGAGAAACGACAGATTGCCCAAGCCGGTGGTGACGTGCGCGCTAAAGGCAAGATCGTGATTGCCACGGTCAAGGGCGACGTTCACGATATCGGCAAAAACATTGTGACGGTCGTGCTTCAGTGCAATAACTTCGAAGTGGTGAACATGGGCGTGATGGTGCCTGCCGCCAAAATCCTGGAGTGTGCCAAACAAGAGAAGGCTGACATCATTGGCTTGTCTGGTTTGATTACGCCAAGCCTGGAAGAAATGGCAGTCGTGGCTGCTGAGATGCAACGCGATGAGTACTTCCGCAGCCGCAAGATTCCGCTCTTGATTGGCGGCGCGACAACCAGTCGGGTACACACGGCAGTCAAGATCGCTCCGCACTACGAAGGCCCGGTGATTTACGTGCCGGATGCCAGCCGCTCAGTCGGTGTGGCTCAGAACCTGGTGTCAGACAACGCACAAACATATCTCGACAACCTCGCTGAGGAATATGAGACCGTGCGCCAGCGCCATGCTCAACGCCAGGCAACGCCCTTGATTTCAATTGCAGATGCACGTGCTGGCAAGCCCCAATTTGACTGGGCGAATTATCAACCGCCCAAACCCAAGTTCATCGGTCGTCGGTTATTTAAAAACTTTGATTTGGCAGAGCTCGCCAAGTACATTGACTGGACGCCCTTCTTTCAGACGTGGAGTTTGTTTGGTTCGTACCCCAAGATTCTTGACGATGAAATCGTCGGCGAGCAAGCCAAGAAGGTGTTTGCCGATGGCCAGGCGATGCTCAAGCGCTTGATTGATGGCCGTTGGTTAACCGCCAATGGCGTGGTGGCTTTCTACCCGGCCAATGCGGTCAATGATGACGATATCGAGGTCTATCGTGATGACAAACGTGATGAGGTGCTCTTCACTTGGCGTGGCTTGCGACAGCAGGGTGTCAAGCGCGAAGGCGTGGACAACAAGTGCCTGTCTGACTTCATTGCGCCGAAGTCCTCGGGTGTGAGGGACTACATTGGTTTGTTTGCGGTGACTGCTGGTGTTGGTGTTGGCAAGAAAGAAGACGAGTTCATGAAGGCACAAGATGACTACAGCGCCATCATGTTCAAGTCACTCGCTGATCGTTTGGCTGAAGCGTTTGCTGAAGCGCTACACGCTCGGGTGCGCACCGACCTTTGGGGTTATGTGCCTCACGAATCGCTTTCAAACGACGACCTGATTGCCGAGAAGTACACCGGCATCCGTCCGGCACCGGGCTATCCGGCATGCCCAGAGCACGTGGTCAAGCGCGATATGTTTGATGTCTTGCAGGCTGATGAAATCGGCATGACATTGACGGATAGTTTTGCGATGGATCCGGCAGCCAGTGTCAGTGGGTTCTATTTCAGTCACCCACAGTCGCAGTACTTCAACGTCGGCTTGATTGGTGAAGACCAGTTGCGTGACTACGTGGCACGCAGTGGTCGAACTGAGGCTGATGTCAGAAGGAGCCTGGCGCCCGTGATTGGGTGAGGGTGATTTGACGCTAAATCAATTACTGATATTCAGCCATGCTGTCGTCGCATATATTGCGAAAAAAGTGGCACGGTGAAGTCGAGGTAACCGTGATCGGTGCTGTAGATCATGCCTTTATTGATGATGCTGGCGCGCATCGGCGCAATAGATGACTGGCTTCGTCCGAGTGACTTCGCAATGTCGGCAACGGCGTAGGGACCATCGCCCAATGTGGCCATCGCTTTGACGAATTGGATCTCAGTTCTTGTAAGACGGTCAATTCGCACCCTGAAAAACCCGCTATCCAGAGCTGCCAGTGTCTCGTTGTATGCCAACTGCACTTCATTGGCTGTGATTAGCGGTCCTTGCGCATCATTCCAGGTTGTGTAAGCCCACTCCTGTAGAAAAAACGGGTAGCCACCGGTTCGCTCGACGATCAACTCAAGTGCCGCTGGTTCGATTGTTGCGCCCTCATCGATTATTGGCTTCTCAACCGCCAGTCTTGCGTCTTCAGGAGTTAAAGGCCCAACGTTCGGGTATAAGAATAGACGTTCAGCGTAAGATTTAGCATCACCTGCTAGACGTGCTACTTGAGGCAGTCCAGCACCCACTAGCAATATCGGTAGTCCCTCCTGTGTGGTGTGGTGAATAGCAACAATTAATGCTGCTAAATCTTCTTGCGATAGATATTGCACCTCGTCTATCAGCAGGATCCAGCCTTTACTGGCTGCTTGTGCAGCACGACCGATTACATCGAAAAGGTCAGGCAAGTCATACTGCAGATCACCACTATCGGCTAGCCCGGGTTCAGGCTCAACGCTAATTTCGATCCCGCCGATATCTATTTTGAAGATCGAGGCAAAGCCTCTTAGCGCACGCAAGCCCAAGTTGGCTGTCTGCTTGGCTGCTTCCGTACTGGAGAGTGCCCGCATGACTTTACGCATTTCTGGATAGAGAAGGCGTGCGAGGTTCTCGCGCTCTGGTGACTCTACCTTTGATACAAGCAAACCCTCTTCGCGAGCAATCTTGCCTATCTCGTTAAGTAGTACCGTTTTGCCCGTTCCTCGTAAACCTAGCAGCATCATGGATCGGGCACTGCGTCCTCGAACGGCGCGTCCACACGCGATCCTAGCGTTTTCTAAGATTGGGTCACGCCCTGCAATCTCTGGAGGACGGCTACCTGCGCCTGGAGCGAAAGGGTTTTGATAGGGGTTCAATGATTTAGGTGGTATTAATTTATAGCTAATTATACAAAATTATAAGAAAAAAATTTATTTAATGCTATTTAAAATTATATTTCTCTACTTTTTCGCTTGTTGTTAGGAGAGATATCTGTCTCGATTGGCATCAAGCTTTAATCAAGACTGCCGGACGGGGCACGACTTGGAACCCTGAAGTATCTGACTTTCCGGGAGTAAATATCGTTTGATTGTGGCGCTAGCCTATCGCAAGCAGATCCCATGCATTAAATTTATCGGGATACATTCAGAGTATGACAAGGTAGGTACAAACGGTCAGCGAGCTATTGAACGCAGGGAGAATTTGATGGAAATTCATCCACTTCGTACCAAGAAAGATTACCGTTTGGCGTTATCGGAGGTTTCCGCTTTGCTTGATCTTGACCCCTCACCGCGCTCTGCACAAGCTAAACGACTTGAGGTGCTTGTGACTATAGTTCAGGCTTATTAGCAAAAGCACTTCCCGATTGAGGCGCCAGATCCTTTCGCAGCAATCAAGTTTCGGGTTGAGCAGGCGCAATGCAGGTCAGGATGACAAAATCCTTGAACATCCGAGTGCCTCAACCGCGACGGTTAAGGCACTCAAGTATCACTCAAGCCTGATGGTAAATCTGCGCACCTTTCTTGACGAACTCAACCGCTTTTTCTTGCATGCCCTTCTCAAGTGCTGAGGATTCAGACAAGCCTTTTTGTTGAGCGTATTCGCGTACGTCTTGCGTGATCTTCATGCTGCAAAAGTGCGGCCCACACATCGAACAAAAGTGCGCCACTTTCATCGAGTCCTTGGGCAAGGTTTCATCGTGGAACTCTTTGGCAGTATCGGGATCGAGACCCAAGTTGAACTGGTCTTCCCAGCGGAACTCGAACCTTGCCTTTGACAGTGCATTGTCACGGATGGCTGCCCCGGGGTGACCTTTGGCGAGATCGGCTGCGTGGGCGGCGATCTTATAAGTGATGATGCCGTCTTTGACGTCTTTCTTGTTGGGCAAGCCCAGATGCTCTTTGGGTGTGACGTAGCACAGCATGGCCGTGCCATACCAGCCAATGAGCGCAGCACCAATGCCAGAGGTGATGTGGTCGTAGCCTGGCGCGATGTCGGTGGTCAGTGGCCCAAGCGTGTAGAAGGGCGCTTCATGGCAGTGCTCAAGTTGGAGCTCCATGTTCTCTTTGATCATGTGCATGGGCACGTGGCCCGGGCCTTCGATCATGACTTGTACGTCGTGCTTCCAGGCGATCTGGGTCAGCTCACCAAGTGTCTTGAGTTCGGCAAACTGTGCCTCATCGTTGGCATCGTAAGTCGAACCCGGACGCAAGCCATCACCAAGCGAGAAGCTAACGTCGTAGGCCTTCATGATCTCGCAGATCTCTTCGAAGTGTTCGTAGAGAAAGCTTTCCTTGTGATGCGCCAGACACCACTTGGCCATGATCGAGCCGCCACGTGAGACGATGCCCGTCATGCGGTCAGCGGTCATGGGGATAAAGGGCAGTCGCACGCCAGCGTGAATGGTGAAGTAGTCAACGCCTTGTTCGGCTTGTTCAATTAACGTGTCCCGGAAAATCTCCCAAGTCAGTTCTTCGGCTTTGCCGTCGACTTTCTCCAATGCCTGGTAGATCGGCACGGTGCCAATCGGCACGGGTGAGTTTCGGATAATCCATTCACGGGTTTCGTGAATGTGTTTGCCAGTCGACAGATCCATGACTGTGTCGCCGCCCCAGCGAATCGCCCAGGTCATTTTCTCTACTTCTTCGCCAATGCCAGAGCTCACGGCCGAGTTGCCGATGTTGGCGTTGATTTTCACCAGGAAATTTCGGCCAATCGCCATGGGTTCGATTTCTGGGTGATTGACGTTGGCCGGGATGATGGCGCGACCACGTGCGATCTCATCGCGCACGAATTCAGGCGTGATCTTGCCAGGCAGTGATGCACCAAATGATTGCCCAGGGTGCTGGCGCAGCAGGCGCTTGACCATTGTCTCGCCATCGGGCCCGCTTTGGCGCAGAGATTCGATGTATTGCTCGATGCGCAGATTCTCGCGGATCGCGACAAACTCCATCTCCGGCGTGATGATCCCTTGGCGGGCATAGTGCATCTGGCTGACATTCTTGCCAGATCTGGCGCGTCGCGGTTGGCGCTTTAGTTCAAAGCGCATGGCCTGCAAGGCTGGGTCAGCCAAACGTTCTTGACCATATTGGCTGGTTGGCCCAGCGAGCACTTCGGTGTCGCCGCGCTCCTCGATCCAGGCGGCACGCAAAGCGGGCAGGCCTTTGCGGATATCGATCGTGGCATCTGGGTCGGTGTAGAGGCCACTGGTGTCATAGACGGTCAGTGGCGGATTTTTCTCTCCACCAAAGGAAGTCGATGTGTCCGACTGTTCGATCTCGCGAAACGGCACGCGAATGTCCGGTCGTGAGCCGGTTTCATAAACCTTGCGAGATTTGGGCAGTGGGGCAACTGCAGCAGCGTCGACTTCTGCGGTAGCGGCAAGAAACTTCGGATTGGCATTCATGTGTAGCTCCAAAAAAATGGTTGGAGCCGAGTCGGAAGAAGCCCATCGGGGGCGATGGAACACGCTTCCAGCGTCGGCATTATCCGGACTGGTGCTAAGGGACTCTCTCAACCGGGACGCATGTCCCAGTACCCCTGCGTTGCGTGTTTAGTATAGGCTGAGATGGCTTGTAGTTGTTGGCTTGAAATGTCGGGGTAGTGTTGCCCTGTTAGCCAGTTTTGACACAAACCCACATCAAATGGCGCTTATCTCAGCTCGAGAGCAGGCTCTTTGTCGCCGTTAGACGAATTGGTGGTTCTGAACGTAAGCCAGCGCATCTCGACTGGGCTATCCTCGCGCGTCGTGTTGAACAAATCAAGTCCTGAGACCCACTCTGGATACCATTGTGTCGGTCGCGGGATTCCAATGGCGGTATCTCTCTATCGCATCAATCAAAAAGCATGCCGATAAAACAACCCTACTGAATACGCCTGAAATCCGTCTGCGCCGCCGGCACTTGCCTGCAGGGTCCAAAGGCTTGACTTGGATGTTGGCAACATTAATCCAATTGTTCCATTGACAGTCGTTTGAGGCAGTCTGGCGACATCCACGCTTGTCAGTGCGTGCGGATTTGGCCCCAATTTAATTGTTATGTCATTGCGATTTAGGTCATAGTCGACTGCAGCTCGACCAAAAACTCCAATCTTGCCGATCGTCTGGTCCTGCATCCAGAAAGCACCCGCACTCAATCTTTGCGCTGTGTAGGACATGTTTCCAAAACTCATGGACATCGGACTTTCGTTCTCGGTAAAACCATTGACGGTGATTTTCTCGGCCGTGTAGCTGACGTACGGACCACCACTTCCATTACCGATTTTGCCGTTCCATCCGAGTCCAATACGTCCGGCCGCGTAGTATCCTCCCGGGCTGCTGGTAGCCTTGACAGTAGTTGTGGGGAGCACCAATTGTCGAGTGAAGTCTGTATGGTTGATGTCGCCATAAGATGCTGATGCGTTGATGAACCAGTTCTGATTCAGAGCGACTGTTGCATACAAGGTGCCAACTGTACTGTTGGTTTTTAGTTGCCCGCTCTGCCCACCAAATTTCGTGTTCATCTGGCCATAGGACAGGGCAACCCCAACAACCGCGTTGCGTGTCATCATCCAGTCAACACCGAAGTCAATATTTGCCGATGTCGACTCAATCGATGACAACAGTTGCTGTGCAGAGGTTTTCATATAACCGCCTTCTGGACCGCCATAGACGTGCACATCGCCAACCTCACGCAACTTGCCTGTGCCATCTGAAAGCGCCTGCATGTTGAGTCGGTTTTCAACTGACAGACTCTGCTGACGGATGTTTTGCAGGGGAGCAGTCAGTAAGGTTTCGGCCTGCGGGATCGCTTGTAGGCTTGCGAAAATGAATTGGCCAAGCAACTGGTGAGCTTGTGAGCTTGGATGCACGAAATCGGCGAACAAATAATTGTCTGGATTAGTGCCGAGGCAAGTCAAGGATAGCTCCCCATCGCAGGCTGTTTGTCCAAAGACATCTGGATTGAAGCCATACCTTGTCGGGTTCAAAATCGCATCGTTCAACACCTTATCAACGTCAACGACTAATGCACCTGCTTGTGGGGCGGATTGCATTAGCTGTGAGTTGAAAGACTGGCTAAGTGACGTATAAAGACTCCTTTGCTCAGGAGTTAGATCTGGGTCATTCCCCAGAGGAGTGTTAGCGAGGTTCGGTATGGTTAGAACAACAACCAACTGTGCACCTGCAGACTTAAGCCGTTGAACCTGTGAAGCAAGTATCTTTGCTTGCGCAGCCATGTCTGCGAGACCAGGGCTTGGGTCAGGACTGTCTTTGTAGGTTTCAAAGTTTGCAAACCCATCATTTGCGCCCGCCCAGAGCAGGATCAAGTCATTGGCACCCAATGTTGGCCTTTGAGCAAGCAGCCGATCAACCTGCGTGGTAACGGGAATATTGGTGATATAGGGGGGAAGCAGAGGAGCTCCCTGGCTAACTCGGGAGCCACCTTCTGCGAATGCCGTGCCACCAATAAAGTCTGTATTGATGACATTGGGTGTTGTCGTAAGTCCAAGCTTGGTAGCAAACACCTCAGCCCAGACTTGAGTACTACCATTGGGATTGTTGTCCGTAAACCGATACTGGATGTCTGGATAATCTGGAACCTGCAATTTGACAAAGTTGCTGTAAACGCCAACATCTGTCAACGAATCACCCAACGAATACACTTGATTGATCTGAATATTGCCTGCATTCGCAGTCAACCCAATTGCCGCTAGCGAGGCTGTAAGTGTGCAGAGTATCTTTTTCATTGGCGGTTTGCTAAAAAGCGTTGGGCTTGCTCGGAGACTGTTGCGCCGCTTGGCGTACTAGTCGGCAGTATTGTGAAACCGATGTGATTTTTGTCTGTCTGGCGACGAATTCCTAGTCTTGTTGCCATAGATTTTTGATATTGGTCAAATTTCTGCGATTTCCCCAAAGCCGTTTATGCTGTTACGCTTCGACGCGTTTTTTATTTGCTTCACCAACGGCTAAAACGCACTTATAAAGTGCAGTTAGGTGGTAGAGAGTGTCGTTGCACCTAGCTTAGGCCAAGACAGTCGATAGATTTGTGGGCGTGCTGAGACTCGATGGATAGAATTTACTCTAATGTGTATCTCGCATGGCGGAACTGTTTGCCAGTGTTGGTATCTCTGTTTTTTCTTTCTGGCTGTGGCGCCATCTACGACGCGATCGTGCCACCACCACCAGACGATCGGCAAAACATTGCGTTTTACTTTGCACAGGACGAGTACGAGCAGGGCTTGGTCGTGCGGGCAGCCCGCGGTGGCGAGCCCAAGGTGTATGCGCAACAAAAACCCATTATTGAAGGCACTGACATCAAAATGGCCATGCCCATGAAGGATGCGGCAGGCTACTTCTTCGTGGGTATTCAGTTAAACGACAGCGGCGCTCGAAAGCTTGCCCAAGCTACGCCGCAGATGATTGGCAAGCAGTTGGCTTTGGTGGTTGATGATAGGTTGCTAGGGGCCGCATTGATTGATGGCCCGATAGACAAAGGCATGTTTGCCGTGGCGACTTCTGATCGCAATGCCGCGTTTGTCTTGTCAGATTTGCTTAGCCCAAAGTCACAGTAAATGTTCTGCTCAACACCTAAATAAGACCGTTAGCTCAACACCACAAGATTGTCTCGGTGGATGAGCTCAGACTCTGTCATCTCCCCGAGTATGTCTGCGATCTGGTTGCTAGGCTTGCCCATGATGCGGCGTGTGTCTGAAGACGAGTAGTTAATAAGCCCACGGGCGCATTCTTTGCCGTCTGGGTCCATGCAGGCAACCAAATCACCAGTTTCAAACACGCCTTCCACGCCGCGCACACCAACCGGTAGCAGGCTTTTGCCGTCCTGGGTCAGTGCTTTGACGGCACCAGCATCCAGTAGCAGACGGCCTCTTAGTCTTAAGTGATCAGCCATCCATTGTTTGCGAGCTGACCAGATCGGTTCGCTCGCCAGCAACATGGAACCAATGGGTTCACCCTGAGCCAGCCGTGTGAGTACATTTTGTTCACGGCCAGATGCGATGATGGTTGACGCGCCGCTTTTAGCTGCGCGCTGGGCTGCCAGCACTTTGGTCAACATGCCGCCTTTGCCAATATGGCTGCCTGCACCTCCAGCCATGGAGACCAGGCTTTGGTCGTTCGCTTGGGCGCGGGTAATGAGCCGCGCGTTCGGGTTCTGTCTGGGGTCTTGGTCGTAAAGACCAGATTGGTCGGTCAGGATAATGAGTGCATCGGCTTCAACCAGATTGGCTACCAGCGCACCGAGCGTGTCATTGTCACCGACTTTGATTTCGTCAGTGGCAACGGTATCGTTCTCATTAACGATGGGGACAATGCCGAATTTGAAGAGAGCCAAGAGCGTGGATCGCGCGTTTAAATAACGCAGTCGATCGGCCATGTCCTCGTGCGTGAGCAGGATTTGCGCAGTTCTCAGGCCATGGGCCGCGAATGCACCTTCGTAGGCTTGAGCAAGTCCCATTTGGCCAACCGCAGCAGCGGCTTGCAGTTCGTGCATTTCAACTGGACGTCGTTTCCAGCCCAAGCGTGCCATGCCTTCGGCGATTGCACCGCTTGAAACCAGCACGACTTCCTTGCCAGCTTTTCTCAAGCTTGCAATTTGTTCGCACCATTGTCCTACGGCTTGCAAATCAAGACCACGACCATCGTTGGTGACCAGGCTTGACCCAACCTTGACCACCAGCCTAGTGCCTGTCTTAACTGGGGAGGGCGCTTCGGGGGACATACTCGGTTTCTCTCTAACGGTCTCTATTTGGGTCGAATCTTGGGTCGTCAAACTCAGCTGTGCCGTCAGCGATGTCTTGCTCGCGCTGCTCAGCCGCTTTGGTTTTGTCGAGCATTTCTTGCAAATCGTATATCAGTTGCTGGGTGCCTTCTCCGGTCAATGCCGAGATGCAATATACAGGCCCTTGCCATTGGCTGCGGGCAATGAAGTCCTGGCGTGCCTGTTCCGCGTCTTCAATCATGTCGAATTTGTTCAGAACTAGCCAACGCGGCTTGGCGTAGAGCTCTGCATCATATTTGCGCAGCTCATTCACAATGGCGTGCATTTCGGAGACGGCTACTTCAATGCGGTCTTCGTCCGGGTTCATCGTCGAGAGGTCAACGAGATGCAAAAGTACACGAGTTCTTGACAGGTGACGCAGGAATAAATGGCCAAGGCCAGCACCTTCGGCAGCACCCTCGATTAGTCCCGGAATGTCAGCCACCACAAAACTCTTTGATGGTGAGGTCCTGACAACGCCGAGGTTGGGATGCAAGGTGGTGAACGGGTAGTCTGCGACCTTGGGGCGTGCGTTGGAGATCTTGCTAATCAACGTGGATTTGCCGGCGTTAGGCATGCCCAAAAGGCCTACGTCAGCTAGCACTTTAAGCTCCAAGCGCAAGCGACGCTGCTCACCTTCTTTGCCGGGTGTGAACTGACGTGGTGCACGGTTGATGCTGGATTTGAAGTGAATGTTGCCTAAACCACCGTCGCCGCCTTTGGCGAGCACCACAGTCTCACCGTGTTTGTTCAAATCAAACAACTGTTCGTTGGTGTCGGCATCGTAAATCACGGTACCCACGGGCATGCGCAAAATCACATCATCAGCGCCGGCGCCATACTGATCTGAGCCGCGACCATTCTCGCCGTTGCGTGCCACATGCTTGCGCGCAAAGCGGTAGTCCACTAGCGTATTGATGTTGCGATCGGCAACTGCAATGACGCTGCCGCCACGGCCGCCGTCACCGCCGTCTGGCCCACCCTTGGGGATGAATTTCTCGCGCCTAAAGCTTGAGGCACCATTGCCGCCTTTGCCAGCAATGACTTCAATGGTTGCCTCGTCAACGAATTTCATGATTTATTCCAAAAAACAAAAGCCCTGCCGCCAACGACAGGGCTCTGTCTGTCGCGCAAGCGGGATTATTCCGCGATGATCGACACTGTTGGCTTGTTCAGGTGACCTTTGGTCTCGAACTTTACCTTGCCGTTCTTCAACGCGAAAAGCGTATGGTCTTTGCCGATGCCGACGTTCACGCCTGCGTGGAACTTCGTGCCACGCTGGCGAACGATGATTGAGCCGGCATGAATCAGTTCGCCACCATAGGCTTTAACGCCTAGGCGCTTCGATTCTGAGTCGCGACCGTTGCGGGTTGAGCCGCCGCCTTTTTTCTGTGCCATTTAAATACTCCTGATTCCTACCCTATTAAGCCGAAATCGACTCAATACGGATTTCCGTATAGTTTTGGCGATGGCCTTGACGCTTTTGGTAGTGCTTGCGACGGCGCATCTTGAAGATCTTGACCTTGTCGTGGCGTCCTTGCGCAAGAACTGTTGCCTTGACCACAGCACCGGCAACGATGGGAGCACCAACCTTGATTTGCTCACCTTCGCCGACCGACAACACCTGGTCTAGCGTGATTTCTTGCCCAATGTCTGCCGGTATCTGTTCTATTTTCAGTTTTTGGCCAGCGGCAATGCGATACTGCTTGCCACCGGTTTTTATGACCGCGTACATGGGTTAACCTCTTGGTTTTAGGGTAAAAAACAATTCGGCACAAAGCCGAGCCGGTGAATTTAACCCATAACTCATTGAAAGTCAAAAAGAATCTGCTGTGTCGACTCCTATTGCCGAGCTGCTGTCCCCGATTGCCGATGATATGGCGGCAGTCAATGCTGTTATTCGCGATCGACTGAACTCTGAAGTCGTGCTCATCCGCACGATCGGTGACTACATCATTGGTGCCGGTGGCAAACGCCTGCGCCCGGCACTTGTGCTGTTGATGGCAAAAAATCTGGGTTACGAGGGCGACAAAGCACCGGTGATGGCGGCGGTGGTTGAATTCATTCATACAGCCACCTTGCTGCATGACGATGTGGTCGATGACTCAGATCTTCGCCGCGGCAAAAGCACCGCCAATGCGGTGTTCGGCAACCCCGCTAGCGTGCTTGTTGGAGACTATCTGTACTCGCGGGCATTTGAGATGATGGTCGAAGTCAACAGCATGGAGATCATGCGAGTGATGGCCGAAGCCACCACGGTGATCTCTGAGGGTGAGGTGTTGCAGCTTCTTAACGTCAATGACCCGGACGTAACTGAGGAGCGATATCTGCAAGTGGTTCGCTTCAAGACGGCCAAGTTGTTTGAGGCAGCTGCCATCGCAGGCGCGATTCTCGCTAACGCAACGCACAAGCAACAAGAAGCGGCAGGTGCCTACGGTCGCCATTTGGGTACGGCGTTTCAGTTGATTGATGATCTACTCGATTACTCGGGTAACGCCGAGACTTTGGGCAAAACAGTGGGTGATGATCTTCGCGAAGGCAAACCGACTTTGCCGCTGCTGCGGGTACTTGATGTTGGCACCGAAGAGCAAAAGCAACTGATTCGGCATGCGATTGAGAGTGGCGAGGGGGACTTTTTTGCGGTTGCCGATGCGATTCAAGGCACCGATGCATTGGCTCACACTCGAAAGGCAGCTGAAGCGGAGATTGAAATGGCCATCGAAGCTTTGGCTGATTTGCCGGACAATGAAATTCGTTCGGTGCTAACTAAAGTGGCTGGTTTGTCACTGAATAGGGACAGCTAGGTACGGAAACCACGTACTGAAACCTGCTAGAATCATGTTCTTCCCGGCTCTCGCCGGATTCCCGAGGCAGCGCAAGCTGCCTGACATTCCGACATCGGGGCGTAGCTCAGCCTGGTAGAGTACTGCGTTCGGGACGCAGGAGTCGGAGGTTCGAATCCTCTCGCCCCGACCAGTCATCTTATGCCAACCATTCGCCCCCAAGATTCTAAGGACCTAAAGTCTCGCTAGGCTGGGGCAGACGTTTCTACTTATTATCTTGTGTATTTTGATAATACAGTTTATATTTTGTAAATCATTTTTACATAATTTAATGTGTATGAACGAATTTACTGTTCACACCGCGGAGCATCTACCAGCGTTGCTTCAAGGCTTTCGCAAGCAAGCTGGCTTGACGCAGTCCGACATGGCCAAACGTCTCGGAATTACTCAACAAACACTCTCAGCCTTTGAGCGCAATGCAGATAAGGCTGGTGCGGACAGATTGCTGGAGTATTTGAGTATTCTTGGTATTGAATTGGTGCTGCGTCAATCGCAAGATAGAAAGCAAGCTGGTTTCAATCCAGAAGCTGATTGGTGAGCGTCATGGGCAGACGTTCTTACGCACAGATTCTCTATCTCTGGATGAATGGAGAGTTTGTTGGCACTTGGACATTGCGACCTGCGGTGGGCGATGTGCTGCAGTATGACAGTGCGTGGGTGAATTCCCGGCACGGACGCGCGTTGTCATTGTCGTTGCCCTTTACGCCGGGCAACGAACCTCACCGTGGGATACTCGTCAGGAACTATTTCGAGAACCTGCTACCAGATAGTCGTGACATCCGTGATCGGGTTGCCAGAAGGTTTCGACTCGGCTCAACAGATGCCTTTTCTCTGCTGACGGAGGTGGGGCGGGATTGCGCGGGTGCGCTACAGATATTGCCCGACGCAAATCCGCCTGAGGATGTCCGTCGAGTGCGCGCTGAACCTTTAGGCGAGTCAGATGTTGCCAATATGCTGCGTCATTTGGTGACTCCAGGGCAGTTTGGCGACCCGTATGCAGATGAGTTTGAAGAGTTTCGACTCTCGATTGCCGGCGCTCAAGAAAAAACAGCACTCTTGTGGCTTGATGGCCAATGGTGCAAGCCAATTGGCTCGACGCCGACTACACATATTTTGAAGTTACCGCTTGGACTTGTTGGTAACTTGAATTTCGATATGAGTACGTCAATAGAGAACGAATGGCTTTGCTTGGAGATTATGCGCGCCTATGGCTTGCCTGTGCCACTCGCGCACCCACTACAGTTTGAAGATGTGAAGGTATTGGCGGTTGAACGGTTCGACCGTGCATGGGCCCAATCTGATCAGGCACAGCCTTGGATCGTACGTCTGCCACAGGAAGATATGTGTCAGGCTACTGGCACGCCTCCCGGACTTAAATATGAATCAGACGGTGGCCCAGGCGTAAGAGCCATTATGAAACTGTTGGCCACGTCAGGCGAGCCAGAGCGCGATCGGCGCAATTTCTTTTTAGCCCAAGTTATTTATTGGATGCTGGGGGCGACCGACGGGCATGCAAAGAACTTCAGTATCTTTTTGCGAGCTGGGGGCTCATACGAGATGACACCTTTTTATGATCTCCTATCTGCCTACCCTGTCATGGGCAAAGGACCTAATATGCTCTCACCCTTCAAAGCCAAATTGGCCATGGCGGTGCGTTCAAAAAATCCGCACTGGGTGATGCGTGATATTCGCAGACGGCACTGGCTGCAGATGGGTAAGGAGTATGGCATCCTAGGTTCGGATGGGCAGCCTGTGGATGCAATCCTGGATGATTTGGCAAACCGAACGCGGGATGTGGTCAATACGGTTAAAGCCAAATTGCCAGAGAATTTTCCGGGATCGGTGTCTGAGCCAATATTTGACGGTTTAGTCGCACAAGCTGCCCGATTGAGTGAAGGCTAACGCTAGAAGCAACCAGAAGAAAAGTGCTTATCGTTCCGGTCCCCCATTTGTGAGGCAGCCACTGCACCAATTAGTCGCAGCTGTCTGCCTCTCAAAACAACCATTTCAGTTCAGCATTGATCATTTGACCAGTGAACTGCGAACCACTAACACCAAGGTTGTAAGAGACGCTCAGGGTCATCGTCTTATTGATATGACCATTGAGTCCGAGTCCCGCATTGAACATCCACGGTGATGTGCTCAAACCATTGGTGACAAAGGAGGGTCCACCCCCCACAAATGCACTGGCCAGGGTGGCTTTGGTATCCAGTGCGTTGTAACTGGCCCCTAGATTGCCTGATAGTGTGATTGCCTCGGTCAGCACATGTTCGATGCGTAAATTGACCGAGGTGTAGAGCGTGTTGTATGTCTGTGAGGACACTTTCAAGCTTAGATTGCCGCCGCCGGACTCGGTATAGCCATCTGTTTGCACTGACAAATAGTCCAAGCGTAGTTCTGGCGTAAGAGTCGTTTGCGGTGTAACCGGAATCTGTCGGTTTAGACCCAGTCCTACGTATCCAACGTAACTGTTGTAGTGACCGTTTGCGTTGTTACCAACGCCTGGGACAGCGCTAAAGGCGTTGAGACTGCGAGATGAGCTGTTGGTGTTGATTGCGCCGCCAAGTTGGTAAACCAGTGCGGTTTTGGTGTCAAACTCATAGCCGCCGTAGATACCAACTTGGTAGCTGGTCAGATTAATGTTGCTTGATGCGGCGCTATTGTTGCTTTTGATGCTGCTTTGCCCAACGCCAAAGCCCAAGCCTAAATTGGCTTGGGCAGAGAGATTCTTGTCAATGCCAAACATGAGACCACCGGTATCTGCACTGTAGCCCGATACGTTATTCAAGTCGCCCTGGTTTGCCCAGTTGCCAAAGGCTTTGGCCCAAACGTGACGGTCCCCAGAGAAAGAGCACCGGTCGTGAGTCCACCGAGATAGGACTGTCGATCATGAGTAATCTGGTTAAACGCCGATTGAATTTGTGCGGTTGCCATGGAGCTTGCGCCAGTTAAAACGGGCAATGTTTGACTCATCGCATCAGAAAAGCCCTGACCAGAGAGATTGTCAATGGCGGTTAGTATCGGTAACCATTGTCCCGATAGTGCCGCTGATGAGCTGGCTATGCGGTAAAGGCTGTCAGCAGCACCAATGGCTGCAGGGTTGTTGATGAGCTTTTGACTGTACGGTGCGATAAGTGAAAGCACCGTGATTTCGGTGGGATTGTTGTAAGGCCCTAAAAGCATGGATGCCGAACTTGGGTCACCCGTGATGGAGCCATAGAGAGATTCCAATGTCGCTGTCCGATCGTCAATCGTACTCAGCAACACTTTGCCTTCTGGCGTC
Organism: Burkholderiaceae bacterium; assembly: GCA_021208885.1. Taxonomy (GTDB): domain Bacteria; phylum Pseudomonadota; class Gammaproteobacteria; order Burkholderiales; family Burkholderiaceae_B; genus Algicoccus. The sequence continues at coordinate 21,807 of JAJOJF010000020.1, forward strand.
ATTGATCCGAGAGCGGTGAAACCCGAGGTACCGTCAGCGTCAACGCCTTGCCCGATAAAGTAGCCGCCGTTGTAGGCCGTGATGACAAACCGGCCCGGCTCCAGCGTTCCTGATACGGTGGGACTAACCATTCTCCAGGGGGTGCCAGATGTCCATGCCCATTGGGGCGATGCGGTGCTGATGGGGATGGTGGTTGGTTCCACAGGGGTATAGCTCGCAGGGTAGGGTGCCATATAAGCCCAATGAGCCAGGTAGGAACCGCTGCCCGTGATCATTTGCATTTCCATTGGTAGGAGTCGCCGTATTCCTGGAATTTGCCGACACCTAAGGTGCTGGTTCCGCCGCCTTGTGGCGTAAACAGAATCTTCACGTTTCCGTCTGCATCGACAGAGCCCAGCATGTTCTGATAAGAAGGTGTGGTCGTGCCATTGCCAATGGTGAAGACGGCTGAGCTTGAACCAGTAAAGACGCCTGTCACGGGGTCAGCGACCAAGCCTGTCCAAAGCGTTTGATCGCCCACGGGAATGGGGTTGGCAAATGAGTCAGAGGAGGAGATGTAGGCTAACCAGTAGCGATCGGGCACATACCAGCCATAGTTCTCTGGAGAGTTGATGACGGCGGCGTATGTTGATATTTGCGCAAAAGCTGTTTCAGTGGCTTGCAGGCCTAGAAAGGCTAGTCCAGCAAGACAGAGGGCGCGCAAGCGGTTAACAGGATAGCTCGTGAGGAGTGTCTTTGGCATCGGTATGCAAGCATTGTTGAGATATTTTTGCGAATAAAACTGCCGTCAAGGGTAGCGTGTGGCCTGACCATAACCTTGCATAAGCTTTCATCGAGCTGCATTAGCGCTGCTTTGGTCGTGAGTCTTGGAGGCCATGTCTCGGTGCGTAGGGTACTCTTGCCAAATCGTCGTGCAAGATGATGGCTAAAGGAGAGGGAATGCCGCAGTTTGAGCGATACATCGGGATTGACTATTCCGGTGCTGAGACACCCACCAGCAGTTTGAAAGGCCTGCGCGTCTATCAGGCTGGCATTGGGGAATCAGCCCGAGAAGTGCCGCCGCCACCAAGCCCGCGCAAGTACTGGACAAGACACGGAATTGCCATGTGGCTAGCCGAACAGCTCACCACAGATGTGCCAACGATTGTTGGCATTGATCACGGGTTCTCGTTTCCAGTTAGTTACTTCGAGGCGCATGGCTTGCCTCAGAATTGGGATGCATTTCTCGAGGATTTTGTAGCGCACTGGCCGACTCATGAAAACATCTCTGTCGAATCTGTGCGCAATGGGTTGGCAGGACAAGGAACGCTACGTCAAGGAAGTGCCAGGTGGCGGCGCGTGTGCGAGATGCGAGCTCGGGCCAAGTCAGTGTTTCATTTTGATGTGCAGGGATCGGTAGCCAAGTCGACCCATGCTGGCATTCCGTGGTTGCTTTCTTTGCGAAGGCATGTAAGAAAGCTGCACTTTTGGCCGTTTGATGGCTGGCGGGTTCTGCCGGGGCAAGTCGGTGGTGGCTAGAGGCTTACCCAGCACTATATAAAAGCAATTACGTCTCTGAGGATAGAACGCCAGACCAACACGATGCGTTTAGCATTTCGAGTTGGTTGCGCGATGCGGATGCTGATGGACGATTGCAGGAAGCGTTGCAGCCGAACTTCGCACCTGATTTGCTTGTGCAGGCAAGAATTGAGGGTTGGATTCTAGGTGTGATGTAAGAGCGAGTCGCGCTTGAGTCGCGTTATAAACTTTGCGTGAGTATCGTTGCACGGTTAATTTTTTTATCAGAGAGCCATGAGTCCCGCTACGATCGCTATCGTTTTAGGCGTTGTAGTTGTTGTGTTGATGATTCGCATACAATCGCGGTTGGCAAGTTATTGCAGGATAGCGAAAGTCGCAACAGCAGCACAAATCAGACCGAGGGTCTTGCCGAGAAAAATTAATTCTCGGAAACAGGTCCTCAAAGGCCAACCATGGTCCAGAGCATAAAGCCACTAAGCACGAGCAAGATCAGGCCAAGCAGCGTGGCGGCCCCGGTTGAGTAGGAAGTTGGCTCTGGGCTTTTGATCTTGGCGTCTGTCTGTAGGTAGCGCACGATTGAGCCTGCGATCACGATCAACCCGAAAACCACCAGCGCGATGCCGGCGGTCTGGGTATCGTGTGTTCCAGTATGGCTTTTTTGGTCCAGACCAAGTGAGTCAATCCGTACCAGAAAGAAGTGAAACTTCTCCAGCACGAAACCAAACGCCACAAGTGCTATGCCTGTCCTGACCCACGCAAGAAAGGTTCGCTCATTGGCGGCATGGTCCGAATATCGCTCTATCAAGGTCGCCTGTCCCTGTTTGTGTGTTGCCCAAAGTATAGAGCGACTTGGCGTATTGGCGGACGACTTTGCAGAACGCTTGTTCCCAACGCATCGACACTGCTAACCTACAGCCAACAGATATCAACTTGTCTCGAGAATACGGATGATCAGTCACCTGGACCACTTAGTTCTGACGACTAGGAACGAAGAAGCCTGTATCGACTTTTATACGCGCGTACTTGGCATGAGGCTAGAGACATTCTCAAGTGGCACGCCCACTGTCGAACGCAAGGCGTTTCGATTTGGCGATCAAAAAATCAATCTCCATGTCAAGGGCAAAGAGTTTGAGCCCAAGGCGCAATTTCCTACTCCCGGATCTGCAGACCTCTGTTTTATTGCGGATCGGCCGCTTATCGAAGTGATCGAAATTTTGCAACGTGAGAACTGGCCGATTATTGAAGGCCCGGTGGCTCGCACCGGAGCGACTGGCAGCATCCGGTCTGTCTACCTGCGCGATCCAGACAATAACCTGATTGAAATCAGCGAGTATTTTGCTTAGATGATGAACTAGTTTGTATCGAGACAGTTGCAAGCTATAGAAGATTGAGCAACAAGACCGGCTATGAGCGATGACCTTGCTTGCTTAGGCAGAACGATTGGCCCAGTCGTCAAGAAGATCTCGCGCCCGTTTGTTGCCCAGTTTCAAATGCTCATCATGCCCGGATTTCTTGGCGCATAACTCGATCACGTAGCCATTCGGGTCACGAAAGTAAATCGAGTCGATGAACCCATGGTCCGATGGCCCACGGGTTTCCATGTGGTGGTCTTTGCCCTTTTGCAGCATGTGTTGCAGGTGCTTTTGGTCGACCTCAAGCGCAATGTGCAAATCAAAATCATGCTGTGACTTGAACTCGAACGGCTGATCCGGCGCCTCAAAAAACGCTAGATGGGAGCCATCGCCAAGCTGATAGAAGGTGTGCAAAACTTCAGTTTGCCGACCAGTCTTGGTCTCGGTAATTTTGAGGGCACCTGCTAGAGGCAGTTCAAGAAAGTCTTCATAAAAAGCCCGGGTTTGCTCGGAATTGCGGCAACGGTAGGCAGCGTGGTGCAGACCTTTAATCTCGGGTTTCTTGGGTTGATTTGACGCGGTGGTGTCCATGGTTTGGTCCTCGTGTTGGTCCTGGCTTTTGGCGTGGATTCACGTTAATGCTTCAATTGTGCCGCATTTGATGGCTAACGATTGCCAAGACCCCGCGATGACTATTTGTTTAAGACAACTTCGAGCTTGGAGCAGTTGCGTAGCTGTCAATACCGTTTGTTCTTGCCATATGGTCCATTGCGCTTATCGGTAGCTGTGGCTAAAGTAAGTGACTATGACAAGTTTTTAGAGGTGAGCGAGCATGTGTGCACAATTAGGGTTTGAGAAGTGGTTCTTGAAGCTGAGTTTGGTCGTGGCGTCAGTTGCCTGCCTGTCGCTGTCACCAATGGTACACGCCTCGGACGACAGCCATCGAGACGGAAAAGGTGCGGTGGCTACCATTGAGGTTTCCGCTAGCAAAGAAGTGTTGCAAGATCAGGTGCAAGTGGTGTTCAGTGCTCAGGCGTCTGGTGGCACAGCCGCAGAGGTCAATCGCAACTTGTCCGATGCTTTGAGTCAGGCGCGAGCTAACTTCACCATGCCTGATGGCATCGAGGTTTCGACAGGTGGCTTTAATGTCTATCTCGATTATGGCAAGGACAATAAACCGCGTGGTTGGACTGGTCGAGCTAGTTTGGTGGTTAATGGCAAAAAGCTCGAGTCCGTATCGGCTGTGATCGAGCACTTGGGCAAGTCTCTGGCTGTTTCATCGGTGCAGTTTTCTTTGTCACGCGACGCCCGGCGCGATCAAGAAAAAGCACTGATGCAAGATTTGGCGCACGAGCTTGGCCAGAGAGCCGGGCTAGCAGCGCAAGCATTTGGTTTCAAGAGTTTTGAAATCATGGCGCTCGACTTTACTGGGGGCATGGATTTCAGCAGCCGTCCAACGATGCAGCGGATGGCGGCCACACCGATGATGGCCGACACGGGCCCGGCAGTGACGCTTGAGCCCTCAATGACAACCGTTGAGATATCTGTCACAGGGCAAATTCGGTTGCACTAATGGTTTTATGAATCCACATGTTGTCAGACGCAATGCCGGCAGCAGTTAGTTTCCTGCTGCGCACCGCTTGGCGCTAAAGTACGGCAGCACACGTTTTTGACTGATTCATGACCAACCCTAAATCCCGTGCACTTGCGCCGTTTGCAGTTCGTAGTTTCCGCTTTCAGTGGCCAGCGGATTTGGCGGCATCTTGGGCATTCGAAATTGAGATGCTGATTCTCGGTTGGTACGTGCTCGTCGAGTCCGAATCTGTGTTTTTGCTGGTTTTGTATGGCGCATTGCAGTACGTCGGTGCATTGGTCTCGCCCTACGTCGGGGTGCTTGGTGACCGGTTTGGTTACAAGTCCTTATTCGTCTCGATGCGAGTCCTATTTGTGTTGCTATCGGTCGTTTTGTTGGGCCTGGCGATCGCCGATTTGCTTAACCCCATCATCGTTATATTGCTGTCAATTATCTCAGGGACACTTAAACCCTCGGATGTCATGATTCGATTCACATTGATTGCACAGACGCTCGACCCAAAGCAGTTGGTTGGCGCCCTCGGCATTTCTCGCCTGACGGTTGATTCTGCTCGCATGGCCGGCGCAGTGGCAGGCGTGGGGATTTTTACCCTATTCGGCATGGTTGGTACCTACATCCTGATTTTGACGATGTATGTCATCAGTCTGACGTTGTCGTTCGGTGTGGCAGGAAAGGATGTCGCGTCGATTGCGGCCAAGGCTCCGGCGTCAGTTTTGCAGGATTTGAAGCTAGGCATTAAATATGTGTGGAACAACCCGGCGCTCAGAGGTTGCTTCATGCTGGCGTTTTGGATCAATGTATTTGGCTATCCGCTCGCCTTGGGTTTGCTGCCCTACGTGGTTAACAATGTGTTTGAGGCCAAGGAGACGCTGCTCGGTGTGCTCGGCGCTGCATATGCGTTTGGCTCATTGCTTGGCTCTTTGTTAGTTAGCAGCAATCGAATCGCTTTAGGAGCGGGCAGACTGATGATTATGGCGGGCATCGGGTGGTTTGCAGCTGGCTTGGCCTTTGCCATTAACGATGTCGTGATCATCGGTGTGGTGCTGTTGGTTTTGGTGGGTGCTGCTCAAAGTCTGTGTGTCACGCCTCTGGCTGCCGTGATGTTGCATGCAACCGAGCCTCAGTATCGGGGGAGGGTTATGGGCATGCGGATTCTCGCGATTCTTGGCTTGCCGCTCGGATTGCTCTTGGCAGGGCCTCTGATTGATTGGTTTGGTTTTGCCTGGACATGGGCCGTTTATTCAGCTAGCGGTATGGCTTGCGCGGCTTCCATGATCTGGATCTGGCGAGACAGCCTCTGGAGCAAAACCTCTTTGGCAAATGTCCCGGGACGCGCTTGAGCAAGGTAACATGATCACAGTAGGGTCAACGCAAAGGGTGTTGGCTTCATCAAACAAGGAGACATCTTTGAAGAACACGCATCCTGGCATCAGCCGATCACGCACAAAAGTGCTTGGTCTCATTGTTGCTTCATCATTCATCCTGGCTGGCTGCGTCACGACACAAAAAAGCCTAAACCCGCAGCTTGAGTCGGGCTACCTGCAAGGCTACGGTCGCCTGCAGCCCGTCGCTAGCCCGGAAGAAGGCGTTGAGATCTATCGCTACAAGAACCCCAAGATTGATACCAGCAAATACAATGCCGTGATCATTGATCCTGTGGTGATTTATCAGACTGCGACTGCTGATGCAGCAGGCAACGGCTTAAGTGAGGAGACGCTCTATCGCGTGCGTCAGCAAATCACACAAAACATTCGCCAGGATGTGGCCAAACGGACCAAGGTTGTCGACAAGCCAGGCCCAGGCGTCGCACATGTCAGCATTGCCATTACCGGTGCGCAGACATTAGGAGAGGGTTTTAGGCCGACTGACCTGATTCCGGTGCGCGCTGTACTTAATGTGGCGAGCAAGGCAACTGGCCTCGATGAGAAAAATGCCATGCTGGTAGTAGAAGCCAAGGTCAACGACAGCCAATCGGGTGAATTGATCGGTGAGGCACTTTATACCGTTTCTGGTGCGTCTTTCCGCCGTCAGGCAGGCTCGGTTGAGGCCTTCGAAGAACTTGCTGACAAATGGGTGCAAACGGCGCTGCGTATGGCCGCTGGTCGACAGTAGTAAAGCGGTTGTTTTACGAGGCCCTGCCTGGATTTATTGGTTCTGGTTTCAGACTGAACATCGAAAGCAGGGCATTGTTCGTTGGTGATAAGCGTCATGACTGCGATGGCGTCTGCGGCGAGAGGCTGCTAGCCTTGTGCTGCCGCGGATGAATAGCTGTGCCAATCACCATTCCTACCATGCCTGCCATGAGCCCAACGAGTTGTGGTGGGATTGGGTCATGCACGCCAGTCACAGACAGCACAATCCACGTAGACAGACCAAAGAAAATAGACAGGCCTGCGCCGAGATTGCTGGCTTTTTTCCAGAAAATACCAGCCACCAGTGGGACAAAGGCACCAGCCAAGGTAATTTGGTAAGCATTCTCAACCATCTTGTGAATGCTGTCCCCCGTGCGCAAAGCATAGGTTGTGACGATGATGCTAAAGACAAGTACGGTTGCTCGAGTTGCCCAGAGAAATTGGTGGTCATTCAGGCGTGGCATGAAGTTTTTCAGGATGTTTTCTGTGAAGGTCACAGAAGGTGCCAGCAAAGTCCCGGAAGCTGTGCTCATAATGACCGACAGCAAGGCACCGAAAAATACCACCTGCATTACAAACGGCATGTGTTGCATAACCAGCGTGGGCAGTATAAGTTGTGAATCAACAGTCAGGAGTTTTTCTACCATCGAGGGGTCAATCATCACGGCACTGTAGGCTAGAAAGAGTGGAACGGCCGCAAAAAGTAGATAGCTGAATCCGCCTATGGTCGTGCCCCACACTGCTGCACGTTCAGAGCTTGCCGAATTAACCCGCTGGAATACGTCCTGTTGTGGTATTGAACCAATTGCCATGGTGGCAAATGCCGCAACCCAGGCGATGACCTCCATCGCATTTGCCTTTGGCCAGAATTCGAACTTGCCCGCCGCAGCTGCGTGCGCAATCACGGTATTTACGCCACCGGCCTGCTCAGCTGCGAAGCCAGCTACAACAAAAAGGCCGATGATGATGACAATCATCTGTACAAAAGTGGTCATGGCCACTGACCACATGCCACCAAATGCCGTGTAAAGAACCACAACAGTAGCGCCAATAATCATGCCAAGCTCTTTGCCAATCACCCCTTCCGAGAGCACATTAAATACAAGCCCAAGTGCCGTAATTTGGGCTGAAACCCAGCCCAGATACGAAACCACGATACAGAGCGACAAAAGCAATTCTGTAGACCGGTTGTATCGAATTCGAAAGAAATCAGCCAGTGTTGTCAGCCCCATTCGATAAAGGGGTCTCGCAAAAATCAGACCAAAAATCACCAAGCACATTGCTGCGCCAAAGGGGTCTGACACCAGGCCTCGCAGACCCTCTTCCAAAAATGTTGCCGAGACTCCGAGGACCGTTTCCGCACCAAACCAAGTTGCGAACACCATGGCAATAACCACAGCCATTGGCATGTTTCGGCCGGCAGTGATGAAATCCTTGGCATTGTGAACACGCGATGCGCCGTACAGGCCGATCCCAATCGAAACCAGTAAATAGGCTAATACGAGCCAGAGCATTGTTGTTATCCAGTCAGTTTCAACACAAAGTTGCGCGAGACTAGCAACCGAGTGTGACAGGATGGTGACCGGTGAGTGTTTGTATCCTGTCCCAGTGCCTCGATCACAATCGCCGTGTAAGCTAAATACTCTTGAGATAAAGCGTTTGAACGCTGACTAGATTGTTACTTGCATCTTGAATGGAGAAGACTTAAGCATGGATCAAAACACGACTATTAATCAGGCCACTATTCGGCTTCGCCCGCTTGAACGGGAGGACTTGCGGTTTGTTCATGAGTTAGACAACAACGAGTCCGTGATGCACTACTGGTTTGAAGAGCCCTATGAGGCTTTTTTTGAGCTTTGCGACCTATATGAAAAGCACATTCATGATCAGTCCGAGCGACGTTTTGTTGCGGAAGTCAACGATACTCGTGTCGGATTGGTCGAGCTAGTGGACATTAACCATATTCACAGACGCGCGGAATTCCAGATCATTATTGCGCCTGATTTTCAGGGTCGAGGATACGCCCGCGAAGCAACCCGACTTGCTGTCGAATATGCGTTTACCACGCTAAACCTACACAAAGTTTACCTAGTCGTTGATGTGGATAACGAGCCAGCAATTCATGTGTACCGACAAATAGGTTTTAAAGACGAAGGCTTGCTACAACAGGAGTACTTTGCGGCTGGGCAATATTGCGACGTAATGCGGATGGCTATATTCCAGGACGAGTTCCTGAAAACCAGAAACTCTCTGGGAACAGCGTGATTTCGGTTGCATCGAAGAGACGTTACTTCAATGGTCTTTTTACATACGGAATCTCGTGATCGATTTTGTCCCAGATGAATCTGCCTGCGGGTGATTTTTGTTCTTCAGCAATATGCGACACCAGCCCAGCTGCTCGTGAAATCACTGCAAATCCGCGCATTAGTGTATAAGGCACGCCGATCTCACCGAGTAGTGCGGCGGTGGCACCGGTGGCGTTGATTGTGATGTGCTTGCCATAGATCTCGTCGATAGTGGCAGATAGCAGTCGCAATGCTTTGATATGAGTGCCTGATAGTTCGGGTTCGGCGTCTCCGATAGCCAGCAGTTTGATCGTGCGTGGATCATCGGGCTTGTGCAGGTGATGTCCGAAACCCGGCAGATGAGATTTGCTGGCTTTAATCTCAAGCACAATTTCACGGGCCTTGGCTGCCTGATCATCAGCGTTGATGATTTGGTCGAGCAGGCGGGCATTGTTCTCCATGGTGCCCACAAATTGGCTGCCAACTGCTAGCAGGCCTGCGGAAACAGCACCCTGAAGGTTTTCCGGGGCACTCATGTAAATCATGCGTGTGGCAATCGCACTTGGCGTAAACCCGTGCTCCATCAGCGTAATCAAAACTGCGTCGAGGATGCGCATGTCTACAGCACGCGGCT
>JAJOJF010000024.1 GCA_021208885.1 Burkholderiaceae bacterium
TATCCGGAACTGATGGCCACCATATTGCTGATTGGCGTACTTGGATTTTTACTGGACTGGACGTTACGAACACTTTGCCAACATAGGAGAATCTCATCATGACTGAAACCGTAAACGTGCATCTACGCCCAATTGACGCAGAAGGCCTAGCAGCATTTGCCGAGCGCGGCCGCAATAACCCGCAAGCACGAGGCACCAACAAAGTTCACACGGTACTAGAGGGCCAGTACCGCTCGCTTAGTTATGTCGGTAATCATGAACCTGTGGTGGTTGATGAACCTCCACACCTATTGGGCCAGGACACTGCCCCTGCACCTGGAGAAATTGTGTTGAGTGGCTTGGGTGGCTGCCTTGCAGTGGGTATTGTGGCAGTAGCAACCTGGAAAGGCGTCAAACTATCACGCCTGGAAATTTTCCTTGAAGGAGACATTGGCAATAGCGCTGCCTGGGGAGCTGGTGGCCACCTGGACAAGCAACCCACCGACATGGGGTTTCAGGATGTGCGGGTCAAAGTCTTAATTGAAGGTGATGCTGGGCGTGATGTGCTTGACGAGATCGTCAAACACGCCAACTTTTATTCACCTGTGGCCAACACGATTCGCAACCCAGTCAAGTTCTCAATCGGTCTCGCTTGATTTCGTCACGTCCGGATTAACCAAGGCTAGCATCATGAGCACACTTGTTTCACCAGATCATTCGCTTCATACCGAGAAGCAGGGGCTTACCATGCTTGACCATGTCAAGCATATGGTGGCGACTGACCTTGCACCGATTACCGCCAAAATTGATGAGGGCTTTTACCCAAGTGATGTCATGCGGTCTTTGGCAGCCACTGGTGCCATGAGTGCCCATTTGAAATCTCCTCACGGTGATGATGATTTTTGTCTCACGCTGAATGCGATGGCATTAGTGTCGCGAGTTTGCGGCTCAACAGGTTTTATGATGTGGTGCCAAAGCGTGTGCGGACTCTACCTGCAAAACGCATCTTCGACTTACCTGTCACAAACGCTGCTCGAAGATCACGCCAGTGGATTTACACTGGGTGGAACAGCCTTGTCAAACCCGATGAAGTCATTTGCTGGGATTGAGAAATTTCAACTGTTCGCGACACCAACATCAAACGGTTACAGCATCCGTGGCAACCTGCCCTGGGTGAGCAACCTTGGCCCCAGCCACTACTGTGCTGCGATTGCACAGGTCCTAGACGATCCAGGCAGACAGGTGATGTTCTTGCTGCGTTGCGACGGTGATGGTGTTCAGTTGCAACCTTGCCCTAAATTCTCAGGCATGGAAGGCACTGGTACTTATGCCTTGCACTTGAAAAATTACGAGGTTGCCGCGGACGAGATCATTGCTGACCCTGCGGGGCCCTGGATCAAACGCATACGGCCAGCCTTTGTGCTGTTACAGACAGGCTGGGCAGCAGGCATCATCCAAGCGAGTATTGCGAGCATTCGGGCAGCGGAAAAGCCACTGGGCCATGTCAATTGTCATTTAGTCGTTCAAGCAGATGAGCTTGAAACCCAGTACGAGACCTGGTGGCACGACGTTATGAAACTGGCCAAAGACCCGCTCGGTGATCGAGACGACTTGTTTCTAAAAGTGCTGAAAGCCAGGGCAACTGCAAGTGAACTGTGTCTGACTGCTGCACAGGCCGCGTTGCTGCATCAAGGAGCGGCGGGATATGTGATGAGTTCGCCTGTTCAACGGCGAATCCGTGAGTCGCATTTTGTGGCGATCGTGACGCCAGCGCTCAAACATTTGCGCAAGGAAATTGCTCGGTTAGAAGATCAATCTTGTTGAGTTGATCCACTGAAAGCCCTTGGCGAGACCAACATCATGCAAAGTAGTCCGATAATCCCCAAAACCCTGCAGCACTTTGCATCGATCGGGCGATGTAGCGAAGCGATTGAACACGTCTAGCATGGCTACTCGATAAGGGGACCGTTCAGCACCAGCAGAATCAGCTAAGTTGACAGGTGGCATAACGCCTTGGTTGTTTCATCGAGTTATTGCAACTGTCGATATTAGAGATTCTAATTGGCTGCTTGGCGTTTTGATTTCGACGCGGTTTCGTTTGCATGAGCGCCGCTTCTGCTGGCACAAGTCGTTTTTGACAATCGCTGATGTACAGCATGGTGAGATTGCCTTGTCCATCAACCTCGGCTTTGGCGGTAAACGTGACGCTCGATGCGTCTGATAGTGCAATGGCATGGGGTTATTGGTCAACCCGACAACCGGGTCAATAGTCTTGGCGCTCAGGCGTATGCCGGCTTTGCCAGGTGTTGGGTCTCGCGTTTGCACATCATTTTGTAGGGACACTTTGCAAGATTCTGTCAGCATGTCGAGCTCAGAAAGTATCCCAGACATTTGGTGCGGACCTGTGATTGCATGGCGTTTGCGGTTTTGTTCAAGTTCTTCGGTTTGACGATCAAGGACAAATTTTGCTGTTTGATTTGCCTGAGTGCCTAGAGGGCTAACGCCAATCGCATCTACTGACCGAACAACAGGCTGAGATACAGGACCGAGTTCTTGACGGACCGATGCCTGTCACGATTCGGCCAATTTTTCGATGGTGACGAGCATGCGCTCTTGCATAAATCTGCGCTTGTTGACCAATTGAAAATCATGGCGATTTTTGTGAGTATTCGGTTCGCGAATTCGATAGCCAGTCAGTGCGCTTTTAGCCACTCGCGCAGGGCATCGTTCATCCTGGTTTGCCAGCCAGGCCCGCCGGATTTGAATGCATCGATGATGTCGGCGTCGTAGCGAATAGCCGTCTGAACTTTGCGTGGCGCTTTTTGAGGGCCACGCTGACCACGTAGCTTTTTTTGAAGAGACTGCGGCAAGCCATCAAGTCGAACAGCTTTCTTGAAATCGGCTGCAGTCCATTCAGGGCTGTCGTCGAGGATCGTCTTGGTGTCAGGCAGTTTCTTCTTCATATCGTCTCACCTCCCTTGGGTTGGCTTTGCGCAAACTGATGACCCGGATTCCAGTCGCTGTTTCGGTGAACACCATCACGTGTACACGGTTTTCGATCAAACCGAGGGCTCGGATGCGAGTCTCACCGTAATCACGCCGATCGTCCACAAGGTACCAGGCCGTCTTGAAATCAAATTTGGCTGCGAGAGAGAAAGCAAGCTCACGTTCAAGGGCGTTTGCCTTTGATTTTTTGGGATCAAACGTAATTCTTACAATTTTATTGTAGATGCAAAATATCATAGCGTCTATTTTTTTGTAGATGCATTATCCGCCTCACGTGACCGATAAATCCGGCTTAAAAACAGCATCTGAAATATGGTTCTTGCGCAATCTGCCATGCACATCGACGCACCGGCGCCAGAAGATTTGCGACGTGACTCAGATACCGCAGTCAAGCTAATTTGGGTCACCGACCACGCTCTGCACGGCAGGCCCAACTTGATGCCGGCACTATTTTGTGGTCCGTTGCCTCGCAACGGTTGCATCGAACGGGGGCTGAGCAGCGATTTCTGGCGGTTCTTTGTGACATTTGTTCTTGCGCACGACGAACTGCGAGGGCAAGAACTATAGCGATTAAGCTTGATGTGTTCAGGCGGGTTGTGCTGAATTTATCCTAGTGTCAGTGTCGGTTGCTTTGTTGCTAGGTCGGTTGTTGCTCCTAGCGTTGCTTTTCGTGCTGGTCACCTATGTGGTCGTTGTTGTGATGTCGTTGCCTCTGTGTAGTGGCAATTTGAAGGGCGTGGTCTATGTAAATCAATGGGTTAGCGGCGTTGGTGTCGAATGGGGGCGAACTGTTCGGGTTTGTATTGGGTAGTCCTGAGTCGAGTTACGTGGCATCTGAATCAAGGGGCAGCAGTTCAGGCAGCAACCGGTAGGGACCGATCAGATGTTCATTGCGGCTAGCTCGTCAATAAAGCCTCAGTCTGATGACCGTCATTCATCTCGCTAACTGACGGGTTTTCATGCTCAGGTCATAGGCATGATCGACCCGATCCAATGCGATATCCGAGATAAATGGCGCCGTTGGCACAATTCCAACACGCCACAAGTCAAGCCGGTCAGCATCCCAGCAGGTTTGGATCGTCGGATCGGTCGAAACGTCCCCGCCCGAGTGGTCGCGTATTGCAAAGCACAGGGTGTCTAATCGGTCACCAGTCAGATGAAAAACCTGCCGTTCAGGCTGTGCGCAAATTCCCCCCCCGCGCGCGCCATGCTCGGGATCGCGATACTCATCCTCACGGCAGCTGTCATGCAAGAACGCAAACAGTTCCACGACCAGCAGGTCAGCCCCTGTCTGCGCAGCGATGTGCTTGCCGTGGTGCAACACGCGCGCCCAGTGATTCGCGCCATGGGTGCCGTGCCAGCTAATCCTGAATTGTTCTCTGATGTGGGCTAACAAGCCAGTTTGGTCGTAGTCCATTGGGCCATCCTCCATGAGCGAAGTCCTTAAATTTAGTCGCAATCGAATCGAAAAGCCGATCAAGATCGCTCAAGCCGCCAGTAAAAACAGGGGTGGAATCAGAGCCGTGCGTTATTGGTGAAGTGACGCGATTGGTTCAAGCCCCTCGAATCTTACATGCATGCCGTGTCCCCGATAAAGCGGCACATAGTTGCCATTGCTTGCGGCCATCGGATCAAAAGGATCGTTAACGCTGGCAACTGCGAGAGGAGCAAAGTGGCCAGGATAGCCAGAGCGATTGAAACCTTCCTGAAGCTTGGCTAGATTAGCCGGCAGGGGCGCTTCGCTTAACGGATAACGCACCACGCTTACACAGACCCACTCCGGACCATCTTGCCCGACAAACCACAGCGATGGCTGAACACCCGGGTTGCTGTTTACTGACATGATCTCGCGGCCTTCGCGGTCCAAGTAGGTTTGGACGACTTGGACCGCAAAGTCTTGCAGTTCCCAATCGGTCATCTCGATTAGCCCATCAGTTATGAGGGCAGGTGGGTTAATAGCCTCGTTTGTTCTGGCATCGAGCAATCCCCAGCCAGATTCAACTGGCTGCCACTGCCCGCCAGATTTCTTCATGGGCATGATGCAGGCATGGCCATTGCAGCCGTCGGCCAGCGTCAATAAGCCATCCGGGTTGCCCGGCGTTGCCAATTGTTCGTCAATATCCTCTATCCGTATGAAGAACAACTGGTTGCCAAGACGAAACGATAGGTGGTCCAGAAACGGTGGCATCAGGTGAGCCCGCAGCCAGCTATTGATTTCGCCACCCGCCTGCTTCTCGAGGTGAATGCCAGCGGCCTTCCAGCATTGCACAAATTCGTTGTCAATCTCGGCCATTTCAATCGGGTACATGTCAATCTCCTGGGGTATTCAGTTATTAATCGAGCCTTTCGCATCGAATCCCTAGTCGAGCCAGTTTGGGGGTTGCAGTGTATGGGCCAGTCAATCCGATTGCAAAGTCAGTTTGTTTGAGAATTCGCTCGGTGTCTTGGCTCATATCACCCACAAGCCCGTCGGTGACAATCAGGGCTCGCCTGACGCTTTGCTGCTGCATATGCGTGGCAACGCAATTAATGTCAGTGCCCATTGTCGTGATCCGAAGACCAGCTTTCAGTTGTGCAAACGTGATGTCAGCCACTTCATCAGAAAACAGGTGCAGCTGGTGGTGAATCAGATCCCTGCAATCATGCATAGCGCCGTAAAGCGCAGGGATTACTGAATTCATGCTGCCAGACACATCGAGGTAAACATGAATCCTTTGGCTGGCTTGAATCGCTGGCCCACTGGTGGTTGCCGTATAGAGCATGGGCTGTTCGCCAAGCAGGTGCTGCACGATTGCCCGCCGGTCTTTGCACGGGATTGGTGTCACGTAAGTCAGGCCTGGGGCGTTTTGCGAACGCAGTCGTGCACCTCCTGTGCCATGGGCCAGGCATTCGAACAATCCTCGTAACCGTTTTTTGATGCGGGGATTGGTCCCTACGGCCTCTTTCAAGCTCTGGCGAAATGGAAATGACTCATTCAAACGCACACCGCGCTTCTCGTGTTTGTCGGCAATTTCATTACTAATCAGGTCCGCAAAATGCTCTGTCAGTGTCGACATGGGCTGTGTCATGTCACCGACTCCCTCAGCCTCATGCGCACCGAGCAGCGATATTTGCCCGATAGCTACCTCTATTGGCTGATTCAGGCAGGCGGCGCCTCGCAACAGGGCGGCCCGAATCTCACTGCCTGAGGCACCCCTGTCACTCCAAAGTCGCCTGTAGACGTCTTTGACAAACAGCAACCCCTCTGCGCGTCGCGACCTCAAAGCCTTTGGCAGTTGCACGTGACTGCTTGGATGCCAGATGCTGGGTGGCCGCAAAAAGCACTCCGGAAACTTCTCTTCACAATAAAAGTCCCGAAACAGTGCAGTTCGCTCTGGCGTTGGATCTGATTTGGCCAGCGTAGCATTGATCAGGCAGTCAAACACCAAGTTGTCTAGTGGGCTGCATGTTGTGTGACGCCGGGTGTGACCAAGTGCCACATGCAGCAGCTCGTGGCCAATCAGTGTCTGTAACTTGGTCGGCGTGTTGGCGTGTTGGCCAACGAAGCCTGGATTGACCAACAGTCGGGGGTGTTGCCCCAAGGTCACACAGGCGGTGGGGATGGCTTCGGTTTCTTCAATGCTTGCAATCGACAGCAAGGCGCGTAAGGCAACGCTGTCACGCGGCAGGTTCTGGGCAATTCTGAATCGCAAATTCATAGCAAAGCCTCAAGCGGTAGCTGATTGGCTGGCGATTGCAGGGCTCGGGCCACCAGATCGGCGTAGCCATGGCCAAGCCAAAGCGCTACCTCCCAGACACTCTCATGCTGATTCCGGTTTTTTACGATCCGTGGCGTGTACAGAGCAGAAACGCTTGTGGCCCGTTGTGGTGAGCAAATGCCGTCCGTGGTCTTGGCGAGCACGGCAAACGTGGTCAAGGCGTGGCTCAGTGTTCGGGATTCATAAAGTGCCACCCAGTGTGCTTCACTTGGGCTAGCGAGGTTTTGTTCGGCTACGACAATTGCAGGCAAGTCTAGCGCTTTCGAGTGCTGGTCTAACAGACTCACCAACGCCTGCTCAGACTGCCTGTCATTTAACCGTCTCACCTCATTCCATAGGTCAGGCCGGATGACGCGCAGCAGTTGTGACGCTCGACACCAATACCGGGGATGGGCGGATTCCTTGCGTGGCAGTTGGTACACGAGCCTGATCCAGGATCCGGTTCGTGCCGGCGCAGCATTGGTTTGATCATTGACTGACTGGATGCCAAACCACTCGATGGTTCTTAAGCTAAACATGGGCATCCTCCGTCAATGGCATCAGCATCTGCAGTGCCTTCCACCAGTGACCCACGGCCAGCTCGAGTTCACTGACCGATCCGATGGTCTTGTTCTGCAATCGGTTCGACAAAAAATGAACAAGTGCCACTTGTGCAGGGTTGTCTATGTTGGTGGCTTTTTGCAGTTGCTCGAATTTGTCATAGGCTTTGCTTTGCCCGGAATTGCGTTGCACACGCACGTTTATGCGGGTGGGGATCGCTGCCTCACGATAAAGCAGGGCAAGCTCCTCGGCCACCGCCGGCGGCAATGCCTCAAGCTCGCTATTGCTTACGATCCACCACGCGCATGCCGCAGCTGCTGCAGGAGTGTCAGCATTTAAGGTCGAGATGGCGTCCATGATGAGCGCCCCACGTTCTTCGGTGCCAAGTGACTGAAGCTTCAGGGTTAAGTCAATGCGCTTGACGGGATCCTTTTCTCGTAAAACGTAGGCTCGGCTGTCGTCGCCGTCGGCATAGGCAATGATGGAGACCTCCCGATGCAATGCCAGCAGCTTGATCGTATCGATGGATGTTGTGCTCGCTGCCCAAGGCAGGGAATTGCACAATGCCAGCCAGGAGGCGTCAGCCAGGGCAGAACCAGCCGTATCGGCGGCAGAAGCACCGTTGACTACGGCATGCACCAGGGCAATATTGCGGGCAATCATCACCGCTCGACGAGAGCTGATGGCGTGGCCAGCACAATGAATGGCTGCGGCGATTCGCACGGTGTAATCGGCGATTCGGTCACCCTGCCGGGCAGTAACGGCAGCCGCATATTGTTTGATGGTTGCAAGGCGTGAAATTAACTGAGGCCAAGGCCGACTACCCGTGCCATCTGAGAGGATCTTCTTTTGCACGGCCTCGGGCAGCGAATGCCAGGCGGGAATGGTGATATGAAACGCAAACCGGTCAGCAAGCGCCACATCGAGTGGTTCGCTGCCTAAATAGTCGCCTGCCCCGTCAACCGGTACTGGGTTCATTGCGGCCCACCGATAGGTCAAGGCGTCTAGCTCAATGCCCTGAACACGTCGCTCATGGATGATCGGAAACACCTTGTTCTGGATGTCAGGCCGCGCCCTTGAGATCTCATCAAAGAACACTGCCTGCGCACCCCAGATCGAAGCTGGAGTTTTAACGAACTGCAGGTTGCCATTGGCATCAGGCACCGGATAGCCGACCAAGTCATCGAATGACAATAGGCTGGTGTTGTAGTGACGCCATTGCAGGTCTAGAGCAATCGCAAGACGCTCGAGCAGCATCGACTTGCCGCTGCCGTGGTCACCGATTAATAACAAGGTGGATTCGCCTGCTAATGCTGAGAGGATGATGGGCTCAAGCTCGTCAAGTCCATAAACACCCAGCGTTTGAAGCACCGGGCGTGACATGTCATGTTCCATGACTGTTTCTCCTGTTTAGCCAGTTCTGCAAAACGCACGGGCTGGCAAGTCGGATCTAAATCCCCCGTCTGGCAGGCATGCCTGCCAAGCAACTACAACGCGAACAATAAAGACCGCGCAACAAAAACAACAAACAAAAAAATAGCCCTCTGCAATGAGAGGGCCGACGCTTCCCGCTTGATTACCGTTACCGGTCACATCGCCTGAGGGCAAACCACCTTGCCCGGGAGGGCAGGTTGGCGAGAGCGTCAGCTCATCTCTGAATGCATAACCAAATTTTATTTTGAATGAGAGGGGGCGTCAATAAAAGGATGGTTACAAGGATGGTCAGAGAAAGTGTGCCGGCAGGGACTGTCTGGCCACAGCTTGGCAACTGTCAACAGCAACTAATTTAGGCTGCCTGCCTCTCGCCGTCTGAAATTACCGGCAGCCGGCGGTTACCTGACGCTCCATGTCTGTCACGAGCTTTTGCGTTAGGGCTTTGGTGGCTTCTACTTTGTTCACGCTAAGCCATCCCAATTGGTACGACCCGCTGATTAGGCTACCGGTCCAGTCATAGGATTCTCGTCGGATACCGATGAAATCCAGGAGCTCGTCTATAAAACTAATCGTGTAAGGTTTTGAGCGAGGTGTTTTTCTGACGATGATGTTGATGCCATTCTCTTCGGCTTGGCATAGGAGGTCACTGGCTTTGTCGACTAGGGGCCTGAGCCAATCAATCCAGTCAGTTGGCCTGTCATCACCGTGATAAACCAGCACATAGCCTTGCTTGATGTCGCCAACTTCCGGGTAGTCATCGCCAGTGTATTGAGGCATGGTCAGCTCCATAGTGGTTGAAGAAGCAAGTGACAACGGATCGAAGCAAACAACTCGCTGAATGGTCAAGAGGCTATCTGGGCCGTGATGTCCGGCATTGTCGACCAACGCAGTCAGCTATTCGACGTTCTGACTGTCAATTGGTTACCAGATCAAGGTAGACTCTAACTGTAGTTTAGTGACGGTTTGTTGCAAGTGCCGTCGCGTTCAATCGAAACAGTCTATCGATCGGGTGTCTCACAGCATGAGATACCCGGCACTGTAAAAGTAACCATGGCTTCCATACCCTGTCCGTTCTGCACTTTGCCCCAAGACCGGATCGTTGATCAAAACGATTTGGCCATGGCGATTCGTGATGGGTTTCCAGTGTCACCTGGACACACGCTGGTGATTCCTAAACGGCATGTAGGTTCGTTCTTTGAGCTTGGTGAAGAAGAGGTTCAGGCCATGATGGGTTTGCTCAAAAAAGCCAAGGCGAATCTGGACAAAGAGTTCAATCCCGACAGTTACAACATTGGTGTCAACGATGGTTCGCAAGCCGGCCAGACGGTGTCGCATGTGCACATGCACTTGATCCCTCGCTACGAGGGGGATGTCAAAGACCCCAGAGGTGGGGTTAGGTGGCTGATACCGGAGAAGGCCGATTATTGGTCGGACAGTGGGAGTCAGTAGCCATGGCTCAATACCCTAGCTCTGATGAGCATCTTGCGTTTTTGGTCAAACTGCAAAGGCTCCTCAGCGAGGGTGATTTCACGGCCACCTACAAATTCGCACTGTTGATGGCATTAGCCGACATTTCGGTCGAGCGTGGCCATGATGATGTCAGGCCTCTTGAGATTTCGTTACGAGACATTGCAGAAAAGTTCATCGACTATTACTGGCAGCAGACGATGTCGTACACGAGCACTGCTGGCGGTCTAGAAGGAAAATTCATAAAACAAAATCACGGCCAACAGGCTGCGGTCTTAACCAAAATCCGAGAGTTTCGTGAGACTCAAAACCTTCATAACCTCGGAAAAGCCAGAAAGTCACCCCATTACTCAAAACTGGTGACTGCAGTGAGAAGGACAGTTGCCGACAAACCGATCGTACACTTTCAAGTGCTCGGTAGGTCTGAAGACGAATTCATGTTCAAGGCACCGAAAGGAGCCCAGGCTATTCAGCTCAAGCCTGGTGTTAGTGCATATTTGAGAAAGTTCCACGCACTCATTCAGCAAATGACGAAGACTCGTTGGGTCGAGTTCATCAAGTCAGTCAGTGACAATCAGAAAATTCTCGGAAACCAAGATCGCTTGTACAAATTTCTCTTTGAGAGCTCCCGAGAGTCGATGGACAAGGTGCGTTCAAGCTTGTTCAAGCTCGAGAATAAGACTTGCTTCTACTGCAAAAAGCCAGTCCGAGATTTGCGCGACGTCCATGTTGATCACTTCATTCCATTCTCCTTATACGGGCGGGATATCACGCAAAACTTTGTCTTGGCTCACCGCAACTGCAATATAAGCAAATCTGATGTGCTCGCAGGGTACGATCATTTGGCCCGCTGGATCGATCGCTTAGAGATGCGTCGTGCAGACCTTAACGAGATAGCGGACGAGGCCGGTGTTATCAGTGATGACACCGGGATTAAAACTGTTGCTCACTGGTCCTACCACCACGGGCAACAAGCAGAGGCTCAAGCTTGGCTAAAGAGCGGCAAGTACGAGCCAATTACTGAAGCCTACCTGTCGCTTTTTCGCTGAAGTGATGACCCAAAATGTCATTGCGGCTAAACCGACTAAGATTACAGAGGTATCTTTTGTTATCCCAAGGACTCCCATTGAACCAGCCCACCCAACTAGTTAATGTCACCGGACTTGCCCAAGCACTCGAGGCATTTGCCACCGAGCGTGACTGGGCACAGTTTCATTCCCCGAAGAATCTCGTGATGGCACTGACCGGCGAAGTGGGTGAATTAAATGAGCTGTTCCAGTGGCTAACCGAGCACCAGAGCAAGGAACTGGTCGATGACCCCAAGGCTAAGGGTCGTGTTGCCGAGGAATTGGCGGATGTGCTGTTTTATCTGGTTCGTACTGCTTCAGTGATGGGCATCGACCTGAACGAGGCTGCGGTTGACAAATTGGCACTGAATGAAGAGAAGTACCCTGCCGAGAAGGCTCGGGGCAGCAACAAGAAATACAGCGAGATTTGAGTTTTGTTTGGTTTGTCCTGTTTATATTTGATTTTGCTTTTCCATCTGATTTGTCTTAGTTGCCGGCAAGGAGATTGACCCCATGATCGTCTACCAGGCGCAGAAAACGCAGTTTCTGTCTGACAACGACGATCGTGACATCGAAGACGTGATCCTCGCGAGCTATCGGGCTGCCACCGGGCACGGCGTGGCTGCTAGCGAAGTTAAGTCTTGGAAGGAATCCCTGCACTACATTGCATCGGTATTGCGTGATGATGACATCCCGGATGACACTGGCGTTGCGGTTGAGTTGCACATACCCCAGTCGTCAAAGCGTATCGATGTGACTTTGTCAGGGCTGGATGAGTCGGGTTCACCCTGTGCGATTCTGGTGGAACTGAAACAATGGTCTGAAGCAGAACTCACGGGCAAAGACGGCATTGTGCGCACCATTTGTGGGTGGTGGGTATCGAGAGCATGTGCACCCCTCGTATCAAGCCTGGTCTTATGCGGTATTGCTTGAGGACTTCAATGAAGCCGTACATGCTGGGGATATTACCCTTCACCCCTGTGCTTATCTGCACAACTACCTTGATGATGGCAATATCACCAATGCTTTCTATGCCAAGCATCTGGAGCGTGCGCCGGTATTTCTCAAGGGCGAGCAAGACCGGCGAGCCTTGCGCGAGTTCATCAAGCGACACGTTAAAAAGGGCGATGCCGGCCAGACGATCTTCGAATTGCACAATGGTCGCATACGGCCATCGAAGGAACTGGCAGATAGTTTGGTCGGTTTGCTACGTGGCAATCGAGAGTTTGTACTGATCGACGAACAAAAGGAAGTGTTCGAGACTGCGCTGCAACTGGCTCGTGACATCAGGGCAGCGGATCATGTCGATGATGTTGGCCACCAAGTCATGATCGTGGAGGGCGGGCCTGGCACGGGCAAGTCGGTGGTGGCCATCAATCTGCTGGTGCGCATGATCGAGATGCAGTTGCTGGCAAAGTACATTTCCAAGAATGCCGCCCCGCGTGAGGTGTACAAGGCCAAGCTCACGGGCTCAATTACCCAGACTCGATTCTCAGCACTGTTTGGTGGCTCGGGGGCATTTGTGGATAGCCCGGCCGATCAGTTTGATGTGCTGATTGTTGATGAAGCCCATCGTCTCCGAGAAAAAGGTGGCCTGTACGGCAACGTTGGCGAACATCAGGTCAAGGAAATCATTTTTGCTTCGAAGGCATCGGTGTTCTTCATTGATGAGAGCCAGCAAGTCACGATTGACGATGTGGGCTCCAAAGAAGTCATTAAACGGTTCGCCTTGGAGAAGGGCGCTGAAGTTATCGAGTGTGAGCTGCCGTCACAGTTCCGTTGCAATGGTTCAGATGGCTACATTGCCTGGCTAGATGATGTGCTTGGCATCCGTGAAACCGCAAACAAGACACTCGCCAAGCACGAGTTTGAGTTTGAGGTGTTTGATGATCCTATTGCTTTGCATGATGCAATTGTCCAACGCAATAGCAACAACAAGGCCCGTGTTGTTGCTGGCTATTGCTGGCCTTGGACCAGCAAAAAATCCCCTTCAGCCTATGACATCCGCATTGGTGACTACAAACGGCGTTGGAACCTAACCGATGATGGCAGCCTCTGGATCATGAAGCCCAATTCGATCGCAGAGGTGGGTTGCATACATACTTGTCAAGGACTTGAGCTTGAACACGTTGGCGTCATCCTAGGCCCAGACTTGGTCGTGCGAGATGGTCTGGTCATCACTCGGCCAGAAAAGCGTGCCAGCCAGGACAGAACGATTTTTGGGTGGAAAAAGCGCCTGAAACAAAACCCTGATCAAACCGCTCGCCAGCTAGACCTCATCATACAAGAACACGTACCGAACACTGATGACCGTGGTATGAGGGGCTGCTATGTGTTTAGCGAGGACCAAGAGACGCGTGCGTACCTGAGGGGGCGTTTAATCTCCTAGCGGTGCCGATCCGAACCTGAAGCCTTGGTGTTGCCTGCTGCTCTTGGGCTTTGAGAAGCGTCTTTCACTTGGCTGTCTTTACGTGATCGAGTCCGCGATCAATTACTTGTTGGTGCGCTGCTGCCCCTGACCATGGAAAGCACGGAACTGGCATCAAGGTTACGCGCTTTTTTTTGAATATCGGGCAGATATTGGGTTTGAAGTTTTTTGGCGGGTTCGAGCAGTTCGCCAAAGGTTTGTTTAAGTAGAGCGGTGTTCATTTGGCGACCACCAGCGTAATAGCGATTGGCCAATTGACCTAGCGCATAGGTTGTCGCAAACGAAAACGCCACACTGGCGGTTGCCTGGCCGGCTTTTTTGCCTGTTTTACCCAAAAAGCCACCCAATAAGCCCCCTACTAATTTGCGGCCAAATTGCTCGAGGTATTGCGATGTCATGCCCACCCCAGCAGTGGCAAGAAATTCACGGATATGGCCTTGATCGAGTTCGTGACCATGGGCTTTGCCGATTCGATAGACCATTTTTATCTGCATGGGAATGATGGCCACCGATGCCCAAGATTGTGGCAATAATTCAAGAGCGCCATTAAGGATCGCATAGTTGAGGATGGTTTTGTTGAGAGCGGCATCATCCACGGTGTTTTTTGTTGCTTCGTTAGCAAGGCTCAATGGCGTCGCGCCAGCGAGTGCAACCGCATCTGCTTGTTGTTCGGCTACTGCCACTGCTTTGTCATTGTCTAACCCCAACCGGGTACGCAGATCCCTCAGAAATGCGTCTTCCGTTTCACAACGAACGCCATCGCTGTCGCACACACAAACGGCCAATTCGTAGGCGTAGCGGCGTTGGCCCTCTTGATTCAGTGCAGTTACAGCATCCGCAAGTGTCGCTCGCCCGAGCAAGACGTCTTGATAAACGCCCATGAGTTCGACTGAGTTCGCGCCGAGTTGTTCAGCAAACTGTTTGACGTGTTCGCGTTCATTGTCGTCTTTGTTGCCGTCGGCAAAGGCAGCGAACATGGCGATTGAAAGGACGGCGCGTTCAGTGTTCATGAATTCTCCCAGCAGAAAGTTAGTCAATAGACAATATTAGGGATGTGAGGTTCCAATCTATAAAAACTGAGGTTTGGCCAGCCTAGCATAACGCTCGCCTCAAGCCGTCAATTGATCGTGGCTGCCGTCGGGGAGGACTTCGTGGTGGTCGTGGCTATGGCGCTCACGCTTCATGGCTCGCTGAACGCGAACTTCTTGACCTGCTACCAAACAGACAACAACATTGGCAAGATCAGGAAGTAGCCTGTCTCGTCACGAGTGAGATGCGTCTGCCAACTCGGAGTGGATGCACCAAGCCGATTCACAAAAAACAAAGGCCGCTGATTCGCTATGCCAGTCCAGCGACTGAAATCTCGATAGACTCAAAGCCGGTGGGCAGTGATCTCACGATCCGGTGCGACCCAAGGTGAGGGTGTTGTCAAGATCTCGATAGATGCTGGGTCCACCTATGCTGTGGGATACCCAATGAGCCACAGCTAGGGCTTAGATAAAAACCATGAAAAATCAGATCGTCGACCCCAATATCTTAGACAGATACTGGTTTCCGGGACCGGACACAAAAGCCCTATGAGTAAAAGCTCTGCAGCGATTTAGGGCAAATTTTTTGTTCCCCATCCAAAATTTTAACTTCGGTGTCAGCAGGGCGCAACAGGCGCGATTGGGAAACGCAGGTCAGACTGGATTTTTGTGCCCGTTTCTCAATATTGCATGGTTGCCATTCGAGCAGTTACTTGCGCTGTTGGCGGCAAATGTTGATGCAAGGTAGTCAGAGAATGCTAGGCGCAGATATCAGGCGCATGTCACCTTTGTGGTTAAACACCAGATATCACTGCGTCGATTGCTGACACCAACACGTCACCTTGTGCCTTGACATTGGCTAGAGGGCGTTTCAAGGCTTTTGCCGGCAATGGTGCAGCGAAGTGGGCAAGCGCATGAAAGCGCTTTCCTTTTACTGTGATAGTGGGGCACAAGACGTTAGGCACCTTGCGTTGCGAGTCATATGCCGCAAGCGGAACGGTCATTCGTGTTGCGAGCGCATCGAGCAGATCACTTTGAATGACTACTACATAAGGAATGCCATCACTAGCACTTTTGCTTGGATTGGTAAAAACGTCATACTGCGCCATTGAAGATTCACCAGGGACGTAGGTCAGCACCCGGAATGCCGCTGGTTTCAACCTGAGCGTTTTGCGCCGCAATCCAGTCGCTGAACTCGGTTTCAAATCGTCTTTTGCGCACAGAGCGGTTGGCCTTGTCGTTGCTGGCTTGTAGTGCCAGATAATGTTCGGCTGACATGATGACAGTATCGAGGTGACCTGCTTTTTCTACGAAAACAGGCTCTCGCTTGGCGAGGGCAGAAAGGCTGCCGAATCGGTTTTTTGCCTCAGTAGCAGAGACTCGCATAGCAAAGCTCCTGTTGATTTAATAGCCATTTTAGCCATTTATCCGACAACTTTAGGGCGCCATGCGCTTAGGATGGCGTTGTTGCTAGAGTTTGATGTGTGCTCATCCGCCGTAATGGGGTAGAGCCAGAGCCTATAAGCCGTGGCGCCAGGGGCCGGACACAAAAGCCGCATGAATAAAGGCTTTGCGTCAATTTGGGGAAAGAACAATCTTCCCCATGCAAAATTTCACTTCGGTGTCAGCAGGGCGCAACAGGGACAATCGGGAAAACTAGGTCAGTCAGACCCATATTGGCGCACTTTCAATTTTCCATCGTACCAGTGACTACCGGTTGGCTACTGGGCATGATGGTTGCGCAGGGGTGGCGTCACATCAGTGATCACCGACATCCAGTTAACAAGAGTGAACCTTCTAAGTTTGTTGTGGCAACTCATTAAGCAGTCGCTCGATGACGATCACAGAGGCTTTCGTGGGGTCATAGTCAAGGTTTTGTTTGAGCAGAGCATCCATATCACGACAAAATCCTTTTTTGTCTTCAAGGCAATTTTCTAGGTGCCCTAAGAACTCGCTGTGCGGCACAGTTGTTGATTCTTCTCTCATGTAGTGAATAAATGCATCAATCACCTTGCTCGTATCAATTGGTACGGCAGCCTTGGCTGTGAGTGCCCAATAAAGGTCAAATAGATCCCGACCCTTTTTTCGTTGAAATGTGGCTCTCATCTTCGTGGCCAACATTTCGTTGATGTTGAAGGATGCGATTGACGTGCTAAGGGTCTCACCTCGAAATCCGAAGGCAAAGGCTAGATGCTGTAATTCAAATCGAGGCTTGCGTTCTGAGACATTCACCTCGACTTCGATTGTTAGTTCACGCCCAGGCGCTGCCACACTTGGTACCTTAAATACACAACGCAAAATTCGAGATGGTTTGGCTGCATTGCGAACAGCTAGTCGCAAAGATGCCCATGCTGATGATTTTTCTTTGCCAAGTATCGGCCGCAAAACCCGCATTAATGCTTTTTGTATGTGTTTCTCAGGGCGCTCGCCTATTGCCACTAAGTCAATGTCCTCCGAATAACGTACGGCAGGAGCCAGATGTACTTTGTGCAGGACGGTGCCACCACGCATGGCGACTTGCTCGCAAAGAAACTTGTCATTGAATATGGCGATCATCGCCAAGCTAAGCAGTAGGTCCTGTTCTACTTGGTACAACTCGGGCCATTGCACTGCATCCTGGTGAGCCAGAACATCTTGCAAGGTCAGTGCCGTGATTTCACTCATTATTTCAGTCCTACATTGTCGATGACTTTCCAAGGCTGTTCTAAATCAGTGCCTCTCGTGGGTGACGCATTCTGCAAAAGTACAGCCCGCAGTTTTGGTGGCAAAGTGATCTGTGCGGTTTTGGCGAATCGTTTTGCTCCAAGGGTTTCGAGGACGTAGCCCGTTCTTTGTCGAACGGTCAGAGGCGCATACTTCAGCGCACGGTGCCACCCCTCGTTAGTCATGGCGGGCAGTAAACCCGCAATGACATCAGCCGCACGTGCGATACCTCCAACACAATGCTGGAAAGCAATTAAGTCCAGCGCAGTCGCTTCAGGGCTGCTCACTGCCAAAGGGCTCGCTAGTCCTCGGATGGGTGTCAGCGGTGTGTCAAGAAGGTGCTGCTTTACGTGGAACTCGACATGTACGTTGCCAACAGTGAATGCTCGCGTAGCCGAGTTTGTCATTACTTGTGTCAGTTGCACAGCTTGTTGAGCTGAGCCGTGTAGTGCGGCAGCAGATAACAGTCCGACGTAATAGGGCTTGTCGTGTACGCGGCAATAATCGGCGAGCCAAAAATCGACTGGTGGCGCGCCTCGCTTGCGATGCTCCGGAGCAACGATCAGATAGGAGCTAGGACGTCCCGGTAATCGAACCACTCTGTTGGCGAGATGTTCGATTTGACGCTTGACTGCCACGGGGCTTAATCCACTTGTGTCCGCTAGGTAGGGCAGATTCGTCACGAGGCAGCCGCGCGCTTGCAGCTCGTCCAACAAACTGGCAACTATTCCGTGTCTATGCACAAGAGGGGGGTCTAAATCCGAGTTGTTCATGTAACATTTCATTTTCAAATAGTATCTATTATAGATACTATTTGAAAATAATTTTTATGGCCCGCCAGGCATAGACCGCAAGCCCATACGAGCAACTTCGATTTGCTTAGAGAGAGGTCTGTGATCGCTGAGAGCGTGTATTAGCTGCTTTTTTAAGGCTGGGCGATGAACAAATGTTGTGCGTAAAAGCGTGCTCGTCCCCCCATAATGGGGTAGAGCCGGATTATAAGTGGTGCCCGGGGCCGGACACAAAAGCCGCATGAATAAAAGGTTTGCGTCGATTTGGGGAAAAAACAATCTTCCCCATGCAAAATTTCACTTCGGTGTCAGCAGGGCGCAACAGGGATAATCGGGAAAAGCAGGTCAGATTGGTCTTGTATGCCAGCAACTACGGGGGGCTCAAAAACATCAGACGGCTTGCAGTTCGAGCTTAATCGTTTTGCCTAGTGCCGCCGCATCACCAGTAACCGGCAAGCCGTCTTGAAAATGGGGTTTAACCGAGATTCGGGCGTTTCTTGTAGAACCGGGTAGCCTGCTCGAATTGAGCACCAACGCGGAACAAGGTAGTTTCGTCGAAGGGCCGACCAATCACCTGCATTCCTATTGGCATGCCGTTGCGATCAAAGCCACATGGGACATTCAACGATGGCAGCCCGGTAAGGCTGGGCACACCGGTGAACTGCATGATCGCAGAAAGCATGTCTTCAGGTTTGCCTGGCTCAATTTCTACCAGAGTTTCACCAACCTTAGTGGCAGTAAACGGCAAAGTCGGGCAAACAAACACATCTACACGCCTGAAGGCGTCAAGAAACTCCTGGCGCAGGGCCGTTCGATAGCGCTGCGCTTGCAGATAGTGTGTTGCTAGTAACAGCTCACCCACTTCCAGCAGCGAACGCACGTCCTCACCGTAGTCACCCGGGCGCTCGCGCAGCCAACGCTGATGGTATGTACTGGGCTCGGCCGACTCGATGGTAAGTTGCGCCGATATATTGCCCTCGATCAGACTCATGTCCAGGTTCACGATTTGCGCACCCATGCCCTGCAAAAGCTTGAGGGCATCGGTCATCGCTGCGTAAACATCGGGCTGCAAATGGCTAAGGAAGTAATCGGGAATCATACCCACACGCAAGCCCTGAAGATCCACGTTCAGATCGCGCGTGTAGTCGTCGACCTGAACTGCGGCCGTGCTGCCGTCTTTGGGGTCGTGCCCGGCGATGGCGTTCAACATAATGGCAGCATCTTCCACGCGGCGGGTCATGGGGCCGGCCGTGTCCATGCTCCAGGCCAGAGGAATGATGCCGTGATTGCTGACCCGACCATAGGTGGGGCGCAACCCTACAATTCCGTTCACCGCCGACGGCAGACGAATTGACCCGCCAGTGTCGGTACCCAATGCACCAAAACACGTTTGCGCGGCCACGGCAGCACCCGAGCCGCCGCTGGATCCAGCGGGGAAGCGGCTGGTATCCCAGGGGTTGCGCACTGCACCGTAATGTGGGTTGTGCGACGTTCCGCCCCAGGCGAACTCGTGCATATTGCACTTGCCAAGAATGATGGCCCCCGAGTTGCGCAAACGCTGTGTCACAGTCGCATCATGATCGGGAAACCAGTCGGCCAGAATTTTGCTGCCGGCCGTTGTTCGCGTTCCCTTGACGGCAATATTGTCTTTCAGGGCAATGGGTACGCCGTGCAAGGACCCCAGGTCGTGACCCGCCATCAGCATAGCTTCAGACGCCTTGGCTACCGCCACCGCCTGCTCGTTGAAAACCGATATGTAAGCGGCCAGCTTGCCATCAACCTGATCAATTTGCTGCAGGCTCGACTTCACCAGTTCAACGGGCGATACTTCCCTTTTTTTGACCAGTCTGGCTGCCTCGGCAAGCCCAAGTTCCACTATATTCATAACGTGCTTCCAACTGCTTATTGATTATCCGAAGCATCCAGCGGGAAGCTGAATACGGTAGCCGGCAAAGTGCTTTGCCACTGCGGCTGGCTCATTTTTCGGCTAAGCGCATTTGCGGCCGGCAACCAGGCCTCAAGAATCGGGCGAATGGCTTCTTGCCTTTGAGCATCCAGATCAAGATCGGCGCACCGGGCTAGGCTGGCAATGTCCAGCCCCCTGTCATTGCTGTTTGTCATTTAGCTCTCCGTTTTGAAGACGTAGTCGACCTTGCACCTTACGACTGCACTTCTGAAAAATTCCCCATCGCAATGCCGTCCGATAGCTCCGATGGCTGCAGTTCACGCTCGATGCTTCCCTTGTGAATCAGCAACACGCGATCTGAAAGATGACGGATGAAATCCAGGTTCTGCTCAACGACCAGAATCGTGATGCCCAGCCGGCTGCGTATTTCTTTCAGCTTGTCCACGATCTCTTCAATAATGGAAGGCTGAATGCCCTCAGTGGGCTCATCAAGCAACAGCAACTCAGGTCCCGGCACGATAGCGCGTGCCAAGGCCAGCAACTGCTGCTCACCACCGCTAAGAGCACCGCCAGGCCTGGGCAATAGTGGCTTTAAACGGGGAAATTCTTCAACAATGGCTTCCAGAGAAAACCCTTTGGGGCTTTGGGGCATGGCCTTCTGGGCGAACAGCAGGTTTTCTGTGACCGTCAGGCCCGGAAAAATGCCGCGCCCCTGCGGCACATAGCCCATGCCCATGCGCACGCGTTGATGTGTCGGCGCACGGGTAATATCGGTGCCCTTGAAGGCTATAGTGCCATCTTTGGCGCGCAGAATACCCATCATGGTTTTCAACAACGTGGTCTTGCCCATGCCGTTATGGCCAAGCACCCCCAGAAACTCACCCTCGTTGATCTGAAGATTGACGTCGCACAGAATAGGAATGCTTCCGTAACCAGAACCCAAACCGCTTACTTTCAGCATAGTTACTCCCCTATTCCTCGACCCAGGTACACGTTGCGCACCCGCTGATTACTAACTACGTCGTTGAAGGTACTTTCCATCAACACCTTGCCCTGGTGGAACACCGTGACAAGCTCAGCGATCTTTTGTATGAACGCCATGTCGTGCTCGACCACCACCACCGCCGACGTACGATTGATTTCCTTGATCAGGTTGGCGGTTTTGACAGTTTCCTCATCGCTCATGCCGGCCGCAGGCTCATCAAGCAGAACCACTTTGGGTTTGCGAATAATGACCATGCCAATCTCAACCCATTGGCGTTGACCGTGTGCCAGTTCACCTACTAGGCGCGACGCAATCGACGACAGATCAAGCCGCTCGATCACTTCATCGACCACCTTCTGGGATTGCGATGCCGGATACGATGCACGCGCCGCCAGCCAAAGGTTTTCGTTGGCAGTTAGCCAATCCATGACAGTGGGCACCTGATTCTTGATACCCATGCCCCAGCGTGCGATGGTATGAGGCTCTTGAGCCACAATACTTTTGCCACTAAAAACAATATCGCCCTTGGTAGGCTTTAGCTGGCCGCTGAGCAGCTTAAAAAACGTGCTTTTGCCAGCCCCGTTGGGCCCGATAAGGCAACGCAGCTCGCCCTGTTTAAGGGTGAAATCAATGCGGCTGAGCGCCTTGACCCCCCCAAAGCTTTTCTCAACGCCCTTGGCTTCCAGAATGACTTCGTGCTGTTGCATAGCGTCTAGGCTCCTTTGACTTTAGGGGTGAACAGGCCTTTGACCAGATCACGGAATGTGGGCACTAGACCTTGCGGGAAAAGCAGTACGCACATGATCAGAATGACCCCCAGCACAAGTGTGACCTGACCCACACCCACAGTGCCCAACCAGGTGGTCAGGTACTGAATCAACAACGTGCCCAGAATCGGGCCGATCAAGGTGGAACGCCCCCCCACAATTACCCAGATCACGACCATGGCAGCCTGGTTCAGGCTGAACATTTCAGGGCCGACAAAGTTACCCCAAACGGCATACAAACCACCGGCCAGCCCGGCTATACCACTGGCAATAATGAAGGCGAACAACTTGTATAGCCGGCTGTCATAGCCCAGCAATTCCATGCGTCGTTCGTTTTCCCGTATGCCCACCATAATGCGGCCCGACGACGACACCAGAAACAGACGGATGCCAACATACGTGACCACAAGCGCGAATAGGGAGAGATAGAAAATGCCTTCGATAGACTGAAGATCCAGCGGGCCAAACGTGTATGGCAGACCGGGCAAGCCTGGAATGCCGTTCTGGCCGTTCAGCCTTACGCTGCTAATGACGTACTCGGGCCCCGAGGTGGCGCGCACACCTTTTTCAAAGATCAGTGTCACCACCAGCGTAATAACACTAAGGTAAATGTCACTGATCCGGCCATAGATCATGAAATAGCCCAGAACCATGGCAAAGAGCATGGGCACAATGATGGCAAAAACAAAGGCCAGCCCCGACATATCCGTGTTCAGGCTGAACAAGGCATACGTGTAGCCGCCTAGCCCGAAGAATATGGTTTGACCAAAACTAAGAATGCCCACGTACCCCCACAAGAAGCTCATGCTCAAAGCCAGCAGGCAAAGAATCAACGCCAGCGAAAGGTCGAGCTGGACAGCAATGTCGCCGCTTGCCGGAATCACGACCGCCAACGCTATTGCGGCAATCAGAACACTGACCCACCAGCTTACCGACGGGGGTTTTCCTGCGTAGGAATCGAATCCCATAGTTGATGTTGAGCTGCTAACCATCATTACATACCTCTTCTCATACGACCGGTAAGACCCAGTGGCAACAAACGCAGCAGAATCACAGCGGCAATCAGTACGGAAACTTCGCCCATCACTGCACTCTGAACATATGAAACGATGCCATCGATGGTGCCGAAAATTGCTGATGCCGTTGTGGCACCAATCAGGGGCAGGTGTCCGCCGACAATCACGGTGATGAATGCTTTGGCCACGAAGAACACACCCATGGTCGGGCTAACACCGGTAAGCGGAGCCAGAGCGGCGCCGGCAACACCGGCAAGACACGCACCAAAACCAAACGTCGCCATGTAAACCCTTGCACGGTCAACCCCTAGGCAACTGGCTACCTGGGCATCTTGCATGGTGCCGCGCACCAGCAAACCAGCTTTTGTATAAGTTGCTAACCACCACACCAGCGCCACCAGAACTGCTGCCAGGGCGCACAGCACCAAGTTGTAGCCAGGCACGTTCATACCGCCAATCGAAACGGTTGGATAATTGGTTGACAACCCCATACCCGAAGCACCGAATAGCGTTGTGGCTAGCCCAACCAGCAGCAGGGAAAGCCCCCAGGTGGCCAGCAGGGTGTCCACCATACGCCCATATAAAAACTGTATGACCGTGCGCTCCACAATCACACCTAAGATTGCCGTTCCCAACCCGGCTGTGATCACCCCTATCCACAAAGGTGCACCGGCATTGACGGTAAAGACACAGATGTATCCACCCACCATCATGAACTCGCCATGGGCCAGGTTGATCACCTTCATCATGCCGAAAATAACCGCCAGTCCCAGGCTGATCAGTATCATCAAGGCGATCGAAAATACGACTAAATACAGTCCGGTTGCCATGCTATCCAAGCTAGTTCTCCCTTTCTCACGAAATCGCCCTCGGCGGTTTCCCGCCGAGGGTTCAATCAGTCACTAAAGCACTGGTTCGTATTGCTTGGTGTCGTTGGGGTTCTTGACCAGATCGCAGACGTCCTGCGTATCTTTGGGCTGTTGCTGCGAGAACGAACGCTGCACATCAAAGCCGTTCTGGGCATTGCCAACCGCAATGTGAATGTCCATAACGGTGTGGTTGGTCTGGCCATCAATGGTGTAAAGACCACCGGGGCCGTCTAACTTCGTTCCACCCAGTGCGGCAATCACTTTGTCGGGCTGTACACTTCCTGCGCGCCGAACAGCCTCGGCCCACAACATCATGCCGCGGTAGCCATATTCACCGTACTCACCGATATAGTCGGTCTCACCGCTGAACTTGTGGAATTTCTGAACGAAATTCTTCGCAGCCTCGGTAGGCAATGTATCGATGAACGACGAAGTAATAATGATGCCCTCGTTTTCTTGAGGCGTAAGAATTGCGTTTTCGCGGGCTGCACCGTAAACAGTACTTACCAGCGTCATGTTCTTCTTGCCAATGGTGGCCTCGAACTGCCGGTAAAAGCCAACGTGCGCATCACCCACCAGGGCCGACCACACCGCGTCTGGCTTGGCCGCCTGAATGCGGCTGAGTACCGGCGCGAAGTTTGTGACGTCCAGCGGGAAGAACTCGACAGCAACGTCCTTCCCGCCTTTCTCACGCAGAAACTTCTGCACCCATTTGGCAGTAATGTGACCGTAGTTGTAGTCAGCAGCCAGAATGTAGTGCGTTTTGGCATTACGCTCGTTGATTACATATTCAACTAGGGGGTCAAGCGCTTGGCCTGGAACCATGCCGGTTGACACGTGACGGCGGTCACATACACCGCCTTCATAAAGGGCGTTGTAGAAGTACAAGCCTTTGAAGCGCTGAACAATCGGACGCACAACCTCGCGCGCCGAACTTGCCACCGCGCCGTGTACTACGTCGACCTTGTCACGCACAAAAGCTTGCGTAGCGTATTGTGAATACAAGCGATTGCTTGACTGGCTGTCGTAGAAAATAATTTCTACCTTGCGCCCCAACAAACCACCTGCTGCGTTGATTTCATCAGCGGCCATGGCAGCTGCCTGAATCTGCTTAAGGCAGTAGTTGTTCAACACGCCGGTTTTATCCAGAATGTTGGCAACCTTGATCGGGTTGGTGCTGTCAATGCCGGCTTGGGCCAGCAGCTTGAAACTGCTGGTGTACGCCACGGCGCCTGCGGCCAGGCGAATAAAATTGCGTCGATTCAAGTGCATAGTTAATTCTCCAGAAAGGTATCTGTATTGGCGGAGTTAAAGGACTGGGTGCTTTTTGTGCCAGTCGGTCGCACCTTGGTAGGCGTCGCCGGCCTGTACCAACAACTCTTCACGGAAGTGCGGGGCAACGAACTGGAATCCCAGCGGCGCGTTCGACGACGTGAAGCCACCAGGCAGTGTAATGGTCGGGCTTCCGGTCATGTCGAATGGAGCCGTGTAGCGCATCATCGCGTACCACAGGTCTGCGTATTCCTGACCCGTTACCGCCATTTGCTTCACCGTAGGCGACTGCATCGGTATGGTGGGAACCAGCAATAGATCAACGTCCTGGAACAAAGCCTCAACACGACCCTTGAATGCCAGTCGATCCAGAATGATCTTTTGGTAGTCCATGCCCGAGAGCTTCATGCCGCTTTCGATCAGGTTGACCATGGCGGGTCCATACTTGCTCTTGTTGGCTGCATAGGTTTTTTCGTGAACAACGGCCGCCTCGATACTGCACAAGGGGAACCAGTTGCGCAGCACATCACGGTAATCGGGGAACTGGATCTCGCGTACTTCAGCACCCAGCGCCTTGATGGTGGCCAGAACATGTTCCATCATTTGGGTGGTCGGACCGTCCACGTCATCCGAGATATACCGGGTGTCAATACCGATTTTCATGCCCTTGATACCCTTGCCCACGCTGTCCAGATAGTTCGGAACGGGAAGCAGGCTGGCAGTGGGGTCGTTGACATCGGCACCAGCAATGGCACCCAGCATGGCGCCGGCGTCAGCCGCACTGCGGTTCATAGGGCCCAGGTGATCCAGCGTAGCTGCCAACTCGAAGGCGCCATAGCGGCTGACACGACCCCAGGTTGGTTTGATGCCCGACAAGCCGCAAGCAGACGACGGGTAACGAATCGAACCACCGGTATCGGTACCAATAGCGCCAAAGCATAGGCCGGCCGCAGGTGCCACACCCGAGCCGCTCGACGATACGCCAGACCAATGATCCGCATTCCAAGGGTTCACCGGGGCAGGTACGTCAGGGTGATGGTCGGTCAGCGCGCCCTCAGTCAATTGCACTTTACCCAGAATGACTGCACCGGCCTCACGAAGTTTGCGAGGTACTGTGCCATCTTCACGAGTGACATTGTTCTTGAAAATGGGCATACCAAAGGTCGTGGCTTCGCCGTCAGTCCAGCACAGGTCTTTGACCGCCACAGGCACACCGTGCAGCGGGCCTTTAATCCGGCCTTTTGCAATCTGCTCGTCGGCTGTATTGGCTTCTTTCAGCGCCTTGTCGGCCATGACAGTCACATAGCTTTTCAGTTTCGTGTCCAGCTTGGCAATACGATCCAGCTGCGCTTGCGTCACTTCCACCGACGACAATTTGCGGGACTGAATAAGTTTGCTTACTTCCAACAGCTCCATGTAGTGCACATCTTTGTCGCTCATAAATCCTCCAGCTGATTAGTCACGGGGCTTCGAAAACACCGGCCCTCTTTCACATGCCTGGAAATCACTCAACGGCATAACCCCGAACGAGATCCAGAAACCCGCCAACCTGTTTGAAGGATGACGATGTGCTTAGACTAAGGGCAAGTGCAAGGCGGGCTTGTCTGCCACAGACAATCGAATTGACTGAAACGGACAAACGCTGCAAGGCGTGCCTGCAAGCTCGTTTGCGACACGACTGAGCCATTTTGAGGCACGGGTTAACCCGTTCAAACAGGCGCACGTCACAAACAAACCCGCGAAAATCTCGCGGGTTTCCTGTGCGCAAAAGCGGCTACATTTTTTTCAGGTTGAGCGCCCACTTAGCAGCGCGCTTGGCGCCATGCCGTATGCACGTTTGAACAGGCGGCTGAAGTGCGCAACATCGTTGAAGCCAGAGCGAAATGCGGCTTCGGTGACTTGATGTGCCCGCCCTTCTTTAAGAGCAAAATAGGCCGACTGCAGACGCCGCTGCCAAACCCACCGCATGGGGGTTATTCCACCCTGGGCGAACAGCCGCGTTAGCGTGCGAGTGGAGATGCAATGCGCCTCTGCCAGCTGCCGGGTATCAAGGCCAGGGTCTGTAAGGTGTTCTTCGATGTATGACTTGACCTGCTGCAGCAAAGCCTTCTGGCCAAAATCTAGGCTTTCGCAAACGCCCATTTGCATTTGCAGCGTTGCACCCAACAGGTCAAGCAACGAGCCGGCCAGTTGTGCACGCACGGTGCTTGGCACTAGTTCGGGAAGGCTTTCTTTGGCCGCCTGCTTGATGGTGCTTGCCAACAAGCCAGTGAGAGGCTTTTCGTAGGCAAACGGAATGGCCGTGAAGTTTTCTGCCTGAGGCACCCTGAATAACAATTGGTCT
Source organism: Burkholderiaceae bacterium (assembly GCA_021208885.1). Taxonomy (GTDB): domain Bacteria; phylum Pseudomonadota; class Gammaproteobacteria; order Burkholderiales; family Burkholderiaceae_B; genus Algicoccus. The sequence continues at coordinate 27,361 of JAJOJF010000024.1, forward strand.
CGGGGTATTTTCAGCAAAATTACCGATTCAGGTTCAAGACGGAATTTGAACGGACGGGCTGAGTCGTAAAGAACGATTCCACCGGTTTGAGTTGAGGCTACCCGGCCCGATTGCTCAAGATGCCCGTTTCCCGACAGCATAAAGGCCAGCAGAAAATCTTCGGCTGCGCCTGCACGCAGATGCGACGAACCGCGGTCCCAGGTATGTTCCAGAGACGACATTTCGCACACTTCGATATCGGCAATAGATTTTGCCGTAAAGCGCCCTTTGAAATTTTCCTGCCCATTGGTGTGACTGGCAGCAGGCACGCAATGCTTGCAAACTACTTCGTTCCAGAACTCCAAACGCTGACTTTCAACGATTTCATACGTTGATAAGTGGATACTCATTGCTTGTCTCCGTTTACTTCCTGCAGGTTCACGCGAAAACACAAGACCGCTGTGGGTAACCTGCTTATCTGGTCTGTTCATTTTGTCTAATTATTTTTTGATCCTCTCAAATAACCCACTAAGACGCATCAGGTTAACCCTTGCAAGAAATCATTGGTGTCCGCTTAATTTTCGAATAAATTCAATTGCTTAGCGGGAGCGCGCCTAGGGCTCGGCGGTAGTAGAGCAAATGGCGCAGGACCTGCAGGCCTGCTACCCGGGCATGAAAGGCTTTTCGCGCACCAGCCTGTTTGCTAGGCGGCAGTTTTATGCTTTCTTCAGCCCTCGCTTTGAAGTTGTCCCATAGCCTGTGGGACAAATGCCTTGGGGCACTTGCGCACCTTGTTGGCTAAGGTGAAGTCGGTAGATCTGGTGTTGCTGTACGCCCAGGCCTGCGCCGAACATGGCTGGAGCCGCACGGTGCTGGAGTGGCAAATTGAGTAGCGCTTTCACGAGCGCGTCGGCCTGGCGGTAGGCAACTTCGCTCAGACCTTGCCTGCGCCGCAGTCCGAGTTGGTTCAGCAAATCCTGAAAGACCCATATGTGTTCGACTTTCTGACCCTCAGCGCCCAGGCGGTGGAGCGCGATATCGAGAACCAGTTGGTGGCGCAGATCACGCGGTTTCTGCTTGAGCTGGGCAAGGGCTTTGCCTTCTTGGGGCGACAATACCCGCTCGTGGTCAATGGCAAGGACTACTTCCTGGACTTGCTCTTCTATCACGCACGTTTGAAATGCTACGTGGTGATCGAGCTCAAGGGTGAATTCAAACCGAATACGTCGGCAAACTCAATTTCTACCTGTCGGCGGTGGACGACCAATTGCGCGGCGACGGTGACCAGCCAAACCATTGGCTTGATCCTTTGCAAAGACAAGGACACGCTGGATGTGGAGTACGCCCTGCTTGATATTCACAAGCCCATGGGTGTGAGCTCGTTCATCACCAAGGAAATCCCCGTGTCGGTGCAGTCCCAGTTGCCGACGGTGCAAGAGATTGAGACCGAGTTGACTGCGCTGAGCCAAGTTGATGGGAAGAGGCCCAATGAGTGACTACAAAACCACTGCCAAGTCTAAGAACTTCATTGTCCTTGTGCGAGCGCCTTCCTGACGAACTACCGAGAAATCCTCGGTAGTTGCTATTTCTTCTAATTCCTCATTGGCATAAATATTTTTTAAGTGCAAGCTAATGTTGTCAGTCGTCGCGCCAAACAACTCTGCCATTTGTGTTTGTGTGAGCTAGACAGTCTCACCCTCAAGCCGAACCTGTACTGCCTGATCACAAGATTCGAAGATGATGATGCTATTCATGAGGTTGGCTTAAGAAATTCGAGCAGTCGAGATCGACAAGCCTGGAAACCAGTCAGCTAGCAGCGCTTGTTGGACAGTTATAGAAGTGTGATGAATGCTCATCCCCCCATAATGGGGTAGAGCCGTGCTCATCCATCGATGATGGGGTTAAGCCTAAAAAACTTTATAAATCAATGACTTAGGCGTGGTGCCCGGGGCCGGAATCAGAAGCCGCATGAATAAAGGGTTTGCGGGTGTTTGGGGAAATTTTTGCGTTTCCCCATAAACAACAGTGTGGTGTCAAGCGGGCTTGGAAGGGGCGGTCGGGAAAGAGGGGTTGACTTGTGGCGCCGAAGCATCGTCAGAGGCGATGGGATGAATTCGCTGTCTCGGCCTCTGGCTACGAGAATAGTTCTGAATGGGTGCGCTTACTTGCGGCTGGCCGTTTCTTGGGCTTCAGGCTATCATGACCAGAGTTGGTTTGTAATATCCTGGCGGAAAAAGTCAGGGTGGCAGTTTGCTAGGTAAGGTCTGAACAAGCCGATTTCCGACAACAAAATTCTGGCTTTCCGGCCTGAAATTCAAAAATGATTAAAAACTGCTCCAATAATCGCCAGTTTCGGGGCTTTTCAGCCTCGAAGGGGCCCGTTTGCGGGCCTGGTGGCGCTTTTTGGGCGCATCTATCCTGCCACCGCCATCAACGGGCGGCGCGCCATCCAGATATTGGACAGCGTAAACAACATCTTCACGTGGGCCGTGTTTTTCGCCAGCCCGCGATAACGCACCTTGCGAAAGCCGAACTGACATTTGATGACCCGAAACGGATGCTCGACCTTGGCGCGGATGCTGGCCTTGAGTTGCTCGATCTTGTCCTTCAATCTGCCAATCGCCGTCTTCGGCAACGCCTTGCGCTTGCCCGGACGCAGAGCGACTTCCCACTCAACAGAAGCGCCCACGTTCTCTTCACGTTTCTCGACACCCTGGTAGCCCGCATCGCCGAAGGCAACCTTCTCATCCCCATGCAACAGCGCATGGGCTTGGGTAACGTCAGCAGTATTGGCCGGCGTGGTGAC
>JAJOJF010000023.1 GCA_021208885.1 Burkholderiaceae bacterium
CCGAGACCGGCGCCACCACCTGCGCCACCGCCGCCTCCGAGACCGGCGCCACCCCCTCCTGCGCCAAGACCGCAAGGCGGTGGGGGATCGACTGCCGACAGCGTGGCAGCGAAAGCCTCAACCGCTGCTAGTTTTGATGCGGCGTACTTGAATAATCCGGCGCCTCGTTACCCGATCAGTGCTTTCAGGGAGCGGGCGCAGGGTACGGTCATTGTGCGAGCGGAGGTCTTGCCCGACGGCAAGAGCGGCCAGGTTGTACTCCATCGGAGTAGCGGCTTCAAGTCGCTCGATGATGCGGCTATAGCGACGGTAAAACAGTGGCGATTTAAACCTGCCACTGAGAACGGTAAACCGATTAAACAATGGGTCAATATTCCTATTAGTTTTAAACTGAATCAGCGCTAGACCCATGGCAAGGATCTCTTGCCCAAGTTGTTCGCCTGTGCCTAAAAGCGTTAATCTGCGATTAACGGTTATTGGAGTTTGGCATGGGCGTTCGAGCGTTTAATTGGTTGGTCGTTGTGTGTCTCTTTTCGGCCTCGATTTTCGTGTCAAGAGCAGATGCGCAAGAGATGCATGGTGCTGGCTCAGCTTGGCTAACGGATGGCCGTCCGAACGCGATGGCCGTTGAAGCTGTCGAGTTTTTAGTTAACGCCGATGTTGATGGGCTCGAGCCGCAAGATTATTTGGCATCTGATCTTCAAGCACAGCTTCGAGTGCTGCTGGATTCAGCGCGCCCCGATCCGATTGGTGCGACCGCATTTGCCCAGCGCCTGACGCTTGCCATGAGCCGTTATTTGAACGACCTCGCACTCGGTCGAGTCACCGCGCGGGAGGTCCACCATCAGTTTGATGGGGCAGCGCCCCGGGTATACGACGCACAACTTGAATTGCAAAGCGCGCTTGACGCCGGTGACATCCAATCAGCAGTCGAACAGGCTCGACCGACGTTCCCTCTTTACCCGGCATTACGCCATGCCTTGGCTCAGTACCGCGAACTCGTTGGGCATACGGCTTGGCAAACCGATTTGCCCACGCCTGCTGGCAAGAAACTCGAAGAGGGACAGCAGTACTCGGCATTGGAACTGTTGCGCAAGCGCTTGGTGGCACTTGGTGATTTGCCAGCGTCAGCCCCCTCTAGCTCAGTCTACGACGTCACACTGGTTCAGGGCGTGAAATCATTCCAGCGTCGCCATGGTTTAACAGACGACGGTGTGATTGGCCCCCAAACCTTAGTGGCTCTGAATACATCGCCAGCACAACGGGCCGAGCAAATTGCATTGTCTATGGAGCGTTTGCGATGGACACCACTGCATCAAGGTGACCGACTGATCGCGGTTAACCTGCCGGGTTTCATGCTTTATGCCTATGAAATTGACAAGCAAGGTCAGGTGCGTATTGACGTGGAAATGCGGGTCGTGGTTGGTCGTTCCCTGAATCACCGCACACCTGTGTTTGACGAAGACATGCGGTTTATCGAGTTCAGTCCGTACTGGAACGTGCCGCCATCGATTGCGCGCGGCGAGACGATTCCTGCTTTGCGCAAAGATCCGAATTATCTGCAAAAGCAACAGATGGAGTTTGTCGACTCTGCTGGCAATGTTTCTACGACTGTCACCCCGGAAAAAATCCAGGCTGTGCTTAATGGCCAACTACGCATCCGTCAGAGGCCAGGTGCCCACAATGCTTTGGGAGCGATCAAGTTCATCTTTCCGAACAACGACAATATTTTCTTGCACCACACGCCATCTACGCATTTGTTTGCCCGTGACCGAAGAGATTTAAGTCATGGCTGTATTCGTGTTGAGGAGCCAGTCGAATTAGCTAAATTTGTGTTGGCTAACGATCCCGAGTGGACCGAAGACCGGATTCGTGAAGCGATGGATGCCGGAACATCGAAGACCATTCGGTTAAAAGATCCGATTCCCGTATTGATTGGGTACAGCACGGTGCTGACCCGAAACGGAACAGTCTTTTTTTACCCTGATTTGTACGGCCATGACGCGACTCTACGCAAGGCGCTGAGTCAATATAAAGGCCTACAATGAAACGATATAACCAGTGATAGGAGACCGCCTCATGAATAACATCATGAAACAGCGGCGACGCAGTCTGTTAAAGCTTGGTGGCACGTTCGTAGCGGGCACAGTTAGCGCACCGGCCTTGGCCAAGCTTGTTAATCCAATTGGCGATGTGGGCAAAGACATCCACATGAGTCATCTGCATACGACTGAACGAATCGGGTTGGTGTTTGCGATTCAAGATGTGTATCTTGATCCAGCGCTGGAAAAGCTGAATCATTTTTTACGGGACCACTATTCAGGTGATGTCGGCATCATGGATCCTTTGCTCTATGACCTGATGTACCAGATCCGTCGAGATCTCGGTGTAAGACGTCCGTTTGAAGTCATATCTGGCTATCGCAGCCCTAAAACCAACGAGCATTTGCGTACTTCTAGAGGCGGTGGGGTGGCCAAGCGCAGCCTTCACATGGATGGCAAGGCCATTGATGTGCGTTTGCCAGGTGTTCCGTTAAAAGAACTGCGTGATGCCGCCATCGCACAAAAAGTCGGAGGCGTTGGCTACTACCCCAAAGATGGATTTGTGCATATTGACACAGGTAATGTGCGCACTTGGGGCGGATGATCCGTTAGTAGTAAGGCCTTAGCTTTGCGGTGGTGGTTCGGTTGTCTGTCCTGTCAAACGTTGCCACAACCAGGGTAGGCCAGCCTGCAGATTGGGGCGACTGCCTTGCTGAATGGCGGGGCGGGTGGGGTCGAGCTCGCCAGTGGCATTGGGCGCGCCCATGTTGAAGTTAAAGAAATAAGCTGGCTCGAATCCCATGCGCAAGTCAGTTATGTACACCGTGCCATCGACTTCGCGCATGCGGTAGAAGCCGTGACTAAAAGCCTGTATGCGGGCAATGCCAGGGTGATCGCTGTGCTGGGCAATCAGTTTGCTGCCGCGGTCGTGCTCAGTCCAGTTAATGACTGGCTCTTGATCAAAAAGGGAATACCAGCCTTCATAATAATGTGTCGGTGAGGTCGCTACCACGCGCCAGAGCACCGAGTTCAATGGTGATGGCGTGACGAGAACTTTGCTTGCGGGGTCAACGCTTTTTGGCAGGTTTTGTCTGGCAACAGACTCGACATGCTGTTGTACGCCAAGCCCCCAAACCAGATACAGGCTGCTCACAGCCAGTCCAATGGCATTGAACCTGAGTCGTTTGTCTGTTCGAGACACCAGACATGCAATTAACCCGATTAGCAATGGCAGAGTGTAGAGTGGGTCAATGATGAAGATACTGCCTCGCCCAAATGGGTAGTCGGTAAATGGCTGCAATAACTGTGTGCCGTATACCGTGAGATAGTCAACTGTGACATGAGTGATAAAAACCAGCCAAAATGCCAATAGCCAGCGCTTAAAAAGTTCAGGACGTTTGCCTAGCCAAGCTGCAGCCCCAGCGAAGATGGGGCTTGCGATGGTCAGAAACAAAAGAGCGTGGCTCTCAGCCCGGTGTCGTGTCATGTTGAGGATGGCATCGCCAAAGTCCACAACGACATCAAGATCTGGGGTGGTGCCGGCAGCCGCGCCCCAGAGTGCTGATTGCCAGACTGGAACTCGTTTGCCCATCACAGCCACGCTAACAGCCGTGCCAAGCGTGATTTGAGTCACACTATCCATATCAGTAGGTTGTGCTTATGCAGGATGATCGATGTAGAGCCAAAGATTAGACGATTCGGAGACGTAAATGTTCAAAGACCGTACAGAGGCTGCTGATGTCTTGGCGGGCAAGCTGCAGGCCTATCAACCCTATCATCCATTGGTCCTGGGCATTGCTCGCGGGGCTGTGCCGATGGCTGCTCGCATTGCGCAGCATCTTGCTGCTGACTGGGACGTGTTGTTGGCTAAAAAGCTAAGCGCGCCTGGCAATCCAGAGTTTGCAGTGGGTGCGGTCGATGAATCTGGCTGGGTTTATCGTTCTGATCTGGTCAATCGCTTGGGCATTGATGACCGTTACCTCGAACAAGAAAAAGAGCGGCAAATGGCAACAATGCGGCAACGTCGGGCTCAGTACGATGCGCTTGCCCCGAGAGTCAATCCCGCTGGCAGGGTTGTGATTGTGGTCGATGACGGGCTAGCCACAGGTGCGACCATGATGGCCGCTATCCATGGCCTCAAGCAGCAAGGTGCAAGCAAGGTGATTTGTGCTGTGCCGATTGGATCAAGGCAAAGTGTTGCCGCTGCGCGTACGGCAGCAGATGAAGTGATTTGTCTGCTGGAGCCCGAAGAGTTCTACGCAGTTAGTCAGGGTTATCGGGAGTTTGGGCAAATTGAGGACGAGGAGGTGCTAAGCTTGTTAAACCAAAAATCAAACCAGAGCAATTAGCTCTGGTTGGGTCTGTCTGAGTGAGTGATGGCTTGTTTTTCTAGTCCTTGACCAACCCACCGTCGACAATCAGGTTCTGGCCGGTGACTGCACGGCTCCACGGTGACAGGAAAAACAACACTGCATCGGCAAACTCGTCGGGCGTGGTGACACTTCGCAGAGGCGTTTGCTCGGCTATCAGGTCAAACACAAAGTCTGGCGTGGCAGCGCTCGCGTCTGTGGTGCGTAGCAAGCCGCCTGAGAGCATGTTGACTGTGATGCCATCTGGGCCGAGTTCATGGGCGGCAGTGCGGGTAAGCGACAACAGCGCGGCTTTGGCGGCTGTGTAGTCGTGGTAAGGCACGACCGGATTCTGAAACAGATTGGTACCGACATTGATGATGCGACCAAATTTCATGGCTCTCATGCCAGCGCTGGCAGCCTGAATGGTATTGAGCGCTCCACCGATTGCACCTTTGAGTTGCTGCTCAAACTCCGCCCAGCCGATCTGATCCAGTTTTTTGCGGGCATCACCATTGAATCTGAAATCGACCAATGCGTTGTTTACGACTGAGGTAATCGGTTTGCCAAACTGTTGGGCAGCCTTCTCAAACAAACGACCGACCTGGGCAGCATCAGTGATGTCAGCGGGTATGGCAATGGCTGAGGAACCGAGCTCTTTGGCAAGAGAAGCAGCAGCTTCGCCACTCTTGTAATAGTTGATCACTACACCAGCACCTTCTCGGGCAACTGCGCGGCTAATGGCTTGCCCGAGGCCTCGGGCGCCGCCCGTGACCAGCACGATTTGTTCATTGATCTTCAAAACAATTTTCCTTTCCGTGTTGCTGTTTTGTCTTGTTTTCGTGGCGCTTTTCGTTGCTTGGGTTCGCTAGACAATAGCCGAAGGATGTTTGGCTAGCGGCGTAACCTTTATTCGCATGTAAGGAAATAGAGGTAGGTTTGACAGCATGGTGTGTAGGTCATCATTGTCCTTGGCATCGAAAATACTCACGTTGGCATATTCACCCACGATGCGCCACAGGTGCAGCCACTTTCCTGCCCGTTGCAGGTCTTGGGCATAGGCTTTTTCTCGGGCTTTGATCTCGTCGGCGACATTCTTGGGCATGTCAACAGGCAATTCGACATCCATCCTGACCATGTAAAGCATCTTAATCCCCATCTGATTGTTGGTTCGTTTTTGTCACATCATTGGTGTCTAGCGTACTGCAAACTCGCAGAATTTGGCGGGGATTTAGAGAAATTGGGTGATCTTGGCTTACCATGCGGGCAGTGTCAGGTTTAGTCCCTAACCAATTTGGAGAAACGCCATGCTTTACGACGTGCTCAAGACGGTCCATGTACTCTCGATCATTCTCTGGGTCGGTGGCATGATGTTTGCCCATTGGTTTTTAAGGCCAGCGGCTCTGCAGTTAGAAGCTGAACCCCGATTGCGCTTGATGCAAGATGCCTTAGGGCGTTTTTTTAAGGTGGTCTTGATTGCCTCTTTGCTGGTATTGGTCACGGGCTATTGGATGCTGGGTCGAGTGGCCAAGGAAACGGTGCAAGCTGGCCTGTCATTTCAAATGCCGACTAGCTGGTGGATCATGGCTGTCTTGGGCACTCTAATGGTCGCGATCTTCATGCATATCCGGTTTGCGCTCTTTAAGCGACTGCGCGATGCGGTGCAATTTGCCACATGGGACAAGGCTGGGTCTGCGCTAGCCTCGATCCGCACTTGGGTGGCAGTTAACCTCGGTCTCGGTATTTTGATTGTGCTGGTGACATTGCTCGGGCTGTGAGCATCATCAACTGGGAGCGATAAAGCGTCGGGCAGGACAAATGTTTACAGCAACGGCTCCCAGGCAGGGCCAAAATCGTTAAGATTAGCGACGTTTCGTTGTTCGACTCTGCCGGAGCTGACCCATGTCCACGATTTCTCGCCAGCCGCTTCGTGAGCACGCACTACGCCTAGTACAAAACCCACGATTTACCAACTTCATTCTGGGCGTCATTTTATTTAATGCGATTGTTCTTGGCATGCAAACTGCTACCGAAACGCTCGCGAGCTGGCAGTCGACCTTATATGTGTTAGATAAGGCTTGCCTGGCGATATTTGTTGTTGAGCTCGTATTGCGGCTTTATGTCTGGCGAGGGCGGTTTTTTAAAGACCCGTGGAGCATTTTTGATTTGACGGTGGTGGCCATTGCCCTGGTGCCCGCATCGGGTCCTCTGGCGGTGTTGCGTGCGCTCCGGGTACTACGAGTCCTTCGAGTGCTGACCATTGTTCCCTCAATGCGCCGTGTGGTGTCAGCACTGCTCGGTGCCTTGCCGGGGTTGGGTGCCATCGGTATGTTGCTGATGTTGATTTATTACGTCTTTGCAGTAATCGCGACTGATTTGTTCGGTGACAAGTTTCCCGACTGGTTTGGCTCAATAGGCTTGTCGTTTTACACCTTGTTTCAGGTGATGACGCTTGAGAGCTGGTCCATGGGTATTTCTCGGCCAGTGATGCAGGAGTTCCCTTATGCCTGGCTGTTCTTTGTCCCGTTTATTTTGGTGGCCACATTTACGATTCTGAATCTGTTCATCGCCATCATCGTTAACGCGATGCAAACATTTGCTGAGCAGGATCACGCTGCTGAACGAGAAGCACAAGCCGCTGAGGCAGACAAGCGCGAGCAACACTTGCAAGAGCAACTTGCGTCAATTCATGATGAGCTCAGGCAGTTACGTCAAGCACTGGACAAGCAGGGCGGTCAGCAGCAAGGGTGACAGCCATAATTGACCTTCGTTACACTGGCAGGGTGTTGAATGCTGTCAGGTGAGTAAGGTTTATGAGTGATGTGTCTACGCAGTTCGCAGATTTCTGGCGCATTGTCATGGAGGTCTGGAATTCGGGTGTTTTGGGTTACTCCATCGGCGACGCAATTATTGCCTTGTTGATCATTCTGGCGTTTTATGTGTTTCGGGGCGTGTTTAGGCGCGTGGTGATTGGGGCGATTGAGCGCTGGACCAAGCGCACCAAGAACACGATCGACGATCAGATCAGTGCCGCACTAGGCGGCCCGTTGCAGCTGCTCTTTGTTGCTTTGGGTGTGTTTTTTGCGTTTCAGTACCTCGGGTTGCGAGGCGAATTTGATCAACTTGGTGACAACCTGGTGCGCAGTCTGATTGCGTTCGCAATCTTCTGGGCGCTGTTTAATGCGATAGGGCCGCTCAGTGTTCTGCTCAGACGCCTTGAGGCCGTTATTACGCGTGAAATGGTGGTGTGGCTCATCACCGGGATTAAGTGGGGTGTGTTGTTTCTAGGTGCCGCGACCATTTTGCAAATTTGGGGTATTCAGGTCGGCCCGATTCTAGCTGGCTTGGGTTTGTTTGGCGTGGCAGTCGCACTCGGTGCTCAAGACCTGTTTCGCAACCTGATTGGTGGCTTGTGCATTCTGATTGAGAAACGCTTCAAGAACGGCGACTGGATTCTGGTTGATGGGGTGGTTGAGGGGACGGTCGAGCATATTGGATTTCGCTCAACCAAGGTTCGGCGTTTCGATCAGGCACCAGTTTACGTTCCTAACCAAAAACTGTCTGACGCTGCAGTCACGAACTTCACCGCCATGACCTACCGTCGTATCTACTGGAAGATCGGCCTTGAATATCGTGCAACGCTAGAACAATTAAAGATTATTCGCGAGCAGATTGAAGAATATTTACGGACAGCAGGGCCGTTTGTTCAACCGCCAGCGGCCTCACTGTTTGTGCGTTACGACTCGTTCAATGCATCATCGATTGATCTCATGCTCTATGCCTTCACTAAAACTACAGTATGGGGTGAGTGGTTAGAGCACAAGGAGAAACTGGCCTATAGAATCAAGGAAATTGTTGAGGGGGCTGGCTGCTCATTCGCTTTCCCAAGTCAGTCTATCTATATCGAAAAGCATCCTGAAGGCAGGCCAGAGCCATTTGTGCCACCGAACTGATGGTGTAGTGGCAAAGACGGTCACATGCGGTAGGCTTTCCGGTTCAGTAATGGATGTTTGCTGCTCGACCCAAGGAGAATGCAATGCGGATTGGACCTAAAACCCTGTTATTGATTGCAGACGGACAAAGCGCAACATTTTTTAGAAATACCGCCAGTGGTGAGACCATCTCGCTTGAACCAGTCCACAGCATGGGTTTATTTAATGAAGCTGACCGGGAGCTAAGCGATGATCGTCCGGGACATACTCAGGTCGGCATGACTGAGCGTCGGACAGCTTACGAACACCGCGACAAGCACAAGGCTAATGAAACGGATTTCCTAAAGGGTGTTGCCACGATATCCGATACATTGATGGCTAAATTCGACGAGCTCGTGCTGGTGGCTGAACCTCAAGCGCTTGGTGTGTTGCGTCAAGTCATGCAGCAAGCGGTCATGGCTAAGGTCACTACGCAAATCGGCAAGGATTACACCAAAACCGCCATGCCAGAGCTTGAAGCTTTATTGCGTGCAGCTTGAATCTGCCGCGACGGCGTCACCCCAGGGCGAGTAGATCTCGGTGCAGCCCGTATTGCTGGTGCCTTGGCGCATGACGCCTGCTGGACAGGCGTAGGCGTATGGATATACGTGACGTCGCGCGCGGTTAGTGGGCAGCACGGTTTGCAAAGCGGCGATGACCTCATCTGGTAGCTTTAAATCCGCCAAAATCTGCTGGCCACCACTGACATCAATGCGCGGTTGATGAAAAGCCTCAGGCAGACTCATGCCATGGCGCATCAGAAACAGCGACAGTTGCATGACAGATCCAAGTATCTTGCGGCCACCCGATGCGCCTAGCCCAAACTGCTTGCCATCAACCGTGGTCCCAATGACCGGGCTGTAGTTGGTTAGACACCGCTTGCCAGGTGCTAGCGAGTTTGGCTTGCCAGGTTCTGGATCGAACCACATGATGCCATTGTTGAGCAACAGCCCAGTTGATGGTGAGGTGACCCGAGAACCAAATATCGATAAAAGTGTTTGCGTGACTGAGCAAATGTTGCCCTCGCTGTCGATCACGCTGAAGTGGGTGGTGCAGCCTGGCGCCTCGGGCGACTCATGGTCTCCCATGTTTGTTAGTCGTTCATCAAAGGCTTGTGTCAAAGCGCGAGCAATGCTGGCATAGGTGTCTGGTGTTGGGCGTGTGCCTGTGAAGACGTCTTCAGGCAATAGTGACATGGCTCTGACCAGCGTTGGCCCACCTGTCAGCGGTGGTGCTGCGTATAGCGTCCCCCAACGGTCTGACCATGGGGTTGGCTCGACAAATTCCGCCTGATAAGCAGCTAAGTCCGATTCATTTAGACAACCACCCTTGGCTTGAATATCCTGAGAAAGTTGCTTTGCAATTTTTCCTTTGTAGAAAGCCTCGGGTCCATCATCACGCAAGATTGCCAAAGTGGCGGCCAGTGCCGATTGATCGAGTCTGCGTTCGTCTACAGAAGTCCAGCCACCGACAATTGGCCATTTACCCTCATCCAGAAAATACTTCGCTGTGTCTGGGTCCGCAGACAGTGACTTGGCGTTGGCGCCAGTCATTAAGGCTGAATACCAATCTGTTAGCATGCCCTTTCGTGCTAGCTTGACTGCTGGCGTTACTAGCTCTGCCCAGTCTTTGGTGCCGAATGTTGCATGCGCAAGTCCCAGCCCCGCGACCAAGCCTGGAACTGCCACCGCAGTCGCACCCATTACGTTGCGATCATCGACCACGTGCTGCCAGGGGAACAGGTCGCTGGCGACACCTTTGCCGCTTAAGGGGTAGTCAGCTGGATTAAGGCTGTGGGGTGCACGCATGCCAAAGTTCACCACCTGGCAGCGTTTTTCTTTGGCTTGCCAGACCATCATACAGCCACCAGCGGCTAGCCCGCTCATCCAGGGTTCGAGCACGCCAAGTGCCAAAGAGGTTGCGATTGCAGCATCAACGGCGTTGCCGCCTTGAGCGAGGATATTGGCACCCACGCGTGCTGCACCGACGTGCTGAGAGGCGACCACGCCGTGTTCGGATTGCACGCCTGATTTGGTCACAAGTTGGGTAATTGAGAAGTTGTCGAGCATGGGTAGTGAATGATCTCGTGGTGATATGTTTGGCTCATCTTAGAGCATAGTGAAGCTTCACGGCGTGTTGACTTGACGTTTCAGTTCTCAATAGGATCCGCAAATTACGTACCTTCTGCGGTGGTCTTTTCGCGAAATGCGTGCGATACACTGGGCAGGTATTCTGTTTCAAATTTCTGGCTATCCAAAGGAATCCCCCATGAGTCTGACATCCAAACCTGTGCTGGCGTTGGCCCTAGGCGGCGGCGCTGCGCGTGGTTGGGCGCATGTTGGTGTAATCCGGGCACTTGAACAGCGCGGCATCAGGCCTGATATCGTCTGCGGTACCTCGATCGGTGCATTGGTTGGGGCAGCGTATGCTAGCGGTGAGCTTGATCGATTCGAACAATGGATCAAACGTCTGACCGTTGTAGATATCGTCACCTTTATGGATTTCAGCCTCAACGGTGGCCTCATCAAGGGTGAGAAGCTCATGGGCTTTTTCGAGAAGACCTTTGTTGATCGTCCCATAGAAAACCTGCGCCTGCCCTTTGCGGCGGTCGCCTGCGATTTGCACTCAGGCGCAGAAGTGTGGTTGCGCGATGGCTCAACGGCCGACGCCGTGCGGGCATCGTTAGCCTTGCCCGGGTTGCTGACGCCCGTGCACTATCGCGGCAAGACACTGGTTGATGGAGGCTTGGTCAATCCGGTTCCGGTGTCGCTTGCACGCGCCATGGGGTCGGACTTGGTAATCGCAGTGGATCTGAATGCAGACTTGATTGGCCGGCATTTAAAGGAACATGAAACGGATTCTTCCTCTAGCGATGACAAGCAACGCGCTGTGCCTGTTAGCGATGATGATAACAGTAGCGGTTGGATTGAACACGTGCAGCAACAACTGCAAAAGCGAATGCCGTTGAAGTGGCCGGCTTGGGGCGACAAAGACACCCCGCCCGTTCCATCGTTATTTGATGTGGTGGCCTCAAGCATCAACATCATGCAAGTGCGAATCACACGTAGCCGTATGGCAGGTGAACCGCCTGACTTGATAATTGCACCCAAACTAGCAGACCTGGGCTTGATGGATTTTCATCGGGCAGAAATTGCAATCGAAGAGGGTCGGTTGGCCGTCGAACGGGCGGTGGATCAGCTCGATGAGTTGTTATAAGTCAATCTGGCCCGTTTTTGCCCGACCTCTATTGCCTGTTTCCCTCATTCATTGGCCAGCTTTTAAAAGCGCTCGCCTCGAATACGTTCATTGCGTCTGCGCAAAAGCTCAAGGGTGATCAACAGAGCCACTGACAACAAAATCAGCAACGTTGCTACAGCTAAAATCGTGGGGTTGATCTGCTCACGCAAGCCTGAGAACATCTGCCGGGGTATGGTGCGTTGCTCAGGCCCGGCGAGAAACAGTACAACTACCACTTCGTCAAACGAGGTGACGAATGCAAATAACCCGCCTGAGATGACACCGGGGCGAATCAGCGGCACGGTGATATCCCACAATGCCCGCGTCGGGGATGCTCCCATGCCTACCGCGGCGTTATAGAGTGAGCGGTCAAAGCCAGCAAGCGTGGCGGTCACTGTGATGATCACAAGGGTACGCCGAGTGCCGCATGAGCAATGATTAGACCCGTGTAGGTGCCGACCAGGTTAAATCGTGTGTAGAAAAAGAACATGCCGGCTGCGATGATGATCAGCGGCACAATCATGGGCGATATCAGCAATGCCGTAATCAAGCGTTTAAAAGGCATCACAGGCGAAGCCAGTCCGACTGCGGCGATCGTGCCTAGGATGGTGGCCACAATCGCGGAGGCGATGCCAATGATGAAGCTGTTCTGGATGGCCAGTGTCCACTTCAGGTCGGTGAGGATCTCGGCGTACCAGCGCGTTGAGTAGGCAGCCGGGTCTAGTGCAAGCATGCCTTCAGTAAAAGTGAAATAGGGCTCTGCATTAAATGACAGTGGGATGATGATGAGAATTGGCAACATCAAAAACAGCAACACTAAAAAAGCCGCCGCCTTCAGACCATAGTGCCCTAGGTAGTGCCAGAAGTTGTAGTAAGCAGGTAGCTTTTGCATGAATGAATAACGATTTAGCCGAATGACAAGTTCTTGGTACCGACAAACCGATCGTAGGTCCAATAGAGCAACAAAATAACAGCCAGCAAAATCGAGCCCAAGGCTGCCGCCAGCCCCCAGTTATTTGATTGCTGCATATGAAACGCAATCAGGTTAGAGATCATTTGGCCTTCGGTCCCACCAACCAAAGCTGGTGTGATGTAGTAGCCCACCGAGATGATAAAGACCAAGAGCGCACCGGCTGATAGTCCTGGCAAGCTCATGGGCAGGTAGATGCGTAAAAAGGCGGGGATCGGGCGTGCACCCATGGACAAAGCCGCTCTGTAATAACTTGGATCGATTCCCCGCATGACGCTGTAGAGTGGCAGGATCATGAAGGGCAGCAGGATATGGGTCATGGCAATGACCGTTGCAAACTCCGTGTAGAGCATTTCCATAGGCGCATTGATGATGCCTATGGACATTAAAAATGAATTCACCACACCATTGGTTTGCAGCAGCGCGATCCAGGACGTGGTACGGACCAATAACGATGTCCAAAACGGCAGCAACACAAACACTATCAGCAAGTTTGCAGTTTTATCGGGTAGCCCAGCGAGGTAATAAGACAGGGGATAGCCAAGGGCGATCGTCAGAAGTGTGATAAGCAGCGCAATGCGCAACGTCTTGGTATAGAGGTCGACATAGATTTTTGGGCCATCTCTGGCCTCTATTGAACCGTCAACGGGGTTCTTTTGAAGGTCAAGTGCGGTCAAATATTGATCGATTTTATAAGCCTGTCCAACTCGTTCAATGCTGCGCCAGATTTCAACGTCATTCCAGCGCGGGTTCGCTTGAATCAGGGATTGTGCGCCTGAGATAGCGAGTTCTTGATCGTCGATAGGACGTAACTGTCTGGCAGTCGATTGGATCACGCTACTGGCACCTGGCAACGAACGGTTTACTTCCCCGGCCAACCGTCCCGAGGTTCTCTCGTTGGCAAGGCGCTTGAGATCGATGGCCATTTGGGTCATGACTTCAGGCGCAGGGGTACTTTGGCCGTCCCAATCAGATAACTTGTCTAATGTTTCGGGGATGAGGTCAGCAACAGTTGGTTCGTAAACGCTACGAAACAACATGGAGGCAATCGGCGCCACAAATGCAAATAGCAGAAATGCCAGCAAAGGTGCCACAAACAAAAAAGCAACGAGCTTTCGTCGGCGCAATTCGGCGTAAGCACTGGCTCGGTCTTGGCGTGAGAGGGCAGTGTCACTCATCAATTACTGGCTGTATAAAGTTTCAGGTTTATTGGGTGGGCCGGTACTGGCAAAGGCCAGCACCGGTGGCCTTTGTGACCTTCTTTACTTCAACAGCCACTCGTTGAACTTTTCGCCAAGTGACTCACCATAGTCAGCCCAGAAAATGCCATCAGCCTTGATGCCTTTCTCCATATGAGAGGTGGGCAGATCAGGCGTAACCGATGGGTCAACATAGGCTGCAGATGATTTACGCGTTGGGCCGTAGGCCACATCGGCCATCCCTGACAGAGGCTTGGATTGGGTGGCAAATGCAATGAACTCTTTGGCAAGCGCCTGCTTCTTGCTACCTTTGACGATCGACCAGACGTCTAGATCGTAGACGTGGCTATCCCAAACTATCGTAAAGGGCTTTTTGTCGTCCTTGATGGCGCTAAAGATACGGCCGTTGGCTGACTGAACCATGACGGCGCCGCCATCATTGAGCAACTGGGGCGCTTGCGACCAGCTGTCAAACCAGACGATATCGTTCTTGATGGTGTCAAGCTTTGCAAAAGCACGCTTTTGGCCTTCTTCAGTGGCAAGCACCTCATACACTTTGGAGGGTTCCGCGCCGTCGGCGATCAAAGCCCATTCCATGTTGACTTGTGGACGCTTGCGAAATGCGCGTTTGCCCGGAAAGTCCTTGGTGTTGAACAAGTCAGCGATGGTTTGCGGCTTGTTCGCACCCACGGTGTCATTGTTGTACGCATAGATGATGGTCCAGACAATCACGCCAACGCCACATTCATTGGCTAAGGCTGCTGGTACAAAATCTTGCAAGGCGGGCGTGCCATCATCGCCTGGCGGCAGGATGTCGCGCGGGATGGTTTCGAGCAAGCCTTCAGAGCAGGCACGCTCAAGATCGATCACCTCGATATCGACCACATCCCATTGGATGTTGCCTGATTCAACCTGGGCTTTTAGCTCGGCGATACCGCCCGAGTAATCTTCAAACAGGATTTGATTGCCGGTTTTTTGTACAAATGGCGCGATCATATGCCTTTCCTGGGCCGCGCCATAGGCACCACCGAAGGAAACGACGGTCAGAGTCTCGGCCTGTGCTGGCCCGAGCAGGGCTAGGCTAAGCGCCGCACCCGTTAATACAGTAGACAGCTTTTTCATGAGTAGCCTCCAGTCAAAAATCGGGATAAATGAATACAGCTTGTCGTTAAAAAAATCCCGGGTTGTTGTCACCCAGCCACTAGGCCGGATACGCAAAACAGTCACCTTCTAGCCAAACAATTTCAGCCACATCGCCTTCGGCAAAGTCAGGCGCGGCCATGTCGTTTAAAACTTTGACGTTGATCTCGCTGCCGTCAGCAAGCTTAAAGTAGTAGCGAATAAAGTCCCCTACATAATGCCGGGTAACAAACTTCGCCTTCATGTGGTTGTCATAAGCATGGCTAGTGGGCAGGATAAAAAGTTTTTCTGGTCGCACCGAAAGCTTGGCTGCCTGGCCGGCCTGTATCCCGTCAGCAGCTTGTGCCTTGACCTTCTCCCCGTTTGGCACCGTCACCAAGGCAGTGTCACCTTGAATGCTATCGACTTTGCCTGCGATGAAATTGTTCTCACCGATAAAGTCGGCCACAAACGCATTGGTTGGGCGCTCGTATAGCTCTGCAGGCGTGGCGCACTGCTGCACCACTAAAGTGGACCCCGAATTTTAGACAGCGGTTTAAGCTACTGTTCTGGAGGACAGTAGCATGGCAGAAGGTAAGAAACGCAAGGTTCACAGTGCCGATTTCAAGGCCAAGGTGGCGTTGGAAGCCGTACGTGGCGTTATGACGATCAATGAGGTTGCACAGAAGTTCGAGGTGCACCCGATGATGGTTCGCCAGTGGAAAAAGGAGTTTCTGGACAATGCGGGCAGCGTCTTTGCTACCAAACGTGGCCCCAAGCCTGCCGAGCATGCCAAGGAGGATGCTTTGTATGGCGAGATCGGGCGACTGAAGATGGAGCTTGATTGGCTTAAAAAAAAGTCCGGTCTATGAGCATGGATACCAGAATGGGCTGGATTAACGCTGAGGAAGAGCTACCGTTGGTCAAGCAATGCGAGCTAGCCGGCATCTCCCGGGCGACCTGGTACAACCGCCAGACCATCAGGCCCGCTAGCGAGGACGATTTGCAATTGTGCCGCCTGATTGACGAGGAGTACACCCGGCGTCCCTTTTACGGCAGCCGCCGTATGGTGCTCTTTCTGAAAGACTGTGATCTCACCGTCAACCGAAAACGGGTGCAACGCTTAATGGCCAGCATGGGGTTGGCCGGCATGGCTCCGGGCCCAAACACGAGTAAAAAGCACCCGCAGCACAAGATCTACCCTTACCTCTTGCGCGGTGTGAAGATAACCAGGCCAAACCAGGTGTGGAGCACAGACATCACCTACATTCGTCTGGCACGAGGCTTTGCCTATCTGGTGGCCATCATCGACTGGTACTCCCGCAAGGTTCTGTCCTGGCGCAGCAGCAACAGCATGGACTCCACGTTCTGCATTGATTGCCTGGAAGATGCCTTGGCCACTCACGGCAAACCAGAGGTCTTCAACAGTGACCAAGGCTCACAATTCACGAGTACGGCATTCACAGACGTTCTGAAGCGCCAAGAGATCAAGATCAGCATGGACGGACGAGGCCGAGCGCTAGACAACATCTTCGTGGAGAGACTTTGGCGCAGCGTGAAGCATGAAGACGTGTACCTGAAGGGGTACGGCAGCATGGCGGAACTTACCCTTGGGCTGGCCGAATACTTCGCTTTCTACAACAGTGAGCGGCCGCATCAAGGTGTTGGTAACAGGAAACCGGATGATGTCTATGCAACCCGCCAAGGCGGTGGCGCCAGCATCCCGGATCACTTCAGCGACGCGCGGGGTGTATCCCCCGTGTCGCTACGCTCCACGGGGGATACACCCCAAGAGCAAACAGGGCAGCGCTGTTCCGCTGCGGTTAAAGAAATGGACTTAGCTTAAACCCGGAGAGATTCTGTCTTGACGACAGGGTCCACCTTAACGATAGCGTCTGCCCGCTGGCAATTCGGGCAGGTTTAGGGATGGCAAGTCTAAAGCGTTCATGCTCACGACAACGGCTGCTTCAATGTTGACGCTAGTTCTGTTGGGCACTCATCACCGTTTCCATCACACGATCCAGGTTAAAGCTGCCGGGCTTTTGGCGTGGCGGAAACGCCTTGAAGCTTTGCAGCCAGTTACCCACGTAGGCAGCTGCCGGTGCAATCACGAACATGTGATCGAGATACCATTTCTGGAACCCCATGGCGTTCTCATGCTCGGCACGCTCAAACGGATCCATGCGCAGGTTGGTAATCAGTGGTGCGCGCAATGCCACAAACGGTTCCTGCCAAACACGCAACCCTTCAGCTTCTTGCTTTAAGAACGTGATCTTCCAGTTCTCGTAGCGCACCGCTGCCACACTGCCATCATCGGTCCAGTAGATAAAGTCCTTGCGTGGCCAAGCGGCCTTGCCCTCTAGCGCAGGCTTTAAGTTGTAGCCATCGAGGTGAACCTTGTACTCGCGCGTACCGATCTTGGTGCCTGCGAGCAGCTTCTTTTTAATGTCATTTGCTCCGCCAGCTTCAGCAAAGGTCTCAAACAGGTCTTCGTGTGCACCGATATGGTTGTTTACTGTGCCGGGCTTGATCACACCTGGCCACTTCATCATGGCGGGCACGCGATAGCCACCTTCCCAGTTGGTGTTTTTCTCGCCACGGAACATTGTGGTGCCGCCATCTGGCCAGGTAAACGTTTCAGCTCCATTGTCAGTGGTGTAGACCACGATGGTGTTCTCATCCAGGCCAAGCTCTTTTAACTTGTCTAGCAATTGGCCAACATGGCCATCATGCTCGACCATGCCATCGGCGTAGACGCCCAAGCCAGTCTTGCCGACCGACTCAGGCTTTAGGTGCGTGAAGATATGCATCCGGGTGGAGTTCCACCAGATAAAAAACGGCTTGTCATCTTTCTTGGCACGCTCCATAAAGTTCAGCGTCTTATCCATGACTTCATCGTCAATTGTGCGCATGCGCTCAATGGTCAAGGGTCCGGTGTCAGTCACCTTGCCATCGGCAAAGCTGTGGATTACGCCGCGTGGACCGAATTTCTTCTTGAAGTTGGGATCCTTGGGATAATCCGGATGCTCAGGCTCCTGCTCAGCATTCAAGTGGTAGAGATTCCCAAAAAACTCATCAAACCCATGATGGGTTGGCAGCATGTCATCGCGGTCACCGAGATGGTTTTTGCCGAACTGGCCGGTGACGTAACCTTGTGATTTGAGAATGGTCGCAAGCGTTGGATCTTCTTTTTGCATGCCCTCGGGGGTGCCAGGCAGGCCAACCTTGGTCAGGCCCGTGCGAATTGGTGATTGGCCAGTGATGAAAGCTGCACGACCTGCAGTGCTACTTTGTTGGCCGTACCAATCGGTAAACAAAACCCCTTGCTGAGCGATGCTGTCAATGTTCGGCGTGCGATAGCCCATCATGCCCATGTTGTAGGCACTGATGTTGAACTGACCGATGTCATCACCCATGATGACCAGAATATTGGGTTTGTCAGCAGCCAGCGCGTTAGCGCCGAGTGACATGCCAGCCACCAAGGCAGCAGCCAGGGCAGATTGTTTGAGCTTGGACTTCATGCAGTTTCCCTAGAGGCAGGTAAAAAAAGATCAATGAACTGCGCTGACAGTAAGGGCAATACCCAGTGGCAACCACGTACCAAAGGACACGAAGACAGGAACTGCTGCACAGTGAGGACCCTGGCTCGACCTTCTAGATCCTCGCCAGCCATTTGGTGTTTAGTTGCGCGGACAGGGTTTTCGAAGAAATTAGTTGTCCGGAAACACCGTTTCCCAGTCGTTCTTCATATCCACCACGGTCCACCCCATCTGGGCTGCCTGATCAAGCGCGCGATCTAGCTTTCCAATCTTGGACTCACGGTCATACGCCACCTCACGTTCGCCATCAGTGTGATGCACAATGAGGCCAAACCGAGGTCCATCGCCTGCCGAAGTCCACTGCAGCATCTGTAAGTCCCCATCCGAGTTTCCCACTGCCATCACGGGACGCCTGCCGATGTGTTGATCAATGGCCACCGGTTTGCCTTCTTTGTCGCTCACGAATTCGACCTCCGGCACGCGCACGACCACTGGCACACCGTCACGGAACTCAAACTTTGATTTCAAGGACGATCCGACAACCTGTTGCGGCGGTATGCCATAGATGTCCTCCACCCAGGCACGCATGAATTCAAGGCCGCCCCCCGAGACGATATAGGTTTTAAAGCCGTTGGCACGCAGATAAGCGAGCAACTCGAGCATGGGTTGGTACACCATCTCAGTATAGGGACGGTTGGTTTTAGGGTGTCTAGCGTTCCGGAGCCAGTCCCGTACCAACTGATGATACTCATCACTGGTCATCCCGGCATGGGTGGCTGCGACGAGCCTTAACAACCCCTCGGCCCCGCTATGCACCAAAGTATCCATATCGCCCTCGAGCACTGCCTTAAAAGGCTGCGTGGTTTGCCATTGCGGGTGCTGTGGCGCCAGCAATTTGATGCGGTCAATGAGGAAAGCGATTTGCACGTAGACTGGCTGCTCGCTCCAGAGCGTACCATCGTTGTCAAACACCGCGATCCGGTCTTTCGGTGCGATGAAGGTTGTCGTATTGGGCGTGGTGACTTTTTCAACAAACCCGACGATGGCCTCCTTGGTAGCCGTGTCATTCCATGACGGCAACGCATCGGCTGCGTGGGCTTGGTGCATCGCAGGCCATAACGATGCCAGAATCAATAACAAGCCTGACAGGATCTGTTTCATCAAAACCTCTTTACTTCAGGCAAAAGCATTCGGGGCAAGAGTGCTGGCAAGTCATAAGCGTACCGAGCCATCAAACCCATGGCATATGACCTAAAGTACAGAACAGAATGGAGCAAAACTCGCAAGGCTGCTGCGCTAAAAAGTCACCGCCAACCCAACGGCGAAGCCTCGTACGTTTTCTCCAAAAGCGTAGCGCGCCACAATCCGCGTGCGTGACAGCCATGAAAGCTTGTCACTAGAATCGAACTCGATGCCAGCGCCTATTGACGTCAAATAGTTAAAGCCAAGCAGACCCCGTTGATCGCCCACATAGGTGGTGTTGGCGAGCTCGAGTACGTAGCGCAACGGCCGATCCATGACGGTCAGTCCGGTAGGCGCCCGATACCGCGAATACAGGCTAACCGCTTGCGCCGAAGCGCTGCCGCTGACCACCTCGGAGGAATCAAAAGTCTTTAATTCAATGCTGGTGTAACGAAGCTCAACATCAACCTCATGCTCTGGCTTGACAAGCGTGTAATCGAGCATCAGCGAACCACCAAGACCGTAAGCGTTTAAACGGCCGTTATCCAGAAAGTCCAGCGAAACGTCGCGCTTTAGATCTGCCAAGCGACCAATCAACGACAAGTCAGACTCAACGTGGCCAAGCGAAACATTAAAAATGGGTCGAAGCACCAGATTTGGCGCTATCTCAAAGTCCCATCCAATCCCGCCCGTCAACGCAACCGAATTCCATCTGGCAGGCAACTCGCGCTGCTCTTGCCCTAGTGTCGCCACAAACGTCGGGTCAAATCGCATAAATGCAGCTGACCCTTCCAGATACACTGGGTGGTTTTTACTGACAGTTTCGCCGCCGGCGAACTGCGTCATGGATAGCCGGGTATCACCCACCCGGGTATCCTCAATCGACAGAAAGCTCGAGGTCAGGTCTGGCACTGCTGCAAACGCCATGAGTGCCAGTACATCATCGGCATTGCGCTTGATATCCTTCGGCAGCGCGAGTCGCTGTGCGAAACTTG
Source organism: Burkholderiaceae bacterium (assembly GCA_021208885.1). Taxonomy (GTDB): domain Bacteria; phylum Pseudomonadota; class Gammaproteobacteria; order Burkholderiales; family Burkholderiaceae_B; genus Algicoccus. Next base: position 20,603 of record JAJOJF010000023.1, read on the forward strand.
GGTTTGCAACAAGACAGGCACAGACCAAGCCACAAACCATCGAAAGGTTTGTATAGCTTTGCCGAAATGCCGCCAGACGCATGCGCAAACTCATCAGGATCGCTACCCAAACCATTGCTCGACCAGATTTGCTGCGGATTTTAGCGCTGAGATCAGATGACAAAACCTGCACCAAAGTACATATCAACAGCAGTCCAGGTAAACCTATGCTGGCATTGCTGTTTGCCCACAACCTCACGTTGCCGCGCACCCATGTGATGTGACAACTCTAATCTTTGTGTAAGAGCCGTTGATTAGGCCACGATTTATTCCGACCATTTCGAACACGTGATCATCATGCGAAAGGTCCTCTTGCGTAAATCAGACTAGATAAATTGTGTATTTTCGAATCACCGACTAAATTTCAGCGATCGTGCAGACAAATCAGTGTCATGATCTTGCCAGCCTGCCATCGGCAATCAGAAACTCAGGGATAGTCACATGTACAACGATAGGCTCAACAACACAGCCGTCAGCAGCATCGAGAGAACGACCAACACAATCGTGAGACCAGTGCCTAGCCTTGAAGTTTGGTCAGCCTTGACTAGCGCCGGTGCCACCCCGAGCTTTTTGTTGACAGTCTGCTTGACCTGTAACACATGAGTCATCGGTGGCGTGTTTATGTAGTCATGAATCAATGTTTGAAGGCATGAGCTTACCTCAGGATCATTAAGCAGCTGTGCGTCATCTAGCGCGCAGCGCAGGGCGCGCAGATAGATCCCGTAGGTGTGGAATGGCGAATGATCAGCCGCCTCAAGCGCTTGTAGTTGCCTGTGCGAGAGGATGAGGTTTTTGGCTAGGATTTCTCGGTCAATCGCCCGGCTGCGCCAGTTTTCGCGCAAGCGACTGACCAGGTATTGCTCGCAATCGGGCTGGGGTTGCATGTCAGGTAAATCATTCTGGCAGTGAGTTTTGAGCACCGAGTGTGAAACAGTGCTGAGCTGGTCACAACGTACCTAGGCACACCCGTTAGCCAGCCGGTGTCAGGTGAGTACAAAATTGCGGTATGTCCAAAGACAAGTCAGTTATTTTTTGCACACCCATTCTTTACATCATCTGCTTGAAATCGCCACAAAACCTGTCCAAAGGGACATGTTTTGTTGGTTGTAACTCCTATAATTTGTTGCGGTAACCAAGTACCATCGGCACCTTACATCAAGTCCGTCATGAAACCCGATAATCTGCCTGAAACCCGTGCGCCCAACGTCGTGCTGATCGAAGATGATCAGGCCTTGCGTTTCATGTTGTGCCAAACCCTGAAGCGTTATGGGTTTGCTACCGCAGATTTCTCAAATCCCGAAGAGTTTTTTGTGTGGCTGAAAGCAAACCCTGCACCCAAGGCTTGCTTATTGCTTGATATGCGGCTGCCGGCGATGAATGGGCTTGAAGTACAGACCAAACTCGACTCCTTGGGTGCGCAACTGCCGATCGTTTTCATGTCTGGCAACAGCCACATCAGCGAAGCGATTGCGGGCATGAAGCATGGCGCGATCGATTTCCTGTTAAAGCCCTTTGATGAAACCTCGCTGGTGCGAGCCGTTGAACGGTCACTTGGTCGCTTTAACCCGCAAGCACCCGCCAACCCCTATCGCTTGACGCCCCGAGAGCGGCTTGTTCTTGCATACATCGCGCAGGGCATGCGCAGCGAACAGATTGCTGATACGCTGGGCCTCAGTGTGCGTACTATCAAGATGCATCGCTCTAATATTCTTCACAAAACGGGTGCCAACACCATGACCGAGGCCGTGCTGATGGTCAAGAAGCCCTCAACTGCCACACTGTAGATCTTGATGAGCGGTGACCACCTGGTTTTTATTGCTGTCGCCTCTGTACTGATCGTCAGTGCAGTCAACACGGTGGTGCTCAACCGAGAGCATGGCTGGCGTGAGGGAGAAGCTTTTTGGTTCTGGGGGTTAATCGCTCTTTCAGTGTCGTACCTCGGCTTTGGCACGAGCGCCTGGCTGGGTCCACTCGCCTTAAGCGTAGCCAACCTCGGACTGCTGCTCGCCTATCTAGCGATGAGTCTACAACTGCGTTACTGGCAAACCAGCAGAACCAATGTGCCAATTTGGCTCGTTTCAGGTGCTGTCCTGTACATGGTTGTGCTCGAGTACCTGCGCGCTACTGCACCGTACACGCCTCGCCTGCATTTGATTCATGTCACGATGTCAGTGATCACTGCCTACCTGTTCTACAGCGCAGTCAGCTATTACCGAAAGAATGGTTCCACTCAGCTTATGGTACTGGCAACCACCTTTGCTATCGAGTTTTTGTGTGCTTTTTCACGCTTCGTGCTGACGGTAATCCAGCCTGCATCCACTAATCAGCAAATGACGCTATACGAAGAGCCAATTGTCATGGTTATTTTGCGTTGGATTTGGCTCATGGCAAACGCCATGAGCTATCTCACAGTGATGACTTTTGAATTGGAGAAAACCCTCAACAAGAACGAAACCCTGAGGGTGCTGCTCAAAGAGAAAGACTTGCTGCTAAATGCCTTGTCGCGCCACAACCGCAGCGACAAATCGGCAGCTGTTGGGCGAACGCTTTCGCATGAACTGCGCCAACCGCTCACCACCCTATTGCTCGCCTCAAAGAATCTACAGGCACAACTGAAATCGAATGACCTGACCGATCTAGATATGCAAGTGGATTTTCTGTGCAAAGAGTGTGAACGCAGTGCGAACTTGGTCAATCAGCTAGAAGAGGTATTTAGGCCCAAGCGTGCCCACATGCCTGCAACCAACATTGCGAGTGCCATCGACCAGGCGATCAAGACCATGCAACCGAGGCTTGACGCGGACAATGTCAAGGTGCACTTGATAGGTGACTTTGCTTGCACCGTACCGGCCGATACCGCGCAGCTTGAGACGGTGTTTATTAATCTGATTTCCAATAGTATCAATGCCCTCTCGAATCGTTCCAAGGACAAACAGATCACGATCGAAGCACAAACGCAGCCACTGGCTTGCGCAATTACGGTCCGCGACAACGGTTCTGGCATTGATCCCAGCGTGCTCCCCAACCTTTGGCAACTCTATGTTTCTGATGAAGCCAAGGGCAGCGGCATTGGACTTTGGCTATCACAACAAATTGTGCAAAACCACAGCGGCCAGATTGAAGCTGGCAATACACCAGATTCGGGAGCCTGGTTTCGGGTTGTACTGCCAAGGAAAGGCTAGGGACAACGACGAACTGACCCGCCACAAAAAGCTATCAAACAAACTTGCCAGTCAGACCACCATCAACAACGAGTTCAGTACCGGTGATATACGAGGCATCATCTGAGGCCAGGAAAGTTGCCACTGACGCAATCTCCCAAGGTGTACCCATGCGCCCCATTGGCACTTGCTTGTCACGCGCTGCACGGGTTTTTTCCATGTTGCCGGTTGAATCGAACACTTTCGACACATTCTTCTGGATTCGCGGTGTGTCAATCAACCCTGGCACGATGGTGTTGGCACGTATGCCTTGACTAGCGTATTGAAGCGCCAGCATTTTGATGAAATGTATGACGCCGGCTTTGGTCACGCTATAGGCCAGGTGTGGGTAGCCTAGGTAGCGCATGCCGGCCACTGAGGACACACCGATGATCGAACCACTGCCTTGTTCGACCATGATTGGGCAAACCAGCTTGCTGGCAATCAGGATGCTCTCAAGATTAACCTTCTGAATGCGCTGCCAGTCATCAAGGGTGGTTTCTTCTGGCCCGCCGACTTTGCCGATCCCCGCGTTAATTTGAAGAATGTCGATGCGACCCCAGTCTTGCATGACCGCATCGACTGCAAACCGCATCTCATCCATACTCCCCACGTCAGCAGCGTAGGCCTTGGCCACACCGCCTTGGGCAGTCACTTCAGCAACGGTCTCGTTTGCTGCATCGATTTTCAGGTCAAGCGCAGCGACTTTGGCGCCTGCTCTGGCCATGGCGAGGCTACAGGCTTTGCCGATGCTCATGCCGGGTGCACTGGTGCCGGCACCAAGAATGAGTGCCACTTTGTCTTTTAGTCTTGAATCTGCCATGTTTACCGATTCCCAGAAGCATGTCAGAGACAAGCCTAACAGGAAAAATGACGTTCAATGCGGTGGGTGTCACCAACCATAAACGCAACCTGTGCTGGATCCTTGCCTGATTACTGGAGGCATTTGAAAGCAAGAGATTTTCAGGCGCTGACCCAAAGACCTTTGCGACTGCAGCCACCACTTTTGACATAGCTGTAAATTCCAGCGATCGTCATTGATCAGGCATCAGTCTTGAACGACAGCGCCATCCGTCAGGTCACCGAGGCTAGCCCAGCTTCGAAAATGGTGCCTTCGTCAGGCACCCCCTGCTGTTGAGACAAACTAAAACGGTATCGCTCAAACGAGTATTCCCTTGCCCTTCTTGCTTCTGGCGTGTCACTGATCCTACTGTGTGGCATGCGGGCCGCTAATCTCGAGCCCCACGCCTTTATTGACAAACTCATAACTCACCACCTTAGACAAGTCCACCTCATCCGGTCTATAAAGACCTGCTTGCACCATCTGTTGGTAAAAGTGTTGAACTCGTTCGGGCACCATCGCGCCGATGCCCAGGGTTTTTGCATCACCGGAATTCACAATGCCATGAGCCTTCATCAACGCAATGCCTTGCTCCATTTCAGTTAGCTTCAGCTCGGGGTTTTCTTTGATCATGAATGCGTTAGCTGCCGAACGGTCACCGTAAAGATAATTGACCCAGCCAAGAATGGATGCATCGACAAAGCGTTGAACATAGTCAGGTCGCTTTAGCACTGTCTCTTGTCTTGCCTCGATCAAAGTGCTGTATGAGGAAAACCCAGCATCGGCCAGAAAAAATATCTCCGGAAAAAATCTGCCCAATGACTCAATGGCCGTTGGCTCCGCAATCGAATAGGCTTGCTGGATCGACTTGGGATTGGCAATGAAAGGCGACAGACTGTAGTTATAGTTACGCATTGACTCGTCACGAAACCCATGCACACGGTGCAACCATGGCCAAATCGTAAACTGCACGTCCTTCGACACAAAAACAACAGGGGCTTTGGCCAAGTCAGCGAAGGTTTTATAACCCTGACCCGGATGAGCCAAAAAAGCCAGAGGATCCTTCTGAAAGATAGCAGCAACTGCCACAGTCGGTGCTTTGATTCGGTAGTGATCAAACACATTGAGCAAGTTGCCGCTCATGATGAAATCCAGCCGTCCGGCAAGCAGTGCGGGCCGATGGTTGATGCTCGGCCCCCCCTGCCGAATCTCAACCTTTAATCCATAGCGCTCATAGGTACCATCAACCAACGCCTGATAAAACCCCCCATGCGCCGGCTGGGCACGCCAGTTGGTTGCAAACACGACCTTGTCAAGTGCAAGTGCAGCGCCGGGCAGGCACATCAATGCCGTTGCAAGGAATACGCGAAATATGGTCTCGATCACGCGCTTTTCACCTTAACTCGTCTTTGACACCAAGGCAGCTCGCCGCGGTCCCAACAAAAGAACTGACAAGCCAACACAAAAGAGATGAATCAGCACGCCACTGGCAACCAGCAATGCGAGCGCTGCATACATGCGGGGGATATCCATCCGGAAGCTGCCCTCCATCATTCGTGAAGCCAGGCCTGAATCCCAGCCGCCAGCACCGACCACCATTTCAGCGGTAACCGCTCCGATCAGGCTCAAGCCACCCGAGACTCTTAAGCCCGCCAAAAAGAAAGGCAGCGCGCTTGGGGTACGCAACAAAACGAGTTTTTGCCAGCGGGTCGCGCGATACAGGCCAAACAGATCCATCAGATTGCGGTCAACCATCCGCAACCCCGCCACGGTATTCGAAAGAATAGGAAAAAACGCCACGAGCCAGGCACAAATCAATAAAGCTGCGTTGGTGCTATTGACGTAGACCATGATAAGCGGCGCAATCGCGACCACAGGCGTGACCTGCAGCATAACGACTAGTGGCGTCAAGGATTTCTCCAGATACGGCATCAGGCTAAACACCACGGCAATCAAAACACCCCCGAGACATGCGAGCGCAAGGGCACCTAGCGTGATTTTCATGGTGAACCACCAGCTATGCGCAAGAGGCTCCCAACCCTGCACGATCGCCTCGCTGACATCAATTGGCCCTGGCAATATGTAGGCGGGAATCGTGT
>JAJOJF010000006.1 GCA_021208885.1 Burkholderiaceae bacterium
ACGAGGAATGGGATTATTTGCTGGAGTTGTTCGGCAAATATCGCGCTCGTGAGGGCCTCAATGGCTTGGTGGTTGCGATTGATGCACCGACGCTTCTAGCGGGTGATGTCGCAATCATCGAGAGTCGTGGCAGGTCGCTGCGTGATCGCATCGATCAGTTGATGCGCCTGTTTGAGAAACGTTTTCCGATTTACATCATGGTCACCAAGTGTGACCAAATTTACGGTTTCACGCAATGGGCTGAGCAGTTAACCGATGAGCAATCGCAAGAGGCCATGGGATTTCTGTCGGGAGAGGCCAAAGGCATTGGCGATGAACAGTATTTCGCCACTCATGCGCTACAGACCATGTCGGGTCGCCTTGAGCGTCTAAGGCTCGATATGGCGATGCGCGGCGTCACGCTTTCGCCAGAAATGCTGCTTTTGCCAGACGAGGTCACTCGTTTGCAATCGGGTCTGCAACTGTTTCTCAATTCCGCGCTTGGTCATAACCCTTATTTGGAAGATCCGTTTTTGCGCGGGTTGTTTCTGACCAGCGGTCGGCAAGACTCACCGTTGCCGAGCTTGTTGGGTCAATTGCTCGCGCCAGTGCGGCCAGCAGAGGAGGGTGTTGTCAAGCCCAAGGGCCTGTTCATCCACGATATTTTTTCTCGGATTTTGCCTAAAGAACGTAATACAGCGTTGCCGGGACAGATTGTCAGTCGCTGGCGCCGGGTCACCGCAAACATGGCATTGGTGTCATGGTTAAGTCTTTGTGTTGCTGCTTTGGTGTTTCTGGTTTTGTCTTACCAGTCGACCTCGGCCACGATCAAACGCTTTGCCACCACCATCCCTGAAAACTTTGGTGCAGTTGCCTCCGAAGTCGCAAGTAGAACCGAAGAAATTGAGCAGTTGAGTGCTGGCCTAATGGTGGTTGGCCTGATTCTGAAAGAAGAAGAAAACTGGAACACCCGCTGGCTTGCGTTCAATCCTGAAGTGGTGGCTCTCGAAGACAAGTTAAAGGGAGTCTACATACGCAAGTTCCGCGAAGTTCAGAATTCCCCTAGCGGGGTCACGCTAGACATCAAGACCATGCTAGCCTCCTCCGATCAAGCGCAACGCGCCTTTGCACTGCTGACGCTGACGCGTTATGTCAACATGATGCAGGCCCGCGTGGATGGCGCGGACTACCAGCAGATACTGGCTATGCCGCAGGTGCCAGCGCAAGCGATTCAAATGATTGATCCTCAGTTGTCAAAGCGCTTTGGCAGCAGCGTCGATGATTTGATAGTTGCCGCACTTGCGTGGTCGTCCTCCGATGATCCGTATTTGAAAGTCTCTCTAGAAGCGGACAGGGCGATTTTGTTGTCCGAGGTATTCAAGACCCCTCAGATGGAATGGCTTGTGAGTTGGGCCAATGCACTGCCAGAAATTTCACCGATCACACTTGGTGAATTCTGGAACCCTGATGTCGTGACCCGAGTCGGGTTGCAGGTTGACGGAGGCTTGACGTTGCGTGGCAAACAACGAATTGATGGTTTTGTGAGTGAGTTACGGCAAGCTCTGCAAAATCGCGATGAGGTTGTTAAAGCGTCAACGGATTTCTACGAGTGGTATCGGGAAGAGCGCCTTAATGCCTGGCGCAGTCTTGCCTGGGGAATCATGGAAGGAGAGAACCTTCTGGTGACCGAGCCAGACTTCCGTAATGTGGTGGCTAGCCTTGGCACGGTCAACAGCCCGTTTAGTCTGTTTTTCAAGAAACTGCAGAGCGAGTTTGTGGACTTGCCCGCCAATCAGTCGCCATCATGGCTTGAGTTTGCGCGTTACTACATCAGGCTTGCTGACCAGGCCAGGTCTAATCCGACCATTAGGGGCGCTGCGGGCTTGGTCAATGCCGTCAACAGTGTTGGTGGTCAGGCTTTGCGCGACTCATTGGCGCAAGGCACCAATCTTGTACCGGGCGAAATTACCAGAGCACGTGATGACATCACGTTGTTTGAGCAGTATGTTACCGAGCGCCAAGCTGCGGCCGTTGAAGTCATGCGCGGTGTGAACGCTGCATACGACATGAGCTCGCAGTATTTCGGGGGCACCAGTGGTCCGCAGGCAAGTGCATCGGTTCTGGCCCGCATGGACCAGAATTTCCAGGCGTTTAAGGCTAACTCCCGCTTTACAAGCGCGGATGATGAGGTTATCTGGCGTGTCATCGAAGGGTCAGCCGATACGATCAAGCGCTACGCGCTTGAACAGGCATCCTGCAAAATCCAGCAGGACTGGGAAAAAGACGTCATGTGGAAAACCCAGCTGGCCGTTAATCCTCAGGAGTTGAGCAACCAGCTCTTTGGCGAGCAAGGTACTGTTTGGACTTTCGTGGACGGACCAGCCAAGAATTTCATCACGCGCGTGGGCGGGTCACTCTTGCCTGTGACCGTTTCCGGCTATCAGTTTCCGTTTGCTCCCGGTTACATCGGTTTTCTGAATCAGGCGGTTACCAGTCGTGTGTCCGCTGTGGTTCGTCAACAGTTGGCGAAAGCATCAACCACCAAAAGCGCGAAACTGTCGCTCGCAGCGTCTCCTATTGGTGTCAATGACGGTGCCAAAGCAAGGCCCTATGCTGCCATACTCAGCATTCAGTGTGCCCAGGAAGCGATTGAGTTGAGTAACCTGAACATGGAAGCCAGCGATACGTTTGAGTGGAAGCCGGACCAATGCGGTGAAGTCACGCTCGATATCGAGATTGACAATCTCACGCTGACCAAGCGCTATCCGGGCCAGCTCGGGCTTTCCATGTTTTTGCAGGAATTCCAGGACGGTGCGCGGGTGTTCACCCCAGCTGACTTTCCAGCAGCCATGCAGCAACTCGATAATCTGAACGTGCGCGAAATCACGGTTCGTTATGATATGCAGGGACGCGATGATGTGTTGAGGCTTGCTGAAGATTACAGCTACATTCTGGAGCAGACCACGCCTTCGACCCTGCCACCGGTTTCTCGCCTTGATATTCAGGTACCGGCCCGCGCCGGCAGCTGCTGGACTACTAGCATCACCCCTCAGGTGTCGCTCACCGTGCCGCGTTTGATTGAGGAGCAGGCACAAAAGAAAGCCAACCCGCCGCCCAAGCCCCCAGAGCCACCGTTGCCGCCTATTGAGCCATTAAAGCCGGTGCCCACCAAGGAAATCACTGTTGTCGATGGCGACACATTGTTTTCGATTGGCAGGCGTTATCGGGTTGATCTCATGATTTTGCGCGATCTCAATAGCTTGAAGACTGATAAGATCGTGGTAGGTCAGAAGTTGCTGGTGCCGATCTGGCCCGACGTGGTTGGCCCCGCAAACTAGAGCCAGCCGTGCGGAGTTGGCTGACTTTTTAAAAGTAGGCTATCTCGACAGCGAGCCATACAGACAAGGCAATGAGAGCAACTAGCTGCTTCACCCTTACCGCGCACTGGTGTTTGCTTGCAATGTTCATCTTGCTGGCGACTTCTGGTTTTGTGCTGGCTAAAACAACCAAAGATTCTGTTGTGCTTGATGGGTTGCCTGGCGTAACCGTCGCTGCCTCGGTTATCAACACAGACCCTTCTGTCGTTGATCTTCCAAGTCCAATACAGCCTGGTTGGCAAGCCTTGAGCCAACCGCTTGGGCAGGGGTTTGGCGAACAAGTCTATTGGGTAAGGCTAGTTATTGATGTGCCCTCGCAGTTGCTCACTGTTCCCATGGTCTTGCGCTTTCATCCACCGAATGCTCGTGATGTGAAGTTTTTTCTCCCTGACGGCAGCTCAATGGCACTGGGCACACAGGCACCGTTTGATCAACGCATGTTGGGCTTTCCGGATTTGGCCGCATCCTTTGTGCCTTTGGAAAGCCCGACCGTTGTGACTGTTCGGCTGGCAACAGCCGGCCGCATGTTTGGCAGTTTTGAGTTGATGAGCGAGCGTACTTACTATCAGTCCCAGGCTTGGCGTACGGCCTTGCACGGGATCTTTTACGGCATGCTCTTGCTAGCTGTACTGGTCAATGTCGTGAATTGGGCAACCACTCGCCAATCAATCTATGGTCTTTATGTGGGGTTTGTTGGCTTCTCTCTGTTGGCAAGCCTAGCCGTCAACGGGTACCTGCACGCGTTGGTACTTGGTGCCTGGCCAGAGTATCACAGCACGATCCAGCTCTGGGCCTTTGCTGGCATGGCAGCGACTGCCATCGCATTCGCCGCCCGAATGCTGCAGTTACGGACATGGCACCTTCGCCTTGAAACAGTTGCTGATCTTATGGCTGTTATGTTGATGCTGCTCGTGGTGTTGGCGAGTGTTTGGGTCGCCTGGCGCCCCTATGTCTGGGAGGTCGTTCTGGCTGCTTTTTTTGTCTATGGCATGGGTTCGTTGGCAGCCAGTATTCGCAACTTGCGTCAGCAACGTTCGCTACAAAACATCCTGCTCGCTTTGGCGTTTCTAATCTTTGCTGTCTCACAATGGGTCAGCATGGGAACAGTATTTGGTTTTGTACCGGCCACACCCGTCAATACCGGCATGTGGCAGATTGGGCTAGTGATCCACTTGGTGTTCTTGCAAATGGCTTTGGTGATTAATAGTCGCCAGAGCCGTTGGCGCAATTGGCAGCAGCAGGCGCGACTTGATGCCCTAAAGGTGCAGGCCGATACCGAGGCCCGGCGCAGCCGCGACTTGCAGTTATTTCTAGAAAGGCTTACCCATGAATTCAAGACGCCCTTGGCGGTGATTGACAGCTCGGTGCAAAGCCTTGGAATGCTGGAAAAAGAAAAAAATACAGAACGTGAATTGCGTTATGGGCGCATCCGCCGTGCAGTAGCCCGTCTAAATGATCTGTTGATGCGATCGCTCGTCGCAGAAAAAACTACACTCACTGAGCCGCAGGCCAAACGGCAACTGCTCGAATTGCCTGCCTTGCTTGAGGCAGTCTTGTCTGAGTTCACGTCAAACGAGTTCAAGTGCGACCGAGATTGCATACTGCGGCTCGATTATCAATCACACGCTGGGCGCAGTGGTCAGCTCCGTTTGCGATTAAGATGGAATGAAATCAAACGACCTGACTTATTGTGGATTGATGCCCAGGCCAGTTGGCTAGATGCCGCGTTCTATCATATCTTTGATAACGCGGTTAAGTACAGCGAGGGCGATGAAGGCATTGTGGTGCGAATTGAGCAAAGAGAATCGGCAAGTGGACCTCGGGTCGTGGTCACTATCTCCAATGGCTGCGATGAAGCGATCGTTGAATCAGACCTGCTGAAGTTATTTGAAAAATACTACCGCAAAGGTGAGCACGGCAATGTGCCTGGTGCTGGTATCGGACTTTATGTCGCAAAACAAGCCATCGAAGCACATGGTGGAAATTTGACAGCGTATTTGCTAGAGCCTGGCCAAATACAGTTTCAAATTGAATTGCCCCTCGTTATTCGTGATCCTCAACTGCGATGAGCCATCATGACATCACAAATACCTAATTTGCCAGCCAGTGACTCGCTTGAACGCAAGCCTCTACTGCTGCTAGTCGAAGACCACGAGGACTTAAGAGCAGAACTTGCGTTTCAGCTCCGCTACCATCGCATGGATGTCATTGAAGCTTCGGATGCTGCAGGCTGTGACCGTCAGTTGAGTATGCAGTTGCCTGACATTATCCTGCTCGATATTAATTTGCCAGACAAATCTGGTTACGCCATTGCATCAGAGGTCAAGCAGCGTCATCCCCAGGTCGGCATCATTATGCTGACTGCGCGCGCAGAGCTCGATGACCGCGTGCTTGGATTTGAAGTGGGTGCAGATGTCTATCTGGTCAAGCCAGTCGACTTCAGGGAGCTACATGCTTGCATCAAGAGTTTGTTGGCACGTCTTAGTCTAGGCAACAAACAAGCCCAGTGGAAATTCTCAGAATCCTCCCGGTTGTTGACGGCACCCGATCACACCACTTTGGAGCTCACGACATTGGAGGCGCTTACTTTTAAAACCATGCTGCAGTCCCGAGGGTCGGTTTGTCCCAGAGAGACCTTGCATGAAGTGCTTGGGTTTAGTGGTCTTGATCTGAATGATATTCGGCTTAATACTTTGATTAGTCGTCTGCGTAGGCGGTTGGCACAGTTCAATCCCGAGCTGCGGATTGTGACGTGGCGCAATAAAGGTTATGCCTATGTGGGACCACCGGTGATGGTGGGAAAGTGAACAGAACAATCAATCTCATCGGTGAGTTAGGTGTGACGAATCGCGGACTTTTGAGGATATTGTCGATCGATAGTTAAACTTAAATCCAGTGTTTTGCTGAGTGTGTCTACACATGAACCTGATGAATCATTACATTCTCAAGTGGCCTGATTTGTTTGACGCTATAGTCGTCAGACTATCGGGAATTGCCCCGCGACTGGACGATCGTGACTTTTAAGCTGGTATTTAGACAAACCCCATTGATGTGTGCAAAAGCAGCCCCTCAATTGCACAAGGTATTGCACTGGCCTGAAGGCAAGAGCCTTACAACTCTTGGCGCTCTCATATTTTTGTTTGGCAGCCTGGTCAATACCCCGTCAGCCTTGGCTCAGTGGATCCCAGGTATCGAGTATGACAACCAGCCAGCGCTTTCAATTATCCGGGTGCACAACCCTGATCCGCTAAATCCGTCTGCTTATGACCAAGGCTTCTCGGGTCAGGGCATCCGGATTGGCATCATCGACTCAGGAATTAATCCTGATCACGTGGAGTTCACCAACAAAATCCTGGCTGGCATGACTGCCGGTTCAGATCCGGTATGGTCAGGGCAATCGAACTTCAGTGGCAACTTGTATGACAGTAATGACGAACAAGGCGATGGGCATGGAACTCATGTTGCGAGTATCGCGGCAGCCCACCTTGATGGTGATAGAACCCGTCCGCACAATATGCAGGGGGTGGCTTATAACGCGGATCTGATTATTGCAGGTTGGGATTCCAGTGGCATAGACCCGACCATGGCACCGGCAGATGCCTTGCATATTCTGGACCCTCAATGGGCCAGATCGTTTGATTTTGTGGTGAGCCAGGGGGCTCGTGTCATTAACAACAGTTGGGGGGATACCAGCGCAGGTGTTGACCCTCAACAGGAGTCACTCGCGTTTATACAGAATGCACCGCTAACGGTGCAAGCCATGCGGCGTGCACTGGAAAATAACGCGGTTATTTTGTTTGCCACCGGCAATGACCGTGAAAACCCCGGCGAGGGCTTAAACCCGGGCGCACCGGCGGCTTTGCCGACGTACGATCCGTCCATTGCGGCCTACGGTGGCTGGATCGCGGTAACTGCCACGGGGCTAGAGACAACCGGAACGCTTGAGAGTCGGATGGCAGATTATGCGGATTACTGTGGCGTCGCAGCAGCGTACTGTATTGCAGCGCCAGGTGGTAATACGCCGGTTCAGGGCGACCCAAATCCCACGCCTTTTAGCGGAAAAATCAACGGTGCATTGTCAGGAACAAGAAACGCTGAAAATGTCTACACCAGCACAGACAATGACGAGTACATCGGCATGGAAGGTACTTCCATGGCCTCACCGGTAGTCACAGGTGCTGTTGCCTTGGTTGCAGAAAAGTACCCATGGATGACCAATCGCAATCTGGTCGCCACCATTCTGACCACAGCGACTGAAGCGCACAATGACCCGAGCCCCATCTACGGGCGGGGTTTGCTCGACGTGAATCGGGCCATCAATGGCCCAGCGATATTTGAGTCAACGTTCGAGGCGAATCTCCCTGCCAATGTCATTGCGGTTTTTAGTAACGAGATCTCAGGCGATTACGGGCTGGCAAAAACCGGGCAAGGCCAGCTAACGTTGACAGCAAACAATACCTTTAATGGTCCTGTTGAGATTTATGCAGGTACCCTGCAAGCTGACCATGACACCAGTTTGGGTTCGCAGCAACGCGAAGTGGTGATATTTGATGGAACCTTAAAGCTGGGTGCAAACTTTGTGACTGCGAGCGACGGGCTTTGGCGCAAACCGATTGGGGTTGGCGCTGATGGTGCGGTCATCAATACCAACGGCAATGCTGTTTCCTACGCAGGCGGGCTGATCGATGTGGCTAGCGAAGATGGTTCTCTGGGCACATTGTCATTTGTGGGCACGCCGATGGCCATCGTGGCAGATCTGGAACTGAACGCCAACTGGAACGCTGATTTAACGATTCCGTCTGGCGTGAGTTTGATTGGTGAAGGTGCCATCCTCGGTGAATTGACCATGGACGGGATCTATCGGCCTGGCAACTCACCGGGCACAGTCACAAGCCCAGGCTCGTTGCAGATGTCTTCTAGCGCTGAGCTTGAAATTGAAATTGATGGTCCAGGGACTTCAGAGGGTGCGGGCAGTTATGACCGGCTGGTGTTCACGTCCGCCGACAGCCAGTTTGCAGCCGACGGGACCCTTCAGGTGTTGTTGCGTGGCATCAGTGCGCCAGCGAACAACACATACAGTCCAGAGCTCGGGCAGGGGTTTGAGTTTGTCTCCGCACCCGGCGGTGTATCAGGTTCATTTGCCACACTCGACCAACCCTTGGCAGGCTTGTTGCCGGGCACGCAAATGGATGTGGTCTACAGTCCCAACACGCTAACCCTTTACGTCACGCCGGCGTCTTATGCCAACATCGGTGCAGCGTCAGTGTCAACTAACGCCAACCGCGACGGTCTTGGCCGGGTCTTGCAGGGTATTCGGCCAGCGGCTGGTGTACGGGAGTCTGATCCCACCCGCAAGACTCTCTTTGATGCGCTTGCTCCTCAGACAGCTTCTAGCCTGCCAGTGAGCATGGATCAGTTGGCTGGTGTGTCATACGTGCAATTAATTGGCGTGGCTCAGCAAAACACTGAATTTCTATTGGGTGAGATATCTAGTGCCTCGAGCCTTGACCGGTGGGGCCAGCTCGCCAATCGTGCGGCAGTTCAACGACCTTTGAGCGAGGAAGACAAGTATGCATGGGGGCGGGTGATCGGTCGCTATTCCTCCTTGGGTGGCGACAGCACGATAGGCACCACGACTGACACGCTCGGTGGCGTGGTGTTGGGCACGCAACGCAATATCAGCGACCAGACGAGTCTCGGATTTGCCATGGCCTATGGCTATAGCAGCTCTCAGCTGCCTTCGAACATGGGTTCTGGCTCCTCACAAAACCTGCAGTTAATGACCTATGGTTCCCGGCGTCTAGACGATGGCTACTTTGTTCAGGGTGGACTTGGCCTAGGCGGCAACGTTATTTCAGCCAATCGCTCTTTGTCTTTGATTGGCAGCAGTTACAACGCAACGATCAAGACGGCCAATATCGCAGCCAATCTGGCTTTTGGCCAGTTTGTGCAGAAAGCCCGCTGGAACTATGAATGGCAAGTGGGGCTGAACTATCTTGGCATGCGCACATTTGGTTTTACTGACTCAGGTGGTGCCAATGCGTTCTCTGTCTCGGGACAGGCCACCAACAACACATCGGTTCAGCCTGCCTTGGGGTTCACGGCTGGCATTCCGTTTCAAACCAATGAAACCGAGTGGCAGTTGCTTGCCACGGCGGACTACGCCTATGAGTTGGCTGACAATCGGGCTTATCTAAACACGGTGGTGCTAGACGAGAACCTGCGCATTCAGAGTTCAGACATTGGCCGCAGTCGCCTGACGTTAGGGCTTGCTTTGACCGCAAACATTAGCGAGAGCTCAGTGTTATCGCTGAGCGTGAACAACCAGTTCGCGTCGAACTGGAACGCCTTCTCAGCGGTTGCGAACCTTAGCTTGCGGTTTTAAGCCTTGATGCTGATGCAGATGCTCACTGACACTTGCCAATCACAATCACTCGCCAGTCGTCTGAAGAGCGTCCTGCCCCGGAGAAGGCTCCCTTGGTGAGAATGCTCGCCACATTAATGGCTGCACGCACGTTGGGATCAATGCCCCGATAAGTTGACTGACGGTCGATGACCGCGAAAGTTTTACCGGTTGCCTTGCACTGCTGAATTCCTTTGTCCAAGGTAGCTTCAAGTGCATCATCTTCGGAGCTCGATGTGCTGACAAGCTCGATGGTGCCATCGGCTTTGTTCAGTGCGGTGGCGGTGGTAGCGGCACAACCGGCAAGGACGCTGGCAAATGCAATGATCGGAAGATATTTGAAGTTCACGTCAGTCCTTGGTTTGTGGTTAAACGGGTTTAGTTCGGATACAGAGAAGCCCAGAAAGCACACTGATGGGCCGCGGTTGATTCCGGATCCAAGCCACCGTACGCATTGTATGAGCCAATTTCCCCGGGCTTGAAAACAAGCACTTTCTCAGAGGCTGGTGAGGCTTGTGAACCATCGTAGGCATCCCATTTGACAGGCAAACCAGAAAAATCCTCATCACCTCGCATGAATCGGCTGATGTATGCAATCATCTGCGAGGCTAGCTCGTCAGAGGCGGGTGGGAGATCAGGCGCGTTGATGGCCATCGTGTTGGAAAAGTTCGGAAACAAGTAATTCAGAATTGACGAGTGCACGGCACCAAGCTCAAAGCCAGGGTCCTTGCCAGGTGCGAGGCCAACGCCTAGAACCAAAGCATTGGGGTCGCTGAATTCGAATTGATAAATGGGTGGCATGCCAGCAACACCGGTCAGAGCATTGGCGGTTTGCAGGTACAGGCAGTTGTTGATGCCCACATGCGGGTTGTAGCTCGAAAGCATGGAGCCGAGGGTGGCGCCGTTCAGATTTGTGGGGTTTGTGGCATCACCAAAATACCGCTGCAGGATTTTCTGGTTAATAGTGGTGTCGGTGCCGTAAAAAGCCGGCAGGTAGTACTGGTTGACGTTGTCGAGAGTGACGGGGTATTTGGTCTTTGTGCCATTGTCACCCAACACATCATAGGCAACGTAGAGCCTGAGTTCGTTGGTGGCACCACCCATGATCATGGGCACTTTCATGATGTCGGCTGATTCGACTGCCTCATGAAACGATCGCGGCACCGTCTTGTTGCCTGTGACCGGCACAAAACTCAACAATCGGTTGCCTGCCTCGTAGGTCTGTGCCTGTAGCAGGTCACTGACCGACTGGTGTTTCAGGCAAGCCAGAGATGCCTGGTCTGAGTAATCTTTGTCGCCCGGAACCGGGCAACGAAATTTTCTACTGGAATCCTTGGGATTATGCGACACAGCCTCCCAAATCGGATCGGCCAGTGCCTGTTCTAGCGTGGGTATTTGCTGCAGGCATGCGCCACTTAGCAAGATGGCTTTGTGAAACATTCCAAGCACAGCTTCCGGACTGGCAAGGTGCAGGCAAATCGATCCAGATCCGGCTGATTCCCCCGCAATAGTCACGTTGTCCGGATCACCACCAAACGAAGCAATATTCTTTTGTACCCAGCCAAGTGCCGCGCGTTGATCTTCAAGCCCAAGGTTGCCATTGATATTGGCATCGATCGCCGGGTGAGGCATAAATCCGAAGAGTCCGGTGCGGTAGTTCAGTGACACGATGACAATATTGGCCTCTCTGGCCAAGCGATCTAGCCGGTACAGGCTTGATCCGCCACCCACAAACCCACCGCCATGTATCCAGACGAGCACGGGCAGCTTGTCGCTGCGCTTGGCGTTATCTGGCGTCGTGACATTCAAGTAGAGGCAATTCTCCTCGAGGCTTTCCTCGGTCAAGTTAAAGCGAGCAGCTTGCGGGCAATGGCTGCCGAACTTGGTGGCATCTAGAATGCCAGCCCAGTTCGTAACTGGAACAGGTGGCTCAAACCGCCCGGCAGTCGCGTACTGGATTCCCCTGAATTCATCGACACCGGCTTTGGTGTTGTGCAGACCTTCGAGCTTGCCTGAAGGTGTCTCGATCAGTACGGCGGACGCTTTGGCTTGTGAAGTAAACGCAAAGCAACATAGCAGTGCCAAGAAAACGTTCGAAAGCAATTTTTTACTCATTGCAAAAAATCGTCTTGTTAATTCCGCGCAGTAAGAAAGCCTGCCTGAGAACTTGGCTGATTTTGATCACGACAAAAGCCGCGTTATTTTTCATTGGTTCAGTGTCCTTCGCTGAGCGTTTAGGGATTTGTGTGAATCCTAAAGCTATTCTGCTTCAATGTCTAAATGACCTTGTGATGTTGTATGTGCAAGTAATAATTTGTAATGCCTAGCCAAGTAGGCCTGTAATTGTTGTCTGCTAGCGCGGCTTGGATCGAGCTAGCAACATCGATACGCGTCGCAATCCTTCGTCTACGCCGTACACCACAGTCGCGAGAAAGAGGCAAAAGCCAAACATCAGCCAAGCCTGCATGACGGGCTCTGTCAGGGTGTTGGCGAGGTTCAGTACGAACCGGACCGAATCTGGGCTGCCGATCGCAGCACCCATGCCAGACCCAGAAAACGACCATGCATAGACCCTCGAAAAAATGTCAATCAATTGAGGTCGCGGGGCATTTGGTTTTGCCTGATCCCGCTCGATCTGGACAAGGTAATCAATCACTGCCGCTGAGAATCCGATCGAAAGGCAAACGATCGTGATCAAGATTGGGGAGGGGAGTTGACTGATTCCCAGTGTCCGGAACAGGACGGTTGCGATAAACATCATGACAAACAGCAGCACAAACGCAGGCATGGCTATCGTGACACTACGCCAAAGACTAAAGATCCACTGGAAAATGCGAAGCGGCACCTGTTTGAGTTTCATAAACCCAAACCCGATAGCGAATGCACCAATGGTCGACCCAATCGCAATCAGAAAATTGACGCTTAGGGCCACAGTAAATTCGATTAGCAAATCGAGAGAGGGTGTGGCGGTCACTTGACGTCTCCAAGCTTCCCGATAACCACTGCGCTCAGCTTCGATACGCTCAGTATCAGAATCACATAAAAGACAGATACGACCAGGTAAGTCGAGAAGCGCTCACCACTGAAGGCGGTAATTTCATTGAGCACTGTCAACAGTTCAGGCACGCCGATAAAGGCGGCCACCGGGCAGAGTTTGACGGCAAAGATGACACTGAGTCGAATCGAGATCGCTGCGTGCCGCATGACATCGACCATGCCGAGTTGGTGATTGGCGTAATGAATCAGATACATGGCATTGGCCGCCTTCGCACCGCCATACAGTCCAAGTGCGACAATCGCAGTGGCAAGAGCCACCTCTTGGCTGTAGGGAATGAACGAGACAACGACAAAGTAAGCAAGCACCATCAGTGGCAGCTGCGGACAGTACTGTGTGAATGTAGCCACAGCTTTTGTCGCCACTTGTATAGGCCTGATTCGGGTGATGCGCGCCTGATAGAACAAGATAGCAGCCAACAAAACAGCACCGATACTGCCGAGTGCCAAAATAAGGGACGTGATGATTCCATCGATAAACAGTTGCAGGCCAATTTGCGTGCTGAACATGGGGAGCCGTACATCAAAACCCAGCTTCTGATCTAGCCAGGTCTCAAATCGCCGAATTGGCTGTGCTATCACACTGGGCTGGTTCACCGAGGCCACCGGATCCAGCAGGCAACCGGAACTGAGCATGTCATTTGCTACTTGGCAGGTCTGGCTAGACCATTTGCTTTTCTCCTCATGCAAGAATGGTGTTGCTATGCCCCAGCGTTCAGCTGACTCCAGCAAAAAGCCGCTGGCATGAAGATTGACCAATATCGTGGTGACTGTTTTTTCCAGGCTGTCACTTTCCGGGGATTTAGATACAGCAATGCCCCAAGGCGTTTCTGACAATGAAATTTTCTCTACAACTCTTTCCCGCAAGGCTGCTGGAGCATCCGGGCCGCTGACATTCATCTGCAGCACGATACGATCATGTGCAACCGTCTGGCAAGCACCGAGTTCGAGTGCGCTCAACAGGCTTTCAAGCTTGTCATAAATCAGCAATCTAGCTTGCGCTGCAACTAGCGAGATATTGCTGAAGTTGCCCAGCGGCACGCAGACCGTCAGGTTCCGAATGTCTTCCCGGTTGTTGATCACAAATTCGGTCGGTGCCATCACCACCGTGGCCGAGGAAAAATAATGAGGTCTGACAAACCTGATGGTCTCTCTGCGTGCTTGTGTATCAGTGAGATTTGCGATTACCAGATCTACCGTGCCGTCGACTAGAGGCTGTATTCTCAGAGCAGGCGAGACCTTGACGAATTGCACGCCAACGCCTAGATCGTCTGCGATTCGTTTGGCAAGGTCGATTTCAAACCCCTCGAATTTGCCTTCGGGACTGATTTGGCTAAAGCCCTTGAACCCTGTCAATACGCCAACTTTGATGAAGCCCTTGCATTTGATGCGAGCCAATGTGTCAGATAACTGGCCACACGCAGCCGACTTAATGCCGGCATCCCCAGTCACACTGGTGTTTTCAGAAGCCCGTGCTGTTCCGCAAGTGAGCATCAGGCATAACAGCGCAAGACAGAGAAGCCTGATTGTTTGCGCAAGTGGGCTAATCAGGTCTTTACCCTCGAATTTGTATAGGTCTGCGTACAACGGCCATGACAAAGATGGTGAGATCATCCTGACGTTATACGAGCAAGATCTGTGCCGCCGTCTTACAAAACATTACGCCCTTGTCTCGACCTGAGCAGTTAAGGCCGCACCTTCTCCATAATGAATGGGTGGCTCATGGGTGACTAGACTTACTAAAATCATGTTTTTTTGCGAGTTGTTTCCCTCATCAAGGATCTTAAGGTGTTGCTTAGTTCAGTTCTCAGCCTAAAAAGCCAAGGTGATCCGCTTGCCGATGCTGCATTGAACGATTATCAGCAAGCGCAGCCTGATGTGCAGGCTTTGCTTGAACAAGGGATGCGTCAAGGTGTCTCGGTGACAGCCGGTTTGCCAGAGAGCTTCCGGCAACTGCTTCAAGATTGTGAGGCGGCAGTGCTATCTGTCCCTGCTAAAGAGATTGATCTGGCCATGCAGCCCTACACCTCGATAGGGCCAACCTGGTTGAGTATTGCATTGGGTCCCGGATCGCTTGCCCACACCTACTCGGATCCCGGAATTGCGGCTGTTTTGATGCGAACAGGCAATCTGCTCTCTGAGACCGTATCGCGTCGCTTGCTTGAGACCCAGCTCTGGAAAATCAGCGTCATCAAGCCTGGTGGCCTGGCGCTCGGCGGATCAGGTTATGTGCACACACTGCAGGTTCGACTGTTGCATGCGCGTGTCAGGGCTACTTTGCTGCAACGCGGTTGGGTCAGCGCTGATGGTCGGCAGGCAGTACCGATCGATCAATGGCAGATGTTGCGTACCTGGCTGGATTTCACAGTGGTGCCGTTTGAGGCTTTTGATCGCATTGGGTTGACCTTGACCCATGAACAGACGCAACGCCTCTATGACGCGTGGCGTGTGGTCGGGCATTTGTTGGGCATCGATTCAACGCTGCTCTCAAAAGTGACAGATCACACTGTGGCGCTGGAATTGCTGAAGATGGTTGACGCTCAGTTGCCAGAGCCGGATGAGAGTTCGCGAGTGTTGACTCAGGCCATGCTCGGCGCGCTAGGCAATCGCTTGGCGCCTGTTCTGAAGTACCCAGTCGACGTATCCGTGATGCTGATGGCGTCACTGTGCCGACTGTTTCATGGCAATGAATTGGCCGACAGGCTAGGCGCGCAAAGTAACTGGACCGAAGCCTTATTGCCGATGATGGCTGATGCCAACCGTTTCAGGATGAGGCGGATAGAAGATGAGCCTGCCTATCGAGACAACATACAGGCACAATCCTTAAAGGCATTCGACGCCATTGAGGCAGGATTGCCAGATGGCACTGCTTATCAGGAGATGGCCAAGAGTCTGGCCACGACTGATTTGCCCAGTCTCTAGGGCAATTTCCTGGGTGATACGTTGTTGTCGTTCTTGGCGGCAGGCTTGAGCGTTTGGTGTCAGGCGTTTTCGCGTTTGCCCAAGCTAGGTGCAGGATTTCATTCTTTGATCTATTCGCGGTAAGTACAACTGGGTTGCGCTTTAAACTTAGGTGATATTTCTCACTAATTCTGTCATGTCCACGGTCAACGTAAATCCTTCGACCCGAAGCAAAAAACTCAAGGTTTTTTGGCTGGGTATAGTCTCGTGCTTGTGGGCAGCGCCGGCGCTATCGGAGCCCTGGCAGAACCTTACCCAGCCCATCGGCACGCTGCTTGTCAATCCTCCACAGACAGCGCTCGAAGTCAATCAATATCTGGCAAGCCTCGACCCCAACATCACGCCGGTGACCTATCCGTTTGCCTTAACGACTGACGTCACCAAAATCCAGACGACACAGATGCTTTACTTCGTGCGGGTCTATAACGAGTCGGCTGGTTCCTTCCCGGTAGGCAGCTGGATCATGCGCGCCTCGCAAGCACGTGGCTTGACGCCTGCACAGATCCGCGACATACAGTCGCTGCCATCAATGCCAACACACTTCACGTTTGTGAAAGTGCCAGCGGGCATTGTCATGTACACCGGCATTGCCAAAGCCATCGAGGGGTGGGGCGAGGGTGGTGCGACCCAGTCCAAGATGATGGGCCCACCCTTTGTGCCCGTGGCCAACTTCACCAATCGCCAAGCGCTTGGCGACTGCTTTCTCTGTTACCGAACGCTGGCGCCCACGGGCAACGCCAACCAGGTTGCAATCGCACTCGATCGTGGCACGCCGCAGCCATATTCCAGTCTTGATTCGGTCTACAACAATCTCGACATGCTGTATGCCCCGTCGCTTGCCGGACAATTTCAAACTGCGCTGGAGTCACTGTCGGGCGAGGCTGCGACCGCTTCCCAGACGGTGGCATTCGGATCGATGTCTTTGTTCACAGAAGCAATTGGGCAGCGCATGAATCGCTGGCTGTTTCAGCATCGGCAAGATGCTCGAACGCTTGAAGATTCAGGCAATCGGTTGTGGGCAAGCTTGACTGGCGCACGATTCACCGTTGATGGCAGCAACGGCACAGCGACAGTCACGGGTTCAGGTGCAGGACTAGCGCTTGGTGGGACCAGACAGGTTGATGCCAACACTTTGGTGGGCTGGTCCGTGGGTGCTGGCAGCACTAATTTTGATGTCAGTGCGAGGTCTGGTAATGGCACTTTCAATTCGGTCAGTCTTGCGCTCTACGGCATTAAGAAATTCGAGCGGTCCTATGTCGCAGGCACACTGGCCTATGGTTTTGGGTATACCGATCTTGATCGGACAGTTACCGTGAATGAGCTCTCTAGCCAGCAGTCGGGCAAAGTCAACACCAACATGTTGTCAGCCAGGCTAGAGGCAGGCTACTTGATGCGCGTGCGTGAGGTGAATGTCACGCCATTCATTGCACTTGAACCGGCTTGGCTGCGACAGGGAAGTTTCTCCGAGAGCCTGAAAAGCCCGCAGACTGACGCCATTAATCTTGGGCTTAACTATCAAGGTGAAGACGTTAGTTCTCTGCCCTTGTCGCTTGGCTTGCAGCTAGACAAAGAGGCCGTGCTTGACAATGGCTGGACTATCAATCCATTGGCGCGCCTGTCGTGGATTCACGAGTTCAACACGACGCGCGAGTTAAATGCCGCTTTGCAACTGCTGCCTGATCAGACGTTCACGGTCTCTGGTGCTGCAGCACCTGCTGATGTTGCCAAGGTGATGCTCGCAGTGTCGGCGAGAAATAATTCGGGGGTCACTGGATTTTTGTCTCTGTCGGGCGCGTTTTCCGGGGGCAGCAACGCTTTGACAGCTCGGGTGGGGGTAAGTATTGCGCTGCCGTAAGCAACATTGAACGCATTGCCCGCGCATTCCCCTTGCTGAACCCGTGTTAGTCGGTGGTCATCGCTAGTGCGCTTGCCACGATTTACAAACCGCGCGTAAAGCCCCGTTCTTCAGGCCGGGGATGTAAGCGCACAGGCGCAGCCTCTATCACAGTGTTTTTCGGTTGTTTGTCCCCCGAGCTGCCACTTAGGTCTCTGGTAAAATCCTTGTCATTATGGCCATGATTCGCAAGGCCTTGAGTAAGAAAGTGAAGTTCTCTGCCAACTGGCAGAAGTTAAAAAAGAAGATAGCCCGTCTGCATGAACGCATCGCCAATGCCAGACATGATTTCTTGCACAAAGTCTCAACGCTGATCAGCAAAAACCACGCCATGGTTGTAGTTGAGGACTTGAAGGTCAGGAACATAACGAAATCCGCCAAAGGCGATCTGGCCAATCCAGGTCGAAACGTGAAAGCCAAATCTGGCTTAAACAGGTCGATTCTGGAACAAGGCTGGGGTATGTTTGTTCAGATGCTTCAATACAAGCAAACCTGGCTCGGTGGCGAAGTGATTAAGGTAAATCCTCAACACACCTCGCAGACCTGCCCATGTTGTCACCATGTCAGCCAAGACAATCGCACCACACAGTCAAGATTTAGATGTGTTCAATGCGGTTATACAGAAAACGCCGACTTGGTCGGTGCGTTAAACATATTAGCCCGAGGGCATCGGGTGATCGCCTGTGGAGTTGAAACGTTGGTTTTAACGATGAAGCAGGAACCATTGGGAAGTAGCAATACACGCCCAATCCTGGCGGCTTGATAAAGTCACCAGGAATCCTTGTTGTGAAGGACGGGGAGGCTGTCAATCAGGGTTTGATTTGGTCTTGAGCAAATCAAGTTCCATAAAGATCCAGAAGGGCCGCAGCCGTTCAGGAGGCTCGGCGCCTTCGTAGGGGTGGCAAACGCTAAAGCCGTGGGAGGCGTAGACTGAGTGAGCTGCCTTCATAAAGACACCAGTGTCGAGTTTGAGCTTTTCAAACTGGCTTTGACGTGCATCCGCAATTAACTGCTTGATGGTCATGCTGGCGATGCCACGTCCACGAAACTCTGGCTTGGTGTAGATGCGGACTAACTCAGCATCGCCGTTTGGCAGAGTTCGCAAGCCACCCATTCCCAACGCCTGCTCGCCATCGACCACCAGGTAGTATCTCGCGCCGGTCTGGTCTCTCGGGCAAATGCCGGTTCCAGTGCTCGCGATGTATTCATGCAATGGCATCCCAACAACATCGCTGATCGAAAAGCGACAGACTCTCTCGATTTCAGCATTCATCCATAGGAAGTAATCACGAGTCATCTCGAGGGCTGCGAGGGACCATTCGGGGCTATGCCCGTCGGCAAATCTGATGTTATTCATGAGTGAGAGCGTCGAGGCGGAAAATGTTGATCCTTGCCAGTTAGCCTGATGGGTAAGTCAGCGATCAGTCCTGCTCTAATGCTTGCGACAGCTCGATTGTTACGATAGCGGCCGGATCTTTTGCCAGTTTGGTGGCGAGGGTCGGTGGACTTTGCGACCAGCTGAGCATTCACCAGCCTTGCGAATTGCACATGTGCCAAAAGTTAAACGACAGTGCTTTGGGGGTCAATCCTCATGACCGCAAAGACCTGACGATGTCAGCTTTTGTAATAAGCCGTCTCGGGACGCTCGCCTGTGCTTGGCACCGGGGATTGTCTTGCACGGCTAGTGACGAATGCGGATTGTTTCGCCAACGATCATTCCAGGTTGACGGCAATCTCAAGCGACCGCTGGTCGCTGTTGGTTCGCCTGGAACGCAACGAGATTTGGCAATACGCCTGCCATCGTTGTCAAGCCGAATTTTGCGGGCATTCAAACAGTTCAACCTGATGGTGTCGCTGGATTTGGCAAGCACGCTTGCAAGCGTTGTTGGTCAACTGCCACTAAAAACTGGCTAAGATGGTTGCAATAAGTTGCCGTCAAAAGCCATCAACCACTCGACATACGATGTTGTCTTGCCCATGAACCCGCACACCAAATCTCTAATTCAAAAGCTAGCGCTCCTGCCCCATCCGGAAGGCGGTTATTATCGTGAAACCTACCGTGCACCCTTGCGACTGCATTCAGCCGAGCACGGTGGGATGCGATCAGCTTACACTTCTATCCATTTTTTGTTGTGTGGTGGCCAGTATTCCGCCTGGCATCGAGTGGCGTCGGACGAGAGCTGGTTTTTTCATGAGGGCAGCGACGTTGAGGTTTACTCGCTGTTGCCACTTGCTGGCAACAAAGACAAGGCAGTGCACACACAGAGGTTGGGTTCAGTCAGTGGTTGTTTTGAACTGACGATACCGGCTGGTACCTGGTTTGCAGCACGCTCTGTGCAGGACGATTCTCACTCGTTAGTCAGTTGCGTGGTTGCTCCGGGATTTGAGTTTGAGGATTTCGAGCTCGCCAGCAAAGACCAATTGGTTCAGGCTGGCTATCACGAGTCAGCGCAATGGCCCTTGATCGAATCACTACTTGTTTCTAGAGGTGCTTGATGTCAGCCTTGCCTGAACTCCCAGATCATCAACTTGATCCCAAGCTATCTGCGTTTCTTAAAGCCATGCCCAAGGCAGAGCTGCACATTCATATTGAGGGGTCACTTGAGCCAGAGCTCATATTTCAATTGGCCAAGCGCAATGGCGTGTCCCTTGCCTACCCAGATGTCGAGTCACTGAAAGCCGCCTATGCATTTACGGATCTCCAGAGTTTTCTGGATATCTATTATGCTGGGGCGAGTGTTCTGCAAACCGAGCAGGATTTTCATGACATGGCTTGGGCATATTTCAAGCGCGCCAAAGCCGATGGCATTGTGCGCTCGGAACTGTTTTTTGATCCGCAGACCCACACCGAGCGGGGAATCCCCATGGCGGTGGTGATGGCCGGTTTGACTTCAGCTTGTGAGCGCGCAGAACGGGAACTGAACATGAGTTCTGGCTTGATTTTGTGTTTTTTGCGGCATCTGTCGGAAGATGATGCCATGGCCACGCTTGAAGAGGCGTTGCCATACAGGGATCAGTTCATCGGCGTGGGCCTTGATTCAAGTGAGGTTGGCAACCCGCCTGAGAAATTTGCACGTGTGTTTGCCCGTTGCCGTGAGCTAGGCTTGCACCTCGTGGCACACGCAGGCGAAGAGGGGCCACCGGCCTATATGGCATCCGCACTGGACGTGTTGAAAGTCGAGCGTATTGATCACGGGGTGCAGTCGATTCATGATCCGGCATTGTTGCAAAGGCTCGTCCAAAGCCAAGTGCCACTGACCGTGTGCCCTTTATCGAACGTAAAGCTGTGCGTCTTCAAAGATCTTCAGTTGCATCCGATTGCGCGGATGCTTCGCGCCGGCGCCTGTGTCACGATCAACTCGGACGATCCGGCTTACTTCGGCGGTTATCTGCTGGAGAACTTCCGACAGACATTCGCGGTGCACCAGCTAAACCTGCAGGATGCCTATCAGCTCGCCAAAAACAGTCTCACTGCTTCGTTTGCCCCAGATCATGAAAAGCAACGCTGGATGGCTGAGCTTGATGCGCTTTATGCCGGCTATGCCGGCTGATCTGATCCTCGACTGCAGCTTCAATGTGGAGCATGGTTGATACCGTCATGCTGTGACGAGCTTGATCGATGGCTTTGCACCAACTGCGCTGGCATATTTGTAAAAGCTTTTAAGACTTGGCAATGATCGGCCACCTTCTAGCCTAGCAACGACAGACTGTGTGGTGCCCATGCGAGCTGCGACCTCGGCTTGGGTCAACTTTGCTCGTGCTCTGGCAGCGATCAGCATGCTCGCCAATTCATATTCCGGTTGCAGGTTCTGATAGGCTTGTTTGAATTCTGGGTCTTTCAGCCATTCTTGCTTTAATTCTTCGAAGTTTTTCATCTCATAATTTCCTTTATTCTTTGCATTGCCAGCGCTAGGGCCCGTCTAGGGGTTTTCTGGGTTTTTTGACGAACAAATGAACTATCGTGATGGTTCTCGCAGATGCCGCCACATAAATGGCTCTTGCAGCACCGTTTTTGCATTTCAAGCGTATTTCCCAAAGATCCCCATTCAGATGCTTGATGTGAGGCAGTCCAACTTGTTCTGGCCCGAACTTCACCAACAAATCGC
Organism: Burkholderiaceae bacterium; assembly: GCA_021208885.1. Classification (GTDB taxonomy): domain Bacteria; phylum Pseudomonadota; class Gammaproteobacteria; order Burkholderiales; family Burkholderiaceae_B; genus Algicoccus. The sequence continues at coordinate 21,775 of JAJOJF010000006.1, forward strand.
AAATCTGAGCAAACTTGGCCCTCATATCGGTTTCTAAGGCATTGAGCTCCCGTTCGACGGCTTTGTTCAGCAGTTTTATGTTCCAACTTGAATTCATATTATCGCAATAAAACGATAATTTCGGGGTTTTGCTCTCGTAGAAAACAGAGCGGGTTTAGCGGTTTTCCAAGACTGTTGAGTCAGGCATGATGCCAGCATGGGCTGCTTTGACTAGGGCAGATATGGTGTTTTTGTTCTAGCGCTTTTGTGCTTAGGTTCGTTTTTCGCTACAGAGTGCCACGATCGTGATTGTCCGCACCCGCCGCTTCGTGTTTGGTTTCAGGCCCAACGTGTTCCCGATGCTGGCTTTTGCCTAACAAGTCTTTGTATCAGTGTGTTCGGTGGCTATGCTCTTAGCGACAACCGTTTGCTGACGACTAAGGTCGCAATGAGCGCGACGGCGAACCCAATCGTCACGACATCAAGCTGCTCGCCAAGTAACAGTGACGATAAAAATAGTGCGATGAACGGTTGCAGTAATTGGACCTGGCTTGCCGCGATGGGTCCGGCAAGATTCATGCCCTTGTACCAGGCAAAAAATCCAAGCCACATTGAAAATATCCCCAGATATCCGAGCCCTGCCCACGTGACACCTGAAATCGTGTGGTCTGGCCAGAATAGAAAAGTCATTGGTAGTGTCAGAGGCAATGAGACGATCAGAACCCAACAGATAGCTTGTGACGGGGGAATTTGTTCGGAAACCTTTGCACCGGCAACGTAGCCAGCGGCAGCCGACAGCACGGCTAGCATGAGGTAGACGTCCGATGGCCTAAAGCTGCCGTCGCCTTGCAGATAAGAAAAAGTCGCGATCAAACCGAACCCGATAATCGCGCACACCCAGAACGGCACGTTTTGTTGTTTGCCGAGGTAAAGGCTCATCATGACAGCTGTGGCCATCGGCAAAAACCCGGTCACCACAGCACCCTGAATTGAGGTGGCACCCACGAGCCCCATGCTCAGCAGCAACGGAAATCCCACGACAGTGCCTGCGGCACTAATCAACAAGGGCCGCAAAAGCGCCCGCGGAAACCTCAGCTTATAAGTGACTAACAAGTAACCGATGCTACAAACCCCAGCGATCAATGCTCGTAAAAACGTTGCAAACACTGGCGAGACGCTGCTCGGATTGTCCGTGCCAACCACAAATTTGGTCACCGGCATTGTTAGCGCAAAAATAAAAACGCCGATCAGAGCGAGCAAATAACCACGGTTACGAGAGTCCATTAGGTTCCTTGCCGATAAACATTCGAGATCATGCGGTGTCATCTACCCTGAACCTATCTAATGGCCGCCGCTACCCTATTGTTACCATTCAGCGCGTAAAGCCCCGTTCTTCAGGGCGGGGATGTAAGCGCTCAGGCGAAGCCTGTTGGTGTGATTTGTTTGTAAGTGTCAAGTGTAATGACATCATGATTGGCTACCGTCGGCCAAGACCCTTTGGTACAATCCTTGTCATTATGACAGTGATTCGCAAGGCCTTTAAATTCCGGCTCAATCCCACCCCAGAGCAAACGCAACAGATGGTTCAGTTCGCCGGTGCCAATCGCTTTGTCTGGAATAAAGCGCTCGCGTTAAATCTGTCTCGCCTTGAGAATAAGCAGCCGATACTCTGGTACTTTGAGTTTGTCTATTGGCTCGGACTGTGGAAGCAGTCCGAGGAGTATGGGTTTTTAAAAGCCGTGCATTCCCAGCCGTTGCAGCAAACCCTCAAAGACCTGGCCCGCGCGTTTAGCGACGCCTTTGATAAGACACAGCCACTCAAACGGATCCCGCGATTTAAGAAAAAGGGAGCGGGTGGTGGGGCCAGTGGCGGTGGTGGCGGCGGTTCAAGTGACAGCTTTCGCTACCCGCAAGGTTGCAAGCTCGATGAGAAAGTCAATCGGGTATACCTGCCCAAGATTGGCTGGGTCAAATACCGCAATAGCCGACAGGTGATCGGTAAGATCAAGAACATGACGGTCAGCCACAAAGGCGGGCACTGGTACGTGTCGATTCAGACTGAGTATGAAACCCAAACGTCGCCACAAACGCTACCTCACCCGGCCACGTCAATCGTCGCCATCGACTTGGGCGTCAATCGCTTTGCCACTTTGTCTGACGGTTCGTACATAGAGCCTCTAAGCACGTTGAATAGTTTTAAGCAGTTGCAAGCAAAGCTGGCTTTGGCCCAACGCCGCTTGAGCAAGAAAGTGAAGTTCTCTGCCAACTGGAAGAAGTTAAAGAGGAAGATAGCCCGTCTGCATGAACGCATCGCCAATGCGAGACATGATTTCTTGCACAAAGCCTCATCACTGATCAGCAAAAACCACGCCATGGTTGTAGTTGAGGACTTGAAGGTCAGAAACATGACGAAATCCGCCAAAGGCGACCTGGCCAATCCAGGCCGACACGTGAAAGCCAAATCTGGCTTAAACAGGTCGATTCTGGACCAAGGCTGGGGCATGTTTGTTCGGATGCTTGAATATAAGCAAGCCTGGCTAGGTGGCGAAGTGATTAAGGTAAATCCTCAACATACCTCGCAGACCTGCCCATGTTGCCACCATGTCAGCAAAGACAACCGCACCACACAGTCAAGATTTAGATGTGTTCAATGCGGTTATACAGAAA
>JAJOJF010000015.1 GCA_021208885.1 Burkholderiaceae bacterium
TTGAGGACAGCGCATTAAAAAACGCTCCACTCAAAGGACTTGACCCCTCAGATGCCACGATCAAGGTTCTTGCGCAACAGATCGATCGATTAAAACCCATCCGCTTCGCTGGCCCAATCGACCCCGCCGTCTTAACACCAATGGGTCGCGCCACAGTGTGACATGTCAAATTCATCGCATCGCAACTGCCTTGATCAAAAAATAATGACCTTGGTTTTGAAATTGACTTAAATCAATCCAGTTGCCATCTTCGAGTAATATAAACGCAGTGCAACATCTATCCTGGTGTTGCCGCACGAGGATGCCGTGCATCCGTCCATGTGGAGCTGACCATGGAACTCGATCCTCTCTTCATATCGCGACTCCAGTTCGCTTTCGTCGTTTCATTTCACGCCATTTTCCCGGTGTTCACCATTGGATTGGCTAGCTACATCGCCGTGTTAGAAACGTTGGCACTGCGCACCAAGAACCCTCATTGGGAAAAACTTGCCACTTTCTGGACAAAGATTTTTGCCGTGGTGTTTGGCATGGGTGTGGTCTCAGGCTTGGTCATGGCTTTTCAGTTTGGCACCAACTGGAGCAATTTCTCCTACACCGCCTCGAACTTTCTAGGACCAATTCTGGCCTACGAAGTCGTTACCGCCTTCTTCCTGGAGGCAGCGTTTCTTGGCGTGCTGCTTTTTGGGCGCAACAAAGTGCCGCCTGGCTTGCATCTGTTGTCGGCATACATGGTCGCCATCGGTACTTTCATCTCTTCTTTTTGGATTCTGTCAGCCAACTCCTGGATGCAGACGCCCGCGGGTGTCGAAATGCGCGATGGCATGATCCACGTCACGAGCTGGCTGCAAGCGATCTTTAACCCATCGTTCCCCTACCGCTTTGCTCACATGGCTCTGGCTTCTTTCTTGACTGGCGGGTTTGTCGTGGCTGGCGTTTCAGCACTCTACATTCTCAGAGGCCACGCTGTTGAGACAGCGAGCAAAGCGTTGAAGATGACCGTCGCCCTGCTGGCTGTAATCGCGCCGCTGCAACTCTTTGTGGGCGACGCCCACGGCCTAAACACCCTTGAACACCAGCCCGCAAAGGTAGCTGCCATGGAAGGCGCCTGGGAGACTGAGTCGGGATTGCCCTTACTACTATTTGCTATCCCTGATCAAGAGGCACAGGAGAACCATTTCGAAATTGGCATTCCAAAGCTCGCTAGCCTGATTTTGACCCATGATCTTGACGGCACTGTGCAAGGACTAAAGGACTTCCCTGTGGCTGAACAACCACCCGTGTTGCCAGTTTTCTGGAGCTTTCGAGTGATGGTCGGCATCGGTATGCTCATGATTGCGGCTGGCCTTTGGGGTGCATGGTTGCTGTGGCGCGGCAAACTGTTGCAATCACGAGGCTACTTGCGACTGTTGACCTTCATGATCCCGGCACCGTTTATCGCTGTCCTTGCCGGTTGGTTTGTAACGGAGATTGGTCGCCAGCCCTATCTCATCTACGGCATGATGACCGCTAGCGAGGCACTGACGCCAAGCCTGCAAGGCTGGATGGCATTGTTCACCCTCATTGGCTATGTCGCTGTCTACGCCGTGGTATTTACGGCGGGCATTCACTTTTTGCGCAAGCTCATCAATCACGGCATTAGTGAGCAAACACCGACTGTTACCGACACCGGGCGCCCCAAGCGCCCCCTGTCTGCGGCCGATCCGCAGCCAGCGGCTGCGCCATCGTTTTTTAACGCATAACGGCACGTAGAGGAGCACACCATGTATGACTTTACGTACCTATGGGTTGGGATTATCGGATTTGGCGTGCTGATGTACGTGCTGGCAGATGGCTTTGACCTCGGTGTTGGCATCTTGTTTCCGTTTGCCAAAGACGAGTCTGAGCGCGACATCATGATGAACTCTGTCGCACCGGTCTGGGACGGCAATGAAACTTGGTTGATTCTCGGTGGCGCTGGGCTTCTGGCTGCCTTTCCGCTTGTCTACACCGTGTTTTTGCCTGCACTCTATATCGGCGTGTTTCTACTGCTGGCCGGTCTGATATTTCGGGGGGTTGCATTTGAGTTTCGATTCAAAGCTTCGGCTAAAAACAAACACCTGTGGAATCTCTCATTTAGCCTCGGCTCCTTTGTCGCGTCGTTTGCGCAGGGTGCCGTGGTGGGGGCTTATATCCAGGGCTTTGAAACCGAGAACTTCCGTTATGTAGGCGGTGCATTTGATTGGCTCACACCCTTTACCATGATGACCGGACTTGGCGTGGTCGTTGGTTATTCACTGCTTGGCGCCACCTGGCTAGTGCTCAAGACCGAGGGCCAACTGCAAGACCGGGTTCGTCAATGGGCGCGCAGGCTCTTGATTGCGATGATGGGTTTTTTTGCCATCGTTAGTCTATGGACACCCATGATCGATAGCTACGTTAACGAGCGCTGGTTTGGCAACATCAGCTGGATCTGGGTCTTGCCGGCACTAACCGCCTTGCTCGCACTGATGGTATGGCGCTGGATTAACAAGCTTTATGACGCCCTGCCCTTTATTGGCACCATTGGATTGTTTGCCCTCTTTTACGGTGGCTTGCTCTTTAGCAAGTGGCCCTATGTCGTGCCGCCAAACTACACCTTCCACGATGCAGCCTCTGCGCCCGAGAGTCAGTTGTTCCTGCTTGTAGGGGTTCTGTTTGTGGTGCCGTTTGTCTTGATGTATACAGCATGGACGTATTACGTCTTTAGAGGCAAAGTCACCAGTGCAAGCGGATACCACTGATCCCGATACATTGTCCGTTGACTCGAGGCCGGCGTCCAACTCAACGTCGGCCTCTTTTCTAGGGCACATAAAAAAAGAGGCCAAGCCCTCGTTGAGGCTCTGTAGCCTGGCTGCTGCCATGGCGACCATCGGCGTGGTGGCGTTTAGCGCAGCGGTTGCACTCATCATCAATGCTGCCATGAACGAGCAAACGCCATCTGCCTGGCTCTGGCTTCTGGGCATGGCTGGCATCGGCACACGTCTATTAGCCAACTTCTGGCGAGATCGCATTGCCCAAACGCTCTCGGCATCGGTACGCACCCGTCTGAGGGATGAACTCACGACTCAAGCCACACAACGAGGCCCTCATCTCCTAGCCCACCAAGGCAACACCGCTTGGTGGGCGCACCAGTGTCTTGAGCAAATTGATGCGCTGCATGGGTATCTGGCTCGCTATTTGCCAGCCAGGCAGGCAACGGCCGTCATTCCAGTGATCATCATCGCGGTGACACTGGCCACGGACTGGATTGCGGGCTTGTTGATTCTGTTGGCCACACCCATCATCCCGATTTTTATGATCTTGATTGGCTGGGGCACAGAGAGCGTTCATCGCGCCCAGCAAGAGCAGCAATCCTCATTGGCAGCACACTTGATGGATCGCCTGCAAGCGTTGCCCTGGCTGCGGCGCATGGGTGCAGTCAGACAAACCGAGCTTGGCGTTGAACAAGCTGCACAGGACTACCGCAAAATTTCCATGCGGGTACTGCGCGTCGCCTTTCTGTCGTCAGCCACACTCGAATTCTTTAGCGCTGTCTCCATTGGTCTGATGGCCATCTATATCGGTTTTGCGCTCATTGGATTGGTAAGCTTTGGGCCGGCTGACCAGATCACGCTGGCCACTGGTCTATTTATACTGATGCTGGCACCAGAGTGCTTCACGCCGCTCAGACAACTAGCACAGGCTCACCACGATATGAATGCCGCCAAGGCCAGTGCCGAGGTGTTGCAATCGTTGTTTTCTGATCCAACCGATCAAACAACGCAAACACCAAACATGCCTCAAACCAAATCCAAACCCAACATCTCGGCTGATCCAGACCCTCACATTGCCGCGCGCATGGACAATGTCACACTGACTTGGCCTGACGCTCACACGCCATTGCTAGCCAACATCGATTTGAATGTTCATCGAGGGGAAATCCTTGGCATTGCCGGTGACAGCGGTCAAGGCAAATCCACCCTCATCCATCTGTTAACAGGCTTTATTGCGCCGGCATTTGGCAGAGTCACTCGGGATGCGCACTGGGCTTTGCTCGCTCAGCGTCCACACTTATTTCATGCAACCTTGAGAGACAACTTGCTGCTTGGCAGTCAAACGACGTTAACGGATGAAGACTTGGAATCGGCGCTTTCCAAGGTGGGACTACCGATACCCAATCCGCTGCTGCCAAGAGGGCTAGACACACAGATCGGCGAAACCAATCAGGGTGTCTCTGGCGGCCAAGCGCAACGCATCGCCCTGTGCCGGGCCATGATCAGCGGTGCAACCCTGTGGCTGCTCGATGAACCCACCGCAGCCTTGGATGCTGACACGCGCGATAGCTTGCTTAACGCCATATTGCTGCATGCCAAAGCGTATCAAGTCACACTCATCATCGCCAGCCACGACAGCGAAGTGCTAGCGCGCTGCGACCGAGTAGTCACCATCGCACACGGCAAGCTTGAGGTGCGCACATGACGATCTGGCGGTACCTGTTAAAACTCTACCAGCCTCGTGCCGGCTGGTTGTTGATCGCATTTCTCAGTCTCACCGTGACATGGCTATCGGCTGCAGCCCTGCTGGCGGTCTCTGGCTGGTTCATCACGGCTTGCGCCATGGCTGGTCTTGGACTCATTGTGAACCTGAATATTTTCACACCGTCAGCGGCCATTCGAGGTCTGGCCATCTTGCGTACCGTGGGTCGCTACGCCGAACGAGTGATTGGACACGAAGCCATCTTGCGCTCACTGGCTGATTTGCGCGTGCGAGCTTTTGTGGCTGTGGCAAACCGACCAGCAAAGGACATTGACAATCGACGCTATGCCGATTTAGTCAATCGCCTGACCGCCGATGTTGATACATTGGATGGCGTACCGCTTCGAGTCATAGGCCCACTGTTGGCGGCTTTTTTAACGTGGATAGCCGTTGTTGTTATTGGTGCTATTTGGGGTGGCGCAGCGATCGCCAGCGTGATTGGGCTAGGCGGGCTGTTGACCTTTACCATATCGGTCTGGCTTGCACGCGCAGGCTATGCACATGGGCGAACTGTGATTCAAGCACGGGTTGAGCAACGTATCGCCATGATCGATCACTTTGGTGGCTTGGGCGATCTGCTGGCGTATCGCAAGGCGTCTGCCTCACATCAACGACTGCAAGCACTCGACCAAGCCCAGACCGCTAGACTCATCGACCAGGAGCGTTATGCGAGCTGGTCTGAACACGGCGTGCAAGCCTTGACCGCCTTGATGACGCTCACCGTATTGGCACTGAGTTTGCACAAACTTGATCCTGCTGTTGTCACGTTGCTGGCGCTGATGACGCTGGGCATGAACGAAGCGCTTGGCACTTTGCCAGGCGCTTTCTGGCGAATAGGTGAATCGACAGAAGCCGGACAGCGGCTGATGCATCTCGAATCCACCTCTCATAAAAGCGAGAACCCGCCAAACGGCTTCATCACAGCCAGCAAGCGCGGTAACCATTCACTCGACACCGTTGATATTAAAGGCCTGTGTTGCCAGCGCCAGCCCAACACCCATCAGTTGCTGACCGCACAATTAAAGCCAGGCCAGCCACTGATTATCCATGGCCAAAGCGGCACCGGCAAAACCAGCTTGTTATCGACACTAGCCGGTGAGCTTACACCTATAGCCGGACACGTCATGTTCGACAACATCGACTTGTTGTCACTCGATGACACCCAGCGTTTTGGTTTTGTCGGGTTCCTTAGCCAGAACGATCAATTACTGGACCTAACGATTCGTGAGTTCTTAAGCTTAGGCTTAAACAACGTGCACGAAGAAGATATGCGCCAGGCTCTGCAAGCGGTGGATCTGCTTGAAACACTGGAGAACACCGATGAAGGTTTTGAGTATCGGCTTGGGATCGGTGGCAGTCGCATCTCTGGTGGTCAAGCCAGACGCCTGCAGCTCTCGGCGCTCTTGTTACGCGATCCCGCATTGGTCTTGCTTGACGAACCGTTTCGGGGGCTACAAAGCGACTTGGTTCAAACCATCCTCACGCGCATCGAGCCGTGGCTCTCCAGACGTTGCTGCGTCATCGTCACTCACGACCCGAAAGCCCTGCCAAACCACTGGCCACGCATGGCGTGGCCATCAGGACTGAAGCTGCGCCCAAATCAATGATGCGTGTCAACGTCTTCCCAGCCCGTGATCATGGTTTTGATGTGCGCTGTTGGCGTGTGTCCGGTCGTGGTCAAATACACATGCACGACAATAAAAATCAGCACCAGAAAGGCTGCTGCCACATGCACCCGTGCGACCCACTGCAGTGACAATAAACTGTCAAGGCCCATGGCAGCCCAATGGGCGTGAAATAAGTACAGAACGCCACTGATCCAGAGCGTGGGCAAAATCAGCGCCAACAACGCCAGATAGGTCAGGCGCTGCAAAGGGTTGTGTTTACGCCGTGCGGTTTTTTTGTACGGATGTGGTGCACCGGTAAAGATGCCCCAGACGTAGTACTGTGCGACTGCACCAAGCCGTTTGTAGGTCGGGATGTATTGCTCCCACTCGCTCGTGGTCAAGTGCCAGAACAAGGTAAAAGACCACAACACCACCAACACCCAAGCCGCGATCGTGTGCAACCGCACGGCTGGCGCAAAGCCCAGCAGCTCATAGCTGCCGTGAATCTCAAAGCCAGTGATGATCATCGTGATGATCAAAACCGCCTGTGACCAGTGCCAGAACCGCTCGTAGCGTTTGTAAAGGTAGATACGCTCGGGCGCTTGGTCGGGTGCTGTCGTTTCCGACTCATGAATATTTGTGGCTGCAGTCATGGCTTAATCCCTATTTGTTGCGACCAGCACGACGACGTGCCGCGATAAATCTCAAAGAGGCGTGCACAATAACGCCAAGCACCGCAAGCGCAACCGCTAGCCAACCTAGTGTGTCCATCCACTGAACCCGGTCTCTGCCCGGCACATAAATGCCCGTGAGCTGGCCCATACGGCTTCTATCAGCGGCGGTGTGACACTGAACGCACGAAACTGCATCGCTAGAGGGCGCGACCATGTGAGTAATCGGCCAAATCATCTCAGTTTGCACAAAGTCGTATTTCCCGCTAAACGGCACGCCAGTCGCCTCGGCACCCGCCACAAGCGCCTTGTCCCAATCAAAGTTAAACCAGAATGCCGTATCGTCTGGCGTGGCAGTATGTGGCACCAACAGACGGTTGTAAACGGTGTCATACGGTTGCTTACCCTTCATGATTTTGACGGGCCAGATGCGTGAGTCCGGATCATCACCAGAGCCCATGAACGCATTGATTTGAACCACTTCGGTGGGGTCGATGATGTCCTCTTGCGTGGTGAATTCCACATTACCGTTAAACCAAACATAATCTGGCACGACATTCTCACCAAGCGTGAAGTCACCCTTCTTGCTACTGTAGATCACGTGGCCCTTGCTGTCCTTTAATTCAAACGGCTTGCCCTCTCCGTTCATCTTGCCGGCGGTAGACCAATCCCAGCCCATTTTGGTGGCAATCCCACCACGGGCGAACTCAGGCACGTGACAGGCCTGACACGCAAGTTTGTCGCTATGCTGGTTCAAACGATTGAGCTGCAAAAAGTCTGACTTGTGTGGCTTGTTGCCATGACAGCTCTGGCAGGTTAACGCGCCACGCCCATCGTCAGCACCGCGCAGACGCGGGCCATGTGGATCAGATGCGGTTAGCTGGATGCGACTACCAGAAATGTGGTGACCATCTGACTCATGGCACGTGGCACAGGCAAACCCAGCCCCACCTTTAGGCCTGCTGGCCATGTGCACATCGAGCGAACGGTCAGCCGTGTCGAGCGACGAATCGAGGTCACCGTGCTTGACACCATCGCCACCACCGCCCCGATAATGGCAAGTGCCACAGGTTTGCGTGCTGGTCTTGCCAATATGCTGAGCCACTAATGCCAAATCTACCGGATCGAAATATTTGCCAGATCCTGGCGGAAACTCAGTGCGCTCGGTGGGCACTTCACCAGCCAATCCAGCTGGCTTCTTGTAATTCCCAACGCCAGTGTGGTGACACACCAGACAATCCACTTTTTCTTCTGCCGTGAAATCAAAGTTGCTGTCTTTCCAGCCGTAGCCCACGTGGCAAGACTGGCAAAAACCCTCATTGGATCTGTCGCCAATACAAAAGTTATTGAGCATCGACTTCTTGCCTAACACCTTGCCGCTCTGAGGATCCTTGTATTCCCAGCTCCAATGCTTGGTCGCCATAATCTGTTTGGCCGCCTCAGTGTGGCAAGACAAACAAGCACGTGTAACTTCAGAACCATTTAGAAATGGCCCTTGTAACTCTTTAAACTTGCTGTGATCGGCTGTGCTACTGTTGACCTTCACGCCTGCCCCGGCAACAGGGGCTTGGGTATATGAAGCCGACTCCTCAGTGGCCATGAGTAATGGGGTAGCGAATGCCATCACAGCACTTACAAACCATTGATACCAGTGTCGTTTCATATGCAATGCCTACAAATGACGGGTGACGCGCCTGATCGCACAACCCCGAATCGCCTTGGACACTTCACATTAACTGCAACCGTTTAATCAAGTGGTTGAGACAAATCAAATCTAAAGTGTTAGTTCAGGATTGTTTGATGATGCTCAAACCGAGGTTTGTAGACAACCTCGGCACAACCGTCAGACTCGTTGATCTAACACAATATATAGCGCCAAGGAACATTCCAGACTCAATATCTAGTGGGTAGCATTCAACTTTGCATTGGTCAATCCTGACCCGCCAACCATCGTGGTTGAGATCAACATGCACCATCGGCCAAACAACAATGGCCTTGTTCTTTGAACCCAGTCGGTAATAAGCTGAAGCTCATGACGATTGTTACCGAAACCACTGTCGAATCTGATTCGAGCACAACTTAAGCAACAACAAGGGCAGGATTATCCTGCCGCCAACGGAGCAGTCACAGCATGACCACCCTTCAAGACATCACAAATATGCAACCGATCAGCCTTGACGTTCTGGCCGAGAAGTATCTAAAGCCAGGTGAACACTGCGCAGACGATATCTATCGTCGTGTAGCCCACGCATTGGCAAGCGTAGAGACCAAAGACAAGGCTAGCTGGCAAGACAAGTTTCTACAGAATCTAAAGCGGGGTGCCATTGGTGCTGGCCGCATTATGAGTGCCGCTGGCACTGATATTGAAGCCACGCTGATTAACTGCTTTGTTCAGCCCGTCGGTGACTGCATTCAGGGTAAAGACAAGGATGGCTACCCGGGCATTTATGAAGCGCTGCGTGAAGCAGCCGAAACCATGCGTCGTGGCGGTGGCGTAGGCTATGACTTCTCCCGCATCCGTCCCAAGGGTGCGCGTGTCAAAGGCACGGCCTCAATCGCATCAGGCCCGTGCAGCTATATCAACGTGTTTGACCAGTCATGTTCCACGGTCGAGAGCGCGGGTGCGCGCCGTGGCGCCCAAATGGGCGTGCTACGCGTCGACCATCCAGACGTGCAGGAATTCATCACCGCCAAGCGCACCCCCGGACGTTGGAACAATTTCAACGTGTCGATTGGCGTGACCGATGCGTTCATGCAAGCCATCGAGCAAGATGCCGACTGGCCATTGACCCACACGGCTGAGCCGAGCGAGGCGCTAAGACAGCAGGGTGCCAAACAGCTAGAAGACGGGCGTTGGGTCTACCGCACCGTTCGCGCTCGTGAGCTTTGGGACACAGTGATGCAGTCAGCCTACGATTTCGCTGAGCCCGGAATCTTGTTTTTAGACAACATCAACCGGGATAACAACCTGCGCTATTGCGAGCGCATTGATGCCACCAACCCATGCGGCGAACAGCCCCTGCCCTCCTATGGTTGCTGCGATCTGGGCCCGATCATTCTGACACGCTTTGTCAATCATCCATTTGGACATGATGGCCAAGCTTCATTTGATTTCCAAGGATTCAGTGAAGTTGTCGCTACGCAAGTGCGAGCACTCGATAACGTGCTTGATGTCACTTTCTGGCCGCTAAAAGAGCAACACGAGCAGGCCATGGCCAAACGCCGTATTGGTGTGGGTTTTACGGGCCTCGGCGATACACTGGTCATGCTGGGATTGCGCTACGGCCATCACGATGGCCGCGAAATGGCAACACGGATTGCACGTACCATGCGTGATGTTGCCTATCGAGCCTCCGTTGAGCTAGCTAAGGAAAAAGGCGCTTTCCCTGAGTTTGACGCAGCCAAGTATCTCGAAGATGGCACATTTGCCAGCCGTCTGCCCGATGACATCAAAGCTGACATCTCCAAGCACGGCATTCGCAACAGCCATCTGATTTCAATCGCACCAACAGGCACAGTAAGCCTGGCCTTTGCAGACAACGCCTCAAACGGCATTGAGCCTGCATTCTCCTGGCGCTACCAACGTAAAAAACGCGAAGCCGACGGCACTATCCAGGAATATGCCGTTGAGGACCACGCCTGGCGCTTGTATCGCGAGCTTGGCGGTGACGTCGACAATCTACCAGACTATTTCATCTCAGCCTTAGAGCTCTCGGCTAGCGATCACATTGCCATGATGGAAGCGGTTCAGCCTTACGTCGACACAGCCATCTCTAAGACCGTCAACGTCCCGGCTGACTATCCCTATGAGGATTTCAAGCAACTCTACGCTCAGGCTTGGGCAGCTAATCTCAAAGGCCTAGCAACGTATCGGCCTAACAGTATCCTGGGCTCGGTGCTGTCCACCACAGCAGAACCAGTCAAGGCTGAAACACCTGCCATCGACCCAATGCGTGCGGTGATTGAAAAACGCCCCAAGGGTGGCTTGCCAGCGGTGGCCGAGAAGATCGAATACGTCACCCAAGAAGGACAAAAGACGCTTTATATCGTAGTGTCCTTTATCCCAATGCCTGACCCCGAAACTGGCGAGACCATTGAACGAGCGATTGAGTTCTTTATGCCTGTGGGCCAAAGCGACCAGTCACAACAATGGATTACCGCCAGCATGCGACTGTTGTCACTGGCCGCTCGTGGTGGGTTCTTGGAACGCGCCCTAAGCGACATGCGTAAAGTGGTTTGGGATCGTGGTCCGGTGCGCCTAGGCACACTGGCAAAGTCAGACGGCACTGAGGTACCACGCTGGCATGATTCGGAAGTGGCAGCCATCGCCTATGCCATACAACGCATTATTGATCGTCGCCGCGGTCTGGTCACCGAGGGCACTGAGATATCAGAGACTGCGCCAGACAACAACGCAACCATGGGTGGGCGTAAATGCCCCGAATGCGGTGCGCACGCCATGATCCGCAAAGACGGCTGCGACTACTGCACAGCATGCGGCAGCCTTGGCAGTTGCGGTTAAAGCTAGAACCGACGGGTGCGAATGATCGACCACAAACCACCCCCGTGCTTCGGGGGTGGTTTTTTAGCAGACCCTTCAAAAGGGGATGGCGTTTACCGCTCGCGGATCTATCGGCCTCTTGTGTGCCTCGGCATCACGAGTCAGGCAACCACAGTTGCTGGTGGGTCTTTTCTCTTTTTGAGAAACTGCACCAGCGCCGCAAGCACCGCCAGAGCGAACCCAGTGAGGTCAGTCGTTAGTCCACCAGAAATCAGAAGAATCGATGCCGCCAGCAAGACAAGACGTATCCAGCCTTTTGCCAACCCAAAGTACCAGCTTTGTAGTGCGGCTGCCAGCAAATAAACACCCACTAGCGCCGTGAAGGAGTAGTGAACGATCTGCCAAATGTCGTCACTTTGCAAGAGCAAAGCTGGGCTGTAGAAAAACATGAATGGCACCAAAAACGCTGCCATGCCGTAAATAAAAGACGTGACCGATGTTTTCATGGGATCGCTGCCCGCGATAGCAGCGCCCGCATAGGCAGCCAATGCAACTGGCGGCGTGATCGCCGAGATGACGGCGTAATAGAAAACAAACATGTGAGCAACCAGCGGACTGATGCCGAGTTTGATCAAGCCGGGAGCAACAACAGAAGCAGCCACAGCATAAGCAGCTGTCGTTGGCATGCCCATCCCGAGAATGATTGCAATCACCATGGCAAATATCAAAGCCATGAGCTGGCTCTGCCCGGCGATATCAAGAATCATGTTGGAGAAGCGCCCACCAATGCCAGTCAAGCCAATCACACCAACGATCAGTCCAGCACAAGCGCAGACTGCAATCAATTGGATCGTGCCTTTGGCTCCCAGATGCAGTGCATCTATCACACCGCGTGGCCCCATACGGTCTTGTACCGTCAACCAACTCACCACCAGCGTGCTAAACATGGCAAGCGTGCCGGATCTGATCACCGAATAGCCCATCACCAGGCCACCAATCAAAATAACCAGCGGAGCAAACAAATAGATCCGCTTGAGCATGGCCACCAGTGATGGCAGCTCATCGCCCGAGAGTCCTGTCATATTTAGACGCTTGGACTCATTGTCAACCATAAAGTAGACCGCAAGGAAATAGAGAGCTGCAGGAAGCGTTCCTGCAACGATCAACTCAAAATACGGGATGCCAGTGATCTCAGCCATGATAAATATGCCGGCACCCATGACTGGCGGCATGAGCTGACCACCTGTAGAGGCCGCCGCTTCGATAGCGGCTGCACTGCGTGGCGGATAGCCAACTTTTTTCATCAAAGGAATCGTGAAGGTGCCTGTCGCGGCAACATTACCTGCGGAGGTTCCATTAATCGTGCCCATCAAAGCACTGGAGAGAACGGCCACCTTGGCTGGTCCACCACGGGCTTTGCCGGCAATGGCGAAAGCAAAATTAATAAAATAGTCACCGACCTTTGAAACTTGCAAAAAAGCAGAGAAAGTAATGAATAGGATGATGTAGGTCGACGAGACCGCCGTTGTGGGCCCAAACACGCCCTCCATTGAATAAACAAAAGAGAACAATAAATCCGGTGAGATGCCCCGGTGATAGAGCACGCCGGGCATCCAGGGGCCAACCACGCAATACAACAAAAAGATCACCGAGATGATTGGCAAAGCCAATCCGGCTGAACGCCGAGTGATCTCCAGAATCAATAACGTTCCAATGGCACCAATTACAACATCCCCTGAAGTGGGTGCAGCACCAGCGCGAAACAGGAGGAAATCGAGATTAATGAAGATATAAACAAAACACGCAATGCTAGCCAGAATAGCAACCCAATCAACAATAGGGATGCCGGTCTCTGACTTTTTACCGATGCTGTACATCATGAAACCCAGCGCACAGCCAAACGACACATGCGCGCTGCGATACAACCACGGATCCATCGGATACAAATTCAATACCAAGATGTGAAATGCCGTAAACGCAACACATCCCCAAAAAAATATCTGCTTTTCAAAAGGTCTCAGATTTCGCTGTTCACCACCGACTTCCGCATCTTCGACAGCATGAGCAGCCTTGGCATTTAGATCGGGATGGGAGACAGAATCAACGTGGGACATAATCAGGATCCGTAAAATCGAAAATACCCCTGTGATTCAAAATCACAGGGGTTTAAGTCTAGCTTTGTCGTTCAATCACATCGCGCCGGGATTCAACTGGATACCCTTCTCCTGAAAGTACTTGACTGCACCCGGATGGAAGGTCAAGAAATCGTTTTTCGCTGCATTCTGAGGAATCGTTTCTTTGGCAGCGGCGTGACCTTGGACCATCGCGGCGTTGTTCTCCATGACGGCCTTGGTCAACTCATATACCAAGCTGTCTGGCAAATCTTTGTTAGCGACAGCAAAGTTAAACAAGCCGACGGTGCTCATATCTTCAGCCTGAGTGCGGTAAGTGCCTTTCGGGATGACAGTGGACACTACCTCAGGCGCAGCCTGACGAATCTTGGCGATCTCGTCATCGGTAAATCCGAAGAAGGTAACCGGACGCTGAGCTTCGATCTCAGAGAATGCAGGAATCGGTTGGCCAGCAGCAAAACAGAAGGCATCAATCAAGCCATCACCCAACTGGCCTGCCATGTCTGAGGCACCGCCGTTACGAACAGTCACCTTCATGCCAAGCGCATCAAAAAATATCGGGAAATACGTACCAGGGGTACCAGCACGGGGGCCTACACCGACATTCTTGCCATTCAGATCTGAAAAGCTCTTGATGCCTGAGCTCTGGTTGGTAACACAAGCAAAAGGCGTGTCATACATCGGAAACATTGCACGCACGTTTTGATGTTTTTTGCCATTGGCCCAGCCTTTGCCGTTCCAACCGTTGTAGGCGACACCCATGGTCACCATGCCAAGGTCAATGTTGTTACCGTCAACCAGAATCATGTTCTGGTTTGGACCTTGCGTTTGTTGAGTCGAGACGTTAACGCCCGTTTTTTCGCTCATGATGTTCGCAGCAACGCCACCATAGACGAAGTAAACGCCACCAACAGAAGCGGTCCCAAGCGTCAGACTCTTGGGCCAATTTGACTTGTCTTGAGCCAATGCCACCGAGGACATCGAAACTGCTGCCAAAACGGCAACCGAGCTTTGAGTAAGTAGACGTGAGAATTTCATGCGAGAGTCTCCAAAAAAGACGGATTATTGATTTGCAATCACGGCGATAAGGCTACCATTGATACCATCGGGTAGGATCAGGACATACCCCTAGTAAAGCCGGATAGAGATCATACGTTTCATTGACGAAAGTCACAACTCGAGTAGACCCGAAAAAGCCCTGCATACTCACGCAGCCACGCAAATAAGCCATGCATTTGACAGCCATCAGGTTAACGAACCTTTACGCTCGATGCAGGCTGTACTTTTCTGATATGTATCTGGCTGTCATAAGGTCAAGATGCGCCCCACCGCCATTCTTGAATACGGTGATCTCGTTTTCAGATTGACGACTGAAACCACCGCAGGCCAGATCGTAGAAATCTGCCACCACAGCAGTTGGATCGATAACCCCAGCGTCGATCGGCATTTTCAATTCACCAATATGGTGAACCGTCGTCTCACGACTATCGACAAACAAGTTTGCGCGCCGCAACACTTCATCATCTGCCTCTCTCATGTCTGCCCGATAGGCACCGATGAGATCGAGATGCTGCCCAGGTTTTAGCCACTGACCCTTAATCAAAGGATCTTTTGAAAGCGTGGCACAGCTAATAACATCAGCCTGGCGAACAGCCGACTCAAGATCCTCGGCAAGCACAACCCCAGGCATACGGCTCACCAAAGCTTGCGCGCTTTCAAGCCTGTGGTTCCAAACCTGAAATCGTGCATTCGGAAACAGGCTTTGATAAGCCGACAAGGCCGTCGAAGCGATGCGCCCTGCACCCACAATCAAAACACGCTCGCTGTCGGGACGAGCGAGCCTAGTCGCAGCCAGAAAGCTATCACCCACGGTCTTGTAGCGCGTGACCAAATCAAAATCGACCATGGCTTCCAAGGCGCCAGTCTGATCAGCATACAGCGTCACGCTGCCCTGCACCGACGGCAACTGAATCTTTGCATTGCCCGGAAAAATCGTGGCGACTTTAACCGCCATGCCAAGACCGTCAATCCAGGCTGAGCGCATCAGCAATGTCTGGTCGCCGCGCGTCAGAAAGCTGTCGGTGATCTTCGCGCGAGAACGCTTGTGACCATCTTCAATGGCGTGCGCAAGCTCGACCCAACTCAACTGGGATTGAACATCGCTTGCCGACACGATCTGCATCTGAAACAACCTCCGCTCACTGGCAGCGGGTGCCCGGCCCGGACTGACCTGTTTGCCAACCACGGCTGATGGCTTGTGCCAGCTTTTGAATATTCAACTGCTGCGCCTTGACCAGCGGTGCTACCCCCGGTTCAACCATTTCGCGTACTTGGGTATAACAAACCAACCGACCTGCTTTATTCGAAGTTGATGCGGGTACAACTTGCCAAACCACAGCAAGCTCTGCATATTGACCTGGGACCAAATCAAACCTTTGCACATCAATCGACAGACTAGTGACGCGCTTATCACCGCTGGCTTGAGTCTTAGAGACCGGTGGCATGCCGAGTTCGTGGGTGAGTGCCACAGCCAATGCATTATTGAATTGCTTGCCCAAAGGCGCAGTCCATCGATCATGTGCGAGCTTCATTAGTTGATCACCAGACTGACGCACAATAATGAGCGTGTCATCTACCGGCGAGGGCACCGATACTGAAGCAATCGTGTAGAGACCAACCGAGGTTAGCGCAGAGCGTTTTGTCTGTTCGTTGCTCGCTGGCGCGGTCAGCGTGTAATAAACATTAGGTTGGCTGGCACAACCAACCAACCAGAACATCATCACGCCAATAAAACCGAGTTTCTTGATCACTTTTCAGCCCCCAACGTTTCACGCGAATAAGAGGTAGTGGGTTCTCCGAAGAGCAACGAATTGGGTCGTTCACGCAACTCATCAACAAACTGTCTTGTAGAACGCAGAACTTCATCGAGATCCTGAATCGCTTGCCCAACCTGCGCTGGCAACTCATCGCTAGAGGCCAATATCCGATTTACGTCATCAAGCGTGCCCTGCAATTTCTGAAGTGTTTCAGTCAGCTCTGGTGTCAAGGTCTTGTTCACGCTACGACCTACGGCAGTGAGTTCCTTCAGTGAATCCTCAAGGTCTTTGCCGATCTTCTCAAACGGGATCTTGTCAATGTGATCAATGATTTCACTGATTTGTCGTTTCAAGTCATCGAATGTCTGGGACGAAACCGTGGGGATCTGAACCGGAAGAGATCCGTCAAACGCTGGCCCAGTGGGTGTCCCAACCCTATTGACCAGCTCGATATAGAGCCCACCCGTGAGCAAGCTTCCCTGTTGCAACTGAGCCCGCATTCCCAGATCAATTGCTTGTTGAACGAGCCTCGCCAGTGTCTGCGGGTCACGCTCTTTGACCTGAATATGCTCGTAGGCAGCGCCTAGCATTGCGGGGTAAAGCGTAGCCTTGACCCGTGTGTAGAAACTATTGTCGCTAGGATCCAGATCAAGCTCCACCGTATCAACCACGCCAATTTGAACGCCATGAAAATCAATCGCAGAGCCAACCTCTAACCCGCGCGTGGACTGATTAAAGCGCATCTCGATTGGAACGTTTGGCCCTTCAGGTACGGACTTGGCTAAGTGCCGACTTTCGAACAGCTTGAACACAAAATCCTCAGCAACAGGTGCATCTGGCCCGAACGAGGCAAACGATATACCGCCAGAGAGCAGCGACGCGAGCGAACCAACATGCACCTGCAAGCCGTTGGGCCCAAGCCCGACCTGAACGCCACTGTCGTTCCAGAAACGCGTGTTGGCATTGACGTATTTGTCGTAGGGGTCATGCACAAAAACATCGATATCGACGTGCTTGCCTGCCTTGTCAAGATCGTAGTCAGTCACCACGCCTACGGGAATTCTTAAAAAATAGACAGGCGTTCCCGTCTGAATTGAGCCCAACGTTGGTGCACGCAACTTAAATGTTGCGCCAGGACGGTCACTGGTGATCGGGGGTGGCATTTCCAAGCCAACGAAGTCGTACTGATTAGGCTTGGCATCACCCGGTGCTTTTGTATCGACCTCGATATATGACCCGGAAAACAAAGTCGCTAGCCCCGATATGCCGGTCACACCGATGGTAGGCTTAACTACCCAGAATTGGGAGCCGTCGTTGGCAAGTGACTCAGCGTCCTTATCTAACTGAGCAGTGACCACCACGCTTTCCCGACTTTTACTCAGCTGAATGTCGGTGACTAAACCAACCACAACATCGCGAAATTTGATGTGTGTTTTGCCTTCTTCAATGCCGCTGGCTGATTCAAACGAAATCTTGATTACTGGCCCGCGTGACGCCCACTCATTCCAAACGATAGAGGCACCCGTCAGAGCAGCCACGATTGGGACAACCCATACCCATGCCAGATGGCGTTTATGACGGTGACCGACCTTCGGTCGCGGTGGAGCTGTTTGGTTGCCTGGGGTCAAATCAGTCATGATGCAAGTTTTGTGGTCAATTGATGTCCGTACTCAAACAGCCGTCGAAACATTGTCAGCAGTCCAACGAATTGATCGGCGATGACCGGCTCGACGCCAGGCAAGTCTCGAATCAAAATTCATCGCGGCCAACATCGTCAACACAACCACGGCGCCAAATGCCACTGCCCCAGCTCCGGGCTCAATAACGAGCAGTTGGCCGAAATTCCCAAGCGCAACCAAGAGTATCACGACAAAGACATCGAGCATTGACCATGGACCAATGGCCTCGACCAAACGGTACAGACGCGTTCGTCGGCGCAAGCGGATAGCGGAACGATTTTGGGTTAACCACAGCAATATGGCAAGTAGCAGGATTTTAAAAATAGGCACAAAGACACTAGCCGTGAAAACCACGCCAGCGATACCCCACGACCCCATGTTGGCGAGCTCTATTACTCCGCCGAGAATGGTGTGCCCTTGCCTGCCACTGATTGTCGTGATGTACATCACCGGCAATGCGTTCGCTGGGATATAGAGAATCGCGGCTGCCAGCAAGAGCGCCCAAGACTTCGGCAGGCAAGCCGGCGTCGGCGCAGACTCTACCGTGGGGGGCACGGCCGGCAGCCCCGCATCGATTGCCAGATAACGGATTCGGGTCGGGGTGAGCTTGATTAAGGCAGTGAAAAACAGCGCACTGACTGCGGTGGTGTAGAGCCCCGATCCAACAACAAGCTGCGCCAAATCGACCAGCTTGACGATTGCAACCAGTGATCCCAGCAAGAAAACAGGGACCATGCACCAGTGCCGAATCCAACCTAAAGAGCGCAAGGCCAACTCGAAATAGCTCGGAAGTCTGCCTAGCGACATCGGCACAAACAACAGTAGCAGCACACATAGCTTGAGCAATGGAAAACCAAAGCCAAACAAGCCTGTCAGAATCGCCACCTCCCAAAAACCCGCCTGCCATGTTGCTTTGACAGCCCCCAAAAACGTGGTTGATTGTGCTGTGCCCTGAAACGAGAGGGTCATGATTGGAAACGAATTGGCCATTAAAAATACGATAAAGGCCGCAATCACGAGCGCCAAAAAAGCCTGAGGGGTAAAGGGCGAATAGGTTTCCAGGACTTCGTCGCAGCGCGTGCAACGTGACCACTGTCCAGACTGCAGCGGCACACGCTGGAACAAGGCACCACAATGCGGACAGTTAAGCGTTAATGGTCTTGGCATGGGTTCGGGCTGTCTAGTCAGAGCCAAGAGTGTATCTGATGCGACTGAGAATTGGTGCTGTCCTTTGATCGTTCCAAGTTGCTGATAGACCGCTTTATTGATTGTTTCAAAGTTGACTTAGGTCAAACCAAATGACACCCTACATCGCCAGGGCCAACACATCAGCGCGACAATGAACCTGTTCACATACCGGCACCCTAGGAGATCAGGCGGATGGCAAGCTCTACCCCCAAAAAATCAACCAAGTCCGCAACAACCCTCAACGCCCGCACTCGTAAGCGCCCCCTGACTTCGAAGCCTAGGCGTGTCGAGTCGGGCGACGTGCTAGCCGGCAACAGCGCACTCACCGCGGCGCGCAACACCTCAGCCGAGGCAATTGCAGCGGCTGAAAGCTCCCAGGAATTCGCCGTGCGCGACATTATCCACGGCCTGCTTCCGGAAAAAACCCATGAATTGGCCGAAGCGCTTGAAACCATTATGCAAGGTGCATCGCCCGATGATGCGCTAGTGCTCAAGCGAGCTTTACTCACCCCAATGAGCCGCAGCAGAGCCACAGGCAAAAAAACCATTGTCGCTGATGAAGAACTCTCTGCGAATTGGCGTGATGGTGGCTATCCCTACCGTAATCTGATGTCGCGCAAGTCCTATGAGAAAGCGAAATATCATCTGCAGGTCGAGCTGCTAAAGCTCCAAGCCTGGGTAAAAGAGTCTGGCCAAAAAGTGGTGATTTTGTTTGAAGGGCGTGACGCCGCAGGCAAGGGAGGCGCAATCAAGAGGTTCATGGAGCATTTGAATCCTCGTGGCTCACGCGTGGTAGCCCTGGAAAAACCCACGGACATTGAAAAAGGCCAGTGGTATTTCCAGCGCTACATCGAACACTTGCCAACAAGCGGCGAGATCGTCATGTTTGACCGTTCCTGGTACAACCGCGCTGGCGTTGAGCGCGTCATGGGGTTTTGCACCGATGCCGAATATGATGAGTTCATGCGTCAGGCACCCGAGTTTGAGCGCAATCTGGTTCGAAGCGGCATCCATCTGGTGAAATTCTGGTTCTCCGTGAGTCGCGACGAGCAGCGCCGGCGCTTTAAAGAACGGCGCATCCACCCACTAAAACAGTGGAAGCTCTCGCCAATCGACTTGGCATCTTTGGACAAGTGGGATGAGTACACGGCTGCCAAAGAGTCAATGTTCTATCACACCGACACCGCTGAAGCGCCATGGACTGTCATCAAGTCGGACTGCAAGAAACGAGCGCGGCTGAATGCCATGCGCTATGTGTTGCACAAGCTTTCTTATGACAACAAGGATGTCAACAACATCGGATCGGTCGATCCGTTACTGGTTGGTCGAGCACATGTGGTGTACGAACACGGCGAACGGCCCATGGCCTTGCTTTAATCGATGTACATTCTCAACCAACAAAACGCCAATCTGCTGCATACCCATGGTCGGGTTTAGTGGTTGGCCATTGGTGGTCGTCGTTTCGTCGTTGAACGCAGATGACTCGGGGTCAGCTAGCGCGCAACAGACACAATGGTCAGGTAGATCATTGCCGCCATCAAGCCTGAGGCGGGCACGGTCACAATCCAGGCACCGATGATTTTGAAGACAATCGACCGCTTGACCAGTTCGCCGCGATAAACCTTCTTGATCTTCTTGTATTCCTTCTTGGACAGAGACACTTGCGCAGCCTTAGCCTTGAGATCTTGTAGCATGAGTTTTTTGGTTTTCATGGGCGCTTTGGTGAACCGATCAAGATAGGCTTCAACAATCTCCTTGTCCTCACCCATGTGATGCAAGCGAATTTCTTCGACCATCGAGGAGAAGTTTGATTTCAGACGTTCACGCAAGAATCCCACCCCAAACACCCCGCCGATGGCAATGTGCGTCGAGCTTACCGGCAGGCCCAATTGCGACGCCACAATCACAGTCAATGCAGCAGCCATCGCAATACAAAACGCCCGCATCTGATCGAGATCGGTGATCTCGCCTCCCACGGTCCGGATGAGTTTGGGGCCATACAAAGCCAAACCGACTGCAATGCCGATCGCACCCACCAACAACACCCAAACTGGCACAGCCGCCTTGTCCGATACCCCACCAGACAACACGGCATCGACAATCGCGGCTAATGGACCAATGGCATTGGCAACGTCATTGGCGCCATGCGCAAAACTCAGCAACGCTGCCGCCAGAATCAAGGGAACTGTAAAAAGACTATTAATTGTCTCTTTTGTATTGCTCA
Source organism: Burkholderiaceae bacterium (assembly GCA_021208885.1). GTDB lineage: Bacteria > Pseudomonadota > Gammaproteobacteria > Burkholderiales > Burkholderiaceae_B > Algicoccus. The sequence goes on from JAJOJF010000015.1 coordinate 21,352, forward strand.
GAGACTGTGCTCGGCCCGAAATCAGCACCTTGATCCATATCCACACCAGCCCACCAATAACAAGCCCGACAATCAAAGCCGTCCCAAAGGTGACAGGCAGTAATTTGTTCAAGCCTTTTAGCATCAAGTACGTGGCAAAGGACGCTGCCATAATACCGATGAGGATTGGGACGGTGCGCTTGGCTGCTTGCACCATGTCAGGCTGATACGTGATCGCGCGCTTGATCCAGAACAGGAACCCAGCCGCAATCAGGCCACCGAGTACCGGTGAAATCACCCAACTGGCTGCAATCCGTCCAACCACTGGCCAGTTAGCGGCATCCATGCCGCCTGCAGCAACGCCTGCCCCCAACACAGCACCGACGATCGAATGAGTGGTCGACACGGGTGCGCCAAGCGCTGTGGCAAAGTTCAGCCAAAGGGCGCCAGCGAGCAAAGCCGCGGTCATCAACCAGATGAAATGATCGGTGCCAGGAACTGAGGACATATCTACAATACCGCCGCGGATAGTGGAGACCACGTCACCACCCGCAATCAACGCACCCAACATCTCAAAGATCGCCGCAATCACGATTGCACCGAGCATGGTGATGGATTTGGAGCCGACGGCCGGACCAACGTTGTTAGCCACATCATTGGCACCAATGTTCATGGCCATATAGCCACCGATCATGGAGGCCACCACGAGCATGATCCCCTGCGGGCTAGACAAGCCAATACTCAGGGTGGTGTAGATCATGATCGACACCACAAAGAGCAGGCCGATACCGAATCTAAAAAATTCCCGCTGGCTACGCTTGTTTATTTTTTTAAGGTCAGAAAAGTCTTCAAATTGCATGCAGGTTCAACTTTGGGTTGAGTTTTAACCACAACGCGTCGAACCAACCTGATTGATGCCCGACCATGACGCTGCGACAAAATATGACAAGTATTTTACCGTTCAGCGCGTAAAGCCCCGTTCTTCAGGACGGGGATGTAAGCAGGCGCAGCCTGTATGTCAGTTTTTTTCGGGTGTTTTTTGTCATCCCGAGCTGCCAGATCTCTAGTGCCTTTGATATTATCCTCGTCCTTAAGATATTGATTTGTAAAGCCCGAGGGCATCGGGTGTTCGCCTGTGGAGTTGAAACGGTGGTTTTAACGATGAAGCAGGAACCATTGGGAAGTAGCGATGCACGCACAATCCTGGCGGCTTGAGAAAGCCGCTAGGAATCCTCGTCGTTCAGGACGGGGAGGCAGTCAATTGTAATGAATTGTCATATCTTGCAGCGAAGTGAGAATCAAAGCAGGCGCCTATTGATCGGCAACCAGCATACAAACATCGTCCTGCACTAAACCAAACCACTAGATAGGCTCACCACCAGCCAAGCAATAGGGGAATCCAGATTGAAGCAAGCACCACCTGCGCTGCCAACGCGAGTCCAGCATAGGCACCGGCCTGATGGCTAACCTGCATGGCGCGCGCGGCCCCTATGCCATGCGAGACCGTACCAAGGGCAAAACCGCGACGCATCCAGGCCAGTTTCGACGTCCCCTCACCCATGACGCCAAAGACCGAACGTGCCAGCAGCGCGCCAATCAAGCCGCTTAACACCGCAAAGATGGCAGCAAGCTCAGCAATGCCACCAATGCTGTCAGCCACCCCCATGGCAACGGGTGCAGTCACTGATTTCGGGATAAGTGACAAAGCAACTTCTTGAGGCACGCCCAGCCACCACGCCAAGCCAAACGCGCTCAAGGCGCTGACCACCCCACCGCCAAATGCCGCAAGCGTTAACGCCAGGGCATGGCGTTTGAGTTCAGCGCGTCTTTGCCACAGGGGCAATGCCAGAGAGACCACAGCGGGGCCAAGCAAGAAATGAATGAACTGGGCGCCGGCGAAATAACGTTGGTAAGGAATATCAAACCACCAAAGCGCACTGCCCAATGCCACAATGCTCCAGAGCACTGGATTAAGCCAAGGCGTTTGCTCATAACGCTGATAGATTACCAGTCCAACAACGTATACCAACAGCGTGGCTGTCAACCCGAACAAAGGCGTAGCAGATAGATAAGTCCAGAGCTCCACAAAATCAGCCATGGCCGCCCTCACCATCACCACCCCGCGCGTCACTGTCCGGAAACGGCTCTTTGATCAATACCCGCAACAACAGCACCGTGGTGATGAGCCCCAAAATGGTTGAAGCAAACAAAGCCAGTGCGATTTGCCACCAAATAGTTGATAGCAACTCCAGATGCAGGATCACACCAACACCAACGGGAATAAAGAGCAACGAAAGGTTTGAGAGCAAAAAACCGGCGACTGCAGCCACCTGTTTGCGAATCCAGTTGACCCACAAGGACGGCCACAACAGCATTAGCCCAAGCACAGGCCCTGGCAAATCAAGCGCAAATAGCCGCGCAATCGCTTCGCCGAGCACCTGATAGAGCAACAACAACGTAAAACCGATTAACGCAGCCATCAAAGCCTTCCAAATGTGTCTTTACGGAAGTCTAGAACAATTCAGACAAACGGACGATCGAGCGTCGCACCACCACCGCCAGCTGGCGCTGCCGCAAGCGGCGGCATGTTCTGCAGTTGCAGGTAGTCCCCCGCATTCTCTGGTTGACAGGTGAGCCATTGATCAAACACAGCGGGCGAAAGCACCACGGGTGTGCGTTTTTCGTCTTCGGGTTTGTGCATGCGACTCAGGATTGGATGGCCATCGGCATTGACCGTGAGCATGGTGAAAGACGCCAAAATCTGATTCGTAGCTCGGTCATGCCAACGCTGCCATAGCCCCGCAATACCCATCGGCTCGCCACTTTCTTGCTCAATGAGCCAACGCACCGCTTTACCTGTCTCATAACAAGGCTCATAAAAACAATCCGCCAGGATGATCGCCCAGTGAGCCTGACGCCAGGCGTCCCGGTAGCTAGGCTTGTTAGCCGCTGTCTCAAGCCGGGCATTGTAGGTATGGCGCGAAATTTTGGTGTCTTTGGCCCAAGGTGGCACCAGTCCAAACTGCGCCATCCCAATTGCGGTGCGGCCATTGCGGTGACTGCGCACCACAATCGGCCCCATGTGTCCCGGGTACACCTCGGCAGCCGCTGGCGGCAAAGCAAGCCCGAAAGTGTCTTTGACCCAGTCTTGTCGGAACGTGGGGCTGTAAACCGCGCACATGACTCAAACGCTCAGACGATCGAAGGATTTAGCCCTTCACGCCATTCATGACGCGATAGGTCTGGATCACCTGACTATCATCAGCCTTGCCATCACCCCTGCCCGAGGCTGCCAAATACATCTGGTGCGCGGCCGCTGCAATGGGCAAACCAGCACGCATGTCGTGTCCAGTCTGCAGAACAATCGAGAGGTCTTTGACAAAGATGTCAACCGCGCTTTTGACCTCGGGGTCATCCTCGAGCATACGAGGCCCGCGGTTCTGCAGCATCCAGCTCGAAGCAGCTGACCCACTCATGATTTGCAGCAGCAGTTCAAGGTCCAAACCAGCCTTGTCTGCCAACGCAAACGCCTCCGCCGCCACGGCGATGTGCACACCGCATAACAACTGGTTGATGGTTTTAACCATGGCCCCTTGGCCTGGCGCTTGACCTACATGAAACACGCGTTCACCGAGCACCTGCAAAAGCGGAGAGACTGACTCGTAGGTCACTGTTTCACAGGCTACCATCATGGTCAACGTGCCGCTTTGGGCACCCACCACGCCACCAGAGACAGGCGCATCAACCAAACGATGGCCATGCTCAAGCACCTGTTGAGCCAATTTCTGTACAGCCGCCTGCGGGCAAGTCGCCATCAGCACCACGATCGAGCCAGGATTCAGGGCATCTAACGCGCCATCAGCAAACATCACCTGCTCGGCCTGTGCAGCGTTGACCACCATGAGCATCAGCACTTGCGCACCGGTCGCGGCTTGCTTGGCTGACGCAGCGGCTTTGCCACCGGCCTTGTTGAGTTCAGCCAACGCAGCGCTGTTTAGATCAAAGCCTCGAACCTCATGGCCCGCCTTCACCAGGTTTTTTGCCATCGGCAGGCCCATGGCGCCGAGCCCTACAAATGCAATGATTGTCATCTTGCCTTCCTAAAAAGCGTTTTGTTCATGCGTGACATTCGCTTGTGTCAACGGTTGCGCGACAACCCGAATTCTAGGACTAAAAAAGATCAATGGCTTAAAAGCCCAAAAAGAGCCTAAAAAAACCACAAGACCAAACACATCGGCAAGCCGGGCCGACCAATGGCTGACCACTCAAAGTGAGCCGCCTGTTGTAACGCTGCGGGTAAACACGGAGCCCAAGCGCTTGTACGAAACGCAAAAAGCAAATAAATTTGCATTACATAGATAGTTGCATAAATATTTGCAACTACTATCTAGATACTTTGTCGTCATTACGTACGCAAACCAGAGACCTCATCTCTGACTTCAGGAGACTCGAATGAAGAAATCCCTTACTAAACTGCTAGGATCGGCATTGACCGCCGCAGCCTTGATCGGGGGCGCTGCCCAGGCCGAAACACTGATTGTGGCCACCGACACTGCTTTTGTGCCTTTTGAATTCAAACAAGGCGATAAGTACGTCGGCTTTGATATCGACATGTGGGACGAAATCGCTAAGGAAATCGGTGTGAAGTACAAGCTGCAGCCCATGGATTTCAATGGCATCTTGCCCGCCCTGCAAACCAACAACGTTGACGTCGCTTTGGCTGGCATCACCATCAAGGATGAGCGCAAGAAGGTAATTGACTTCTCAGATGGCTACTACGATAGCGGCTTTATGATCATGGTGCCTGCTGACAGTGACATCAAGGGCGCCGAAGACTTAAATGGTAAAAGCCTCGCCATTAAGACTGGCACCTCAGCAGCTGATTACGCCAAAGAGAACTTCAAAGGCACTGAACTGCGCCAGTTTCCCAACATCGACAACGCCTACCTTGAACTCATGACTGGTCGGGTCGATGCCGCCATGCACGATACGCCCAACGTGCTTTACTTTGCAAACACCGCTGGCAAAGGCAAAGTCAAAGTCGTCGGCGCGCAAATGATGGCCCACGAGTACGGCATTGGTTTTCCCAAGGGCAGCCCGTTGGTGCCAAAGGTCAATGCTGCACTTGCCAACATGAAAAAAGACGGCCGTTACGATGCGATCTACCAGAAGTGGTTTGGCACACTGCCTCCTTCAAAGTGATGGCTGTGTTTGGCAATTGATTCATTGAGCAGGAAGCCCCACCATGGATTTTGATTTTTCAGTCATCGTTGATGCGCTGCCCGCGCTCTTCCAAGGCGCACAGCTCACGTTGTTTATCACCATCGTGGGGCTGGCAGGTGGCAGCCTGGTGGGGCTGTTGTTTGGCCTGATGCGCGCCTACGGTAACAATCTGGTCAATGCCATCGCCTTCGTTTACGTTGAGGTGGTGCGTGGTACGCCTATCGTGGTGCAAGTCATGTTTATCTACTTTGCGCTACCCGTTATTGCTGACATTCGAGTCGACCCGATCACTGCAGCGGTAACATCCATTATCGTGAATGCCGGCGCCTACATTGCGGAGATTGTCCGTGGCGCATTCTTGTCCGTGCCAAAAGGACTCAAAGAAGCCGGCTTGGCGTTGGGCATGCCAGTCTGGCGAGTTCTGGCATTTGTTATTGGTCCAGTCGCGTTTCGTCGCATGACTCCACCCTTAGGCAACCAGTTCATCGTCAGCCTGAAAGACACATCACTGTTCATTGTGATTGGTGTCGGTGAGCTCACCCGTCAGGGCCAGGAAATCATGGCCGCGAACTTCAGGGCAGTCGAGATCTGGAGCGCAGTTGCGATTTTTTATCTGGTCATGATCGGTGTGCTGACCTTTGCGCTGCGAGTCGTTGAAAAAAGGATGCGTATTCTGTGAGCATGGTTGAATTCAAAAACGTCAGCAAGCGTTTCGGCTCAACGGTGGTGCTTGATGGCGTTGACCTGTCGATTGATGCTGGAGAGGTCGTTGTTCTAATCGGCCCCTCAGGCTCGGGCAAATCAACCCTGTTGCGCTGCATCAACGCACTTGAGACCATTGATGGAGGGGACTTGCTTGTTGATGGCTTAAGCGTTCGTGGCGGCAAATCCACGGTCAGGGAAATCCGGCAAGAAGCCGGCATGGTGTTTCAGCAGTTCAACCTTTTCCCACAAATGACAGCCCTTGAGAACGTAGCGTTTGGACCCCAGCAGGTTAGAAGAACCTCCAAGTCTCAGGCCGAACAAGAAGCGCTTGCGCTGCTAGAGAAGGTTGGCCTGCTCGAGCGTAAAGACCACTATCCCAATGAACTGTCTGGTGGCCAGCAACAGCGCGTGGCGATTGCCCGGGCGCTTGCCGTCAAGCCCAAGCTGATGCTCTTTGATGAGCCAACCTCTGCACTTGACCCTGAGCTACGCCAAGAGGTCCTCCGAGTGATGCAAGCACTTGCTGAAGAAGGCATGACCATGATTGTGGTGACTCATGAAATCTCCTTTGCGCGTAAAGTTGGCACTCGACTGATTTTCATGGAGCATGGTCATATCGCCGTTGATGGCCCACCCAATGAGCTGATCGACAACCCGAGCAACCCGCGCTTGCGTGAATTCTTGCAACACGTGGAGTAATCCGGCCATGCTGAACTATCTTGACCTTTCCGGCACACACCATGAAGTCGGTGCCGCACTTGGGCGTTTTGGCGCAAAGGCGCTACATCACTACGCACAAATCAGCCCTGGCTGGAAACACATCATGCGGTTTCGGCAGCATCCGATGGTTCAATCGATGCAAGAGCTCGTTCGAGAGCATCACCCGCAATACTGGGCTGAACTTCAAGGAATGGCGCAAGGCCTGGAGATGCCATTTGAAGATGTATTTGTGTGGAACTGTAGGGGTGACCTATGGGCTTGGGGACCCGATGGTTGCACCACTGTACAGCAGCCTGGAGCCCAGACTTTACTGGCGCACAATGAAGATGGAGATCCGCTGTTTGCGGGCCATTGTGGTATCGCACACATCCAGGCGGGGTTAGACATCGCCTTTACCGCCTTTGTTTATCCAGGCTCGATCCCGGGCCACACCTTTGGCGCTAACGCTAAAGGCCTGTGCATGACTGTCAACAACCTGCGTACCCTGCATGCCAAGCCCGGCGTGCCGCGCATGATCGTCACGCGTCAGCTAATAAGCTTGCCCACCATCGCGAGCGCGACGCTCTATTTGCGCTCTATTGATCCAGCCGGCGGGTTTCATGTCACATTGGGCCAGGCTGGCACTGACACGCTGACTAGCATCGAATTCACCAACCGTCACACTTCAATCATTAATGTGTCGGAACCAGCTGGTCATGCCAACCACATGATCCATTCGGCCATGCGCCATCAACCGCAGATCATCACCGGATCATCTGGATTCCGTCAGGCACGGCTTGAGCAAATATTGAATGCGCAACCGTCAGCCGAACCGTTAAAGATTTTGTTTGACACCGACAACAGTGAATTCCCTATTTTCCGGAAAGACCCAAACGACCCAGACACCGAGAACACCTTGGCTAGCGCGCGCTTTGAAATCCAGGCAAATGCGGTACAGTGGCAAGTTCATACCAGTCAGTCGTTCGAGCCCCTGTACCGATTGACGAACGACCAGATTCAAAACCAAGCCACTGCACAGCCGCCCCTATGCGCTCAGCCAGTCAACCAGTGATACACAGCCTTGACGAACTCAAGCAACTCATCATCGACATCGGTCGGGGTCAAGCCAGCATCTCGCTAGGCAGCAAAACTTTGCAAGTACTCGCTGTCTTGGTCGAGAATCCAAACCAGGTTGCTTTGCACTCGATATCCGAGGTAGCCAAGGCTGTCGGTGTTAACGCATCGACGCTAACTCGCCTGGCAAGCCGCCTAGGCTTTGGTGGCTATGGTGAGTTTCAGGCGGTATTCAAGCGCAACCTTACCAACTCATCAGCCCCCTTTTACTCTGAGCAAGGCAAACGCCTGCTGCAGACACCCCGCACAGTCAGTGCCGGCGCTAATCGGCATGTGCTCGACAGTATTGCCGCAGACTCTATCCGAAATATCGAAGCAGCCATTGCCGCAACTGACCCCAAAACCATGCTGCAAGCTGCCGCCAGAATCGCCCGGGCTCGCCGTGTGGTGATCTACGGTTTGCGACAGTTTCACGCAATTGCAAGCTATCTGGTCTACGGCTTAAACCTGATTCGGCCAGACGTGAGCCTGCTCGACGCCAATGCCATGGGCGTGGCCGAGGGTTTGTCGCAACTTGGTTCCCAAGACATCCTGATTGTGGCGAGCGTTGCGCCGTACACACGCTTGGTAGCCGAAGTCGCCAAAACCGCCCATGACAACGGGATTCAGGTCGTTGCGCTCAGCGACTCACTGGCCTCGCCATTGGTCACGCACGCTCAATACCCCTTCCTTATTCCCCACACAGGCAGCTATATCAGCAATAGCCTGGGTGCCTACCTAGTGTTCTGTGAGGGGCTAGTGAACTTGGTTGCCAAAGAGCTTGGTGCGGCCGGGCTAAAAACAATCAAACAACGCGAGCGCTTGATTGAGCAGCTCAAAATCGAAATGGGCTAAGGCAATCGAATCGGTTAAGCAGGCCTTTTGCTCAGCGCCTGCTCTAAAAACATCAAACGATCCTGACCCCAGTACATCTTGCCGTCAAGCACGTAGGTTGGTGCGCCGAATACGCCCAACTCGATGGCATTGTCGGTGTATCGATCATAAATTCCTTGCACCACGTCTGATTTGGCCTGAGCTAGGCAGTCCGATGGCAGATCACACTCAGCCAAAATTTGGGTCAAGGTCTGTTCATCAGCAATGTCACGTTCTTGTGCCCAGACAGCCGACATCAATGCACCGGCGAACTTAAATGCGGCCTGATCGCCATGAGATTGCTCAACGGCAACAATCGTTTTAGAGGCTAGAGCTGAGACCACCGGAAAAAACTTTGGCTCCAGATTCAGGGGCACATTCAAATAATCCCGAAATAAAGCCAGCTCAACGAGTCGATAAGCTTGGCGCTTAGGATGTCGGTCCTTGAGCACAACACCACCGAACACGGGAAACACCCGTCCCAAGTCAATCGGACGTACGCGAATCTGCGCGCCGGCTGCAGCTGCAATGCCAGCCAAACGCTGATGTCCCAGATAGGTCCAGGGGCTCTGGGGAGCCAAATAATAATCAATGGTGATAGTCATAGGGTTGCTCAGGTGATTAATCAGTCATTCGAACTTAAACGATAGGCTCTCTTTTGTGTATCGGGTTTGTACCGCCTTGCCGAGCAATGCCTTGCCAACAAGTGTTGAGGCAACTGTGTCAACCCCACACGATGCCCATGAAACTGATATCCAATGAGACTGATTGACCACCTCGGCCACTCAAACTAGACTAAAGCCATCCCAAACCATAGGTGCTGCCGTGAAACTGAAACTTGCATCCTGCCTGCTAGCGCTGCTGCCTGCTGCCACCCTAGGCCAAGAAGTCCCCAAGGAAATGGCCGGGATTTGGGCAACTCCAAATTGCAGCTCACCGCAAGACACCTTGGCTTTCTATAAGAGCTTCTATCTATGGATAGGCGAGCAAGAGACGGCACTGACTGGCTTAACCAAGCCCCAAGCCCAACCGCAGGGCTGGACTCGACTTGAAGATTCAGACGGATACCCGAACTTTTTTACTGTGCTGCCCGACGGCAGGCTGCGTGAGGCTTTTTTGCCGGACAACGCTGATTCGGGATCGACTCCTGCTGACGACTGGCAAACCACCGATTACGAATCTTGCGGCAACACCCTGCCACGCAGCCAAGTTCTGTTGCATGGTGAGCCCGTTGCCCTGCTGCAAGTACTAAGCAACGCGCAAAGTATTTGCCAAACCAACCGCCAGGCTTGTGCCAGTGAGCTATTTGCTGGCATCGATGTCTCTGGCGATGGCAACCTGAGCACGGCTGAAATCGCGCGCCTTTTCAGAGTGGCCGGCTACCTAGCCACCGTTAGCGAAGACACCCCTGCTAGTAACGACGAATTGGTTGGCGTGGTAGCTGCTGCGCTTCCCGTAGGGCCTTTGATAGCGTCGGCCATCATCAACTCGTTTGACTATGATGACAATGGTGTCGTGTCTTTGGCTGAACTTAGCCAGGATCGCGGCACGCTGATCGATCAGCTCGAACCCGAGACGGGAGATGAACTCAATTCGCGCTTTAACCAAATGAAAGAAGCGTTAAAGCCCTTAGGCCGTCTTCTGGAGAACTTTGGACAGTAGGAAGGTAAACCATGGCACTGAATTGTCGCGTTGGAGACTTGGCCATCACGGTTAAATGCGAGATCCCCGAGAACCTGGGGCGGATTGTGCGCGTGGTTGCCTCGAACGGCATCGAGCACTGGTCTGACTATGGGCCCATGCATACCTGGGAAGTTGAGACGTTATCACAATCGGAAACGCTGACTTACGTAATTAAAGGCAAACTGTGCTTCAAAAGCAAGGGCCCAGTGCCTGATGCATTCTTGCGGCCACTGCGCCCCCCGGCGGACGAACCAGTTCTAGAAGATACTGAAAGCATGCCATCTGAACCAACCGCGGCCTAAAAAACCGAGTAATCGCCACTTCCTGCCCCCGAAACTGCGATGCCAACACTGACGCCAAGTACTGCTTGGCAGTATCATGCTGGCAGTAATTGACCAGGGGGACGCATGAAACAATACCAAGCCTATATCGATGGACAATGGGTAGATCCAGCCAGTGGCCAGTGGTTCGACACGGAGAACCCATTCACTGGTCAGCCGTGGGCAAAAATCCCGCGCTGCAATGCCGCGGACGCGGAGCGCGCGGTCAGAGCGGCATGGCTGGCGTTTGACAAAGGCCCCTGGTCCAAATTCACGGCTAGTCAGCGTGGTGCCATGCTGCGCAAGCTCGGCGATCTGATTGCGGAGAAAGCCGAGTACCTCGCTGATATTGAAGTGCGTGACAACGGCAAACTCAAAGCGGAAATGTACGCGCAAACCCAGTACATGCCGCAGTGGTTTTACTATTTTGGTGGCTTGGCCGACAAAATAGAAGGCGCGGTTATTCCGGTAGACAAGCCAGGCTTTTTTAACTTCACCCGCCACGAGCCCTATGGCGTGGTGACCATCATCACGCCCTGGAACTCGCCGTTGTTGCTAGTAGCGTGGAAACTTGCACCCGCACTGGCAGCAGGCAATACCGTGATTATCAAGCCGTCCGAGTTCACCTCGGCCTCGGCGCTTGAATTCATGAACCTGGTTGAACAAGCCGGATTCCCGAAGGGTGTGATCAACGTGGTCACGGGATTTGGCAGCGAAGTGGGCAGCGCTCTGGTGGAGCACCCCAAAGTCGCACGCGTGGCATTCACCGGCGGCGAAATGGGCGGCGTCAAAGTAGCCGAGGCCGCTGCCCGGGGTTTAAAACCCGTATCGCTCGAGCTTGGCGGCAAGTCGCCCAACATCATTTTTGAAGATGCCAACATCGACAACGCCGTCAAAGGCGCCGTCTCCGGCATTTTTGCGGCTACAGGGCAAACGTGTCTCGCAGGCTCTCGCCTGCTAGTCCACGAGAGCGTGCACGACGAGGTGGTCGAGAAATTGTTGACTCTGGCAAAAACCGCGCAAATGGGTGACCCCATGCAAGCCAGCACTCAGGTTGGCCCGGTCACTACTCGCCCCCAGTACGAGAAAATCCTCTCCTATATCGATGTTGCCAAGGGCGAAGGCGCCAACTGCGTGTTAGGTGGTGCGGCGGCCACTCGACCTGAATGCGGCCAGGGCTGGTTTGTTGAACCCACGATCTTCACTGGCGTCAACAACCAGATGCGGATCGCGCAAGAAGAAGTCTTTGGACCGGTGCTCTCAATTATCAAGTTCTCAAATGACGATGAGGCGGTCGAATTGGCCAACGACGTACTCTACGGCTTGGCTGCTGGTGTCTGGACTCAGAGCATCAACCGTGCCATCGACATCTCCGCTCGCATTCGTGCCGGCACCGTGTGGGTCAACGCCTACCGTGTGGTGAGCTACATGTCGCCTTTTGGTGGCTACAAACGCTCTGGCCTGGGTCGTGAGAATGGGCAAGCCATGATCTACGAGTACCTGCAAACCAAGAGCGTTTGGATTAACACCAACAAAGAGATCGCCAATCCGTTTGTGATGGGTTAGTGAGATGACGCCTTGAGACAGTTTGGCACTGACAGCAGCGAGTCTCCCCGCTCGAATCACCGCGCCGATTGGCAGGTGATTCGGGATCTGCTGCCGTATCTGCTGGCATACAAATGGCGAGTAGCATTCGCGCTGGCCTGTATGGTGCTGGCCAAGTTCGCCAACTTGGGCGTGCCGATCGTGCTCAAAGACATGGTCAACGCGCTTGATGTCAACACCATGGCTGGTGCGTTGTTAGTCGTACCGATCGGGCTAATCATAGGCTATGGCCTGCTCAGGCTCTCTACGTCTCTCTTTACGGAACTCAGGGAAGCCCTGTTTGCGCGTGTCACCCAGCACGCAGTGCGCCAGATCGCATTAAATGTCTTTAACCATCTGCACCGACTGTCGCTTAACTTTCATCTGTCGCGTCAGACTGGCGGCGTGAGCCGTGACATCGAGCGCGGCACCCGTGCCATTCAGACGCTGGTCTCATTCTCGCTTTACAGCATTTTCCCGACATTTTTTGAGTTTGCGTTAGTGCTGGGCTATCTAGCCATCTTCTATGACATCTGGTTCTCTATCATCACGCTCGTGGCTCTGGTGCTCTACATCATATTCACGGTGGTAGTGACTGAGTGGCGCACCAACTTGCGCCGCACCATGAACCAGCTAGACACCCGCGCCAATCAAAAAGCCATCGACTCGCTGCTGAATTTTGAGACAGTGAAGTACTTTGGCAATGAAGACTATGAAACTCGTCGCTACGATGAGAGCATGCAGCAGTATCAAAAAGCGGCGATCATATCGCAACAATCGTTGGCTGCACTGAACCTTGGTCAGCAAATCATCATTTCGATTGGCTTGGTACTCATCATCTGGCGAGCAGCTGCAGGCGTGGCCAATGGCAGCCTCACGCTTGGTGACCTGGTATTGGTCAACACACTCATGATTCAGCTATACATGCCGCTGAATTTCCTGGGTGTGGTGTATCGCGAGCTCAAACAATCGACCGCTGATATTGACCGTATGTTTGGGCTACTGCATGAGCAAGAAGAGATCACCGACACACCAGGCGCGCCGGCGATCGTGATACGGGACCCAAGCAAGGGTCCCACTGTCAGGTTTGAGCGCGTCAGTTTCAGTTATGACAAACAGCGCCCAGTGCTCAAAGATATCAGCTTCACGATTGCAGCAGGCACCACAACGGCCGTGGTTGGTCGCAGCGGTGCCGGCAAAAGTACACTATCGCGCCTGCTGTTCCGTTTCTATGACGTTGACAGCGGCAGCATCTGCCTAGACGACCAGGATGTGCGCAGTGTCACCCAGACAAGCCTGCGCCAAGCCATTGGCATCGTGCCCCAAGACACCGTGCTTTTTAACGACACCATTGGCTACAACATTCGCTACGGCAGGCCTGATGCGTCGGACTCTGAAGTGCACGCAGCCGCGCAAGCGGCTCAATTAGGAGCCTTCATTGAACGTCTGCCACAAGGTTTTGATACACCAGTCGGTGAACGAGGGTTAAAGCTATCTGGCGGCGAGAAGCAGCGCTTGGCTATCGCCCGTACGCTGCTGAAAAACCCTGCCCTATTGGTGTTTGACGAGGCAACATCGGCGCTGGACTCGCGTACTGAGCGTGCGTTGCAAACGGAGCTCTGGAAACTGGCCCGCAATCGATCGACCTTGATCATTGCACACCGGCTTTCTACGATTGTTCATGCGGATCAGATTTTGGTGATTGACCATGGTGAATTGGTTGAATCTGGCACACACGAGCGCCTGCTCGCGAGTGGAGGCACCTACGCCCAGATGTGGCAAATGCAGCTATCTGAGCCCGAGAACGCCCGCAAAGCCTGATTAACCATTCGCTTTAGCCGCTTTCCAATCGCGGAATGAAATACACCTCAGCACCGGGTGCGAGCGGCTGCGTGTAAACAATCTCATGGACAACGCCATCAATGGCAATCGCGCTGTCCTCCTCGAGCACTGCAGCCAACCCAGGATACCGCCGGTCGATTTCACGTAGCAAGCCTCGAACCGTTGAGACCGCCAGCTCGAACGTTTCTTCACCGCGCGTGTAAGGCTCAAACGCACCGGTTAGGGTGACCTTGACCGGCCTAGCCTGGTCAGCATTCGTGTCAGGCACTGACAGCCTCGGCGTCCAAGGCAGCGAGTACGGCCGGTGGCGACATCGGCAATGCGGTCATGCGCACCCCAACAGCATCGCGAATGGCATTGGCAACCGCTCCCATAACCGGCACGATATTGACCTCGCCCACACCTTTGACACCAAAGGGATGATTGGGATTCGGCACCTCTACGATGACTGCTTCGATCATCGGCAGGTCAGAGGCCACTGGGACTCGGTAGTCAAGAAAACCGGCATTCTCAAGCTGCCCACGCTCGTTGTAGACATACGTCTCGTTTAACGCCCAGCCAATGCCTTGCACCACACCGCCCTCAATCTGGCCCTCGACATAGCTGCGGTGAATTGCACGCCCCACGTCTTGGGCTGCCACATAACGCAAGATCTTGACGGCACCGGTTTCGGGATCGACTTCAACATCACAAAATTGCGTAGAAAACCCGGGCGCCTGACCCCCTGCGTTAATGGCAACTTCAGCCACAATCGGTCCTCCCGTGACCGCTCGCTTTGCTGCAATGTCTTTGAGCGTCAAGGGCGCGAAATCTCCAACCGACGGATCTGCGGGCTTGGCAGCACCATTGTCCCAGACCACGCCTTCAACAGCCACGTCCCAGATCGTCGCAGCGCGTGTGCGCATGTCTTCAATGATTTTCTGGCAGGCCTGCACCACTGCCATACCTGTGGCGTAAGTCACACGCGAACCACCCGTGACATGGTTGTAGCCGATCGAGGCAGTATCGGCGACGGTTGAACGCACCGACTCATAGGGCACGCCCAAGGTCTCAGCAGCCATGATGGCCATGGATGCGCGCGACCCACCGACATCCATGCTGCCAGTGGCCAGCGCAATCGAACCATCTTCATTGACATGAATCGTTGCTGCCGACTCACCACCGCCGTTAAACCAGAAACCAGAAGCCACGCCCCTGCCCTGATTTGGCCCGAGCTCGGCTTTGTAGCCTGGGTGATTCATCAAAGCCTCAATCGTCTCTCTGAACCCGTCATGAGCGTGCTTGGGCCCCCAGATCGTGGGCGAGCCTGCCTTGACCGCGTTCTTTAGCCTCAGCTCCAGCGGATCCATGCCGATGCGTCGCGCCAACTCATCAACCACACTTTCAACCGCAAATGCCGCTATGGGTGAGCCTGGTGCCCGATAAGCTGCTGCCTTGGGACGGTTGCAAACCACGTCGTAGCTGGTCGCGCGCGCATTCTCCAAGTCATAGACAGAAAAAGCGCACATGGCCGCATTCATGACGGGCGAACCGGGGAAAGCACCGGCCTGGAACTTAAACACGCCGTCTGCAGCCACAATTTTGCCGTCACGGGTGACACCCATTTTGACGGTCATAGACGATCCAGAGGTGGGCCCTGTGGCCTCGAACACCTCTTCACGCGTCATCACCATCTTGACCGGAAAGCCAGACAATTTGGACAAGGTCAACGCCAAGGGCTCCAGATAAACGACTGTCTTGCCGCCAAACCCACCACCAATTTCAGCCGGATGCACCACCACGTCGCTGACATTCAAGCCAACGAGCTTGGCCGTGAACGCACGCACCACAAAATGTCCCTGGCTTGATGACCAAACCTCACACTGCCCATCGGCACCCCAGCGTGCCAATGCAGCATGCGGCTCGATATAGCCCTGATGCACTGGCTGCGTGGTAAAGCTCATTTCGACGATCTCGTCGGCGAGCGCAAAGCCAGCCTCTGGATCTCCGGCCAAAAAGGTTCGCACCCGGGCCACATTGGAGGCTTTCGTTGGGGCAGGTTCCACACCGCGGGTGAACAAGTTGTCCAACAATACCGGGGCATCCTCGCGCATTGCATCTTCCACATCGATGACGTGCGGCAAAACCTCATATTCAACATCGATCAACTTCAGCGCCTGGGCTGCAATCGCTTGCGAGGTAGCGGCTACCGCGGCCACTGGATGACCGGCAAACAAGACCTTCTCGCGTGCCATGATGCCGC
Source organism: Burkholderiaceae bacterium (assembly GCA_021208885.1). GTDB lineage: Bacteria > Pseudomonadota > Gammaproteobacteria > Burkholderiales > Burkholderiaceae_B > Algicoccus. The sequence continues at coordinate 37,615 of JAJOJF010000015.1, forward strand.
GAGTCATATGCCAATAATTCACCTGTACACGTTCCGGCCCTTGATATCCAAATTCTTGCTCGGGCAAATCGGCTGCCGTCATCACGGCCTTGACGCCAGCCAATGCCTTCGCACGACTGGTGTCAATCGACAGGATGCGCGCATGCGCATGAGGCGAGCGCAGCACTTTTCCCCAGAGCATGCCTGGCAATTCATAATCAGCACCATACTGAGCCAATCCCATGACCTTGGGCACGCCGTCTGGACGCACCGGCCGAGAGCCAATCAGCTCCGATGGATTCATGGCTACTTCAGTTTTTTTAAGCATGGCTTGTTCCTCTCATCTCGCGGGCCGCATCCAAAACTGCCTCGATGATTTTGTTGTAGCCCGTGCAACGACATAAATTGCCGGCCAACCAGTAACGAACCTGTTCCTCGGTTGGGTCCGGATTGTGCTTAAGCAACTCGCGTGCCGCGATCAAGATGCCCGGCGTACAAATGCCACATTGCAAACCTGCATGCTCTAAAAACTTGCGCTGCAGCGGATGCAATTCACTGCCAGCGGCCATGCCTTCAATCGTCTGAATCGATTTGCCGTTAGCTTCAACACCCAACACCAAACATGAACAAACCAGCTCGCCGTCAACGGTGACGCTACAGGCACCGCAGTCACCGGTGCCACAACCCTCTTTAGTGCCCGTCATGTCTAGCTCATTGCGCAAGACGTCAAGCAGCGTCTGGCTGGTTTCACACAAAAACTCGACTGGCTCACCATTAATCGTGGTGCTTACATGATGCTTGGCCATTTCAACCGTTCCCCCGTGCTCTTGCGAGCGCTTTTTCTGCTGTGCGACGAGCGATCACACCCGCCAGCTTGGTCCTGAATATTTTGGTGCCACGCTTGTCATCAATCGGGCGGGCGGCAGCACTTGCAGCCTGAGCTAGCTTGGCCAACGCGGCCTCATCGACAGCGGTGCCGATCAAAGCCTGCGCCGCCTCTGGCACCACAATGGCCTTTTCTGCCACAGCACCGAGACAAACCTTGGCTGCCGTGCAAATACCGCTGTCGTCAAGCGTTAGTGCCACACCAGCCCCCACTACGGCGATATCCATCTCAGTTCTCGGGGTAAATCGGATGTAGGCGCTGCCGCTACGCTTGGGCAAGTTGGGGAAAAAGATCGAGACCACAAGCTCACCTGGTGCCAATGAATTTTTGCCGGGACCTACCGGAATATCCTCGACCGGCGCCTCGCGCCTGCCAGTGGGGCCTTCAATACTGGCGATGGCGCCTACAGCCATCATGGCCGGCACGCTGTCGGCTGCTGGAGATGCGTTACACAAGTTTCCACCCATCGACGCCCGACTGCGTACCTGAATCGAACCGATCCAGTTTGCTCCGTCAACCACGCCAGCAAACGCAGCAGCAAATTCACGGTGACGCACCAGGTCCATACAGGCAACACTGGCGCCAACACGCCAACCGTCGGGCTCTTGGCGCACTGTAACCATCTCTCAATGCCCTTGACATCGACAATCAACGTTGGCGCAAGGCGGCCAGATCGCATTTGCACAAGCAAATCAGTACCGCCAGCCAACACACGCCCGTGGCCGCTCGCGCTTGCCAAGAGCACAGCCGCTTCCATGGCACTAGCTGGCGTCTCATACCTTACCTGAGCTGTCATCGTCTATATCCTTGTTTTGATCGGCTGCAAACGGACGCGTCGTTTAAGTGCAAAGCCGCTGCAGTCAATGACTGTCCACTCTGACGTGCGCCTTACTTCACCACTTGATTCTAGACCAGCAAAGCACCAAACTCCGAATCTTTGAGTGACTTGGCAAGGATTCGCATTTCATAGCGCAAAATTTCCACAAATGTGATGCCGATCATTGCTACTATCGAACACACATATTTATCTGTAAACCCTCAACCAAAGGAATATCTTCATGACGCTCAAAGACAAAGTAGCCCTCGTAACGGGAGCAGCCAGTGGCATTGGCAAACAATGCGCCATTCACATGGCCAAGGCCGGCGCCAATATCGTCATAGCAGACCTCAACGCCGAGGGTGCACAGGCCACCGCCAAAGAAATCGAGGCTCTCGGCGTAAAAGCGATCGGTCTGTCGATGGATGTCACGAGCGAAGAGCAAGTCAATGCCGGTATCGCAGAGACTGTCAACAAGCTTGGAAGCATTGATGTCTTGGTATCAAACGCTGGCATCCAGATCGTGCACCCGATCGAAGAGTTCCCTTATGCTGATTGGAAAAAGATGCTTGCCATCCATCTGGACGGCGCATTTCTGACAACCCAGGCAGCGATTAAGCACATGTATGCCAGTGGCCGTGGCGGATCCATTATTTACATGGGATCGGTACACTCTCACGAGGCTTCCAAACTGAAATCGGCTTACGTGACAGCCAAGCACGGACTGCTTGGCTTAGCCCGTGTGGTCGCAAAGGAAGGCGCCGAGAAAAACGTCCGTGCTTATGTGGTGTGCCCCGGCTTTGTACGCACGCCCTTGGTCGACAAGCAAATTCCTGAACAAGCCAAAACGCTAGGCATCACCGAGGAAGAAGTGATCAAGAAAGTTATGCTCGGCCAAACGGTTGACGGCATCTTTACCACCACTGACGACGTCGCCTCTGTTGTAACCTTCCTGGCAGGATTCCCGACTGCTGCCATGACCGGTCAATCGTTTGTGGTCAGCCACGGGTGGTACATGCAGTAATTACAACAGGACGGGGCAGCATGGCAGCAACAATGCATTACTTCAATGCGCGGGCTTTAAAACACGCCATTGAAGAAGTGGTCAAAGGGTTTGGCAGCGAACCCACTGAGGTTGAGCTAGTTACCAACAATCTGATTGAAGCCAACCTCACTGGCCATGATTCACACGGCATTGGCATGCTGCCGCGCTACGCCCTTTCCCTTAAAGAAGAGAATGGCTTGAAAGCCAACGCCCACGTCAGCTTTCGAGTTGACCACGGCACAATGATCGGGTTAGACGGCCATGCCGGCTTTGGCCAAGTGATTGGCCACGAAGCCATGCTCATTGGCATTGAACGGGCCAGGGAACATGGCAGCTGCATCATGTCACTTGGCAACGTGCACCATCTGTGTCGCATCGGCGCCTGGGCTGAAATGGCTACAGCAGCCGGATTGATTTCCATTCACTTTGTGAATGTCATGTCCAAGCCCGTCGTAGCACCCTGGGATGGTGCCGACGGACGGTTTGGCACCAACCCCTTCTGCGTAGGGATACCCGTGGCAGGCCGCGCACCGGTCATTCTGGATTTTGCGACCAGCGTCATCGCCCAAGGCAAAACCCGGGTTGCACACAACAAAGGCATCCAACTGAAACCCGGCCAGCTCATCGACAACCACGGGCAGCCCACGACAGACCCTGTTTTTGCGGTCAAGCCACCCTACGGCGCCATCAAAACCTTCGGCGAGCACAAGGGCTTTGGCTTGTCACTGGTTTGCGAACTGCTTGGCGGCGCTCTTTCTGGCGGCGCAACGCTGCATGAACGCGCCAACCACAGCCGCGTCTTTAATGGCATGCTCACGATTCTCATTGACCCCGATAGACTCGCGCAAGACAATCTGTTCGTGCAGGAGTCACTCGCCTTTCTGGATTGGGTCAAACAGTCACCCGCCATCGAAGGCACCGAAGGCGTCAAAATCGCGGGTGAACCGGAACAACAAACCAAGGCTGAGCGACTGCGCAGTGGCATACCGGTTGATGAGAACACGTGGCAGGAAATTCTCAATGCCGCCAAATCACTGGGGGTCGATACGAAACACGTCGACGCGATGGCGCGCAACTAATTTTTGATCAGCTCCGTATTGAAAAAAATGCCCAGCCGGCGAAACCGTGCTGGGCGTTTTTGTTGTAGCAACAACCGAATTACTGGACTGCCTGAATTGCACGGATGTTGTCAGCGCCAAACTCCTTGGCATATTCAGCGTAGGCTGGTGTGATGGCTTGGCGAAAGCTCTCGCCATTGACCTGCTCAACCACTTGCATGCCGTCTTGCCTCAAAAGCGCAATGCCGTTGGTCTCGTCATCATTGACCTTCTTGCGCTGGGCTGCAGACGCTGCCTTGGCGGCACTCAAAAACACCTGCTTGTCAGCATCTGAGAGCTGGTTCCAGACGCTTGGCGACAGGATGATCACAGCGGGCGAATACACGTGATTGGTCAACGACAGGTGCTTTTGCACTTGCGCAAATTTGGCTGCGAGAATCACGGGAATCGGGTTCTCCTGGCCATCGACGGTTCCCTGTTGCAAAGCTGTGAATAGCTCTGGAAATGCCATGGGCGTGGGCAAAATACCAAAGGTCTTGTAGCCATCCATGTGCACCTTGTTTTCCATGGTGCGCATCTTTAAGCCATTGGCGTCACTTGCCTGGACGATGGGACGAACGTTGTTAGTCATGTGACGGAAACCGTTCTCGGTCCATGCCAAGCCAACCAAACCTTTTTCTTGCATTTTGGCAAGCAGGTTTTGGCCGATTTCGCCGTCCATCACCTTGCGAGCATGGTCGTAATCACGGAACAAGAAAGGAATGTCAACGATTTTGACCTCAGGCACGAAGTTACCCAGCGGGCCCGTGGATGTATTGACCAGATCGAGCGTGCCTAGCTGCACGGATTCAATCATCTCACGCTCGCCGCCAAGCGCACCACTTGCAAACTGTTGACAGGTGTAGCGGCCCTCGGTTCCCTTTTGGATCTCTTCACAAAACACCGTTGAGCCAACACCATAATGAGAGGCTGGGGAGGTGGCGTAACCGATCTTCAAAACAGTCTGGGCTTGAACGGCAACACCTGCACCAGCCAACGCAGCCGTCAGAGCGGCCAAACGCAAAAAGCGAGTTGCTTTCATAGAAATCTCCAATGACAAAAGTTCGTGCGACAAAGTTAGCGCAAAAAATCCCCTAAATAGCCCTAAACCCGAACCAGAAAGACTAGGACTTTCCCTTAGCACACCCCGTACGGCTCAGGCAAGCAGCGCTTTCTGGCGAGCAATTTCCGATTTGGCTGAGTCGGCTTCGGCTCTGAGCCTTGCGAGTTCTTCTTCGGAAACACGATCTGGGTTGCTGTAATCGAGCTTCCACTCAGAGCTTTCAGACCAGCGTTGTGGCGATTGCACCGTCGTGCGTCCGGCAGGCGCGGCAGCCAACAATTCCAGTGCCAATCCGAGCGTCTGCCGCTGAGACGCTATATCGTGGGGCTTGCCTGCCGCATTGCCCAACGGAAAATCGCTAAATAAAAATCGTGGCACACCGCAATGCTCGACCACGTCCTTGGCACACCCCATGAGGACAGTCGAAATCCCATTGGCCTCCAGATGCCGGGCTACCAGACTCAACGTCTGATGGCAAACTGGGCAATTAGCTACCAAGACCACCGCATCAACACCGTCACTCTGACAACGACGCAAGAGTTCTGGACAATCAACCACCAATGTGTGGCGCTGGCTGCGATTGGTTGGTGCACCGTGAAACCTCGGGGCAAGCTTGCCAATCTTGCCTTGAGCAACCAATTCCCGCAAAAGCGGCAACGGAAACCAGCTGCCCGAATCAGTCATGCTGGTGTGCTTGCGATCAATCGCGACATGGGCAATGCGCAGGTCGTGGTCAACGCTCGTGTCACCCGAGTAAACCTCGTAAAACTTGGCACGTGCGTTGTAAGGCGCGCCAGGCCCCTGCTCGCCTTTGGCCGGATCGAACGGTGAAGCGGTGGTAATGAGCCCGACAACGCAATCTGAAAGCGGCTTTGCAAGCGGCATAAAAGGCACGTCTGCGTAATGCGCCCACCGATACGGGTTGTCATACCCTAAGGCCAAGTACCAAGCACGGGTTCGCGCCATGTAGGGAACCGGCACATCTTGGTCGTCGGCAAACTCCAGCGCTGACTTGTCAGGGTCGCTCATGCCTGAACAGGCTCGCTATAGCCTGACACAAAGGATTTGGCTGGCCCACCCGACTCAGGGAATACATGACGATTGATCTTGCCGATATTGCCACCATAAGCATGGATGCTGATAGACAACCGATCACTGAATGCGTTGCTCACCCGGTGCACATCGCCAATCGATGGCGCCACGAACGCTATCTGTCCTGGCTCAAGACGCTCAAGCTCGCCGATCGGACAAGGCGCTGTATCACCCTGAATCGCGTAAGCCTGACACACCTCGGAACCACGCAACATACCAATCACACCCCACACCGTATGATCATGGATGGGTGTAGATTGACCTGGCCCCCAAACGAAACTCACGACAGAAAACCGATCATCTGGATCAGCGTACAAACAGTATTGCTGGTAATACTCGGGATGAGGAACAGCCACGCTGTCTGGCAGCCAATCATCCTTGGCCACAAGCTCACTCATGGCACTGCCAAGCTTCTCCCAAAACGCGGGCTGCGACTCACCGCCCGCATCAACGAGCTCTTCGATATTCCTCACAAATCGCCGCAATGCACCTGTCATGTCCATTACCTCATTTTCTCCTTTCGCCTCAAGCAAAAACGCACCCAAGCCAGCTTACGCAAACAGTCTCTGTGCTGCCCTCACCTTACCCCTCGGCGCGATACTTCGCAATCCTTTGCTTTAGTCCTGGCGTGACCACCGAGCGCACCAGTTCAGACATATCCGCATCATCGGTGTCTACGTGCAGTACCCGATAAAGCGAGACCCGAGCCGCCGGCGACAACAAGCTGGCCGCCTGCACTTGCTCAGTGACAATCGCCTCCCAGGCGTTGACGTCTTGCACGACTGACACCAGTCCCGCAGACAACGCAGCGGCAGCATCCAGGGTTTGCGCAACCTGCTGAATTTGGCGTGCCCGCTCAGCACCGACTAATCTAGCCAACCGGCGCGTACCCAAAACCAACCCAAACTTCAGGCCCGGCATGCGAAACGTAGCGTCAGGGCTGGCCACTCGGTGCTTGCACGCGGCCATCAGGTCAACCCCCGCACCAAAGTTTTTGCCATGAGCCAAAGCAACGGTTAATACTGGCAAATGATTGAGCATTTGCAGCAGCTGTTCAATGCGCACGAACCGCCACAAAAGCTCACCCTCTCCCAACCGCTCAAACCCAGTGAAATCAAAACCCGCACAGAAGTTTTTGCCTTCGCCGCGCAACACCAACACGTCGACATTGACCGCTTGCGCTTGTTCAACGGCATCAATCAATGCCTCGACCAATTCGGCATCCAAGGCATTGCGCTTGTCAGGGCGATTCAGGCTTAACGTCCAGACACTGCCATCTTTTTTTGTTTGCAAACACTCGTTCACTGTCACCCCCCAAAAACCTCATCATTATGCTCACCAAGCGCCGGCGGTGAAAGCCGTATCGGCATTGCCTTGCCATCAAATTGCACTGGCGAGCCAAAGGTCTGGGTCTTAACCCCGTTGGGCAAAGTGATGTCCTTAACCCATTGCATGTGCTTGACCTGCTCATCATCGAGCACCTGTGAGTAGGTATTGATGGGCGCGCAGGGCACGCCAGCAGCCCGAAACCTTGCTAGCCATACATCGGCATCGGCTTGCATAAACAAATTCTCCAGCATCTGTCGCAACACGTCCTGATTCTGTGCGCGCAGCGTAGGGTTCAGAAACCTGGGATCCACCACCCAAGCAGGCTGGTCCACAACCTCACATACAGCAGCCCACAAGGCGTTATTGCCGGCCGCCATACCGAAGTAGCCATCGCGACACTTGAAGACTTGATACGGTGCATTTCGAGGATGCGCTGAGCCAAGCTTGACGGGATCCTTGCCGCTGCCAAAGTATTCAGAGGTTTGAAGCGCGGCGATGCCTAGCGTGGCGCCGAGCATGGGAACATCAATGTGCGCCCCTTTGCCCGTTGATTGTGCAGCACGCAACGCACAAACCACAGAAAACGCTGCATACAAGCCAGCAGAAAAGTCGGCCAAAGGCACACCGCACTTCACCGGTGCACCGCCCGGCTCACCTGTCACGCTCATGATGCCACTCATGGCTTGCACAGTCAGGTCAAAGCCACCTTCAGCCGCACGCGGACCCGTCTGCCCATAGGCCGAGATGGAGGCCATCACGAGTTGGGGATTGATTTCTTTGAGCATGCCGTAGCCGACACCAAGACGATCCATGACGCCTGGGCGATTGTTTTCAATAAGGACATCAGCCGTTTGAATCAGCGTCTTGAATTTGACGAGGTCGGCGGGGTTTTTAAGGTCTAGCGTGACCGATCGCTTGTTGCGATTTAGTGAAGCAAAATTCTCGCTGTACCCATCAGAGATAGGTGGCCAGCTTCTCAAGGTATCCCCGCCATTGGGGTTTTCCACTTTGATTAGGTCAGCGCCCATGTCGGCAAGCAGCATCCCACAAAACGGACCAGCCGCGACATTGCAAAGCTCGATGACTCGCACGCCTGCTAGCGGCAGGGAAGCTGAAAATGAATCCGGTCCAGTCGACAAGTTTTGCTCCTCAAAATCCAGATCGATTAGTAACTAACCCAATGTTATCCTTTGGCGATCAACCATAGGATCAGACAAGCTTGTTTCGCTTGTTAAAACTGACGCTTGCCTACCACCCAGTCTAAATCTTTCTCATTTGTCGACATCGCCTTGCTGTCATTTGTCAGCTTGGGCTGGGGTGTTTCGTTTCCGGTGATCAAGCTTGGGCTAGAAGACTACCCACCGATTACCTTTCGCGCACTCTCGATCGTGCTTGGCATCATTGCGCTCGGCATTTTTTTACGAGCACGCGGTCAATCCTTAACCATCCCCCCACCAGAACTCAAAAAACTATTTGCCATTAGCCAAATCAATTTGACGGCCTGGCAGATGGGACTACTCTACGGCATCATCCTCGTGGGTGCTAGCCGAGCAGCGATCGTGGGTTACACCATGCCGGTATGGGCTTTTGTTGCCAGCGTTGTCATCTACAAAGCGCCCATCAACGCTCGAGGCGTGATTGGCGTGACGTTGGTGCTGCTGGCCGTTGCCTGCTTGACGCTTAACGACTTCTCGCAATTCCTGGCTGCGCCAGCGGGTTTGCTCATACTGATCGGAGCAGCGATGAGCTGGGGAACTGGAACCGCCATGATTCGAAACACGCCACTGACCATCACCAATGAGTCGATGGCATTTTGGGCTCTGATCTGCACCTTGCCAGCCTACGCCATCTTGACCTACACGCTTGAGAGCCATCTTTGGCGCTGGCCCAATTTCACAGAAGCCTGGACCATCGCCTACGGTGGGCTTATCACTTTTTCGTTTTGCTACATCGTGTGGTACCGGCTCTCACGCCGATTGCCGCCTGAGGTCAGTAGCTTGTCGATCATGTTGGCACCGGTGATCGGAGTCATCAGCAGCGCAGTCGCTGTAGGCGAGCAAGTGTCAGTGCTAGACTGGCTCGCGCTTTCCCTGATTATCGTGGCAATGGGCGTGGTTCTTTTACCAGCCCGCCTGCTTGGATTGGGGCGTCGCTAGAGATATTATCAAGCGATGTCGCCAAGCAACATTGTCAAGCACCATCCACAATCAACATATTGAAGTCTGCAGCACCAGCACGCTCCTTCTTGCCGGCCTGATACTCGACCGAGTTGTAAAACTCGCGAGCCCGATCGCGCGACTCGAACTCAAGGACCACCACGCGCGACCAGGGAAATCCGCCCTCCATGGTCTCAGTTTCGCCACCGCGCACCAAATATTTGCCGCCATACTTAGCACAAGCCTCGCTGGCTTTGACCATGTACTTTTTGTACTTATCGTTGTCGGTCACATTGACCATTGCAATGACATAAGCTGACATATGACTCTCCTAAAAATCACCAGTGATTCACTTGCTGCGTGTGACCAGCCACACGCCAACAACGGTTACCAACGTGCCTAACGCCACCCAAAGTGACAGTGCCTCATCAAACAAAATCCAAGCCATGACAGCCACTGTCGGTGGCGTCAAGTAAAACAAAGTGCTAACCCTTGTAGCTGCACCCTGGCGCAAGAGCACAAACCAAAGACTCATCGCGCCAATCGACAAGAAAAGCACGCTCCAAACCAGCGCACCAATCATCTCCACTGTCCATTGAACAGTCATAGGCTCAAACGCCACCATCATCAGACCAGCAACCAACATGCTGGCGGCGTACTGAATCATGGTCCCTGCCCGTAGGTCAAACATGGGGCAAAAGTGCTTCTGGTAGATCGTTCCCGCGGTGAAAGAAATGAGTGCGATGAAACAAAGCAGCACGCCCCAGAATGTGACGCCATCAAATCCGAGGTTGTCTGCCAACACGATTGCCACGCCACCAAAACCAAAGACCAGTCCGGCCCATTGCCGCATACTGACCTTCTCAGCCAAGCGCGCGGCCAAAAACGCCGTCAGCACAGGCTGCAAACCCACAATGAGCGCCGTCAGTCCTGCAGGCATGCCAAGCTTGATCGCCGTCCACACGCCGCCAAGGTAGCCCACATGCATCAAAAGCCCAGCCACGGCAATATGCGCCATGCTCTGCAAAGTCGGCCAGCTTGGACGCCACCACAGACTTAGAGGCACCATCACCACCAAAACCCCAGCAAAGCGCAACGTTAGAAACGTCATGGGATCGGTGTAAGGCATGCCGTACTTGGCGACGATAAAGCCAGTGCTCCACACCAATACAAACAGCGGTCCTATCCAAACAATCGAGAGTTTTTGCACCTGCGAAACCTTGTATTGAGAATAGCTCTCAATCCCATTAATTCTTTGTTGTTATGTATCCAATTGAAAGCGATTCTCACTCATGACGCAAGCTCGATTTTCTATTGATGAATGTCAAAAATTTATGGTTAGATACGCTTTCAATTCATGACTCGCTTAACTATCTTCCGTACAATCTCAATTCATAGTTGGTCATGATGATTTGTTCTTTGCAAGTTTAGTTTGTCGCTTCACACGAGGAAAGCAAAATGAAATCTACCCGTCGTCAGTTTATGGCTGTATCTGCTGTCAGCGTGGCTTCGCTGGTTACCGCCAAAGTTGCCTATGCACAACCCATGCTCGGCGAAGGCGAGCCTCAGGCAGTCGCTCTGGGCTACAAAGAGAACGCCGCGGACGTTGACAAGGCCAAGTTCGCCAAGTATCAGGATGGCCAGCGTTGCGACAACTGCCAACTCTACACCGCCAAAGACGACAAGGCTGGCGCCTGTAGCGTCTTCCCCGGCAAATTGGTTACCGCTGCCGGTTGGTGCAATCTGTGGGTCAAGAAAGCCGGCTAAGTTGGCTTTGCTGCACAGGCACTGAAAAGAGCCGCCTTAGGGCGGCTTTTTTATTGTGATTTTTTAATATGGCTTTTCAATGCGGCTTTCCCGCTGAATCTTTTGATGACTCCGTATTGAAGGATTTTTGCTCAGACACATGCCTTGCAAACACGAAGCATCGGTGCAAATAGTCACACCCACCTTTGTCGATCGATACAGATCTGGGGTAAGGCTTTTTAATTTGCAAGACCATCGAAGAACATCAGAACATCGCAAAATTGTCAATCTTCCGCTAGAATCGGGTCACATTGTTTACGGAGATTGCCCATGAAAAAGTTCCTCTTAGCCTCTGGCGTCACACTTGCGACCATGGCCGCTGGCCTCGGTACAGCTCACGCCGTTAACGTCAGCACGTCCGAGATGGTCACGATTTGCCAAGACACGGGCAACGCTGCTGCACAAAACTTCTGCAATGGATATGCGCAAGGCGTGTACGACATGTATGTGTCGGACATCCACCCCACGAAAAACCCACCCTATGTCTGCTTCCCCAACCCAGGTCCATCGCGCGCTGATGCCATCAAAGGCTACGTCGCTTGGGCGTCCAAGGCCACGGAATACAGTCGCCTGCCAGCTGCTGACACCATGATGCGCTACCTGGCCACTACCTACCCCTGCAAGAAGTAATCAGGGCAAACTGGTTTAACAAGACAAGGATTGATGATCATGACTAAATTCAAACGCACTCTTTTTGCTGTCCCTGTCGTGGCAGCTTTCGCCGTAGCCGGTTGCGGCAACATGACCCAGGCTCAACAACGTGAACTATCGGGCGGTGCCATTGGCGCTGCTGCTGGCGCAGGCATCACGGCATTAGCCGGCGGCTCAGCAATCTGGGGCGCGATCGGCGGCGCTGCCGTTGGTACGCTTGGTGGCTATCTGTACAACAAAAACGAGCAAAGCAAATAAATCCCGCTCGCTTCAGTTAAACAAAAGCCCCGCGACAGCGGGGCTTTTGTTTGTGCGAACCAAGCCTTGATCGGCACGAAGTCGCTTTTAGAAATATGATTACAAGGTTACACAGGATTCTCGACCAAGGAGACTATACATGGCAGTGACTTTAAAACCAGCTGACCACATCGCACACTGGATCGATGGCAAGCCTTACCAAGAGTCAGGCGCACGCAAACAAGATGTCTTTAACCCCGCCACTGGTGCCGTGGTCCGTCAAGTCGAGCTTGGCTCTGCTGCTACTGTCAAAAAAGCCATTGAATCAGCCAAGGCTGCCTTCCCCGCATGGGCCAACGTGCCGCCGATTCGGCGCGCACGCATCATGAACAACTACTTGAACCTTTTGAACCAGCACAAAGATGCACTAGCTGCTGTGTTGACGCAAGAGCATGGCAAAGTGTTCTCAGACGCCCAGGGCGAAGTCACCCGTGGCATCGACATCGTTGAATTCGCTTGTGGCATTCCTCAATTGCTCAAGGGCGACTACACCGATCAGGTTTCCACTGATATCGACAACTGGACCATGCGCCAGCCTCTTGGTGTGGTCGCTGGCATCACCCCGTTCAATTTCCCCTGCATGGTTCCGATGTGGATGTTCCCCGTGGCCATCGCTTGCGGCAACACGTTTGTGTTGAAACCCAGTGAGCGCGACCCATCGGCGTCATTGCTCATGGCGGAACTCTTGAAAGAAGCTGGTTTGCCAGATGGCGTTTTCAACGTGGTGCAAGGTGACAAGGTCGCTGTTGATACATTGCTTAACGACCCCGAAGTCAAAGCATTGAGTTTTGTTGGGTCGACGCCCATTGCACAATACATTTATCAGACTGGCGCAGCCAATGGCAAACGCGTTCAAGCGCTTGGTGGCGCCAAGAACCACATGGTCGTCATGCCTGATGCCAACCTCGATGCAGCAGTCGACGGCTTGATCGGCGCAGCCTATGGTTCAGCGGGCGAGCGTTGCATGGCCATCTCGGTTGCAGTGCTCGTGGGCGATATCGCGGACAAAATCATCCCGCGTCTGGCCGAACGTGCCAAGCAGCTAAAGATCGCCAACGGCATGGAAAACGATGCCGAGATGGGACCTGTCATCACGCAAGCCGCCAAAGAGCGCATCGAAGGCTACATCGCGGCAGGCGTTGAACAAGGTGCCACCCTGGTCGTTGATGGCCGTGGCGTTAAAGTCCCGGGCCACGAGAACGGCTTTTTTGTAGGGGGCACACTGTTTGACAACGTCAAGCCCAACATGTCGATCTACACCGACGAGATCTTCGGGCCGGTGCTGGTGTGCGTGCGCGTCAAATCACTCGAAGAGGCTGTCAAGCTAATCAATGACCATGAGTATGGCAACGGCGTATCGTGCTACACCAGTGACGGCCACGTGGCGCGCGAATTCTCGCGCAACATTCAGGTCGGCATGGTTGGCATCAATGTGCCTATCCCGGTGCCCATGGCCTGGCATGGATTTGGTGGCTGGAAGCGTAGCCTCTTCGGTGACATGCATGCCTACGGCGAAGAAGGCGTACGTTTCTACACCAAACAAAAGTCCATCATGCAGCGCTGGCCTGAGACCATTGCTGCGGGCGCCGAGTTTGCCATGCCTGTAGCCAAGTAAGCATCTGTTTGTCTAAAACCACCTGAAGCTGATATGCCCGACAACTGATCTTTGTTGCCGGGCATATTCATGTCTGAAAAACTGTAAATGCTAATCAAGCCTAGCGTAAACCACTTTGGCTAAACGCAGCAGCGCAAGATCACTACCCGCAGGCCCAAGCAAAGACACGCCATAAGGCTTGCCAGTTGCGGTGCGCAAGGGAATGCTGATTTGTGGCAAGCCTGCCAGCCCAGCCACACAGGTAATACGCATCGTACGCATACGCACATCATCAACCGATGCCGGATCAGCATCGAGCTTGGGTGCCGTGCTTGCAGACGATGGCAACACAACAACGCCACTGTTCCCAACTAACCCGCGTACCCGAGACTTGACCGCCTCGATCTCAGTCCAGGCCTTTTGCGCTGCCTCGTCTGTAACTGTTGAGGCATACTTGAAACGATCGGCAATCGCCTGCCCCATAACAGGCTTGTGTTTTGAGATCCAATCTCCATGGGTATCCCAGGATTGCTTGGCGCTCGCGACATGATAAGCGCGACGCCAGTCTTCCAGGGACCGTCCAGCGGGCAACAGTTCTTGCACGAACGGCTTTTGAGCCATGAGATCAGACAACACCGATTCAACGCGATCAAGTCCGAGCCGAAGCTCAGGCTCAGCCATGTCCCACACGGCATCCCAGTGCAGTAACTCCTTCAATTCATGTTGGGTAGCCGGCATCAACACCTCACCAACTTTCTCAAACACATCAACGTCCGTCGCAAACCACGTCAACGTATCAAACGAAGGCTGCAAGGGCAGCACCCCAACGGTTGGCAAACTGCCATGCGTGGTGCGCAAGCCCCATATGCCACAGTAGCTCGCAGGCACGCGGGTTGAGCCGCCGGTGTCACTGCCCAACGCGAAGTCAACCAGGCCTGCAGACACAACCGAAGCTGATCCGCTTGAAGACCCGCCTGGTACACAATCTGGCGCATTGGCATTAAGCGGCGTGCCATCGTGGATGTTGTCACCATTTAAGCTATAAGTCAGCTCATCAGTGATGACTTTTCCCTTTAGCGTGGCGCCGGCTTCAAGCAGCGACTCCACAATGGGGCTTGTCAGCGAGGGCAGCGCATGGGTTTCTAGCCAGACAGGATTCCCAAACCCGGTCGGCCAACCGGCAACATCGTAGATATCTTTAACGGCAAACGTCAGCCCGGTCAATCGTCCATTGGGTGCTCCATCAATCACGAACTTGCCGTGCTCAACCCACGCACGGGCTGTATCCTCAACATCAAATGCTCGAGAAGAGGAGTTCATAGGGCGCGCCACCCAACCACTCGTTGCTTTTGCGTGCCTAGACCTTGTCCGCCTAGCGTCACCACGTCGCCAGCCTTTAAAAAGCGCGGTGGCTTTTGTCCAAGGCCAACACCGGGTGGCGTGCCGGTAATAATGACATCGCCTGGCATGAGCGTCATGAAACGACTGACATAACTGACAATCTCTTTGACATTAAAAATCATCTTACTGGTGTTGCCAGTTTGCATGCGTTGACCGTTGACATCCAACCAAAGATCGAGGTTGTTGGGATCTGCAATCTCATCTTGGGTGACCAGCCAAGGCCCGATTGGCCCGAACGTATCGCAGCCCTTGCCCTTGTCCCAGGTGCCGCCGCGCTCCATCTGATACTCGCGTTCGCTGACGTCATTGGCCAGCACAAACCCAGCTACATGATCCAAAGCATTACCCTCGGCAACATACGAAGCACGCGAACCAATCACAATGCCAAGCTCAACTTCCCAGTCGGTTTTAACAGACCCCTGAGGCAACATAATGTCGTCATCTGGGCCCTGAATAGCAGAAATGGCCTTGGTAAAAATGATGGGCTCTGTCGGAATCGGTGAGCCCGTTTCTTGGGCATGGTCTGTGTAGTTCAACCCAATACCGATACACTTGCCGATGCCGGCAACCGGGCATCCAAGCCTTGGATGACCGGACACGGCATCCAGGCTATCCGTATCGAGCCGAGCAAGCTGCGCCAGCGCATCTGGACCGAGCTGTGCTGGCCCAATATCTGGCACAACATGGGAGAGGTCGCGCAAGACACCATGAGCATCCATTAAACCCGGCCGCTCAGATCCTGCTTTGCCATATCGAATCAGTCTCATGCCTCAATCCTTAATATCCAATAACCTGACCATCTCGGCGGGTGTCCGAGCCCCCTACATATGCCACGGTCTCACCAGCGTGAGCAGGCAGCCGTGCAATCAACTGCGCACTACCAAAATCCAGGCTGTTATTAGGCTGCACCTTCGGGTCGTGGCCCATGGCTTTGAGCTTCTCAATAACAGCTTTTGGCCACTCGGCCTCAAGAATCAACTCGCCCACATCATTGATACGCCAGCGCGGCGCATCTGATGCTGCCTGTGGATTCAAGCCTTCAACTGCACAACGCAACGTTACCTGCAAGTGGCCTTGGGCCTGCATATTGCCACCCATGACGCCAAACGCCATCAAAGGTTTGCCGTCGCGAGTCATGAAGGCTGGAATAATAGAATGCAGGGGTCGCTTGCGCGGCGCTACCTGGTTTGGATGGCCCGCCTCCAGGCTAAACGCCATGCCACGGTTATGCAGCGAGATGCCAGTCCCAGGCACCACCACACCGGACCCAAACCCTTTGAAGTTGGATTGGATATAGGAGATCATCCGCCCTTGTGCATCAGCCGCGCACAGATAGACAGTGCCACCGGAGCTTGGTTGACCCGAGGGATATTGTCCAGCCTTGTTCAAATCCACAAGGCTAGCGCGTTGCTTTAAATAAGCCTCGTCGAGCAACGCTTGCGAAGCTGCCTGCATATGATCCGGGTCACCAACATGAGCATACAAGTCAGCAAATGCCAAGCGCATGACTTCAATTTCGAGATGGGCACGCTCAGCTGATCCTGGCTGCGTCTGCTCGTAAGGCAAGTGCTTCAAAATCCCCAGCGCGATCAAAGCGGCGATGCCTTGACCATTGGGCGGGATTTCGTGGACAGTCACATCCTTGTAGGACTGCGCAATCGGGGTCACCCATTCAGTCTTTTGGGCGGCCAGATCCTCTAGCGTCAAAACGGCGCCACACTCTTGGGCAAACGCCGCCATTTGCTGCGCGAGGCGGCCTTCGTAAAACGAGCGGCCACGCGTGCGCGCAATCTCACGCAACGTTACCGCCTGGTCGGCAAAACGCCAAGTCTCGCCAGCTTTGGGTGCTCGCCCTTGTGGCATAAAGGCAGAAAACCCGGGCTCCTTGCCCAAATCGATCGTGGCCTGGTGCCATTGGCGTGCAATCACGGGCGAGACTGGGAACCCATCCATGGCATGCCGAATTGCATCGACAAATAAATCTTCGAATGGCAGTGCGCCGAATCGTGCAGACAAATCAGCCCAAGCGGCCACTTGACCGGGAACCGTGACCGTCTCCCAGCCTTGCTTGGGCATGGACTTCAAGCCTTTGAAGCGCTCTGGTGTCCAGCCTGCTGGCGCACGACCGCAACCATTCATGCCATGCAACTGCTCTGTGTCCCAAAGAATGGCGAACGCATCGCCACCCAAGCCATTCATCACTGGCTCAACCACCGTCAACGTAATAGCAGCCGCTAGCACTGCATCAATAGCATTTCCCCCTCGGGCAAATGCGGCTGCACCGGCTTGAGAAGCCAAAGGCTGTGAGGTGGCAATCAAATTGCGAGCCATCACTGGCTTGCGGTGAACAGAGTCAAACGAAGCAAGATCCATGAACGAACTATCCTGTGGTTATAGGCGTAAAACGACAAGGATAGGTCAAGCGCGGGCTTTTGGCTACGCCGCAGGCAAGGATGTGTCTACGGGGCCAGCCGTTCCATGCCCCCCATGTAGGGACGCAACACCTCAGGCACGACCACCGATCCATCTGCTTGCTGGTAGTTCTCAAGGACAGCGACCAAGGCACGGCCCACAGCCAAGCCCGAGCCATTGAGCGTATGAACATACTCAGGCTTGCCCGACGCTGGCCTGAAACGAGCCTGCATGCGCCTGGCCTGAAATGCCTCGCAGTTAGAGACCGATGAAATCTCGCGCCAGGTGTTTTGTGCGGGAATCCAGACCTCGAGATCATACGTCTTGGTCGAACCAAAACCCATGTCACCCGTGCACAACTGCATCACCCGATATGGCAGCCCGAGCGCCTGCAAGACTGCTTCAGCATGTCGGACCATTTCTTCAAGCGCTTCATATGACCGCTCAGGGTGAACCACCTGAACCATCTCCACCTTGTCAAACTGATGCTGACGAATCAGTCCGCGCACATCACGACCGCCACTGCCGGCCTCAGACCTGAAACACGGTGTGTGCGCCGTTAACTTGATCGGCAAATCCGCCTCGGGCACAATAGACTCGCGCACCATGCTGGTTAAGGTGATCTCTGATGTCGAGATTAGAAACTGCTCTTGTGCACCGTCTTCGAGTTCGCCGCCGCGTGTCACCCAGAACATGTCCTCACGAAACTTTGGCAATTGACCTGTTCCAAGCAAGGTCGAAGCATTGACAATGTATGGCGTGTAGCACTCGGTATAGCCATGTTGGCCTGTCTGCAAGTCCAGCATGAACTGAGACAGTGCACGATGCAGACGCGCCATCTGCCCACGCATAAAACTGAAACGCGCCCCAGACAACTTCGCCCCCACCTCAAAATCCAGACCGAGCGGCTCCCCGATGTCGACATGATCCTTGGGTTCAAAGCCCGGGGAAACCGGATTGCCCTGCTCATCAGGGTTGGGCACCCACCGACGAACTTCAACGTTTTCATTGCTATCCTTGCCCACTGGCACAGACTCATGCGGCAAATTGGGGGTAGCCAAGAGCAACGCATTTAATTCTGTCTGGATTTGCTGCAAGGACTCTTCAAGTGCCTTGAGCCGGTCAGGGATGGCCTGGGATTGCGCCATGACCGCCGAGGCATCTTCACCCTTTGACTTTAACGCACCAATCTGCTTGGCCAAGGCGTTGCGCTGAGCTTGCAGCGTTTCAGTCTCGGTCTGCACCGCTTTGCGGCGAGACTCAAGATCGTTAAACGCCGCCACGTCAAACTGCACGCCACGCGTGGCAAGCCGCTCGACAACGAGATCAAGGTTTTTTCTGAGCAAAACGGGATCAAGCATGTTGGCTACTAATGCATATGGTCATAAAAGAACCATTGTAGCCTTGCCAAGAACAGCACCACCGCCAAGAAGCGGGGGGATCAATCCGGCACCACCGCCCACCGAATCACCAGGCTGATCAACCACAATACTCCAGCACCTGCCGCCCACAAAGCCACGAACCACGCCAAGCGCTGCCAGCCAGGCTTGGTATCAGTGGCAGCCTCATCCCCCTCATCCGTGGTAGCCATGGCTATCACCAACCTTGCCACGAAATACCCAGTAAGAATAAGCGGTATAGGCCAAGATCGTGGGAATCAACACCACGCTGCCCACTAACAGGAACTGCAGCGACTTGTCTGGCGCTGCCGCATCCCACAACGTAACCGAAGGCGGCACGAGATAGGGGAACAAACTCATGACAAGGCCAATGTAGGACACCACAAACAGACCCACTGCCGCCACGTAAGGCTTGGCCGCTTTGTTGCTTCGCAACCCATCGAACACAGCAAACGCGCACGCCAACACCAGCACTGGCACAACAAGCGTGTAGAGTCGGTCAGGCCATACCAACCAACGCTGCAGGTAGTATTCGTGCAAGGTTGCCGTCCAGACGCTTAGCACCACCATCGCTGCCAGCACCAGGATCAGCAGCCTTGGGGCATAACGTTTGGCATGTTGCTGCACCTCGCCCTCGGTTTTAAGGATCAACCAGGTCGCGCCCAGCAGCGCATAGCCCATCACCAGGGCTAGGCCGGTCAACACCGCAAAGGGCGAGAACCAATCCCATGCACCACCGGCATATGAACGACCATCAACCGCAATGCCCTCGACGATGCCGCCAAGCACCATCCCTTGGGCAAATGCTGCTACCGTCGACCCGCCAGCAAATGCCAAATCCCAAAGGTTGGATTTGCCGCGCACCTTGAAACGAAACTCAAATGCCACGCCACGAAACACCAATGCCAGCAACATCAGAAATATCGGGATGTAAAGTGCCGGCATGATAATGGAATACGAAAGCGGAAACACCGCAAACAAGCCGCCGCCAGCCAACACCAGCCAAGTTTCATTGCCATCCCAGACAGGCGCAACCGAGTTCATCATCTGGTCACGGTTGTCCTGGCCCTTCACAAAGGGAAACAGGATACCGACACCCAAATCGAACCCATCGAGCACCACATAGGCCAGCAGCGCGAACGCGATTAGCCCGGCCCAAATTAATGGAAAATCAATCATGATGGCTCCTTGCAGCTTGGGGTTTACGGGCTAAGGATGGCGGCACAAAACCGGCTGCTCGCGTGGGCAACTGCGCGTCCATGATTGGTTCTGATGCCACCGGTGGCTGGCGCATCTGGCGCAGGATATAAACCAGGCCTGCGGTAAAGAGCGTGAAATACACCACCACAAACGCCACCAGGCTAGTCGCCACCATCGAGGTCGTAATCGGGGAAAGCGAATCTTCGGTGCGCAGCAAACCATAGACGGTGTAAGGCTGTCTACCAACCTCGGTCACAATCCAGCCAGCGATCACCGCCACAAAACCTGCTGGTGACATCAGTAGCGCGGCCTTTAACATCAAGGGCGTGTCGTAAAGCTTGCCTTTACGCCTCAGATACAGGCTCCACAGGCCCACGGCCAGCATCAGGAACCCGATGCCCACCATAACCCTGAACGCGTAAAAAGGCGGTGCCATCGGCGGCCAATCGGCCCTGGGGAATGCGTCCAAGCCCTGCAAGCCACCGGTCAAACTGTGCCGCAAAATAAGGCTGCCCAGGAGAGGAATCTCGACCTTGTATTCCATTTTGGCTTGCTCTTCGTTGGGAATCCCAAATAGCACCAGGCCAGCCGGCTTTTCTGATTCAAAGTGGCCTTCAATGACAGCAATCTTCATGGGCTGATACTGAAGGGTGTTCAACCCTTGTGAGTCGCCCGCAAATATCTGGATGGGCGTCACAATTGCCGCCATCCACATGGCCATGGAGAACATTTTTTTCACTGCCTCAACATTCATCGAGCCATCGGCCTTGCCGGCACGATGCTTGAGCAGATGGTACGCACCGACACCACCAACCACAAAAGCCGTGGTCAGATAAGCGGCCAACACCATGTGCGCAAACCGGTGCGGGAACGAGGGGTTAAAAATCACTTTTAACCAGTCAACCGGAATGAACTGCCCGGCCTCGTTAATCGCATACCCATCAGGCGTTTGCATCCAGCTATTGATCGACAGAATCCAGAAGGCCGAGGCAAAGGTGCCAAACGCCACCATGGCCGTGGCAAACAGGTGCAAGCGCTCGCCAACTTTTTGACGGCCAAATAGCATCACACCCAGAAATCCGGCTTCCAGAAAGAAAGCCGTGAGCACTTCATACCCCATAATCGGGCCGAGAATCGGTCCTACCTTGTCGGCAAACACGCTCCAGTTGGTGCCGAACTGGTAGGTCATGACCAAACCAGACACCACACCCATCCCAAACGAGAGTGCGAAGATCTTTTTCCAGTAATTGAAAAGATCCAGGTACACCGCCTTGCGCGTGAAGTAATGCAAGCCATTCAACACAAAGAGGTAGCTGGCCAATCCGATGGTAAAGGCCGGAAAAATGATGTGCAACGCGACAGTAAACGCGAATTGCAACCTAGACAAGTTCAGGGCATCAAACCATTCCATTTGGGCTTCCGTTTAGTCAGGGCGGCCAGATAGCTGCCGCAATATTCTGCTACTTCGGGCGATTAAACCACGACGCGTGTGACAAACCTAACATTTAGTTACAACCAATCGCAAACAAACTGACAGAAAAACCTTGCTTTAGAGCCATTGCCACGTGCTGCTCCAGCCCTTAGTGATCAGCCTGCGGCCCCTGTTCTGACGCCTGCGCGTCAAGCTCACGCAATTGCCTGAGCTTTTGCCCGATGCTCATTTCAAGCCCGCGCTCGACCGGTTGATACCAACCCGGTGGCGGCATGCCATCTGGCAGATACCTCTGGCCCGCGGCAAACCCGCCAGGCTCGTCATGGGCATATCGATAGCCTTGCGAGTGCCCAATGTCCCTGGCGAGCTTGGTGGGTGCATTGCGCAGATGATTGGGCACTTCGCGTGAACGATCTTGCGCCACGAATGCTCTGGCCCGGTTGTACGCCGTGTAGCCAGCGTTACTTTTAGCAGCCACTGAGAGATAAATCACGGCTTGCCCAAGCGCTAATTCGCCTTCTGGAGCGCCCAGGCGGTCAAACGCATCGGCCGCATCGTGAGCGATCTGTATCGCCCGAGGATCGGCCAAACCAACATCTTCCCAGGCCATCCGGATAATGCGTCTGGCTAGATATCGCGCATCCGCACCGCCATCGAGCATGCGTGCCAACCAATAGAGCGCGGCATCAGGATCAGAGCCACGCACAGATTTATGCAAAGCCGATATCTGGTCGTAAAAGTTGTCCCCGCCTTTGTCAAACGCTCGGCGTGATTGACTCAACACGCTCGCAATTTTTTGGTCATCAATGACGCCCGCACCGAACGACTGCAACACGATCTCAAGCTGGTTTAACAATCGCCTGGCGTCGCCGTCAGCCTGAGTCACAAGCCAGTCAAGTGCTGCATCAGTCAGTGCCACCGAGGAGTTGTCACGGGCTAGCGCACGTTTGGCGAGCATCTGAAGATCATCGTCATCAATGGCTTTAAGCACATGGACTTGCGCGCGTGACAACAGCGCCCGGTTGACTTCGAATCCGGGGTTTTCTGTGGTGGCGCCCACAAACACCACCAGACCCGACTCGACGAACGGCAATAAAGCGTCTTGTTGTGACTTATTGAACCGATGGATCTCATCAACAAACAAGAGCGTCTGCCGACCCGTGGCATCCAGGGTTTGCTGGGCCTGCTCCATGGCAGCACGAATATCCTTGACACCAGCAAACACCGCAGAGATCGAGATAAAGGCACAATCAAACAAGTCTGCCATCAAGCGCGCCAAGGTGGTCTTACCCACGCCAGGTGGCCCCCAAAGAATCATGGAGTGTGGCTCTCCGGCTTCAAATGCCACGCGCAGCGGCTTGCCTGGTCCTATGAGATGCTGCTGGCCGACGACCTCATCAAGCGAGCGCGGGCGCATCTGTTCAGCCAATGGCGCTTTGGGTTCGCGGCTAAAGAGATCCGCCATGGCTGCTATTGCACCCGGATGACATCGGTGCCGGGTGGTGGCTCAATGACAAACTCATTGGCACCAAACTCTGACTGGGCTCGCAGCGTCAGGAGCTCCACGCGTGTCGTCTGCCCAAAACCGTCAACGAGCAGCAAACGGGCAGGACGGCCTTGCCGCATGCCAATATCAAGCTGGGTCAAGCCCGCATCAGGGCGCTTCGGCACTGCGCGCAGCCAAGCCATGCCATCGTTGTTGGGGAGCGCCGAGACATCGAATGCATCCTCAAGCTTGCCTTGACCAAACAGAATCGCCGCAGGCGAGCTGCCGATGGACTGATCAAGCGCTCGCAATGTCAGCTGCTGCAAGTCAGGGTCATATTGATAAAGCGTCTTGCCATCGCTTGCAACCTGCTGCGGATAGGGAGTCTGAATGTCCCAGCGAAACTTGCCAGGCCGACCAAACGCAAACACACCAGCCTGCGCTCGGCTGGTCTGGCCGTCTGGGCCTACGGTAAATTGCTCAAAGGTGCCACGCGCAGCTGGCACCGTCTGGACAAACTGCTGGAATTGCTCGATGGCATCAGCAGCGCTTGCAGGTGCAACTGACCACAGATTTCCAAGCAATAATCCGCCAACGAGGGCAGTTTGCCGGATCTTGCCAGCCAGCATGCCCGTGAACTTAATCATCATCAGAAGGTCCGGCCGGTGCCAGGATTTCTCGGTTGCCATTGGATTGCATGCTCGAAACCACGCCTGCTTGCTCCATTTGCTCAAGCAATCGAGCAGCACGGTTGTAACCAATGCGCAGATGACGTTGCACCAATGAAATCGAGGCCCGCTTGTTCTTAAGGACAATTGCCACGGCTTGATCATAAAGCGGATCGGCTTCAGCATCGGTGAATCCTGTCACGCTACCCACGCCGTCGCCAGTCTCACCTGACACCCCACCCTCAAGCAATCCTTCAATGTAGTTTGGCTCACCTTGAGCTTTAAGCGACTCAACCACACGGTGAACCTCATCATCTGAGACAAAAGCGCCGTGCACGCGCATCGGCAAGCCAGTCCCAGGCGGCATGTAAAGCATGTCACCTTGCCCAAGCAATGTCTCAGCCCCCATCTGGTCCAGAATCGTACGCGAATCGACTTTAGAGGAAACCTGAAACGCAATCCGGGTCGGGATGTTGGCCTTGATAAGGCCCGTGATGACATCCACACTCGGCCGCTGTGTGGCCAGAACCAGATGAATACCAGCAGCGCGCGCCTTTTGTGCAAGGCGTGCGATCAATTCTTCGATCTTCTTGCCCACCACCATCATGAGGTCGGCCAACTCATCGATGACGACAACGATAGTCGGCAGCTCCGTCAAGGGCTCAGGTGCATCGGGCGTGAGTGAAAAAGGATTGGGAATCACTTCGTCGCGCTTTTTAGCGTCACGGATTTTGGTGTTAAAGCCACTTAAATTGCGCACCCCCATCTTGCTCATGAGCTTGTAGCGCTTTTCCATTTCCGCCACACACCAATTGAGCGCGTTGGCTGCCTGGCGCATGTCTGTAACCACAGGTGCCAGCAAATGCGGAATGCCCTCATAGACGCTCATCTCGAGCATTTTCGGATCGATAAGAATCAATCGCGTATGGCTCGCATCTGCCTTGTACAGTAGCGACAAAATCATGGCGTTGATTCCAACCGATTTGCCCGAACCGGTGGTGCCTGCCACCAACAAATGCGGCATCTTTGCCAAGTCAGCGACCACTGGATTGCCGGCAATGTCTTTGCCAAGCGCCATGGTCAACAAAGAGGCACTGGCGTGATAGGTCTGCGAGCCCAAGATTTCCGAGAGCTTGACCATTTGTCGCTTGGGATTGGGCAACTCCAGCCCCATCAGATTCTTGCCCGGAATGGTCTCGACCACCCGGATGCTAACCAGGCTTAAAGCACGCGCCAAGTCTTTGGCAAGATTCACGATCTGGCTGCCTTTAACACCGGTCGCCGGTTCAATCTCGTAGCGCGTGATTACCGGGCCAGCCTGGGCGGCAATGACTGTAACTTGGACGCCAAAGTCGGAGAGCTTTTTCTCGATCAAGCGCGAGGTGAACTCAATGGTCTCCGGCGAGACGGTCTCAATCATCTCGGGCGGTGCATCAAGCAGGCTCACCTCAGGCAAGTCCCCCGTAACGGGCTCCTGAAACAACGATTGCTGCTTTTCTTTTTGAACCCGCTCAGACATGGGCACCGTAGCTACAGCCGGTTCAATGCGCACCGGCTGCTCATGGGTGATTTGGTCATGGCGCTTTTCGACATGCTCATGTCGCTGGGCCAAGGCAGCTTCACCAGCACGGCGATCCTGGCGCGCCTGGTAGGCGTAATAGACCGCCATCACGCTACGTTCGAGCCAAGTGCCCACTCGCTCGCAAACCATCATCCAGGAAAAACCGAAGAAAAGACTCAAGCCAACAACCATCATGGCGATCAGAATCAAGGTGCTGCCGGTAAAGCCAACCAGCATGTTCAGAAGTGACGACCAGGCATACCCGATCACGCCTCCGGCGCCACTAATCGTGGCCGTCTTGCCAGGCAGATCCACACCGAGCGATGCCAGGCGCAAAGACTCCAATCCCACCGAACCAGCCAGAACCAGGACAAACCCCACGCCCTGCTCCCAGCGCACGCGATCAAGCATGGGCTCGCCTTCGTCGCGGAAATGCTGAACCAGGCGCCGATACCCGGCATACACACGGTGCATCAGCAAAACAACCAGCCACCACGCAGAAAACCCAAGCAGGTAATAGAGGATGTCGGCCGTGTAAGCACCCAGAATGCCACCACGGTTAGCAAGCACCGACTTGGTGACCGAGTGTGACCAGCCTGGGTCAGCGGGGTTCCACGTTGCTAGCACAAGCGCCAGCCAGGCGGCGAGCAAGGCAAACAGAACCCAGCGAGCTTCCCGCAAGAAGGAGAGCACGCGAAGCTGCAAAGGTGAGGGTCCGTTGCGAACGTTGCGCGAGCTGCGAGCAGCACGCCCGACACGCGCAGTAGCGACAGTGGCTTTAGACATGAACGCCATTATATTCTTTGCATAACAGTTAGTATTTTATTAATATATATTTGTTGTAATTGTTTATACTCAGCGCTTATACTATCGCTATTAACACGCTTATTTCGACAGTCACTCTTTCATGCAGGGAAATCATGTCTGACACCAAACACGCCAAAGTCCTCATCCTCGGCTCCGGACCAGCCGGCTACACCGCTGCCGTTTACGCTGCGCGTGCCAACCTAAGCCCGGTTTTGATTACCGGCATGGCTCAAGGCGGACAGCTCATGACCACCACAGAAGTCGATAACTGGCCAGCAGACGCCGACGGCGTTCAAGGCCCAGACCTGATGCAACGTTTCCAGGCGCATGCCGAGCGTTTCAAGACCGAACTCATTTTCGATCAGATCGAGAAAGTTGATTTCTCCAAACGTCCCTTCACCTTATTTGGTGACGGCGGCAAAACCTATACGTGCGATGCGCTGATC
This sequence comes from Burkholderiaceae bacterium, assembly GCA_021208885.1. Lineage (GTDB taxonomy): Bacteria > Pseudomonadota > Gammaproteobacteria > Burkholderiales > Burkholderiaceae_B > Algicoccus. Next base: position 64,240 of record JAJOJF010000015.1, read on the forward strand.
ATTGCCACCGGCGCATCTGCCAAGTACCTTGGCCTGCCCTCAGAAGAAGCTTTTATGGGTCGCGGCGTTTCAGGCTGCGCGACCTGCGACGGTTTTTTTTACCGCGACCAGGACGTAGTCGTTGTGGGCGGCGGCAACACCGCAGTCGAGGAAGCTCTCTACCTGTCCAATATTTGCAAGACGGTCACTGTGGTACACCGCCGTGACAAGTTCCGCGCCGAGCCCATCATGATCGATAAGCTGATGGACAAGGCACAAAACGGCAACATCAAATTGGCACTGCACCGAGAGCTTGACGAAGTGCTCGGTGATCAAACTGGTGTCACTGGCGTGCGACTGCGCAGCACCAATGGCCAAGAACCCATGGATGTCGCTGTCACAGGCGTATTTATCGCAATTGGCCATAGCCCTAACACTGGCATCTTTGAGGGTCAGATTGAAATGGAGAACGGTTACATCGTCACTCGCAGCGGCTTAAAAGGCTTGGCCACCATGACGTCTGTGCCCGGTGTCTTTGCTGCCGGCGATGTCCAAGACCACGTCTACCGTCAAGCCATCACCAGTGCCGGCACGGGCTGCATGGCGGCACTTGACGCCCAGCGTTGGCTGGAAAATGAGTCGGCCTGACAAGCATGGACCTCTGTCGGACGAAGAGCTCAAACTACTGACTCAAGCGTACCGGCAAGTCATTCCCTTAAAGGGTCACGCCCGCGTGACCCATCAATCGCAATCTTCACCCTGGCGGCCCTCGCAGCAGGCTATGGAGCGCCGTGCCAGGGCTGTGGCCGAACCCGGCGCCAACGCCAAGCTGTCCGACGGCGACCCCTACAAGCTCGATGATGCGCCTGAGACCTATCGCGCCGCTGGCGTGTCTGGCGAAGCCTTGCGACGCCTAAGGCGTGAGGCTGACAAGGTGCGCGAGTGCTTGGACCTGCATGGCCTGACACGCGATCAGGCGCGCGTGACACTACAACATTTTGTCAGGGCGGCCACCAGCCGAGGCGTGACACGCGTGCGCGTTATTCACGGTCAAGGCTATGGCTCACAAGGCGGCACATCGGTTTTGCGCTATCTGGCGCGCCATTGGCTGGCCCAAATGCCCGAAGTTCTGGGGTTTGTGACACCTGCACCTGCTCAAGGCGGCAAAGGTGCCGTGTTGGCACTGCTAAGGGCGTCGCAGTCGCGTCACGAAGGCTTGCGCTAGCTCGCCTGGCTTGGGCGTGAACAAAGACACCAAGACCATCACTGCCAGTGCCGCCGGCGCCCCAAAAATGCCGGCTGCGCTTGGCTGTATGCCCCACCACAGAGCGACTGGCTCGGCTCTGGAGACACCAAAAACAAGCTCACGAAGCCACGGCTGGGTTGATGCCATGTAATAGCCCGTGACTGCCAGGCCGGTCAGCATGCCAAGCGAGGCGCCCAAGCTCGTAGTACGCCGCCAGAAAATACCCAAAACCAGCACCGGAAAAAAACGACGCTGCTGCAAACGAGAACGCCGCCGTGACCATGAAGATAATGTCGCCTGGCGTCCGTGTGGCGACCCAGGCTGCAGCAAAGGCCACAAACAGCAGATAAACCTTGGACATGATGACCTGACGATGGCTTTTCATGCCAGGTGACATCACCCTAAAACTCATGTCGTGTGACAAAGCGTTTGACAAGGTCAACAGCAAACCATCAGCCGTTGACAGTGCTGCTGCCATAGCACCGGCCGCAATCAAGCCTGACATCACGTAGGGCAAACCACCTATTTCTGGGCCAGCCAACACCACCATGTCCGAAGCCAGATGCAACTCGGCCAACTGCACAATGCCATCGCCATTGATGTCGCGCAGATCCACCAACGAACGGTCTAGTGCAGACCACACGCTAATCCATTCGGGCAGATCAGAAAACGACATGCCGACAACTTGCTGGTAGATTTCGTTCTTGACGAGCACCGCCAAGGCCGGAGCCATCAGGTAGAGCGCCAGGATAAAGAAAAGCGACCAGAACACCGAACGACGCGCTGCGCTCACCGAGGGCGTGGTGAGCGAGCGCATCAGAATATGGGGCAAACCTGCTGTGCCAAGCATGAGGCAGACCAACAAGGCCAGAAAGTTGTTTTGTGTGTCTGACCAAGGCGCCTGTTGTTGCCCACCGAATGGCGAAAGAAAGGGTTCCGGTGCCTGCGCCCGAGCCCGATACTCATCGCGCTCTGCCGCCCAGCGCTCACGCGCTTCATCCTCTGAATCGGGGTACTTGGAAAGCTCACGCTCAAGTTGCCGCACTTCGAGCATCGAGGCGTCAGAATCGCGCGCGCGCAACAACTTTGTGCGCAAAGCTTCTTTTTCTGTTTGCCAGGATAGGGGCAATGCATCGATATGGATTTGCTTCAAGTCGCTTTGCGATTGCCAATATTGACGCAATTGGGCTTCAGCGGGATCTTGCTCGATCTGCTTCTCGCGCTCGGCAACTTGCGCCAGCACTTGCCCGGCACCTAACTGCGGCAAGATCTTGTCGGTCTGGTTCATTGAAAGCCAGACCACCGGCAGCAAGTAGGCAATCACCAAAATAATGTATTGCCCGACCTGGGTCCAGGTCACTGCCCGCATGCCACCCAAAAACGAACAGACCAGCATGCTGCCTAACGCAATGAAGACCCCAAGCTCAAACGACAGTCCCGTCAAACGCGTGGTGATTAACCCCACACCATAGATCTGAGCAACCAGGTAGCTAAACGAACATGCCAGGGTACAGACCACAGCGACGATGCGTGTGGTGTGCCCCCCAAAGCGGGCCCCCAAAAAATCAGGGATGGTGTAACAGCCAAAACGCCGTAAATAAGGGGCGATCAACAGCACCAGCAAAACATAGCCACCAGTCCATCCCAAAATAAACGCTAGCCCGTTAAAGCCGGTCAGATAAAGCGTGCCGGCCACGCCCAGAAACGAGGCCACCGACATCCAATCGGCGGCTGTGGCCATGCCGTTAAAAACTGCTGGCACCCGACGACCAGCAACGTAATACTCAACCGGGTCCGATGTACGACAAAAAATCCCGATCGCGGCATACATGACCACGGTGGAGAAAAGGAAAATATATCCAATCCACTCGCGTGCAATGCCAAATACTTCCAGGGCAGCTAATGCGCCAATCAATAGACAAAAGCCTAGCGCGTAGTAGGCATAGCGTTTGCCGAGCGTGATTTGCCAGGCACGGCCCGACAGTGGCGCACCTTCACTCATGAGCCTTCCCCGCCAATCTCGTTGTCGCGCTCAACACGATCCATGACAAGACTGTAGACGGCGATAATCCCAAGGTAGACCAATGGGACACCAAATGCGGCCATGGCAAACACGAGTGGCCAACCCAAAACAGTGCCAGTGACACCGATTTGGGCCAGCGCCAAAGGCACCAAAGTGGCGAGCAACCAGGCCATCAGACAGATCAGCACCAGCCACCGACAAAATCGCCAGTAGCCGGGCTTGCTCACTTGGATGAACCGGTCAGCCATGCTGATCCTCGAAAATAGACAGAACGGTGAGTCAAGTGCATCAACTGACGTTATATATAACAAAACGGCCGACACATTGTGCCGGCCGTGATGCGTTTCTGGTTTTTTGATAGTGCTGTTCGGATTTACGAACCGATGCCGCCAGTTCCACCTTGCAGGAATTGTCTCCCCACCTGCATGGTTTCCATTGTGCACCAACACCAAGCGGTGCACATCGGGGAATGCCCTAATCTAGCGCACCATTTTCCAGTTTCAATTACATGTTGTCGATCATGACCTGACCAAAACCGGAGCATGACACCTGCGTTGCGCCTTCAAGCAATCGCGCGAAGTCGTAGGTGACCTTCTTGGACAGAATCGATTTCTCCATGCTGCTGATGATCAAGTCAGCCGCCTCAACCCAGCCCATGTGGCGCAGCATCATCTCGGCCGAGAGGATTTCCGAACCCGGGTTGACGTAATCCTTGCCCGCATACTTGGGTGCCGTACCGTGGGTAGCCTCAAACATCGCGACTGAGTCAGACAAGTTCGCACCTGGGGCGATGCCAATGCCACCGACCTGGGCAGCAAGCGCGTCTGACACGTAGTCGCCGTTCAGGTTCAACGTGGCAATCACGTCATACTCGGCCGGACGCAACAGGATCTGCTGCAAGAACGCATCAGCAATACTGTCTTTGACAATGATTTCACGACCCGTCTTGGGGTTCTTGAATTTGCACCATGGGCCACCGTCGATCAACTCAGCACCAAACTCTTTTTGTGCCAGCGCATAGCCCCAGTCACGGAAGCCACCTTCAGTGAACTTCATGATGTTGCCCTTGTGCACCAAGGTGACCGAGCTACGATCGTTGTCAATGGCGTACTGCATAGCCTTGCGGACCAGACGCTCAGTGCCTTCACGTGACACCGGCTTTACGCCGATACCCGAGGTATTCGGGAAACGGATCTTGTTAACACCGAGCTTGGTTTGCAAGAATTCGATCAATGCCTTGGCTTGCTCGGACTCAGCCGCAAACTCGATGCCAGCGTAGATGTCCTCAGAATTCTCGCGGAAGATGACCATATTGGTCTTCTCTGGCTCACGCAAGGGCGACGGTACACCTTTGAAATAACGCACCGGGCGCAGGCAAACATACAGGTCAAGCTGTTGGCGCAATGCCACGTTCAGTGAACGGATGCCGCCACCGACTGGCGTGGTCAACGGCCCCTTGATAGAAACGACGTAGTCTTTAACAGCATCAAGCGTCTCTTCAGGCAGCCAGACATCTGGCCCATAGACCTGGGTCGACTTCTCGCCAGCGTAAACTTCCATCCAGTGAATTTTGCGCTTGCCGCCATATGCTTTGGCCACCGCAGCATCAACGACCTTCAGCATCACTGGCGTGATGTCCATGCCCGTGCCATCACCCTCGATGTAGGGGATAATGGGCTCATCAGGAACATTCAGTGAAAAATCCGCATTGACTGTGATTTTTTGGCCGGCACTAGGCACTTTGATATGCTGGTATGACATGAACACTCCGCAGAATCGGGGTTAGAGAAACCCCTAGTTTAACTCGCATCGAGCCCTTGGAATGAGCAATGTTTAACCCCAGCCGTGAGCAAGTACGCACTTTTTTGATTCAAGCCTGGCAAAAACGCCAGGGCAATGGTTTGCTGACACCGCTTGAAACCATGGCTGCTGACCTGATTGAGCTGCACCCAGAGTACTTCGAGGACCTCCAGGACCCGACGGCCTTGGACAAAGACTTCTCGGTCGAACAGGGCCGAACCAACCCGTTTTTGCACCTATCCATGCACTTGGCCATTGCCGAGCAAGTGTCAATCGACCAGCCGCCCGGCATCCGGGCAGCCCACGCCAAACTGGCCGCCAAATTGGGCGAGCATGAAGCAGTACACGAAATCATGGAGTGTCTGGGCCAAGTCATCTGGGAAGCCCAACGCCTGGGACAACCTTTAAATAACGAAACGTATATCGACTTGATAGAGCGACGTGCAACAAAAACCGGCCGCTAGCGTTAACCAGGGCCGGTATTTAGACGTCTGAAGCACTCAGGACGCAGCAGGCAACCGCTTTGCTGCCTGAAGTTTGTTGCTTTATTTTTTCACAGATAGCGGCGAAGGCAACGAGGCTAGCCAAGCCGAGACGTTTTTAATGTCTTGTTTGGACAGCTGGGTGGCGAAAGCCGCCATGATGGCGTTGTTGCGCACGTTAGCTGACGCTGGCAAACCGCGTGCGCCACGCTGATAAGCGGTCAAGGCATGCTCCAGATAGTCCGCATGCTGACCAGCTAGCGTCGGGTAACTCGGATCCACGCCCTTGACTGCATCCGCACCGTGACAGGAAGCGCAATTCAAGCGTTCCCACACAGCCTGCCCTTCCTGAAGGTTAGCGGCCTGCGCACCGACTGCAAACAGGCTACCGGCCAAAGCTACTGCGCTGACTGCGATCGCTTTCTTGTCCAGTTTCATATCGAGTTTCATAGTGGTTCCTGTTCCTGTGCGGTCTTATTTCAAGTTGGCGTAGTAGGCAGCCAGATCAGCCATATCCTGCTCGGACAAACTTGCCGAGATTGCATTCATCGTCGGATGGCTGCGCTCGCCGTTCGCGTATGCACGAAGCGCCACTATGATGTACTGTTCCTGTTGACCGGCAATCATCGGCACGGCGTAGACCTCAGGGAAACTAGCCTTGTAACCGGGAATGCCGTGGCAACCGATACACATGGAGATCTTCTGGCGACCAGACTCAATGTCGCCCTTGACCGGTTCAGCAGCCAGTGCTGCGCCTGAAACACCGAGCGCGACCATACAGGCCGCACCGAGGGCTGAGCGACGAACAACTCGGGATACAACTTGAAGAGACAGATTCATGCGTGCACTCTTTAGTTTTATGAAACGATGCGATTCGAAAGCACAAAGCCCCGGACCGAGAAAATTTTACGGATTGTACGATAATTGTTGATCCTGATATAGGCAAAACAATCACTTTTGTTGTAGGAAACCCCCTAATGACCGCCGAAACGAGCATGAGCCAAGATTCATCACGCTTTGAGGGCACCGAGCGATATGTCGCCACTGACGACTTAAAACTCGCGGTTAACGCCGCCCTCACCCTGCAGCGCCCCTTACTAATTAAAGGAGAACCCGGAACCGGCAAAACCATGCTCGCCGAAGAGGTCGCAACCGCACTCGGTCGCCCATTGTTGCAATGGCACATCAAGTCAACCACCAAGGCGCATCAGGGTTTATACGAATATGATGCCGTGTCGCGACTGCGCGACTCCCAGCTTGGCGATGAGAAAGTCAAAGACATTGCCAACTACATCGTCAAAGGCGTGTTGTGGCAGGCGTTTATCTCTGATGAGCCCACGGTGCTTCTGATCGACGAAATCGACAAAGCCGACATCGAGTTTCCCAATGATCTCTTGCGCGAACTCGACCAAATGGAATTTCACGTCTACGAGACGCATGAAACGATCAAAGCCAAACACAGGCCCCTGGTTATCATCACGTCGAACAACGAGAAAGACTTGCCAGACGCGTTTTTGCGCCGCTGCTTCTTCCACTACATCAGATTTCCCGATCGCGACACCCTTAAGTCCATCGTCGCGGTGCACTACCCCAACCTGCACGCTGACGTGTTGCGTGCAGCACTTGACGGCTTCTTTGCCTTGCGCGAGGCACCCGGCCTGAAGAAAAAACCCTCCACGTCTGAGTTTCTTGACTGGCTGCGGCTTTTGATCTCGGAAGACATCGACGCGGCAGAAATTGAAGCCCACAATGCCACCTCGGTACCCATCTTGGCTGGCGCCTTGCTTAAAAACGAACAGGACATTCAACTGCTTGAACGTCTGGCCGCAGTTACCCGCAACACCACGCGCAGGCAGCCATGACCACATTCACTACCCCGCCCTCGCCCTGCACGCTCGAGTTCGGCTCGATTCGGCTTGAGCCACTTGGACCAGAACATGCTCCGGCACTGGAGGCTGCAGCCGCTGACGGCGAGCTCTGGCGCTTGCGCGTGACCTCTGTTCCCGATCCGGGTGCGGCAGCAAGCTACATCCAAACTGCGCTGCAAGGCTTGACGGCAGGCCACATGCTGCCATTTGCCGTTCGCGATCTCACCAGCAATGAGATCCTGGGCAGCACCCGTTACCACGACATTATTCCTGACGTTGCCAGACTGGAAATCGGCTACACCTGGTATGCCAAGCGCTACCAACGCACGCACCTGAACACGACCTGCAAGCTCATGCTAATGACCCATGCTTTCGAGACGCTCGGCGCCAAGACCGTGGGCTGGCGCACTGACAATTTCAACTGGACATCCCAGCGAGCCATTGAACGGCTTGGTGCCAAGCGTGATGGTGTTATCCGTGGAAACGCATTAAGGCGAGACGGCACGGTGCGTGACACCGTGATGTATAGCGTGACCGCAGGCGAGTGGCCCGAAATCAAAGCGCACCTTCATCACCTGCTCAATCGTCATGCTCGTTGATTTCTTTTACCACCTGCGCTCGCACGAGCTCAAAGTCAGCGTCAAGGAATACCTGACACTGCTTGATGCCCTCAGCAACCCGCTGATGGCGCCGAGCCTGGAGGATTTTTATTACCTGGCCAGAACCACGCTGATCAAAGATGAATCGCTCTTTGACCGATTTGACCGGGCATTTGGTTCCTACTACCGAAGCCTGCAGGCCAAACTGCCAAGCAAAGAGATCCCACTGGACTGGCTGGTCAAGGAGTTCGAGCGACGCCTGACCCCAGAACAAAAGGCCGAGCTCGAGAAACACGGCTGGGACAAATTGATGGAAATGTTCGAGCAACGCTTAAACGAACAAACCGAACGCCACGCCGGTGGTAACCGCTGGATTGGCACCGGCGGCACCTCCCCCTTTGGCAATGGCGGCTATCACCCCGAAGGCATTCGGGTTGGCGGCAAGTCTGCCGGCAACCGCACTGCCGTCAAGGTCTGGGACGAACGTCAGTTCCGGGATTACGATGACCAGATCGAACTAGGCATTCGCAACTTCAAAGTGGCGCTGCGCCGCCTACGTCGATTTGCCCGTGAAGGGGCAGACCTTGAACTTGATCTTGACGACACGATTCGAAGCACGGCAAGAAACGCCGGTCATTTGGATTTAAAGCTTATTCCTGAACGCCACAACAGCGTCAAGGTGCTCATGCTGCTTGACGTGGGTGGCAGCATGGATGACCATATCGGACGCGTGGAGGAACTGTTTTCAGCCGCGCGCAGCGAATTCAGAAACCTTGAGGTTTATTACTTTCACAATTGCCCCTATGAGCATCTCTGGCAGTCAAACCGGCGTCGCCAGATGGAGCGCTTTGACACCTGGGATATTCTGCGCAAGTTCAACGCCGATTGGCGCCTGATCTTTGTAGGTGACGCATCGATGAGCCCATACGAAATCCTGCAGCCAGGCGGCTCAGTCGAACACTACAACAAAGAGCCAGGCGCCCAATGGCTGCAACGCATGGTCACGACGTGGCCTAAGGCCGTGTGGCTCAATCCCGAACCGCAGGCATCCTGGCCGTATCGTCAGTCAATTGCGCTTATTCGTAACATCATGCAAGAGCGCATGTTTCCAGTGACCGTGGCTGGCCTAGAGCGGGCGATGCGTTTGCTCTCGAAGTAACTGAATGTAGGGCAATTAACCACAAAGGCACCCAGGCAACGATTGCGCCAAATCATGGTGGCGGCTATCGTTTCCATTAATACTCATCGTGCGGCGTGTATTTCTGGCGCGCACGACACATACCCGGAACCTTCTGGGCTAGTCCCTATCCAACATGGCATAACCCCTTTTGCCCGAATAACACTAGGTTGCATATGACACGCTTGAAATCGATTTCGCATTGGGTCGTGACCCTGACGTTGACCGTTCTTTTCCTGCCCGTGCAGGCGTTGAACCTGCCGCCCGGCGTAGAAAAAGTCACTGAAGTTGAAGGGATTTCGGAATACCGGATCGACAGCAATGGCTTTCGGTTTTTGTTAGCGCCAGACAATGCCAAGCCATCGGTGACCGTCAACATGACCTATCTGGTGGGTTCACGCCACGAGAACTACGGCCAGACCGGCATGGCCCACCTTCTGGAGCACATGATCTTCAAGGGGACACCGACCACTCGCAATGCTTTGGCCGAGTTTTCCAAGCGCGGGCTTCGGGCCAATGGCACCACATCAGAAGATCGCACCAATTATTTCGCCACCTTTGCAGCCAATCCCGAGACACTCGATTGGTATATCCGGTGGCAGGCTGACGCCATGATCAACTCCATCATTGCGCGTGAAGATCTCGATTCCGAGATGACCGTCGTGCGCAACGAGATGGAGCGTGGCGAAAACAGTCCCTTCCGAATGCTCTATCAAAAAACCCATGCTACTGCCTTTGAATGGCACAACTACGGCAAAAGTGTCATCGGTGCACGCTCTGACGTCGAAGGCGTGGACATTGATCAGCTTAGAGACTTCTACCGCATTTACTACCAACCGGACAATGCCGTGCTAATGGTGGCAGGCAAGTTCGACCCTCAACAAGTGGTTGACACCATTGCTGACGCCTTTGGCCCGATTCCCAAGCCAACACGAATGCTGCCTCGCGAGTACACGGTCGAGCCAGTGCAAGACGGTGAGCGGCGCATCACGTTGCGCCGCTCTGGCGGCACACCACTAGCTGCCGCTGTATACCGCATCCCGTCAGCCGGTCACCCCGATTACCCGGCGCTTGAACTGGCCACCATGATGCTGAGCGACACGCCCTCTGGCCGTCTTTACAAAGCACTGGTGCCCACCGAACTAGCCAGTGACGTATTTGGTTTTGCGCGCGACATGTATGGCCCAGGCACTGTCATGTTCGGTGCTGAGCTCAAGCCTGGCATGGACCCAGAAAAAGCGCTCGTGACCATGACTCAGACGCTTGAAACACTGCGAGCCGAACCTTTTACCGAAGAGGAACTCAACCGGGCTCGCAGTCAGTGGATGAACAGCTGGGATGAGCTCTACAGCAATATCCAGCGCATGGGCGTGGCCATCTCTGAGCCGATTGCCCATGGCGATTGGCGCCTGATGTTCAAGAACCGCGACCGCATCAAAGAAGTCAAGCTTCAAGATGTGCAACGCGTGGTTGACCAGTATTTCGTGGCGGCCAACCGAACCGAAGGGCTTTACATTCCCACAGAAAGCCCGGTGCGTGCGCCTGTCAAGGAACGGTTTGACATCAAGCCGCTGTTAGAAGGTTATATCGGCGACATTCAGGCTGAGCTTGTCGAAGCATTTGACGCCACGCCGGCCAACATTGACAGGTTGACTGACCGTCGCATGCTCAACTTGCCAAGCGGTCCCGTCAAAATGGCGCTGCTCAACAAGCCTACCCGCGGGCAGCGTGTACAAGCCAATATCGTATTGCGCTTCGGAGATCTTGAGACTCTAAAGGGAAAGGCAACAGTATCAACCGTCACGGCAGGCCTGCTCGACTATGGCACTGACACCATGACACGCCAGCAGATACGCGATCGCCTCGAAGAGTTAAACGCAGATATGGGAATCGGTGGCAATGACACCGATGTGTCGATCAATATCTCGACCACCGGTGCCAACCTGCCTGCCGTGATTGATTTAGCATTGCATGTCGTGAAGCACGCCAACTTCCCTGAAAAAGAGATCAACGAGTACATCACGCAGAGCATCACGAGCATCAAGTCCTCTATGGCTGAGCCTGGCGCATTGGCTTCGAGAGCCCTGGCCCGCTACGAGAGCCCCTGGCCTCGTGATGATGTTCGCTACGTGCCAACCTTCGAAGAAGCGATTGCCGAGCTTGAAGCCATCAAACGCAGTGATCTGGCGTCGTTTCACAACACCTTCTACGGCGGTGGCAACATCAGCGTTGCAGTCGTTGGCGCATTCGAGCCACAAGCCGTGATCGACACTGTCACCAACTCTCTGAAAGACTGGCGTCGGGCACCGAAGTTTGAACGCATCCCCTACCCCTATCAGGAGGTCAAGCCCACCTTGATGCGCATTGACACACCTGACAAAGCCAATGCCGTGTATCTGGCCAGACTTTCTATGCCTTTGCAAGACACGGATCCCGATTACCCGGCACTTGTCATGGGCAACTACCTGCTCGGTGCCTCATCGAATTCCCGTCTTTGGATGCGCATCCGTGAAACCGACGGGCTTTCCTACGATGTCAGAAGCATGCTGTCAGCGTCGGCATTCGAACCGAGTGCTGACTGGACTTTCTCTGGCATCTTTGCGCCTCTGAGTTGGGACAAGTTTGACGCTGCATTAAATGAGGAGTTAAACCGTGCGTTGACCGAAGGCTTCACAGATGCTGAAGTTGCCGAAGGCGTGCAGTCGCTTATCAATCTGCGCGAACTGAACCGTGCTCAGGACGGCATTCTGGCCAGAAGCTGGATCAACTATCTGGATGAGAACCGAACCTTTGCGTGGTCTGCTGAGTTCGATCAAAAACTCAGGGCGCTTGATGCACAGGCCGTCAACGCGGCTATACGCAAGTACCTAAAGCCTGAGAACCTGGTGCAGGCGTTAGCTGGAGATTTCAAGGCCAAAGAAAAGGCGGGCAATTGATCCATACCCACCCTTAAATAAATTTCCGTTGCCTGCAATGACGCCTGAGCCTACTTGGTTTTGGCGTCATTTTTTGCTACCTTAGCCTGAACAAAGGTACTGCCAACGAAGCCAAGAAGGGCCGTGCTGCAAACAAAAGACTTGGTCCAGCTAAACATCAGCGGTATAAGTCACAAAATATTCTGGAATTAGTCATGACCAACACTGCCTACACCCCCATCCACGCCAGCACACACCTAAACCGTACCGGCCAAGGACGTCACTTCCTTCAGATCCCCGGCCCAAGCAACACGCCAGATCGCGTGCTTCGTGCGATCGATTTCCCGACCATCGACCATCGCGGACCTGAATTCGGGCGCCTGGGCTTGCGAATACTCGAGGCCATTAAGCCCGTATTTGGTACCTCTAATCCAGTCATCATCTATCCAGGCTCAGGCACCGGTGCGTGGGAAGCCGCCATGGTCAACACCTTGTCGCCTGCAGACAAGGTGCTCATGGTGGAGACTGGACAGTTCGCCACGCAATGGAAGAACCTCGCACAGAAGCTGCAACTGGTGCCCGAGTTCATCCCGGGCGATTGGCGAACTGGGGTCGATCCTGCGGATATTGAAGCCAGGTTAGGCAAGGACTCACATCACGAGATCAAAGCAGTATGCGTGGTACACAATGAAACCTCAACCGGTGTGACTTCCGATATCGCTGCAATCAGAGCGGCGATCGACGCCGCCAAACACCCTGCCCTGCTGATGGTGGACACGATCTCTGGCATCGGCAGCATTGAATACAAACACGATGAGTGGGGCGTGGATGTCACCATCGCTGGCTCACAAAAGGGCCTGATGTTGCCGCCTGGCTTGGGCTTTAACGCAGTGAGCGACAAAGCCATAGGCGCTAGCAAACACGCCAAGCTGCCCAATGCCTATTGGCGCTGGGATGAGATCATCGCTGCTAACCGAAACGGGTTTTGGCCAACAACGCCGGCCACGAACCTGCTCTACGGCCTGGCAGAAGCTTTGGACATGCTGCACGAAGAGGGATTGCGCAACGTCTACGCCCGTCACCAACGCCACGCTGAAGCAACTAGGCGCGCTGTGCAATCCTGGGGCCTGGAGATCCTGTGCGCCAACCCCCAACAGTTCAGCCCAGTGCTAACAGCGGTCGTGATGCCCAAAAAGGCAGATGGCACGCACTACAACGCCGATGACTTCAGAAAACTGGTTCTGGAAAAATACAACATGTCTTTGGGCACAGGCTGGCCAAGCTGCAAGGCTGGGTGTTCCGAATCGGGCATTTGGGACACTTTAACGACCTGATGCTGCTTGGCACTTTAGCTGGCGTCGAGATGGGGTTTGCCGCTGCCGGCATCCCCCATCAGCGTGGTGGCGTACAAGCCGCCATTGATTATCTGGCGACCACTTAAGAGAAAAACTCTTTCACCCGGTCGGTCCAGGATTTGCTGTGCGGGGTATGACGATGCCCCCCTTCGCCCAAAGACTTCTCAAACTGGCGCAGCAAATCCTTTTGTTCATCGGTCAACTTGACTGGTGTCTCAACCAGCACATGACAATACAAATCACCAGGATAGCCAGCCCGCACACCTTTGATGCCCTTGCCACGCAACCGGAAAGTCTTGCCAGACTGAGTGCCATCAGGGATGGTGATCTCCGCTTTGCCGCTTAACGTAGGCACCTGAATGTCGCCGCCTAGGGCAGCGGTGGTGAACGGAATCGTCAACTCACAGTGCAAATCGTCGCCATCTCGCTGAAAAATCTTGTGCGGCTTAATGTGTATTTCCACAAAAAGATCACCCGCAGGCCCACCATTAACACCCGGCTCACCGTTTCCGGCCGAACGAATGCGCATGCCGTCATCAATGCCTGCCGGAATCTTGACCTGCAGGGTTTTGTTCTTACGCACACGACCAACGCCATCGCATGCCTTGCAAGGATCAGTAATTTCCTGACCAGTGCCATGGCAAGTCGGGCACGTCTGCTGTACGCTAAAAAATCCTTGCTGCATGCGTACCGCCCCCGCACCGCCACAAGTTCGACAAGTAGTCGGCGACGTGCCAGGCTTGGCTCCTGAGCCACTACAAGTCTCGCAAGTCTCCCAGCTTGGCACCCTAATCTCGGTTTCAAACCCGTTGGCAGCTTGTTCAAGCGTGACATCCATGGCGTACTTCAGATCGGCACCACGATAAACTTGCGGCCCACCGCCACCTCGACGTGCCCCACCAAAAATTTCACCGAAGATGTCACCAAAGGCATCAGCGAATCCTGCTCCACCAGCACCACCCATTCCCGCAGCGTTGGGATCCACGCCAGCATGCCCGAAACGATCGTAGGCTGCGCGTTTTTCTGGGTCAGACAGTACTTCGTACGCCTCTTTGGCTGCTTTGAATTTATCCTCAGCTTCCTTGCTGTCAGGATTACGGTCCGGATGCCATTTCATCGCAAGCTTGCGATAGGCCTTCTTGATCTCGTCATCCGAGGCGTTTTTAGCAACGCCGAGCACTTCGTAAAAATCTTTCTTTGCCATGATTGTGCTTCAAGGGTTATTCGTGACCGCGCCCGACAACCCACTAAATGAGCTGTCGGGCGCTAAGCCAAAGGCTTAAAGATTAATGCCTGTTCGCCAATCAGTCACGCTTGACTTCTTTAAAGTCGGCGTCCACCACATCCTCATCGGCTGGCTTGGCGCCGGCATCTTGCGCTTGGCCACCTGCTGCCTGAGACTGCATGTTCGCATACATCTTTTCACCAAGCTTTTGCGACGCTTTTGACAGCGCCTCAACCTTGCTGTCAAGTTCGGCCTTGTCAGCGTTTTTCTTTAAAGCCTCTTCAAGCTCTGTCGCGGCTGCTTCAATGGCTTCTTTTTCGCTGGCTTCAATCTTGTCGCCATGCTCAGCCAATGACTTGCGGGTGGCGTGCACCAACGCATCAGCGGCGTTGCGAGTTTGAGCCAGTTCGGCCAGGCGGTGGTCTTCCGCCGCATTGGCTTCCGCGTCCTTGACCATGCGTTCGATCTCTTGCTCGGTCAAGCCAGAGTTGGCCTTGATCGTGATTTTGTTTTCCTTGCCAGTGCCCTTGTCTTTGGCTGACACATGCACAATGCCGTTGGCGTCAATGTCAAACGTCACCTCAATCTGCGGCACACCACGCGGTGCGGGTGGAATCCCCTCAAGGTTAAACTCACCCAACATCTTGTTGCCAGAAGCAATCTCACGCTCGCCCTGGAATACCTTAATCGTAACCGCGGGCTGATTGTCATCAGCCGTGGAGAAGGTCTGCGAGAACCGGGTCGGAATGGTCGTGTTCTTGGCGATCATCTTGGTCATCACGCCGCCTAGCGTCTCGATGCCTAGCGACAGCGGCGTGACGTCGAGCAGGAGCACATCCTTACGGTCACCAGACAAGACCGACCCCTGAATCGCCGCACCTGCAGCCACGGCCTCATCGGGGTTTACGTCTTTGCGTGGATCACGACCAAAGAACTCTTTGACCTTTTCCTGAACCTTGGGCATGCGAGTCATGCCACCGACCAGAATCACGTCATCGATCTCACCTACTTTCACACCGGCATCCTTGATGGCCGTGCGGCAAGGCTCAATCGTGCGTTCAATCAGATCTTCGACGAGCGACTCAAGCTTGGCACGCGTGATTTTGAGGTTCAAGTGCTTGGGACCCGAAGCATCGGCGGTGATGTAAGGCAGGTTCAACTCGGTCTGCTGACTGGAAGAAAGCTCAATCTTGGCCTTTTCAGCTGCCTCTTTCAGACGCTGCAAAGCAAGCACATCTTTGGAAAGATCAACACCCTGTTCTTTCTTGAACTCGGTGATCACGTAATCGATGATGCGCTGGTCAAAGTCCTCACCACCCAAGAAGGTGTCACCGTTGGTTGAGAGCACTTCAAATTGCTTTTCACCATCAACGTCGGCGATTTCAATAATCGAGATATCAAACGTTCCGCCACCCAAGTCATAGACAGCGATTTTGCGATCACCGCGATCAGACTTGTCCATGCCAAAGGCAAGAGCAGCTGCAGTGGGCTCGTTGATAATGCGCTTGACATCAAGACCTGCGATGCGACCGGCATCTTTGGTGGCCTGACGCTGGCTGTCGTTAAAGTAAGCCGGCACGGTAATCACTGCCTCAGTGACTGGCTCACCGAGATAGTCTTCGGCGGTTTTTTTCATCTTGCGCAGAATATCCGCGGACACCTGAGCAGGCGCTAGGGGCTTGCCCTGTGCTTCGACCCAAGCATCACCGTTGTCAGCCGCCACAATCTTGTAGGGCATAAGGTCAACGTCTTTTTTGACGGCGTCTTCGCTGAACTTGCGACCAATCAAACGCTTGACAGCGTAGAGGGTGTTTTTGGGGTTGGTGACAGCCTGACGCTTGGCAGGTGCGCCTACGAGCGTTTCGCCATCTTCCATGTAGGCCACGATCGAGGGCGTAGTGCGGGTACCTTCAGCGTTTTCAATAATTTTGGCTTTGCCGCCTTCCACAACAGCCACACAGCTATTGGTGGTGCCAAGGTCAATGCCGATAATTTTGCTCATGTTTTTTTACCTTTGATGTTTATTTGTTCAACCTGCCCGGCATGGCCGGACCAACCATTAATTCCGATGCACTGAATATGGGGTTATCCGGCTATGTTTCAAGAGTCTGGAACTGAATTTAGAAACCGATCAGAGATCCAGCAAACATCCTAGAACCCTTATTAAAAAACCGATCCAACCATTTGTTATGAAAGGTTTTTAAGATTAGCTTGCGACCGTCACGAGTGCCGGACGCAGCACCCGATCAGCAATCAAATATCCCTTTTGCAGCACTGCCACCACCGTATTGGCATCTTGCTCGGCCGGCACCGTGGCAATCGCCTGATGGTGATGAGGGTCGAACTTCTCACCAGCGGCAGGCGCAATTTCAGTCAAGTGGTTGCGCTCAAACGCCGCTGCGAGCTGCTTTAGCGTGGTTTGAATCCCGGCCCTCATGTCATCGGCGCTCTGATCGGCTTGCGCTAAAGCAGCCTCAAGGCTGTCCTTGACCGGCACCAACCCCTCAGCAAAGGACTCAATGCCAAACTTGCGTGCCTTGGCGACCTCTTCCTGGGCGCGCCGACGAACGTTTTCCATTTCCGCCTGAGCTCTGAGCAAGTTGTCGTAGTGCTCCTGCACCTGCGCCTGAGCAGCCGCAAGAGCCTGCTGCAAGGTTTCGACAGGGTCGACAGGGCCCTCAGTTTGCTCCGACTGAGCCCGATCTTGCGTTTGCTCTTGCGCTTGCCCCTCAGGACGCTGCGGATCCGTATTTTCGGTCATTCCAGATACTCCAACATGTAATTAAGCCGATGCCAGAGCATATGGGGGCTTATGCCCGAACTTCAAGTCACCGATTGATATGAGGACACTCGATCCGCCTCATGTCTCTGGACGCGAGGGCCAGCCCGATATCTCTCGCTCAACCAAATCGGTTAGCGAATCAAGCCAGGGCTCATCATCATTTAGGCAGGCAATGTAGTTAAAACTCTCGCCGCCTGCGTTCATGAATGTCTCTCTCACCTCAATGCTGATTTCCTCAAGCGTCTCCAGACAGTCAGCCACAAATCCCGGACAGACCACATCCACTCGAGTGACACCCGATTTCGCCAGGGTCTGCATGGTGGGCTCGGTATAAGGTTGCAGCCAGGCCGCTGGTCCGAATCGGCTCTGGAACGTCACAAGGTAATCATCATCTGCCAATCCTAGCTTGGCTGCCAGTGCGGCCGCGGTCTCATAGCTGTCGCGACAGTACGGATCTCCTAACTTGGTACAGCGCTGCGGCAACCCATGAAAGCTCATCACCAGTTTTTGTGGCTTGCCATGTTCGGCCCAATGTGCCCCAATCTTGTCGGCCAACGGGTCGATGTAGAGCGGATCTACATGGAATCGTTTCACAAACCGCATGGCAGGCTGGTTTCGCATATGCGACGCCACACGGGTGACCTCATCAATCACGGTGGCGGTGGTGCTTGACGAGTACTGCGGGTACAGTGGCACTGTCAGTATGTGCTCACAGCCCGCATCGCGCAGCTGCAGCATTGCATGACGAATGCTCGGTTTGCCATACCGCATACCGACCGCTACTTCAACCTCCATACCGCGCGCTTTCAAGCGCTCACTGACGCCTGCAGCCTGACGCTCGGTGTAGACCAGAAGCGGCGAGCCCCCATCCATCCAGATGCCCTCGTAGCGGTGCACGAGCTTCTTGGGGCGCGCCAAGAGGATCGGGCCATTGAGAATTGGCCACCAGACAAGCTTGGGAATCTCGATAACGCGGGGATCAGACAAAAACTCACGCAAGTACCGACGAATCGCAGGCGCCGTGGGCTCGTCTGGTGTGCCCAGATTGACCAACAACACACCCACCTTGCCGACTTTGAACGGCGCTGGCCAAACTTTTAGCCGGGTTGGTGCGGGCTCTGGCCAATAACGGCCACGTGGTTCAGGTGCTTCAGCTGCAGACAAAATGACCTCTCAAATCCGTAAATACCTAGTTCTCAGACCCAGCCTAGCGGACTGACTAACGCTCGCTGCCAGTGTGGCTAAGTGCATTGGACAACAGCCGAGATGTGATGTCCACAATAGGAATCACCCGCTCGTATGCCATGCGAGTCGGTCCGATCACGCCTAGCGTACCGACGACTTTGCCGTTCACGCCATAGGGAGCTGCGACCACCGACAAATCTTCCATGGGCATCAAAGATGAGTCACCGCCAATATAGATTTGTACACCCTGCGCGCGACTTGAAGCGTCAAGCAACTGCAAAAGGTCGGTCTTTTTCTCAAAGAGCGCAAATGTTCGGCGCAACCGCTCCATATCTGAGGCAAGCTCGGTAATATCGAGCAGCCTCGTTTCACCCGAGATCACCACGCTTTCGGCTTCATCCGAAGGTTCTGCGCCCGCATCGACAGCTGCCTGCATCAGGCGCGACATGTCTTCGCGCAAGCGCTCGAGCTCCTTGGCGAGCGCTTGGCGCACCTCCGAAAACGGCTTGCCCGCAAAGTGCTGGTTAAAGAAGTTGCCTGCTTCGGTCAACTCCGCGCTTGAATACTCGCGTGACATGAACAAAATCCGGTTTTGCACGTCGCCGTCCGGGGTGACGATAATCAGAAGCACCCGCTTGTCTGACAGCTTGATGAACTCCACATGCTCAAAGACCTGGCTGCGCTTGGGCGTGAGCACCACGCCGGCAAATTGCGTCATATTTGAGAGCAAAGAAGCGGCTGCTGTGACGGCGCGACTCGGGTCGGCGGTAGGCAGCAAGCTTTTGATTTGCTCGGCTGGCAGCAGCTCGAATGGCTGCGTAGCCAGAATACTGTCAACAAACAGCCTGTAGCCTTTGGGCGTCGGGACACGGCCAGCTGATGTGTGTGGGCTATGAATCAGGCCGGCATCCTCGAGATCAGCCATTACATTGCGGATAGTCGCAGGCGACAGGTCAAAAATCTTTGACAATGTGCGCGACCCAACCGGCTGACCGTCGGCAATGTACCGTTCGATCAGCGCTTTTAGCAGAGACTGGGCACGATCATCCATGTTGCACTCGATTAAAGCTGAATCAAACCTATAATCATCCGGAAGATTAACTCACAAGTCGATGCTTGCATGCATTTTGCCACTATCGCGCTCATTGGTCGCTATCAGGATTCGCAGTTGGCCGATCACCTGAGATCGCTCGCTAGCCTGCTGCAAGCTGCCGGCCGACGGGTGTTGGTCGAGTCGGAAACGGCACGAAACACTGGGCTGACCGATCTGACCGTGGCGAGCTACGGCGACATCGGGCAAACGGCAGACCTTGCCATTGTGGTCGGCGGCGACGGCACCATGCTCGGTGCAGCCCGCCACTTGGCCCCTTGGGCTGTGCCACTGGCAGGCATCAACCACGGCAGGCTTGGTTTTATCACCGATATTGCGTTACAAGATGCCCACGCAGCCTTGGCAGATCTGCTGCAAGGCCGGTTTGAGACCGAGGAGCGCCTTCTTCTGGCCGGTGAGGTTATTCGTAACGGTCAATCTCTCTACAGCGACACTGCACTGAACGATGTCGTGGTAAATCGCGCCGGGCGCGGCAGCATGATTGAGCTGCGCATCGATATCGACGGCACTTACATGTACACCCTGCGCGCTGATGGCCTGATCATCGCCACGCCCACTGGTTCAACTGCCTATGCCCTATCGGCCTCTGGCCCTATTCTCTACCCCGGCATGCAAGCGATGGTAATCGTGCCCATTTCGCCACAAACCCTGTCAAACCGACCGATTGTGCTGCCCGACAACGGCACATTAAGCCTGACCGTGATTGGCACGGGACGCGCCGAACATGGGGTAAGCGTGCACTTTGACATGCAGACTTGGTCCAATGTCCAGCCGGGTGACCAAATTATTGTCAAGCGCGCCCCAAAAACGATTCGGTTTATTCATCCAAGCGGTTACAGTTTTTTTTCGACGTTGCGTAAAAAGCTGGACTGGAACCGCTTGCCTGCCACCGGCCACAACGCGGAATAAACACATGCTGCGTGAATTAAACGTTCGCGACTTCGTGATCGTCAAAGAGGCATGCCTAGCCCTGGGACAAGGCTTTCATGTGCTCACTGGCGAAACGGGCGCTGGCAAGTCGATTTTGATTGATGCCCTTTCGCTTGTGTTAGGCGCACGCGCGACCGCCGACGTGGTCCGCCCTGGATGCGAGCGCACCGATATTCACGCAATCATTGAGCCCAACGCCACACTTGACCAATGGCTAAAAGCCAACGACTTGGACCAAAATGACGAATTAATTCTGCGACGGGTGATTGACCAGCACGGCAAAAGCCGCGCCTACATCAATGGCACACCAGTTACGGTGGCACAGCTTAAAGAAATCGGCGAACAAGTGGTCGATATTCACGGCCAGCACGCTCACCAAAGCCTGATGCGTCCCGATGCACAGCGCGACTTGCTTGATGACCACCTAAAGCTCTCTGACCAGCGCAAAACTGTCCGTGCTCAGTGGCAGTTATGGCAAGCAGCACGCAAGAAACTCGAGCATGCCACACAAGACGCCGCGCAATTGGCCGAACAAGTTGAGACACTGACCTGGCAATCACAAGAGCTCGAACAGCTTGCGCCTAAACCTGACGAGTGGAGCCAGATCAGCGAAGAGCACGGTCGACTGTCAAACGGCCAGGCACTGATTGACGCCAGCGCCGCTGCACTTGCCGCTATTGACGACGAGGAAGCCGGAGCCCAAAGGACACTGGCTCGAGCCATTGAACAAGTACGCCAGGCCGCGCGCCACGATGCCAAACTTGTCGATGTGCTTGAGTCGCTGCAGTCAGCCGATATTGCCCTGTCGCAAGCAAGATCAGACCTGAACCATTACGTTGATGATCTTGAACTCGACCCGCAAAGACTTGCCGAGCTTGATCAGCGCATGCAGGCACTATTCGGTGCTGCACGCAAATACCGTTGCGAGCCTGAGGAACTGCCTGAGGTCTTTGATCAAATTAAAGCAAAGCTACAAGCCATCACCGCCGATCAGGATCTCGATGCCTTGCGCGCCCAAGAGGCTGCCGCACAGGCGCAATATGAGACCGCTGCGCAAGCTCTGCATCAGGCTCGCATCAAAGGAGCCAAAGGCCTGGCTAAAACCATTACACAGAAAATGCAATCTTTGGGGATGCCCGGTGGCCAGTTCGTCATCGACGTCGAGCCATCTTCCCCGAGTGCAAATGGGTCAGATCGAATCACGTTTTTGGTATCGGGGCATGAAGGCGTGGCGCCCGGGCCACTTTCAAAAGTCGCCTCAGGCGGAGAGCTATCTCGCATTTCGCTGGCGCTGTCGGTAGTTGCCAGCCAGGCCACCCACATACCGACGCTTGTATTTGATGAGGTAGACAGTGGCGTGTCCGGTGCCGTGGCGGAGATGGTTGGGCGCCTGCTCAAAGAGCTAGGCACCAGCCACCAGGTCCTGTGTGTCACACACCTGCCGCAAGTTGCAGCCTGTGCACAACACCACTTCCGTGTTGTCAAACAAAAAACCAAATCCGATGGCGTGACGTCCTCGATCGACGAACTCGATGACCATGAGCGTATTCAGGCCATTGCAGAGTTGCTCGGTGGCGTTGACATTACCGACACCACGCGCTCGCATGCCAAGGAACTGCTAGACGCGGCTCGTTAGCTTCCCGCTATTGGCTCGCTGGGGGACACCAACTAGCCCTTGCCCTGATCCTTTTGGCAATCACGGCACATACCGTAGAGCACCATGGCGTGGGTCTCTAACTTAAAGCCATGATTCTCAGCCACTTTATGCTGGCGATTTTCGATCTCTTCGTCCCAGAACTCCTCAACCTTGCCGCAGTAGGTGCAAACCAGGTGATCGTGGTGCTCGCCGTCATTTAACTCAAAGATCGCTTTGCCGCCATCAAACTGGCTGCGCATCAAAATGCCCGCCTGCTCGAATTGGGTGAGGACCCGATAGACCGTGGCCAAGCCGATTTCAACCTTTTCTTCGAGCAAGAAACGATAGACATCTTCGGCGCTCAGGTGTCGAACTGAAGATCGCCGGAAAATGTCGAGTATTTTCAGACGCGGAAAGGTTGCCTTCAAGCCGGCAGATTTCAGGTCATGCTGGTCAGTTTCGATTTCCACAAGCTCTCCATTTCAATGCGGTCATGCGACCTTTGCCCTATGATAGCGGTTTAGAGCAAAAACTAGCAAAGAGGTTGATGTGCGCGAATCCCGTTTCAGCTACCGGGCAACCCTAGCGGCCACTATCGTTTCTGCAGCGGTTTTGGCTTCTGGCTGCAGCTCAAACCAATGGGGTTTCCCCTACAAAGTTGGCGTCCAGCAAGGCAACTGGATAACCACAGATCAGGTAGGGTTACTAAGCGAGGGCATGACTCGTGAGCAGGTGCGCTTTGCGCTTGGATCACCCACTTTGACTAGCGCGTTACATGCTGACCGCTGGGACTACCCTTATTTTTACAGAGCATCAAACGGGGAAATCGAAGAGCGCAATTTCACGGTATTTTTCCGCAATGGCCTGCTCGTCAAATGGCAAGGCGATGAACAGCCTACCGTGCAGCCGTTCCAGATTGCCGAAGAAACGGTTGACCGTGAAAAAGACGAACAGGCAGAGCTGAATTTGGCACGTGAGCGTGTCGAGGCCGCGACAGGACAGCAAACAATTGAGCCTGGCATCGATTTCTCGACAATTACCAACGCGCCTGACTCGGCCGATCCGGGTGCCTTGCCCGATGAGCCTGACGCCACCCCTCAAGAGATGATGTAACTCAATCAAGCCCAATGACGATGATGAAACTAGCCATTGCTGGCGCTTCCGGAAAAATGGGGCGCATGTTGATCGAAACCGTACTCAAGCAGGCCGACATGCAATTAGCCGTTGCGCTTGATCACGAAAGCAGTGCTGCCTTGGGCCAAGATGCTGGCGCAACGCTAGGGGTCAACACGGGCGTGACAATTACCAGCGACATGCACGCTCTGGTTAACGCAGACTGTCTGATTGATTTCACACGCCCCGAGGGCACGCTCAAACACATCGAGGCTTGCATGAAGCACAGTACAAAACTCGTGATCGGGACCACCGGGTTTGATGCAGCTGGCAAAGCTGTTATCGAACAAGCGGCCAAACAAATCGGGATCGTTTTCGCCCCCAACATGAGCGTGGGCGTAAACGCCACTCTGAAGTTGCTTGAGGTAGCCGCCAAGATTCTGAACAGCGGCTATGACGTCGAGATCTTCGAAGCTCACCATCGCCAGAAGGTCGATGCACCGTCGGGCACCGCCTTAAAAATGGGCGAAGTTATTGCTAACGCTTGGGGCGAGTCGCTAGATGACATCGCAACCTGGGCGCGTCACGGCCACACCGGCGCGCGCGAGGATGGCAAGATCGGTTTTTCTGTGGTTCGAGGTGGCGACATCGTGGGCGACCATACCGCGTTTTTTTGTGGCGCCGGTGAACGGATCGAAATCACGCACCGATCAAGCAGCCGGGCAACATACGCCGAAGGTAGCATGCGAGCAGCGCGGTTTCTGGGCAGCAAGGACAAGGGTCTATTTGACATGCAGGCCGTGTTGGGACTGGCGTAGTATCGAACCTTGCACTTACCAACGCGAGGGCTCCATTTCCAGCGTCACTCCGAACTTTGCCATGACCTCGCTGGCGATCTCGCCAGCTAGCCTGAGCACATCACTAGCCGTTGCCCCGCCTTCATTGACCAAACCAGGGCCTGACGGTCATGAACTGCCACAGGCCCCAGACGCTTGCCTTTAAAGCCACATTGGTCAATTAACCAGCCGGCGGCTAATTTCACCCGCCCATTGGGCTGTGGATAACGAACCAGGCTAGGATAGGCCTGATGCAACGCTTGCGCCTGTGCGTCGGTGATCACTGGGTTCTTAAAAAAGCTCCCCACATTGGGCTTCACAGAAGGATCAGGCAGCTTCGCCTGGCGCACTGCCACAACTTGATCAAACACCTCTTGCGGGGTAACAGAACCGAACTCACGCTCGGTCAATGCCCACAAATCAGGGTAGTCGAGAACCGGCTGCCAGTTTTTAGGCAGTGCAAACCGAACCGTCAACACCATCCAGTGTTTGCCAGCATCTGACTTAAAAATACTGTCTCGATAACCAAACTCGCAATCAGCAACTGACAGCCAGCGCCTGCCCTTGCTCTGAAAATCCCAGATCTCCACCCCATCGATTCGCTGCTTTAACTCAACCCCGTAAGCACCGATGTTTTGCACGGGGGCTGCACCCACCGTGCCCGGGATCAGCGCCAAATTTTCAAGTCCGGGCCAGCCTCGTGCCAACGATGTTTTGACCCATTCATGCCAACCCTCGCCCGCGGCCACGTCAATTAGCCAATGTGTGTCAGTCTGTCCTGCCACCTCTATGCCTTGGCTGCGCACCAGCACAAGCGGCCTGTCGATTCTGGCTGGCAAGATCACATTGCTCGCGCCCCCGAGTATGGCCAGTGACCCAGAGGCGTCGAACAATGCTTGCACCTGCTTTAGCTGACCAGCATCGCGGTACTCAATGGCCTGCTCAGCGATGCACGGCAACGCCATGGTGTTTGGAACATGTATCCGGCTTAGGGCAGGATTTTGGTGGCTTGACATCGGGGTTTCATTTTTGTGCTAATATTCTGGTCTTCGCATAGTACTTGATCTGATTTTCAAGTTGATTTGAAAACAATGCTGAATCAATTTCTAGTTTGGATTCAGTACCTTGACGAAAACTCTTGCGGGAATAGCTCAGTTGGTAGAGCGCAACCTTGCCAAGGTTGAGGTCGCGAGTTCGAGACTCGTTTCCCGCTCCAAATTCAAGGGGAAGCAGACGCTTCCCCTTCTAGTTTGCGGCGCAATGGCAGAGTGGTTATGCAGCGGACTGCAAATCCGTGTACGTCGGTTCGATTCCGGCTTGCGCCTCCACCGCGGGGTGTGAAAGCGTGACCAGCCTGGCCATGATGAGTTGCTTCTTACCTCCCGTTCTCCGCATCCGCCTCACGGTTCATGGCGCTCATGCCTTTTGCGCCTCGCACCCCTCATTTCATAGCATTGCGATGGCGATCAGCGCACACGCCAATCGTCTTGTTTGCTAAGGTGCACGCATGACAACTGACACACAAACCACTCCAACAGCCTCAGCACCCGACTCTGATGTGAAACCACCGGCGCCACCGGTGTACGCCATTACGCTAAAAATCTTCCTGAGCTTTGCGCTCGGATACTTCCTGTCGTACGCACTGCGGTCAGTCAACGCCACCATTGCACCATTGCTAGAGGCTGACTTGAGCCTGGGGCCTGGCGCGCTTGGCTGGCTATCCTCAGCGTACTTCCTGTCCTTTGCGTCGGTGCAATGGTATCTGGGTACCTGGCTGGATCGGTTTGGGTCTCGTCGCACTGAATCAGCCCTCTTGGGCACTGCCGCACTGGGCTCAGTCATTATGGCGCTCAGCGACACACTACTTGGATTGTCAGTGGGTCGCATTTTGGTGGGTTTGGGCGTGGCAGCCTGCTTGATGGCCCCTTACTCTTACTTTAGGCGAGTCTTTGCCCCCCAGAAGCAGGCCCAGCTAGCCATGTGGATGCTGATTGCTGGCACTTCAGGCGCACTTGCAGCGACCCAGCCCGCGCTGGTCTTGGCAGAGTGGCTCGGCTGGCGCGACATTTTTGTGATCACCGCAGGGCTTTTGGCGTTCTCAGCGCTAGCGATTTTCCTGTTTGTGCCTGACCATGACTTGGCTGCGACCGCCCATGGCCAGAGGCTGCAAGCGAATTCGACTGCCGCTCCAATGACACTAATGCAGCTGCTTTCTCATCCAATCATGGTGCGCATCATTCCGACCACCATTTTCTTTTCTGGCGGGTTTGTCGCCTTGCAATCGTTGTGGGTGGGTCCCTGGATGACGACAGTGCTGGGGCTATCAACCAACGAAACCGGGCAGGCGCTCCTGTATTTCAACGCGGCGCTTCTTGCAGCCTACTTGGCCATGAGCGTGTTGAGCCCAAAGCTCGAAGCCAAAGGGATCGCACTGGCCAGACAAACGACGATCGGATTCTTCTGGTTTCTTGGCTGCATGGTGTTGATTCTGGCCTGGCAAACCCCGTCGGCCTGGTGGGCCTGGATCGCGATGGCTCCCGGCATTCCGGCGGTTATCCTGATCCAGACGCAAACAGCACTGATGTTCCCAAAAGCAATCGCCGGGCGCGTGCTCACAACCTTTAATCTAGTGATGTTTGCTGGCGCATTTGCCGTGCAATGGGGCGTGGGCTTGCTAGCCGATCTCTTTGCACGGATGGGCACCGACCCTTCAAGGGCGCTCTGGCTCGCCTTTGTCGTTCTGTTCATTCTCCAGGTTGCCAGTCTCTGGTGGTTTGTTTCTCGCGACAAACCAATGTCCACCGACACAGCCTAGTGGCAAATGCGTTAAAAGTAAGACGCAACCGAACCGTATCAACCCTGGGACAGGACATGGACATCATGAGCGGCAATCTTATCGTTCGAACCCCATCATGGCCGACCGTTACCTGGCTGAAGTGTCTTGTTGCCATGCTGTTGCTGACAATGCAGTCGATGACACTCGCTGATACCCGCTCCTGGGCGGGTGACTGGGACACCCGCTGGCCGGGCGGTGGCGCGAGGGTCTCGATGACCCAGCAAGGCGATCAGGTCAAAGGCGTTTACCCGCTCTATAACGGTACGATTGAAGGCACGGTAAATGGTCGCGTTCTACAAGGGCGATGGTGGCAGGACGGCAGCTCAGGCGAATTGATCGCTGTTCAGTCTGCCGATGGCCGCAGCTTCACCGCCAAGCTAGACGGCGGCCAATGGTGGACTGGTGTTCGAATTGTCGACGATGGCATTTCGCTTGGATTTGAAGTCAAGCAATCCTCGCCTGCAGACGCGCTGTATTACTTTTTATTGATCATGAACTCGGTTGGCTACGGTGCCATGGAGTTAAAAAGCGAGGCCTCTGGGCTAATTGACTGGCCCTCGCTGGGCAAACTGGATATCAGCCATCTGGCCTACACCGAGCTTTTGTACGAATTGCTCGATCGATTGACCATACGCCTGCGGTCAATCAAACGCACGGTTGATGGCTCACGCTACGAGGCCACACTTGGGCAGGCAGGCACAGACTACAGTTTTGTGTTGGGTTTTGTTCAGCGTGATGGCCTTTGGTACATTGAGCCGCCAAACATGGCTTCACTACAAGCCGCTCTCGAAACCACAAAAGCCAACCGGGGAGCGGAGCCAAACCGCAAGATCGCCGAGGTTTCATCACCTCGAGCCTCACTAAAAACGTTGCTAACGCGATTTGACGAAACCAACCCAGACTCGATTTCACTGGTCATCAATACGCTGAACCTGTCGCAAATGCCAGAGCTTTCGAAACGCTATGAATCAAAGCGATTGGCTGGTTACCTTAAGCGCTCTATCGAGCGCATCGGCACCCCAATTTGGCAAGAGATACCCGATGACCCAAATCGATCCTCTCCCTATGTTTTGTTTGACCACCCATTGGGGCAAATCAAGCTTGAACCAACCGAGACCGACAACGGGATCGTGTGGCAGTTTTCGCCTGAATCGTTACGTAACATTCGGGAACTTTACACAGCGATTGACGACCTGCCCACAAGCGCCTCGACCCTTGGCACACCGGCCACACGAAGCCTTTACTTCACGGTGCGGGACTTTTTCGGGAACCAAAGCGATCTCTGGACCGAGCGCCTGGGGCCCATGGCGCTGTGGCAATGGTTAGGTCTGTTGCTGGCATTGATCGTGGCCTACGCCTTAGGCCATGTGGCCACGCTTCTGATTGGTGCGCCCTTGCTCATGCTGTTTCAGAAGAATCTGAACGACCATCCGTTTTATCAGACCAGCCTGATCTGGGCGTTACGTCTGCTGCTAATTGGAGTGACTCTGCGGCTAGTCGACGAGCCGCTAGGGCTTCCAGACATGGTTGAAGTGACTGTGCTGACCACGAGCTTCTCGTTTATTGTGATCTCAGTCAGCGCAGTGATTCTAATCCTGATCAACCTGGTCGCAGACCACGTCAGCCGGCTTCATTTGCTGGCCGGCAATAATATCACCCTGGTGTCGCTGATTGCCGGGATTTTGCGCGTGGTGATTATCCTGGCAGCTATCCTGGTGCTGGCTGACCTACTGGAAATTCCTTACCAAGGCGTCATTGCAGGTTTGGGCATTGGCGGCCTGGCCGTGGCGCTAGCAGCCCAGTCAACGCTGCAGAACTTTATTTCAGGCATCACGCTGTATTTTGACAAACCGATTGCCATTGGTGACTACTGCCGATTCGGCAACCGCGAAGGCACGGTTGAATTCATTGGCATGCGCTCGACCCGGATTCGGACATTGGACCGAACCTTGGTCACTGTTCCCAACAGCGAATTCTCGAACCTGCAAATTGAGAACTACGCCAAGCGCGACCGCATCTTTTTAAATACCACCATTCAGGTGCGCTATGAAACCACACCAGACCAGATGCGCTATTTGCTTGCGGAAATCAGAAAGCTGCTGATTGCCCATCCCAAGGTCGCACCTGACCCGCTACGAGTCAGATTCAAAGGGTTTGGCGAACATTCGCTCGATATCAGCATATTTGCTTACGTGCTGACCGACAACCGCTCTGAGTTTCTGGCGATTCAGGAAGATTTGTTTTTACGCATGATGGAGATCGTGGACCAAGCTGGCGCTCAGTTTGCCTTCCCGTCCATGGTTTATTACGAAGCTCAAGACACACCGCACGATCCGGCCAAGGTCAAAGCAGCCGAATCGGCTGTGTCGAAATGGCGTCAGGACAATAACTTGCCCTTTCCGGATTTCTCCTGGCAAGAAAAAGCCGAAATCAGCAGCACACTGGACTACCCGCCCGCGGGGTCTGCTGTGGCTCAGAAACTCGATGCCCAAACCATTGTTGACGCCAACAAACCGGACAAATCACCGGCGCCCGATTTTCCAGAACCCAACAGTCCCCAGAAATAGTCAGCCATGGACCCATCTGTCATCCAAGCCATTGAACGCTGGCCCAACGTGCCAGCGTCTACGGCTGGTTGTCATTGACCGTTCGCGGGCAGTGGCGTCTACACCCCGGTGGCAATGCGACCGAAGCAACCACTGGCGAGTCCATCAGCAACCCACAGATCCTGGCGTTTATCAACCGCAATTACGGCCATGATGAGCTAGGTCGGTGGTTTTTCCAGAACGGCCCGCAGCGCGTCTATGTCAGGCTTGACGCGCGCCCTGGATTGTCTTTGCTGATGACAGCATTGGTGCACTTAGCACCCACACCGGCTTGACCATCGCATCGGTGACCAAACTGTGGATTGATGAACTCGGCAATCTTTTTCTGCTCACCGAACACGGGCCTGGTTTGTTGATTGACCGGGATCTACCGAGGTTTGTGCAAGCTTTTAAAACCACCGACGGCCGGCCACTAGAGGACTGGTGGGCGCAAGTTCACGAGACAAATACAGACGTCTGCGCCACTGCCTGGCAAGCCTGCGCCGATAGGCTACCGGTCCATCGAATGGACTCGAACCTGTCTCGAGACGTTCAACTCGGTTTCATCAGCAATCCAAGTGCTGCATAGGCCATTAAGTTCCTCACAAATCAGGTTGATTGGTTCCAGACCGATTACACTAAGCCGATGGATAAATCGGCTGAATTCTTTTTCCCGGCTCCCAGGCTTAGCAACTACTGCAGCCAGTGCGGCACAAAAATCACGCG
This sequence comes from Burkholderiaceae bacterium, assembly GCA_021208885.1. Taxonomy (GTDB): domain Bacteria; phylum Pseudomonadota; class Gammaproteobacteria; order Burkholderiales; family Burkholderiaceae_B; genus Algicoccus. The sequence goes on from JAJOJF010000015.1 coordinate 94,649, forward strand.
CCGTGTGCCGCCGGGCGATAACCGCGAGCGTGATCTGTGCGAGCAATGTGGCGCCATCCACTATCAGAACCCGCGCGTGGTGGTTGGCACCCTGCCTGTCTGGGACAACAAGGTACTGTTATGTCTGCGCGCTATTGAGCCGCGCGCCAACACATGGACGCTGCCAGCTGGTTTCATGGAACTAGCCGAAACCACTGGCCAAGGGGCGCTGCGCGAAACTCGAGAGGAAGCTGGCGTGGAGGTTGAGTTGGGATCTCTCTACACCGTGATCGATGTCTCTACGGTTGACCAGATTCATGTGTATTTTCTGGCGCACGCACAAAACGGTCAAGTCAACCCAGGCCCCGAGAGCCTGGATGCGCGCTATTTTGCACTAAACGAGATTCCCTGGGAGAACCTTTCATTTCGCTCAGTGTCTACAACCTTGAAGCATTACATCAGTGACCTGGCTCGTGGCCAGTTTGAAACCCGCTACTACAGTTTGCCACCGTCTTACTGAAGCACTGAAAGCCATGGCTAACCCGCTGGTTTGGGTACATCCCGAAACGCCTCTGCCTGAAGCTCAGACCGCACTGGCCAACCCGCCTGGCCTAGTGGCAGTGGGCATGGACTTAGGCGTTGAGCGTTTGATAGAAGCCTATCGCAAGGGCATTTTTCCGTGGTTTAGTGACGGCGACCCAGTGTTATGGTGGAGCCCAGACCCGCGCATGGTCCTCATGACCGATGAATTGCACATCAGCAAGTCGCTGAACAAAAAGCTCAAGCAGATCGAACATCAACAGCACGACAACCGGTTTAACGTCATCGTCACCACAGACCTGGCGTTTGCTGCGGTACTTGAAGGTTGTGCAACACGCGGACATCCAATCCCAGAACAGTTAGACATCGAGGCTAAGCGCTCGACCTGGATCACTGCTGACATGAAAGCAGCCTACCAACAATGGCATCAGGCCGGCGATGTGCACAGCATCGAAACCTGGGTCAATGGCAAGTTGGCTGGCGGCCTTTATGGCGTGTGTTTGGGAAAAATGTTTTTTGGGGAGTCGATGTTTACGCTCACCCCCAATGCCTCCAAGGTTGCTCTGGTGCACTTGGTGCAATTTTTAGCCAATCGCGGCATCACCATGATCGATTGCCAGATGCAGACCGATCACCTCGCCTCAATGGGCGCGCGATCGATTGATCGCGCTGAGTTCCTCGCCCACGTGCGCCAAGCCGTTGATGAGCCGGGATTTGTGTGGCCAGCCGGATGGATCGATAGATCCGGACAGTGTCACCCGCAATTGCCGCCCGGTGTTGAGCTCAATGTGACTGAGCGGTCATTCTTCAGTTACGATCAGTCACCATGAGCCAAATTCAAGAGCTTCCGTTTGCGGCGATTCAGTTCTACGCCACCGCGAGCTACCGCTGCAGCTACCTGCCCGATGAGCAGGCGCGCTCGCAGGTGGCCGCGCCTGGCCACCTGATTCACGCTGAGAATTATTCGGATTTGGTCGAACAGGGATTTCGGCGAAGCGGTTTGTTTACCTACCGCCCCCACTGCGATCGCTGCAAAGCTTGCATTCCCTTGCGCGTGGACTGCCAGGCATTTGCTCCCAGCCGCAGCCAAAAGCGAGCCTACAAAGCCCACCAACATCTGCGCGCTCACATCACAGCGCTCGGTTGGTCCCAAGAACATTTTGATTTGTACACACGCTACCAGGCAGCGCGCCACCCGGGCGCGGCATGGATGAAGACAGCCGCGCGCAATACAGCCAATTCCTGTTGGCCAGCCGCGTCAATTCGCGCTTGGTTGAGTTTCGCGACGAACACGGCAAGCTGTTCATGGTGTCGATCATCGACATCCTGAACGAAGGGCTGTCGTCGGTCTACACGTTTTACGACCCTGATGCTGCCGGCAGCCTTGGAACTTATGGCATCCTCTGGCAAATCCTCCAATGCCGGCAAATGGGCCTGCCATGGCTGTATCTAGGCTACTGGATCAAGCAAAGCCCCAAGATGCGCTACAAGTCCAACTTCCAGCCTGCACAATGCCTGGTCAACGGACGCTGGCAGCCATTGACCATGGATCTCGACTCAACATCGTCAATCAACCACCAATGAACACCCTGTTTCAAACCTACGGCCTGGCCAAAAAATTTCTCTTTGCCATGGATCCGGAGGCCGCCCATGAAGCGACCATGCGCATGCTGCAAAAGGCACATGACTGCAAGCTCACCCGTGGCTTGGCTCATGACATGCCTAGCGCTCCAACCCTGTTCATGGGCCTGGCGCTTAAAAATCCGGTTGGCTTGGCTGCTGGCTTGGACAAAGATGGCGCCCATATCGATGCGTTGGGCAACCTTGGATTTGGTTTTATCGAAGTCGGCACTGTCACCCCACGCGCGCAACCCGGCAACCCCAAGCCGCGCATGTTCAGGTTGCCGCAGGCGCAAGCACTGATTAATCGCATGGGGTTTAACAACCACGGTCTTGAGACTTTCATCGATAACGTCAAGCGCAGCCATTACAGACAAGCTGGCGGCATCCTGGGCTTGAACATCGGCAAAAACGCCGACACCCCAATTGAACGGGCAGTTGACGACTACCTGATTGGTTTGGCTGGCGTTTATCCGCATGCAGATTACGTCACGGTCAATATTTCGTCGCCCAACACCAAAAACCTGCGTGACCTGCAGTCTGCCGACGCACTTGACCAATTGCTAGGTGCTATCGCACAAAAGCGCACGGAACTGGCCCAAACCCATGGCAAGCATGTACCCATCGCTTTAAAAATCGCTCCCGATGTCGATGCTGAACAGATCGCGGCCATCACTGATGCACTGACCCGCCATCAAATGGATGGTGTCATTGCGACGAATACAACTATCACACGCGACCAAGTCCAAGGTTTGCCGAACGCGCAAGAGGCCGGCGGACTATCGGGCGCACCGGTGCATGAGTTGTCATTAAAGGTGATCAGACAACTGAGGCAACGGCTTGGGCCTTCGTACCCCATCATTGGCGTGGGTGGCATTATGTCGGGCAGGCAGGCAAAAGAAAAAATGGACGCGGGCGCCAACGTGGTGCAACTCTACACGGGCCTTATTTATCGCGGCCCGGCCCTGATTGCCGAGTGTGTCAAAGCGATCGAACAAACTCGATAACCAACAACAACACAACAACACAACAACACATGAAGAATGACGCTTACATGCTCGAATTGCTCTCAATCTACCGCCAGATCGACGATGCACAAAAGAGTGACTTCACCATACGATTCAATGCACAGGCGCGCAATCCGGTTGTCATATTCGGGTTGTCGGTGTTCTTGGGTTATTTCGGCATTGATCGCTTCATGCTAGGGCAAGTATTGCTCGGTATTTTGAAGCTCATCACCGGTGGTGGGTTTGGCATTTGGTACATCGTTGACTGGTTTCTGGTTGCCGGCACCGCACGCGACAAGAACCTTGAAATTGCTCGATCGGTGGCGGGATTAAAACAGTAGTCTTTTAACCGCTCAGACCAAACCGCTGATCGCCAGACGTTGACTTCTATGCGCCCATAAAAAACGCCACCAGGCACAAACGAGGTGGCGCGTTTTGCGGCTGGCGAACCAGCCACTTGGGCGACAGTGCTAATTAGGCAGCGCGGCGACGGCTAGCAGCCTTGGTCGCTGTGTTGGCAGCGTCTGTTGCAGCTTTGAAGGCCTGGGCACTAGCGGCCTGCAGGTTCTTCTCGGCAGCTTCAGCAGCCTGCTTGGCAGCCTTGGTCATGCTGTCGTAAGCAGCGTTAGCCTGAGCCAACGATGACTTGAGCATGGCAACAGTGCCTTCAGCGCCCGACGGCGCATTGCGCGAGAATTGCTCAACGAGCTCAGCCAACTGCTTCTGGCTCTCAGCCATCTTGCCTTCGGTCAGCTTAGCCAGATCAGCTTGCACGCCAGCAACGATGTCATAAACATGCTTGCCGTAGGCAGCAGCTTTTTCAGCGGTGGGCTGAACGAGCGAGGAGCTCATGGCCACAACTTCTTGTGCGTCTTTCACGCCCATGGCTTCCTGAGTCTTTTGTGAGACTTCGTCCATGGTAGCCTTCATGACTTTCAGATTCAGGTCAACAAGCTTCTCAAAGCCGTTGAACATGCTGCCTTGAACAGCCATCAAGGCGTCCAGAGCGGCTTTTTGGGTTTCCAGCATTTCTTTGGGCATCGTGTTCATCTTTAATCTCCTATCAGGGGGTATTTGTTGCGCTGCACAATTGAAATTTAACCCGTCAAATATGGGGTGTCAATACTTTTTGTGAAATTTTTTGTGCGTCGCACAAAAGCAACATTCCCACAGATCTACAACTGCCCTAGCTGCTGCGCCCAGGCTCATAGCCAAGCGCGCCCGAGATGGTGCGCGCCGTTTCAACTAACTGCTGCACCCAACCATCTTGCATGCGCTCAGCTGGCGCTGAAATCGACAAGCCTGCCACGAGCCGACCGGTGTCATCGCGAATGCCGGCAGCAATGCAGCGCACCCCCATCTCGAGCTCCTCGTTGTCACGGGCGTAGCCCAGGCGACGCACCAACGCCAATTCCCGATCAAGCGCATCAAAATTAGTGATGCTGTTGCGCGTACTGCCAGCCAACCCCGTGCGCGTCACATACGCCCGAACCTGCCTGGGATCTGCCGCTGACAGGAACAACTTGCCCGTAGACGTCAGATGCAAAGGAGCACGCCCGCCAATGGCACGCACCACTTGCATGCCTGAGCGCTCGCTCCAGGCACGATCGACGTAGACAATCTCATCTCCCTGCTGAATCGAGAGGTTTACCGTCTGACCGGTGAGCTTATGCAAGGCTTGCATGGCATCCAAGGCCGCCTCGCGCACGTTCAGGCGCCCACGCACAAGCGAACCGAGCTCCAGCAGGCGCATGCCCAACTGGTACACGCCGTTGTCGACGCGATCAACATAGCGCGCAATGACCAAATCATTCAGAATTCGATGGGCTGTTGAGGGATGCAGGCCGGTGGTGGCAGCAAGCACCTTTAGCGACACGGGCTCACGTTCGCTAGCCAAGGCATCGAGCAAGCGCGTAGCCCGCTCGATCACCTGTATGGTCATGCCACTGGTGTCTACGTTATCCGCAACTCTGCGCTCAGCGGACTGATCAATGATTCTGGGCATATTGGCATCCCTCGTTTACACGACGGCTCAGCAAAATTGTGGCACCGCAACAAATTTCATGCCATATTATGAAACTTCGACCCACATTGCAACCGTCAGTTACGTCGACACACTGGCTGCACCAGCCGTTGCCTCACTCGATCCGGGTGCCATTGCGCGAGACCGGCGCTTCGAGCTTGGCACCCAAAGCCTGGGCCTGCTCACGTAAATACTTCAAGGCCGCTGACAAATCTTCGCTCGGCCCTTTGACGCCAAGCTCGATGTGGGGCGACTTGCCATCTTCACCAACTGAGGGCAAGCTAAATGCCCGCACGCGCGGCCATTGTTCCTGGACAGCGACCAAAGCAGGCGTAATCCGTGCCTCTGGCACACCGTAAGAGATGAAAGACAGTTCGTCGTGCACGACAGGGTGATGGAATGCGGCATAGCGGGTGTCTAGCGTTTGTTCAAGCATCGGCCATGCCATCACTGGAAAACCCGGCACAAATGTGTGGCGACGGATATAGAAGCCCGGGATCCGGTTAAAGGGATTGGGCACTATCTCCGAGCCCACAGGATAAACGCCCATTTGCAAGCGCTGCTGGTTTTCAGGTACGGACATGTCGGCTGTGCCCTGGCCTTTGGCGGCCATCTCGGCGCAGCGCAGCGTGATCTCGCGTTCAGCCTCAGGATGCAACGCCAGCGGCAAGCCCAGGGCAGCGCCTGCCGCCTGGCGGGTATGGTCATCCGGTGTAGCACCGATGCCGCCACAACAGAGCACCTCATCACCACTGGCAAAGGTCTGCACCAAAGCATCGGTCAGGATCTCGCGATCATCAGGCACTACCCGCATCCACGACAGCTGCAAGCCGCGTGCAGCTAACAGTTCAATCACTTTAGGAAAATGCTTGTCCTGGCGACGACCCGACAAAATCTCGTCGCCCACCACCACCAACCCAAACCGGGGCGTGGTCTTGTCTGTTTGTGTCATGCTCAATTAATCCAGTCAAACTAAAAAAACCGATCCTCGTGGGTCACCGCACCAGGTTTGACGACAAGGACCCTATCACCTCGTCTGCACCGCTGGCTCATGATCCAATCGTCGCAACTGGCGCAAGGCCTCAAAGCTGTAGTGCGCATAAACCAGACCCGAAAACACCGGCAAAAATACCCAGGCTGGCGGAATCAGGTTGATTAGCGCACACACAAGCCCAAGCACCCAAAACCCTGAACTGCGTTCACGCCACAACAGCTGCCGCTCATCCGGATTGGCATAGTCAACCACGGCGTCCACGCGCATCATTCGATTAAACGCAAACGTCCACCAAAACAAAGACAGCACCAGCCCTAGCGGTGGAATCAGCCACAGCGGCAATGTCATGACCCAACCCACCACAAACATCATCGACACCCAGATGGCATTCCAGACACTGATCACCGTGGCATGCTTGCCGCGTGCATCAACATCCGGGTAGTCGCGCTTGCCTACGTGCGCAAGCACCAGCGGCATAATCCAGACAGCCGCTACAGCCAGCCCTCCAATGCCCGCCAACGGCAAAAGGATAAACACCGCTGCGATCGGAATCAGCCAGGCTTTGAGCGCTAAAAAAGCGGTGGTTCCAATCACCGGGTCAACCATACCAGGCACGGATGATTCAGTGAGCTCGGCACTAAGCCACTCAGTCAAAGGCGTCCAGCCTAGCCACAGCAGAACAACGGTCAGCAGCATGATCACCACAAACGGCATAAAAAGCGCAAAGATCATGCGCGGATGCATCTGTGAGCGCAAAGCCCGCCAAAACGCTTGGCTAACGTCTCGCCCGAGCGCACTGCGCGCTGAAGGATTATGCCGATGCGATTGAATTTGATTCATAAGCTGTTGAACGACGCAGCAAAAAGCCAGCCGACTACAAGTTAACGTTAAACCTCGCTATCATAGTCCGTTAGACTCAGTAACAAGATAATCGCCTGATACAAAACCTTTTAGTGCTCCCAAAAAAACCGGTCACCCATCATGCCCCCATCGACGGTCACCCTGCCCCAAACGCCTGAAGTCAAAGCTCGTCTGGCAAAGCCAGCCGAGATGCTCGTGGCTTGCTATTGCGCAGCCTGGTGTGACACCTGTAAGTTGTACCGAGATCGATTCGAGGCCTTGGCTGCGCAACATCCGGCGCATGCCTTTGTGTGGATTGATATCGAGGACCATCCAGAACTGCTGGGAGATGAGGATGTGGAGAATTTTCCGACGCTGATGGTGGAGCGTGCGGGCAAGGTGCTGTTTTTTGGGACGATGCTGCCACATATTCAGCAGCTTGAACGTCTGATCGCCACGCTATCAGACGATCCGAACGCGTCCACCCAAACAACTGAACTGCCTGACGTACGGCATTTGTTGATGCAAGGCTAGTTGCCAGCCGACTCGCTCGAGGGCGCGGTGTCTTTGTCCACTGGCTTGGGCGCAGCGCCAAGCAACACGCCGAGTCCAGCCTTGCGCTGGGTCATTGCAGGTTTGGCAGTTGACTGTTTGGCGGACTCGCGGGTCGAGGTTGCAGCTGCCGCCGGTTCATAGGGCTTTAAGAAGAACTCATCAACCGGCGGCTTGGGCGGTTCAATGTAAGTGCGGTCGCGTCCACGCCCTCGATCTGATCCGCGCTCACGGCCACGATCGCGAGCCGCACCTGAACTTAAGGCCCGGTCAGACGAACGCGGGTAAGCCTTGGGCACGTCAAGCTCGCCACGTTCAATCGGACGCTTGATCAGCTTTTCAACTTCGATGAGGAGCTTTTCTTGTGCGGGGGTGTAGAGCGAAATCGCGTCACCCAAGGCACCGGCGCGGCCAGTACGACCAATCCGATGCACATAATCTTCGGCACTGTAAGGCAAATCGTAATTGATCACGCACGGCACGCCCGCAACATCAAGCCCGCGTGCCGCTACATCAGTAGCCACCAGAACTTCCAATTCACCCGCTTTGAAAGCATCAAGGGCCTTCATGCGATCGGCTTGCGACTTGTCCCCATGAATCGATTCGGCTTTGACGCCGTCGCGCTCAAGCTCCCTGGCTAAGCGCGACGTGCCAATCTTGGTATTGGAGAAGACGATTACCTGATTCAGCCCTTTGGACTTGACCAGGTGCACAACTGCGGCACGCTTGTCTTGTTCAGCCACCGGATACGCAATTTGCGTAACCGTATCAGCCGTGGCATTGCGTTTGGCCACTTCGATTTCCACCGGTGTCTTCTGATAGGTGCGTGCGAGCTTTCTGATTTCAGCACTGAAAGTGGCCGAGAACAACAACGTCTGGCGCTGCGCCGGCAAAGCTCTGATAATTCGATCGAGGTCCGGCAAAAACCCCATGTCAAGCATGCGATCGGCCTCATCAAGCACCAGGATACCAACTTGCGATAAGTTGACGGTGTTTTGCGAGAGGTGATCCAGTAACCGACCGGGCGTGGCAATCAATACCTCGCACCCTTGGCGCAAAGCTTCCTTTTGTGGGCCGATATCGACCCCGCCAAACACCACGGCACTGCGCAACGGGGTGTAAAGGCCATAACGCTTGACGCTCTCAAACACCTGATCAGCCAATTCACGCGTCGGCGTCAGGATCAAAGCCCTGACCGGGTGGCGAGCCGGCGAGGCACTGGCATTGGCCAGTGGCATCAGCCTGTGCAGTATCGGCAGCGTAAAAGCAGCCGTCTTGCCGGTGCCTGTCTGGGCAGCACCCATAACGTCTCGGCCTGCCATGATCTCGGGCAAGGCTTGCGCCTGAATCGGCGTGGGCACCGTGTACCCGGTCTGTTTGACCGCCTGCAGAATCAGGCTGTGTAGACCAATCGCATCAAATGTTGGCGGGGGCATTTCGCTGGCTGATGATGCAGCGGTCGCATCTGTCGCCTGGGGGGTATCGCTGTCTGTCATAAGGTTCCGATCTAACTGAAGACTCAGTGTACTGCAACTATCGGGTTAACCATGACAAATTCAAGACAGTGTGGTGCAGTTGCCACCCGGGATCACCACCAGCCAATCAGCGCTCGCAACACCCAAAACGCCACCATGCCGCCAAGAATCATGATGAGCACGTTGCGGGTTTTTTGAAATAGCCAGATGGCAACCAACGCCGCAAACAGGCGCTGATCAACCACAGTCGCCATGCTGTCGGGTGTTGACCAGGGCAACAGAATTGGCACAATAATGGCGGTCAGTGCTGCCGCTGGCGCGTAGCGCAAGGCACGCCTGACCCCTTCGCTCAGAGGCACGCGGTGGCCAAACAAATGATAGCTTGCGCGCGTCAAGAACGTGCAAAGCGCCAGCAGCGCAATGGCGCCATACAGATACCAGTGGTTTGCCAGGGCTTGTTCCATCGTTGTCTGTGCCCGCCTCTTTCTACCGTTTCTTTTTAAAAGCCATTTCGGCCCAGATTCCAGCCACAATCCCCACGATAACCGCCGCCAGGAGACCCAGACGCAAAGGCAGGCCTTGCGAGACCCACGCCGTTATGCCAGCTGCAAGCATCGAAACCAGCATGGGCCGGCTGTTGGCCAATGGAATCGTAATGGCCATCAGTGCCAGCACAGCCGCGTAGTCCAACGACCATTCCGTTGGCACCAGTGATCCAAGCGCGATGCCGAGCAACGACGATGTTTGCCAGGTAAACCAACCTGGAACAATCGTCGCCAAGAAAAACGAGCGTTGCGGGGCAGTACCCTTGATGTCAGCCTCGCCAAACCGTGGCATGAACAACACAAATGACATGTCAGTCGTGAAGTAGCCATACGTCAAACGCTTATACCAAGGCAAGGACTGGAAGTAAGGCTGGAGCGCCGCGCTAAATATCAGGAATCTCAGGTTAACGATCAAGCCAGCGGCAAATATCAACCAAAGCGGCGCACCTGATGCAATCAAAGGCAATGAGGTCAGCTGGGCCGAGCCTGCATATACCAGCAGTGTCATCCAGACAGCAGCGCTCTCCGTCAAACCGGACTTAACCATCGCCACGCCAGTGACCAAACCCCATGTGAATGTAGCAATCAAGGCGGGACGCACGGCAATAAGCGCCTCGCGCCTTGCGGCCTGGCACTCGGCTTTTAGTGAGAGATTTGCTTCAGAAGACACAGATACCCATTCCAGCACAAACACGCAACTGGCCCATAATTTGCCAGCTTGCTCTAAGAAATACATCAGATTGTAATCCTGTGCCTTGGTACAATCGGAACAGTTCAACTTTTAAGAGATCTAGCGATGTCTGAGCCCGTTTCTACAGAAAGCGCCGACCTGACTGCGCAGACAGTCACCGTGACCGCTGATGATCTGCCGCTGCACTGCCCTGGCGACAAGGCGCCGGTATGGAGCATGCATCCTCGCGTGTTCCTCGACGTCACAAAAACTGGCGAGGTCAAGTGCCCTTACTGTGGCACCAACTATAAACTCGCCCCCGGCACCGTGCTTTCCGGCCACGGTCACTGACTCGACCATTGACCAGACCAACCTCCATGTTTGCGACCCCGAACGAAGCCGAACAAGCGTTTTATCAGGCACTCGCCCGCGGTGATGTCGAGGGGCTAATGCAAGTATGGGCTGGTGACGAAGAAATCCTCTGCGTACACCCGGGTGGCTTGCGCTTGATCGGACACTTGGCCGTGCGTGAGTCTTGGGAGGCGATCCTAAAACATGGCGGTTTGCACATCGAGACATCCAAAGTGGTGGAGCTATCAACCATGGTCAGCGCCACCCACTCGGTAATTGAACAGATCCGCGCCATGGGTCCCAATGGCACTGAACATGCCTATTGCTACGCCACCAACGTGTTTCACAAAGGACCGGCTGGCTGGCGCATCGTCATGCATCACGCAAGTGCCGCTCCCGAACGGGCTAGCGCATTTGACTTGCACGATATGCCTGGCACGCTGCACTGACGATTGATGACGGCACAGATAGACACCTCCCCCTGTCGCGCACCAGTCTGGTTGCCTGGGGGTCACCTACAAACCTTGTACGGCTCCCTGGCTGCCCCCGCAAACCGATTGAGGTTTGTGCGCGAGCGGGTTAGAACCGCTGACGGTGACTTTCTGGACTTTGACTGGAGCGCGCCTGGCCTGGTGCTGCACCCCAAGGGCCGGGCAACCAACCGTGATGGCCTGCCAAGGCACGGTGCGGCCACGCGGTGGATGGAAGCTGCTGACAGCGAACTGATACGACAGCATCAAAGTGCGCCAGCACTGGTGCTGCTGCACGGCCTGGAAGGCGACAGCAACAGTCGCTACGTGCAATCTATCCTGCAGCATTTCCGGGCTCGTGGCTGGCTCGTGGTGCTGGCTCATTTCCGTGGCTGCTCTGGCGTACCGAACCTACTGGCGCGGTCATACTTCTCTGGTGACATCGACGAAGTCGACTTCATCCTCAAAGCAGTCATCGAGCGAGCGCCGCTGGCTCAATGGCATGTTGCTGGAGTATCGCTTGGCGGCAATGCATTGTTGAAATACCTCGGGGAACGCGCAGGCCAAATCGCGTCCATCGAAGCGGCGGTGAGCATCTGCGCGCCCATGGATCTTCTGGCCGCTGGCAATCGTCTAAGTGATGACTGGATCTGCCGCCATCTATACACCCGGCATTTCTTGCGAACCATGAAACCCAAGATCATGGAGAAAGCCAGCCGTTTTCCGGGGGCGATTGACGTGACACGGGTATCGCGCGCCAAAACCTTGAAAGATTTTGATGATGCCTATACCGCGCCCATGCACGGTTTTGCCAACGCCCTGGATTACTGGCAAAAGGCTTCAAGCAAGCCCTGGCTGCCTTACATTGAAGTGCCCACGCTCATCTTGAATCCGCGCAACGATCCCTTCATCCCGGAACCATCACTGCCCGGCCCGTCCGAGGCCAGCGCCAAGGTCATCCTGCACCAGCCAGCCGAAGGTGGACACATGGGCTTCGTGACAGGCACATTTCCAGGCAACTTGAACTGGCTACCGGCTCGCCTTGCAAAGTTTTTTAACTCGAGGCATTAATTTGCTGTTGAATGCTTAGCTGCTGAACTTTTCCAGCAGCGCTTTTTCCTGGTCCATGCGTGTGCGCAAAACCCGGATTTCGGCGTCTATGCGGGACTGTTCATGAAAGTTCTGTGTCATTTCACGAGCCTGCTGTAACTGTGCCATTGCCGATGGCAAAGCGCCCGTGAGCACATAATAATCCGCCATGGCGCGTCGGGCCTGAGCCGGCTGGTTTGAGTCAGCGAGATTTACCGCCAGCAACTGGTAAAGCACTGGGGACTCAGCGGGCCATTTCTTGATCTGTTCTTGCAAAAATTTTGCTGCCTCGGCATGACGCCCCAGCTTTTGCAGGGCACGCGCTTGTATCTCAGCCAGGGCGCGGTGATTGGGCCAGCGCGCCAGCGCAGAACGACTGATCGAAAGTGCCGAGCTGGCATTGTCTTGCGCCAGCGCCAAGGCGGCAGCCTGTCGCTCGATGTAGGGAGAATCCTTGACTCCCTCTCGCGCATAGCCGAGAAACCGTTTGGCATCTTCATACTGACGTCGCTGCGAAGCAAGTTCGGAAAGGGCTAGCCAGGCTGCCGAGCGCTGTGCGCCCTTTAACCGCCTGCCCTCGTCTTGCAGCTTGTCCACCACTCTAGTCACATCGTGACGCTCGATTGTCTGCAACACCAACGCCCGAGCACGAACATACCAGAACGCATCCGAACTCGGGTATTGGTTTTTGTCGAGCAACTGGGTGCGGTTTTGCATGTCAGTCATGCGATCAATGCTTAACGGGTGGGTACTGAAGTAGGCGTTGCCACCGGAGGTGCCCATGTTGAACTGGGCGTTATTCATGAGCTTGGCAAACATCTCTTGAAGGCCGTTAGGGTCATACCCGGCTTTGGTGAGCATGTGAAACCCGACGCGGTCAGCCTCCCTTTCAGCATCACGCGAGTAGCCTAACTGCCGATCAATCGCAGCGGCCTGACCAAACGCAGCAACGCCAGAGGCGACGTTCACGCCACCGGCCAACGCAGCGAGCAACGCCGCGGCCACGGATGCCATGGCGATCATCTCACTTTGTTTTTGCTGTGTGAGTCCACGAGCAATGTGGCGTTGCGTGACGTGCGCAATTTCGTGGGCGACCACACCCGCTACTTCAGACTCAGAGCCTGCCTGCACGATCAAACCGGTGTTGATCCCGATGTAGCCGCCTGGCAATGCAAAGGCGTTAAATTGTGGACTCAGCACACCAAACACATCAACATGCAGGTTGTGATTGGGTGCGTAACGGGCCAAGCGCTTGCCCATGTCATTCAGGTATTGATTGATCTCAGAATCGTGCACGTAAGTAGGATCGCGCCGGCCCTGCGCAATGATGAGATCGCCTAAAGCGCGCTCCATGGCTGGCGACAAATCCGATCCGCTAGCGGCGCCCATACTGGGCAAGCCCATCGGCTGAGCCAGTGCGGGAGCGCTCGCCAAAGTGGGGGCAGCAGCCACCAAAACGACGGCTGCGAGCTTACGCTTAATGGATGACGGCACGCTTAACATCATTTCGTTATGATAACGGGCATTAATTAAAGTTCCGGAAACAACCCATGCGTCCCGTCAGAAAAGCCGTTTTCCCCGTCGCCGGTCTTGGCACTCGTTTCTTGCCGGCCACCAAGGCCATGCCTAAGGAAATGTTACCAGTCGTCGACAAACCGCTCATCCAGTATGCTGTCGAAGAGGCAGTGGCAGCCGGAGTAACTGAATTAATTTTTGTTACCGGACGCAGCAAGCGCGCCATCGAGGATCACTTTGACTCTGCGCCAGAGCTTGAGATGGAGCTTGCCAGGAAAGACAAGCAAGCGATGCTAGCTGCTGTCAAAAACATACTGCCAGATCACGTCAGCTGTATCTACATTCGCCAGACTGCACCCTTGGGCCTCGGTCACGCCGTACTGACAGCAGCACCAGCCGTGGGTGATGAGCCATTTGCCGTGCTGCTAGCGGACGACTTGATCGATGCTGACAAGCCAGTGCTGTCGCAATTGATTGATGCAGCACTGACCCACCAAGGCAGCATTCTGGGTGTGCAAGAGGTCGAGCGCAAAAACACCGACAAGTACGGCATCGTTTCCAGCACCAAAGTTGACGATCGAACCGAGCGTGTTCATGCCATCGTTGAAAAACCCGCGCCAGACGTTGCACCTTCGACGCTCGCCGTGGTTGGCCGCTATGTGCTTGATGCGGCGATCTTTAATCATCTGCGACGCACCCAGGCTGGCTCTGGCGGCGAGATACAGCTCACCGACGGCATTGCATCGCTTATGGCAGAAAAGCCGGTGTTTGCCCACCGGTATGAAGGCACACGCTACGACTGTGGCAGCAAAGCAGGCATGTTTGCCGCCACAGTGGCGTACGGCAAAAAGTATCACGGGTTAGAGCCTTAACCCACAACTGCCCCGGATTTCCTACCCCGTGGCAGGCGCCGGCTCTCGTTTAGCCGGCGGTGGGCCCTTGCCCCAACGCCCTTTGCTCGATAACCGCATGACGTTTTTGAGGGCAATCAAAAGCCCTGCCACTTCAGTCATTGCTGCCGGAATCCACATGGTCAAGCCACCAATGGCCTGGTCGGTGATGGCCGACATGGCGATTGCTCGGCCACACAAATCAAATAGCGGATAGAGATCACGCTCGGTAAAAGCGATAATCGCACCAGCGACCATTTGGGGTGCCATCGTAACAATCGGCGATATCACTCGACCGCCGGGTGTCATGGCGGCCGGGGGCGCGGGCCGGCGATCCAGAATCAGGTTCCAGTACATGAAGCCACTGATCACCACTGACCAGTTCATGATGCGGTACAACCGCCAGTCGAGCATGGAATAGAACTGCACCGACGGAATCAGCCAGACGATCACCAGAAACACAAAGAGCGCAGGGACAAATATCGGGTTAGTCAATATCGCAATGATGGCGCGCCCTGCCAGTGTTTGGTTAAAGCGTCGTAACTTGGTGCGCCATGCCAGTGGCATCCCAGCGCGCATGACGGATCCCGGGTAGGCTGCCATTAACACCAGCGGGCCCAGGTGATGCAGCACCAGGTGCTGGATACGGTGCATGAAGAACATGCGTTCGGCGTAGTAATCGAGCAACGTGTGCATGGACAAATAAATCAGCACTACCCCGCTCCAGAACAACACCTTGCGCGATGTGCTGACCTTGTGCACTTTCTGACCACGCACAAACAAAGTGATGCCAACCGCAAAGGCGATCAACAATGCGGGAGAGAACTCCCAAGGCACAAGCCAACTTAACCAATCCATGGTGCACGATTCCAATTCAGTTGCACAAATTGTAGTATGACGAGTTAAGCGAACCAGAATTCCCTTAATTTCCGCATATAGAGCTCACCATGTCCCTAGTTGGTCCCTTGCATGAGATGTCGGTTTATCAAGCCCGCAGAGAGCGGCTCGCAACCTGGGTTCGTGCGGAAGGTGGTGGCATTGCCATCGTCCCCACCGGCTCACCCCGCATGCGCAATGCTGACGCAACCTACCCTTTTAGATTTGACAGCCAGTTTTACTACCTGAGCGGCTTTACCGAGCCCAACGCTTGGCTGGCCATTGTGGCCCGTTCAGGCCAGCCAACTGAATCGTGGCTGCTGTGCCAACCCAAAAACCCGGAATCAGAGACTTGGGACGGCAAACGCTGGGGACCGGATGCTGCCAGAGAGACATTTGGGTTTGACGGTGCGGTGTCAGTTGATGAACTCGATCGCTGGATGACTGACAAACTGTGCGGTCACAGCCGGCTCTTCGCACCACTACATCGCAGCAGCCTGCCAGACTTGGCGAGCCACTTGCAACGCTGGGTTAATGCCGCTCGCCAACAGTCCCGGGGCGTTAAAAAGGTGCCCACTCACTGGATCGACCTGACACCCACCATCAGCCACCACCGCCTGATTAAAGATGAGCATGAACTAGCGGTCATGCGCGAATCCGCACGCATCGCTGCAATCGGCCATTGCGCGGCCATGCGTGCGGTCAAGCCTGGGCTAGCCGAGCGTGCGCTAGAGGCTGAACTCTTGGCCGTATTTTTACGCGAAGGCGCACAAGCGGCTGCTTACGAAACCATTGTCGCCACGGGTGCCAACGCCTGCACGCTGCACCATGCTGCCGGTGCGAGCCGAATCGGCGAAAATGACCTGGTGCTCATTGATGCAGGCTGTGAGCTCAATGGCTATGCCTCAGACATCACGCGCACGTTTCCGGCAAGTGGCCGTTTTACACCTGAGCAAGCAGCGCTCTACGACATCGTATTAGCTGCGCAAGACGCTGCCACAGCCCACACTGCACCGGGTCTCTCGTTTAACGCCGGGCACGATGCAGCCGTCAAAGTGCTGACCCAAGGCCTGATCGACGAGGGAATGATTGAGGGCAGCTTGGACGCCGCCATCGAGCAAGGCCTTTATCGGCCTTACTACATGCACCGCACTGGCCATTGGCTGGGCTTGGATGTGCACGATGCCGGCCCCTATCGACTCACTGAAGTGGACACCGATGAGCCCGATTGGCGTGCGCTTGAACCCGGCATGGTGCTCACGATCGAGCCTGGCCTATACATCACGCCTGGTTCAGGGGCGCCTGAGCGGTTTTGGGATATCGGCATCCGTATCGAAGACGATGCGGTGGTGACCGAATCGGGGTGTGAGTTGATTACCCGAGGGGTGCCGGTAGATCGCCGCGAGATCGAGGCACTGGTGCAGTCTGGTCGCTGAGAGATCAACATTGGCCAATGAACGCTTTTAGCTAAGCTTGGCTGACACCAGCCGATTTAAGCTCACGCCCTGTTCGGCTGCTTGTATGGCCAAGGCTCGATGAACTGAGCCTGGCACGCGTACCAGAAACCGGCCACTGAAATGTTTATCCGCTAGCGGCTCAGGTGCCGTCTCTCCAGTTGCCTGCATGTCAGCGACCACCTTGGCAACCACCTTGCGAACGCCTGCCAATGCTTTTTCTGGGGTGGGCGCAAGCCAGGACAAGGATGGGAACTCTGCACACAAACCAACATGCTCTTGGTCCTCAGGCGACCATGTTACTCGGTAGGTGTAGTGATCTGGCTTCATTACTAATGAACTCCAAGTTTATCGATAGCTGCCAGCACTTGTCGAACTTGATAAGCCTTGGCCTTGCCCTGATGATTCTGAATTACAACGCGTGGGTCACCGGGCCATGGCACGCGAAACACCAAGTGACTACCACCCCGCTGTCTAGGCTCACCAAAATACAATTCGCAGACGTGCCTCAAATCCGCAAAGCCAACATTAGCCGGTTCAGTTCGCATTTGCGTCAAAATTTTTACAGCTCGGTTGTTCAATATAGTATCACTATTAATATCAATGTAAAAGGGGTCGCCATGCTGCGCACTAAAAGGCTAAATGCGCCTGCCAGCTCTCTCTATGCGGCGATTGGTGCAGAGATGATCGCAACAAACTGCGAGCCAAGAGAGTCGCGAAGGAGATTGCTATTCTGACAAGCCGACCCGGCGATTTCTATTCGCAGAAATACGCAACGAACCACCAAAAACAAAACCCGCCGATGGCGGGTTTTGTTTTTAAAAAAGGTTTGAGGTCAGAAATTCAGGCCATCTAGCCAGCCTAGGCGGCTCCAGATGTGCAGCACCACATGCGCAATGGCGAACATAGTCAGCACCGTGCCAATCAGCAGCCCGAAGCTTGCTACCAATACCGGCCCCCAGCCTGTTGGCTTGTCACGAACGTAGCCGGGGTTGTAACGCGCATCGAATTTGGCGTCGCTGGTCAGACACAGCACAATCGCCTCAATAAACCCCGCAACGGCTGGAATAAACAACACAAATATCGCTGGCGTGTCCCACCAGACCTCGGCACGGCTGGCCAGAATCAACAGAACCGCTGCCAGCGCACCCAAGGCCCACGGGTACTTGCGCCCCAAATAAAACCAGTGCGCGCCAAACCAGCCGCCATAAAACGACAACAGCCCGGCCATCACCTTGCTGCGCAGTGGTCTGATCGTGGTGTTTGGGTCAAGCTTGGCGTCTAAGTTTGAGGTTGTGTTTTGCATGCACGCCATTCTATACGCACTCTTCGGTTCTGACGAAATTTCCCCAGGCAAAAGTTGTTTGAGAAGTCGATGGTTTGTAGTGGTCTCTGTCAGTAGGCTCATTGACGGGACGAGCCGCAATTTTGGCTAAACTCAAGCCATGAACAAACCGCAATCTGCGCCCCCTTCGACAAGCCTTGGCCAAGCCGACGCCACACAGGCCGCGACCACAGCACCTGCGGTCGAGTTTGATTTAGGCATTGTCGGTGGCGGCCCCACGGGCAGCGCGTTGGCGCTGTTGCTTGCACGCTTGGCACCTGACCCGGCCCGAATTGTGCTGTTCCAGTCCGAAACGGTCACGCGCTGGAACATCGCCTCACATGAGGACAATCGGGTCATTGCGCTAAACGAAGGCACACGCGTTCTGTTTGACGACCTCGATGTCTGGCCCAACGATGCCACACCAATCGAAACCATCCATGTCTCTCAGCGTGGGCGACTCGGTCGCACGCTGATCACCCGCGATGAGTTCAACGTGCCCGCATTGGGCTACGTGGTTCGCTACAGCAGCCTGCACACCAAACTGCTGCAAGCTGCGCAGCAGGCTGGCGTGACTGTCATTGACGGCAAAGCCTCAAGCGTGATGCAAGAAGGCGATGTGGTTAGCATCCGTACCGATAAGGAGCGCGTCAAAGTCGCACTAGCCGTACGAGCTGATGGCATGAACCATGGCGCGCGCCCGACCACTTCCGTCAAGTCGCACTCTTGGGCCAAGCCTGGGTAACCCAACCCAAGTCCGGCTGGGCCTACGAGCGATTTACCCCAGGGGGTCCTTTTGCGGTGCTGCCTCACCCAGATGGTGACGGCTCTCAATCAATTGTCTGGTGTTGTGAGCCTGAGCGTGCCAAAGCCATCGAAACCCTAGACCTGCGCGAGGTTGAACAAGCCATGGCTGAGACATTCGGTGATCGCCTAGGGCGCTTTGTTGTCAAAGAAAAGCTCAAAGGCTACCCGCTATACCAAAGCCTCGATCCCAAACCCGTTAACGGGCGTATTGTCAACGTTGGCAACGCCGCCCAAACCTTGCACCCGGTTGCAGGCCAGGGCTTAAACCTCGGCATTCGTGATGTCGCAACGCTCGCCCACTGTTTGCGTGACTGGATTGCCTACCCACATCGGGATCCTGCCCGAACGCTGGGCATCTATCAGAACCTCAGAGCCCGCGACCGCCAGGGCACGGTCAAGCTAACTGACCTCATGTCCCGAGCTTTCACCACTGGCTGGGCACCGGTTGAACACGCCGCAGGCCTTGGTCTTTGGGCACTCGATGCCATTGAACCATTGCGCGCGCACTGGCAAGGCATTTGATGCAGGGATTGCGGCAGTAGTTGATCATCCCAATCAGATTGACCACTCGGCGACACTTGTCTTGACCCTCGTCACAGAACTCGCCTTGCGCTCCGATACAATGAAGCCATGCAGATCGGCCAATGGACTTTCCCTAACCAAGTGTTCGTCGCCCCCATGGCAGGGGTGACCGATCGTCCGTTTCGCCAGCTTTGCAAGCGCTTGGGCGCTGGCCATGCGGTTTCCGAGATGGCGGCGAGCAACCCCGCGCTATGGGATAGCGTCAAGACCTCACGGCGCTTGGACCACGCTGGCGAAATTGACCCGATCACGGTACAGATCGCTGGCGCCGATCCCGAGATGATGGCGCAGGCTGCGGTCTACAACATCGGCAAAGGTGCGCGCATCATTGACATCAACATGGGCTGCCCTGCCAAGAAGGTCTGTAAGGTCGCAGCAGGCTCGGCCCTGTTGCAGCACGAAGGCCTGGTAGCCAGGATTCTGGAGGCCGTGGTTAAGGCCTGCAGCCCGCATGGCGTGCCCGTCACACTTAAAACTCGTACCGGCTGGGATCACGACAATCGCAATGCGCTGCGCATTGCCAGGCTGGCTGAATCGGTTGGCATTGCTGCCTTGACACTACACGGGCGCACACGCGCTGACCGCTATGAAGGCGCAGCTGAATACGACACCATTGCCGCCGTGAAAGGTGAAATTGGCATTCCTGTCATTGCCAATGGTGATATTGATAGCCCCGAGAAGGCTCGCACGGTACTCGATTACACCGGCGCTGATGCGGTCATGATCGGTCGCGCGGCCATGGGCAGGCCCTGGATATTTCGGGAGGTGGATCACTACCTTCGCACCGGCCAAACGCTGTCACCGCCCGCGCTGTCGGAGATCCGTGATTTACTGTTACATCATCTGCAAGACCATTATCAGTTCTATGGCGAGTACACTGGCGTTCGGACTGCGCGCAAGCATATTGGCTGGTACCTGCAAAACGTGCCCGGCGGTCAACACCTGATTCAACGCATCAACACCATTGACGATACGGCCAATCAGGCTCGGGAGGTCGAGCGCTGGTTCGATGATGCGCTGACTCGGGACGATGCCGGCGCCCTGCTTGCTGCTTAATCAGAGATACTTCATGAAAAAAAATGTCACCCCACTCGATGAATCCGTGCGACTCAACCTGGCTCTCTATCTTGAAGACCTAGGACAGATCCCACCTACGAATATGTGGGACATGGTCATGAGCTGTGTGGAGAAACCGCTGCTGGAAACTGCGATGAATCACGCCGGCGGCAACCAATCCAAAGCTGCCGACATGCTCGGGATTACTCGCAACACCCTGCGAAAAAAACTCTTGATGCACCAACTGATTTGAGCCGTTTGGATTAGCACATGACGAATCCAAAAATTATCTGAACAAATTCCCCCCTTATTAGACTGACTCATAGCCTACCTTTTTAAGATGAAAATCCAAACCGCTCTCATTTCTGTCTCTGACAAATCTGGCATCGTGCCGTTTGCCCAGTCGCTCCACCAGCGTGGCGTGCGCATACTGTCCACTGGCGGCACAGCCAAGCTGCTTGCCGATGCCGGCTTGCCCGTCACGGAAGTAGCCAAACACACCGGCTCGCCTGAGATCCTTGATGGACGCGTTAAAACCCTGCACCCCAAGATTCATGGCGGCCTTTTGGCTCGGCGTGACACCCCCGAGCACATGCAGACGCTCAAAAAGCACGGCATCGATCGCATCGACCTGTTAGTGGTCAACCTCTACCCTTTCCGTGAAACCGTGGCCAAGCCCAACTGCTCGTTTGACGATGCCGTAGAAAACATCGACATCGGTGGGCCAGCCATGCTCAGAGCCGCCGCTAAAAACCACGGCAATGCCGTCGGTGGCGTGACCGTGGTCATCGACCCGTCAGACTACCCACGCGTGCTCTCAGACATGGATCAACACAAAAACCAGACGAGCTTTGCGCTGCGCTTGGAACTTGCAGCCAAGGTATACGCCCACACCAGCGCCTACGACGGCGCCATCGCTGCCTATCTGACAAGCCTGGCTCACGCTGAGCCCGAACCACTAGCGACGCCCGAGCGCGAAACCTGGCCACGCACCTTGACCTTGCAGTTAAAGCGCGAACAAACCTTGCGCTACGGTGAGAATCCGCAACAGATCGCTGCGTTTTATCGTGACCCGAGCGTGCCCACTGGTCTTTTGGGGCACTATAAGCAACTGCAAGGCAAAGAGCTCTCCTACAACAACATTGCTGATGCCGATGCCGCCTGGGACTGCGTCAGAAGCTTCGACAAGCCAGCATGTGTGATCATCAAGCACGCCAACCCGTGTGGCGTGGCTATTGGCGAAGACACCTACCGCGCCTACGAGAAAGCATTTCGCACCGATCCGACTTCGGCATTTGGCGGCATCATCGCCTTTAACCGACCGATTGATGCAGCCACTGCCGAAGCGGTTTCCAGCCAGTTTCTCGAAGTGCTGATTGCCCCGGGGTTTGATGGCGCAGCCCTTGCGGTCTTGCAGCACAAGAAAAACGTTCGAGTGCTGGAAATTCCCATGGGCCCCGCCCACAATGACATTGACGTCAAGCGCGTGGGCGGAGGCTGGTTAATCCAAACCCCTGACTGGCAATTGCTTGACAACGACCAAGTGCGTGTGGTGAGCAAACGCCAACCCACCGAACAACAAATGCAGGACCTCATGTTTGCCTGGCGAGTGGCCAAGTTCGTCAAATCCAACGCCATTGTATTTGCTGGCAACGGCATGACACTTGGCGTGGGCGCTGGCCAAATGAGCCGCGTGGACTCTGCCAGGATCGCGTCAATCAAAGCCGCAAACGCCGGGCTTGATCTGAATGGCAGTGCAGTCGCGTCAGACGCTTTCTTCCCATTCCGTGATGGCTTGGATGTAGTGGTCGATGCCGGCGCCTCGTGTGTGATTCAACCCGGTGGCAGCGTACGTGACGATGAAGTCATTGCCGCAGCCGATGAGCGTGATGTGGTCATGGTGCTCACCGGCATGCGTCACTTCCGCCACTGAACCTAACCACGGCACTCATCAAGCATGCGCATACTTGGGGTTGACCCTGGATTGAGACGAACGGGCTTCGGTGTGGTCGACGTCCAGGGCAGCCGCCTGCAGTATGTCGCCAGTGGCACGATTATCGTGCCAAGCGACGTCTCTCTGCCTGAGCGCTTAAAAGTGATTCTGGACAACTTGCGCGAGGTCGTGCGCCAGACGCAGCCTGATGTCGCCGCACTTGAGATCGTGTTCGTCAACACCAATCCGCAGTCCACGCTCTTGCTCGGTCAAGCCAGAGGCGCTGCCATGTGTGCTCTGGCCGACAGCGGGCTGACCGTGCATGAATACACCGCGCTGCAGGTCAAAAAATCAGTCGTGGGCCACGGCAAAGCCGCCAAGGAACAGGTCCAAATGATGGTGCAGCAACTGCTAAGCCTCGAGGGCGTGCCTCAACCGGATCCTGCTGACGCCCTGGCTTGTGCCATTTGCCACGCCCATACCGCCCCGTTAGGCCTGGCGTTGTCTGGCCAAGGCTGGCGCACTGCTGCCGCCCGATCATCGCGATCAAGCGTCAAAGGCGGCAGGTTCCGTCGCGGGTTGTAAGATTCATATCACACACCATCGAGACCAAGCATGATCGCACGACTGACTGGCACCCTCTTTGAGAAAATCCCCCCAAAAATTGGCCTAGATGTCAATGGCGTGGGTTATGACATCGAAGTCTCCATGACCACACTCTACGACCTGCCCGAGGTCGGCGCCAAGGTGACACTCTTGACCCATCTGGTGGTACGTGAAGACGCTCACATTCTCTTTGGCTTTACGACGCAGCAGGAGCGCGCGGCGTTTCGTGAACTCATCAAAGTCACAGGCATTGGCGCCAGAACCGCACTATCAGTGCTCTCAGGATTGTCAGTGGCCGATCTCGCCCAAGCGGTCACCCTGCAAGAATCGGGGCGCTTGGTCAAAGTGCCCGGTATCGGCAAAAAAACCGCTGAGCGACTGTTGCTAGAACTGAAAGGCAAGCTTGGCGCAGACAACATCACCACGGCGGCTGGCAGCTCGCACGAAACCGACATTTTGCAAGCCTTGACTGCATTGGGTTACTCAGACAAAGAATCACTCGCCGCCATTAAAACATTGCCGGCTGGCGTGGAGGTTTCAGAGGGTATCCGCCTGGCTTTAAAAGCACTGGCGCGATAGAACTTCTAAGGCCCAACAATCACCCCACCACAACCGTCGATCAATCAGGCTTGTCATCCGAATGGATCTGCATGGCTTCCAGAAACCGTGACACCATGTTGTAAGCGGCAATCGTGGCGGTCAGCTCCACCAACTGCTCATGGTCAAAGTGCTCGCGTACCGCTGCAGCCACGTCATCAGGCACATGCACATGTGTGGTCATGGCGTCGGTGTAGGCGAGCACATCGCGCTGGGTTTGGTCAAACACGCTTTCTTGGGCACGCCAATTGGCCAAAGCATCAAGTTGTGCTTCAGACACGCCCGCCTTTAATGCAAACGGACGGTGTTGGTCTGCCTCATAGGGTGCGCCATTGATGTGAGCCACGCGCATAATCACCAGCTCACGCAAAGCGGCTGAGAGTTTGCACTGCTGGCGAATCGCCGTCAGATAACCTAGCCAGCCGGTCGCCACAGGCACGCTGTGCATCAACATGCGATAGAGATGCAAGACCTCACCGCGCTCAGCGACGATTTTTTGTACGAGAGGCTGAACGTCTTCGCGACTTAGATCAGCGTATGGAATACGTGCCATGAATGCTCCAACATTGCTCCAACAAACTCATTTCAAACATCTTTATCTGCCCATCAAGACTTCAAATACTTGGGCACCACCGCTTCAAGCGGTGTGGCCACCACGCCCAGAATCGGATCCATGGGATGGTCACTAACATTGTCAGTTTTCAGGGAATCGAGATTGTCACGTGACATCAGCGGCTCACCCGGCAAACACTCAAAAAACCAGGCTTGCATGCGACCAATGCTCATGGGCAAATCGACCACGGGCCGGGGATGACCACTGTACTTGGCTGCCAGGCTCACCAGCTCACCAAGGGTGTAAACCTCGGGGCCTGCCAAATCGTAGGTCTGGCCGCAAGTCGCTTTCTCACTCAATGAGTTGACAATTGCCAATGCCACATCTTCAACATAGACAGGCTGCATGCGGGCTTTGCTGCCTGCCAAGGGCAACACAAAAAACCATTTCGCTAAGCCCGCAAACATGTTCATGAACTTGTCGCCCGCACCAAACACCACCGATGGCCTGAAGATCGTCGTACAAAAGCCTGGCGTTTGTGCAGCAACTTCCGCAATGGCTGCCTCACCGGCAGCCTTCGAACGTGCGTACTGACTCGTGCCATTCGAACTGGCTCCCAGGGCACTGACATGCACCATGCGCTTGACGCCATGAGCCGCACAAGCACGCGCAATCATGGCTGGCAACTTCACATGCGCGGCTTCAAATGCCGGACCGTAGGGCTGGCCTGATGGGCTATGCAAAACGCCCACGAGGTTAATCACCGCATCCATGCCCTGAACCAGCGAATTGATGACTGACGCATCGTGTACATCGCCCGGCACAATTGTCACCGTCGGGTGGACCATGAGATCACGCGCATGGCGCAACCGCCTGGTAGGCACAAACACCGTATCACCGCGCGCTGCGAGCTTAGCGACCACATGTTGCCCAATAAAGCCGGTGCCACCAATGACCAAGATACGCATGACGATTACTCCTTATTTAGTCACAACCCAAGGGCCAGTATCCCATTTGGGATCAGATAGAAATGCCCCATAGCTTGCCAGATCTACATTACCGCCGCTGACAATCACGCCAATACGCATGCCAGATTCAATGGCCAGCACGCGCTGCAGCACGGCAGCCGCTGCCAGACACCCCGTGGGTTCCACCAACAACTTTAACCGTTGCGCAAACCACCGCATGGTTAGCACCAACTGTGCATCGGACACCGTCAGAATATCGGTCACATATTGCTGGATCAGTGCAAAGGTTATATCACCAGGAGCCGAAGTCACCGCCCCATCGGCAATTGACTTTGGTGTCGGGATAGTCACAATCTTGCCAGCTTCAAACGAGCGTCGCACATCATCTCCCGCTTCAGGTTCCACGCCATAGACCTTGCAATTGGGGCTCAAGACTGAAGCAGCCACGGCGCATCCAGACAACAAGCCGCCACCGCCCAAGCAAACAAGCAATGCATCGAGCTGACCCACGTCTTCAAACAATTCCTTGCCCGCGGTGCCCTGCCCGCAAATCACGTCCGGGTGGTTAAAGGGTGGGATGACGGTATAACCGTGCCGCGCAGCCAGATCAGCGGCAATCTGATCACGGTTTTCTGTATACCGGTCATAAGCCACAATCGTGGCACCATAGCCCTCGGTCGCAGCGCGCTTGGCTGCCGGCGCGTCATGTGGCATGACAATGGTGGTTTTGACTCCCAGAATCTGGCCCGATGCGGCAATGGCTTGGGCATGGTTGCCAGAGGAATAGGCCACGACACCGGCTGCGCGCTCATCAGGTGTCAAATTAGACAGCGCATTAAACGCCCCACGGAATTTAAACGCCCCGGTGCGCTGCATGGGCTCACACTTAAAGAAAACTTCAGCACCTAGCGCCTGGTTCAGAGAGTTGCTGGTCAGCACCGGTGTGCGGTGCGCTACACCGGCTAAGGTGCGTGCAGCACGTTCAACCCCGGCATAGTTAGGCAATAGCGGCTGTTCAGCGGTTTGTGCAGAGCGAGTCATGGCAATCAATATCCTTAAATCCTCGGAGAGAGCTTCCGATAGTGTACGATTGTTGCAAGCATGTTCTGCAAACAATCTCATGGCCATCCAGTCTGATCAATTTACCGGGGCAGCCCCCGCCACCCGGCTTGTGGACGCCACTAGCCAAACGCCCAACGAGGAGTCGGTCGAGCGGGCCTTGCGACCCAAGGCGCTCGAGGACTATGTGGGCCAACAAACCGTGCGCGATCAGTTGCAAATTTTTATCCAAGCTGCACGTGGCCGCAGCGAGGCACTTGACCACGTCCTGTTGTTTGGTCCACCGGGACTTGGCAAGACAACGCTCGCCCACATCGTGGCCTATGAGATGGGGGTAAACCTGCGCCAGACCTCGGGCCCCGTGCTTGAACGCGCGGGTGACCTCGCAGCGTTGCTGACCAACCTGGAAAAAAACGACGTTCTGTTTATCGACGAGATTCACCGGCTCTCGCCCGTGGTTGAGGAAATTCTCTACCCCGCGCTCGAAGACTTCCAGATCGATATTCTGATTGGCGAGGGGCCAGCGGCCCGAAGCGTCAAGCTAGACTTGCAACCTTTCACGCTCGTGGGTGCCACCACACGCGCCGGCATGCTCACCAACCCCTTGCGCGATCGTTTCGGAATTGTTTCCAGGCTTGATTTTTACAGCCACGACGAACTCGCCAAGATCGTCACCCGAAACGCCAAGCTCTTGCAAGCCGACATCGAGCCGAACGGCGCCTCGGAAATCGCCCGTCGCTCACGTGGAACCCCCCGAATTGCCAACCGCTTGTTGCGACGGGTGCGTGACTTCGCTCAGGTAAAAGGCAACGGAATCATTAGCCAGGACATCGCCTCGCAGGCCTTGGGCATGCTCGAGGTCGACCCCTTGGGCTTAGACCTCATGGATCGCAAGCTACTTGAAGCCATCGTGCACAAATTCGACGGAGGCCCTGTCGGCGTAGAAAGCCTGGCCGCTGCCATTGGCGAAGAGCGCGACACCATCGAGGACGTGATTGAGCCCTACCTGATTCAAAATGGCTTTTTACAACGCACCCCACGCGGGCGGGTGGCCACCCAAACCACCTGGCGTCATCTAGGACTCACGCCACCGAAGGGCGGAGTAGCCAGTGGTGAGTTGTTTTAAGCCGAAGCCTGATTGATCTGACCCCACATCCAAAGCCTGCGCTCGCCTTTAAACACCGGCACACTGGCCGGTGTCATCGCCAGCGTCCCATAACCCTCATCATCGGTCACGAGCATCTGCTGGGCCATTAGACTTCGGACCACATGGCGCCAGGTCAGCACCGACCACTGCGCCCCCACCCCAAAAACAGAAAGCGTGTCGTGCGCCTGAGACAACACTCTGGGTGTGCGCTTGCCGCGCACGATGTCAATTAAGTGGCCTGAGCCAAAGCGTTGGCCACGCTCGCGCCAGAGCCTATAAACAGTGGACAAGATCATCTGCGCTGCCTCAGTGGCATCCCAAGGCTGTTGGCCTTGTGCCTGTCGCGTGCAGTTGTCACAATGCCCACAGGGCAGGCTTTCTTGTCCGAAGTGCGCGAGCAACTGCACCCGTCGGCAGGACAACGACTCGGCAAACTGCAGCATCTGCTCAAACGAAGCCACCACGCGCTGTGTTTGACTGGCACTGACCTCAGTCTCGCGTGCCAACGTGTAGCGTTGAACTACATCTGGCATGCCATAGGCTAGCCAGGCCGTGGCCGGCTTTCCGTCTCGCCCGGCCCGGCCTGTCTCCTGATAGTAATGCTCAAGGGATCTGGGCATATCCACGTGTGCCACAAACCGCACATCGGGCTTGTCAATGCCCATGCCAAATGCAATGGTGGCGACCATCACCAAGTCGGGCTCACTGACAAACCGAGCCTGATGGTAGGTTCGTTGCTCGCGGTCAAGGCCTGCGTGATATGGCAAAGCATTGATGCCGTGACGGCTAAGCCATGACGCGAGTGCCTGGGCGCGTGCACGAGAGGCGGTGTACACAATTCCGGACTGCGCCCGATAGCGTGTGGTGATGAAGTCCAGCAACTGTTCACGCACATCGGCCTTGTCCACCACCTCGTAAAACACATTTGGCCGATCAAAGCCGCTGGCAAAAGTCATGGCCTTGGACAATCGCAACCGCTGCAGGATCTCCTGGCGCGTGGCAGGCGTGGCTGTGGCAGTCAAGGCCAGACGTGGCACACCGGGCCAGTGATCGGCTAGCGCTTCAAGCGCCAGATACTCTGGCCGGAAATCATGGCCCCACTGCGACACGCAATGCGCCTCGTCTATGGCAAACAGACTGAGCTTGACCTGCTTGAGCAATGTCATCAAGCGCGCTGAGACCAGCCGCTCGGGCGCGACATACAACAGGTCGAGCGTACCCGACACCAAGGATCGCTCTACTGCCTTGCTTTGTTCATGACCCAACGTCGAATTAAGACTTGCCGCGCGTACGCCACGTGCACGCAGCGCCTCGACTTGATCATGCATCAGGGCAATCAAAGGCGAGACCACCACCGCAGTGCCGGCACGCAAGAGCGCCGGGATCTGATAGCAAAGCGACTTGCCGCCGCCAGTGGGCATCAACACCAGTGCATCGCCACCGGCCATCACATGCTCGATGACCTGCGCTTGCTGCATGCGAAACGCCACATGGCCAAACACGCGCTGCAAGATGTCTTCGGGGGTACTTCTCGCACTTGAAATGGTGGAGTCGCCTGAGGCGCAATCGACAGTTTCACTCATGCCGGCTCTTGGACACACCGATGGTCTTGCACCAACAAACGACGATAGTCCCACACCTGTACAACCAACCCCACCACCGCGATCACGCCAGCGGCCAGAGCCACTAGCGACAAGGGCTCAACCGGGGCGGCAGCATCCCAGATGGTCATTTCATCGAGCACCAGAAAGGGAAAAATGCTGTAGACCACCCCAGCAAACATCAGCCCCAACAGTAACCATGTCAGTAGCACCGGCACACGCAGCGCGCGCACTTGACTCGTTTCCCAGCTGCGTAGCAGCCGATCTAGCCAGACAAAAGCTGCCAGCATCACTGCCCACCAAAGCGCTGCCATTTCCAGATTGTTGCCATGGGTCCATTTATAAAAAATCGCCGGGTTGGCCAAAGCCAGCATAAACGACAACGCCACCATGCCGGCAGCTGTCCAACGGGCAGCTGCTGCTGCAAACGTAACCAGTCGAGCAGTCAAATCATCATTGACTTTGATGACCAACCAACTTGCGGCCAACAATGCAAAGGCAGCCACCATGGCCAGACTCACCACCAGATCAAAC
The DNA here is from genome assembly GCA_021208885.1 of Burkholderiaceae bacterium. Lineage (GTDB taxonomy): Bacteria > Pseudomonadota > Gammaproteobacteria > Burkholderiales > Burkholderiaceae_B > Algicoccus. The sequence goes on from JAJOJF010000015.1 coordinate 124,306, forward strand.
GCAACGAACGACCAAAGAAAACGCTGGCCGGTGACATAAGCCGACAGCAACAACCCAAACCCGATAGCCCCCAACAAGCTGCCCAGCCCATAGAGCCACACTTGATTACCGGCCCGTGTAGCCAGGCTGCGCATGAGTGAACCAGTGACCAGCATTAAAAACGGCGCGTAAAGACCATCAATCATCACTGACCAGGCAACCGGAAACCCCGCCATGGAAACGCCAAGCATCAGCGGCAACCAGCGCTCGTTGGCGCGTTGCCAGGGGGCAACCGCCTGAAGCAACAACACCCGCTTGTCAGAAGGCACCCATGGCATCAACAGCCCAGCGCCCAAGGCAATGCCATCGAGCAGCACCAGCCCCATCACCAGGACCGTAACCAGGAGCATCAGTGCCAGTGGCATCCAGAACATGGGATCACTGGCCGCCAAACCCATTGAGGCTGACAAAGATTCAATCATGCCGCCCCCTGTGATTGATTAGCCACCACAAGCCCAGCGAGCCGACTGAGAAATCGCCAAACGACCCAGATCGACACCACTACCACCACCAGGACTAGCAGCGCCCCCCAACCAAGCACAACCGGCGGCAGCATGGATGCCAAATCCGCTACGGGCAAGCCGGCCATTTGTGCCAGATTGGGCTTGCCAAACAACTGCCAGCACACCAATGCTGACAAAAGCGGCGCAGTCACAACCGGCAACCGAAGCACCATGGCGCCGACCCGGCTATCTGAGCGACCCATCCCGAGGCTGATCGTAAGCCCGGCCAGCGTCAACGCCCAAAAGACAAAGGTGATACGCAACACCCCGTTGCCTGATCCGGTGAGCAATGCCTCATAAAGCGTCTGGGTGGTTCGTGTAACAGGGTTTAATTCAGCACCAACCGCGCGGCTCAACAGCCAAAGCAAACCCAGTGACCCCGCCACGCCAAGCGCTGCCAGACCGCGCTGCCATGCGCCTGGCAACGTCAGGATCGTGGCACGATCGCTGGCACCGGTCCACTGCACCAGCGCAGCCAGCAGCAACAGCGCAAAAAAAACAGTCGCTAACAAGCCTTGAGCCAGCCAGGGACTGTCAAGAATCTGCGCCCATTCGGTGACCTGGTAGCGCCCATCGATCAAGGTCGCGCCCATTGGCTCACGCACCCAAGCCAGCATCAAAAGCACCAAGATGACAGCCAGGCTAAAGCCCACCGCAGTCAATACGCCGGCCATCGTGCGCACACCAGCGCGGGGGCTTTGTGCCAGCCACTGGCCAACGGCCTCGGTTACCAACATCATGGCAATCAGGCCAGCCAACATGGGACCCAGCACGTTGCCGGCGCGCTCGAGCAGCGGCGGCCAGGCCACAGCCAGCACCACTAACCACAGCACACCGAGCGCCACAGCCACACGGGCAATCAGGGACAGCAAGCCACGCCAGGCGGGCGATGCATTTATCCCGGCATAGCTCAATGCCACAGCCAGCCATGCCAAAGCAACACCAAGCGAGGCCACCACCTGAAATACCAGTTGAGCTGCCAGGGTCTGAATTTGCACTAGAACAAGTTGAGTTTCTTGCATATCGCCCATTAGTGTAGACCGGACGTGGCAAAATGTGACTTTGGTTTAAACCACCCTAAAACATACATAGCAGCAGGTCGCTGTTTACACCGCCCCAAGTTAATCACGCCCAGTTACACGCCCAATGACAGACCAACACCACGAAGCCAGCACCTCGAACTTTCTACGGCAAATCATTGACGCAGACTTGAACGCCGACCGGTTTGGCGACAAACGCTGGGCTAACCCACCAGCCACGGCCGCGGACCTGGACCTAGCAGCGATTGACCCCGCCCGCATCCGTACCCGGTTTCCGCCTGAGCCCAACGGCTTTTTGCATATCGGGCATGCCAAAAGCATTTGGGTGAACTTTGGCTTGGCTGCCGCTTACGGCGGAATCTGTCACCTGCGGTTTGATGACACCAACCCCGAAAAAGAAGACCAGGCGTATGTCGACGCCATCATGGATGCGGTCAGATGGCTGGGCTACGACTGGCAACACCAAGACCAATCACACCTCTACTTTGCCAGCGACTACTTCGAAGTGATGTATCAGTTTGCGTGTGCGCTTATCAAAGCCAACCTGGCTTACGTCGATGAGCAAAATGCTCAAGAGATGCGCGCCAACCGCGGCACACTGACTTCGCCTGGCACCAATAGCCCCTGGCGTGACCGCTCGGCCCAAGAGTCCTTGCAACGGTTTGCTGAAATGCGGGCCGGACAGCACCCCGATGGCGCGATGGCGTTGCGTGCGCGCATCGACATGGCCTCGCCCAATATCAACCTGCGAGACCCGGTGATCTATCGCATCCGGCATGCACACCACCATCGCACGGGCGATGCCTGGTGCATCTACCCCATGTACAGCTGGGCACACCCGGTTGAAGATGCTTTGGAAGGCATTACCCACAGCATTTGCACGCTCGAATTCGAAGACCAGCGACCGTTCTATGACTGGACCCTCAACACACTGGCTGACTTGGGGCTGCTCAAACGGCCCTTGCCGCATCAGTACGAGTTTGCCAGGCTAAACATGAGCTACGTGGTCACGAGCAAACGCAAGCTTTTGCAGCTCGTCCAAGACGGGCACGTCGACGGCTGGGACGACCCACGCATGCCGACCATTGCGGGCTTGCGCCGTCGTGGCTATACGCCATCGGCAATCAAGCTGTTTTGTGAGAGAACTGGGGTATCGAAGGCCAATTCGCGCATCGACTACAGCGTGTTAGAGCAAGCTCTCAGGGACGACCAGGATCCGGTCGCACCGCGTGCCGTGGCGATTCTGGACCCTGTCAAACTCGTGATCACCAACCTGCCGGCTGACCAAGTCGTCATGTGCCAGGCGCCTCGCCACCCGCATCTGCCTGAACTGGGGCAACGCGAGTTTGCCTTTACGCGCGAGCTGTGGATCGAGCGCGAAGATTTCATGCAAGAGCCAGCCAAGAAATACTTCCGCCTCTACCCTGGCAACCAGGTGCGACTCAAATACGCCTTTGTTGTTACCTGCACCGGTTGCGTCAAAGACGAACATGGCAACGTCACGGAAGTCCATGCCGAGTACTTGCCCGACACCCGTAGCGGCACGCCCGGGGCGGATGCGATCAAAGTCAAAGGGACCGTGACTTGGGTCAGTGCCACACATGCGATTGCCGCTCAAATCAGGCTTTATGACCGACTCTTTACCGAGGCGTACCCTGATGCCGGTGAAGGAAATTTTTTAGACCACTTGAATCCGGATTCGGTTCAGACCGTCAACGGTTGGCTTGAACCTGGGATTGACCTCAATACCAGTGTCTGGCAATTTGAACGCTTGGGTTATTTTGCGCCCGATGCCAACGCCAGCCAAAACGGCTTGCCGGTGATTAACCGCGTGACCACACTCAAAGACACCTGGGCCGCACAAACCAGCAAGCCCTGACTGAAAAAACTTAACCATCACACAGAAACCAGCCAAGCAACCCATGAACACCCAAAATGCTGCCCTCGAATTTAAAAGCGCCACGCTTTACGCATTAAGAGCCGTGCTGCACAGCGACGACACAGAAACCATCATTGAGTCGCTAAACCAAAGGATGGCTGACGCAGGGAGCTTTTTTGCTGGCGAATCGGTTGTAATTGATGCCAGTGGCCTGGAAACAGCACCCGCCTGGGACGAGCTGCTCGAAGCGTTTTCTGGTCATCAGTTGCCCGTCATTGGCATCGTGGCATCGGGTGAAGTGGCACAAAGCGCGCTTGAGCATGGCTTGGCCAACGTCGAGCTCTCAAACGCCACACAAAAAACCACGACCGCCCCAAAAGCCGCCGTCGAAGTGGCCGAACCCGTGGAGAAACCCACCCCCGTCCCCAAGGCCAACACAGCAGCAGCTGAACCGGCCAAAAACACCGCCCCCGTGGCCGCCTTGGCACCAACGCCCGCTGGCTCGCCAACCATGGTCATTGAAGGTCCCTTGCGCTCTGGCCAACGGGTCTACGCACGGGATGCTGACTTGGTGGTGATGGGGGTGGTCAGCCAAGGTGCTGAAGTCATTGCCGATGGCAATATCCATGTCTACGGGCCGCTGCGCGGCAAGGCCATGGCAGGCGCGCGTGGGGACGCTCAGGCAAGAATTTTTACCACCAGCCTAGACGCCGAGCTCGTGGCTGTGGCTGGGGTTTACCGCGTGATTGACTCAGCACTGCCGTCGACGCTTGGCAAAAAACCGGCCATGGTGTTTTTAAAGGATCAGGCCTTGCGCCTTGAACCCTTAGGTGACTGAATTCAGCCATAATAGAGGGCAGTACTCAGGGCGATGACCGATGGCAATGACCTAGAAACAATCATCCAAACATTGCCTCGGACAAAGTACAGCAGTCGTATATAACTTTTTTAATTTGACACGTAAGGGTGTGCTCGCGATGACTCGAATCGTAGTGGTGACTTCAGGTAAAGGTGGCGTAGGCAAGACCACCACCAGCGCCAGTTTCTCCTCAGGCTTGGCCATGCGCGGCTTTAAGACAGCCGTCATTGACTTTGATGTGGGCTTGCGTAACCTTGACCTCATCATGGGCTGCGAGCGCCGTGTGGTCTATGACTTTGTGAACGTCATTCAAGGCGAAGCGACCTTGAATCAGGCGCTCATCAAAGACAAAAACCTGGAAAACCTCTTTATTCTTCCCGCCTCCCAAACACGTGACAAAGACGCGCTGTCCAAAGAAGGTGTCGAAAAAGTCATCAATGACCTAAAAGGCATGGGGTTTGACTACATTGTTTGCGACTCGCCGGCCGGCATCGAGACCGGTGCATTGCTTGCAGCGTATTTCGCTGACGACGCAATTGTGGTGACCAACCCGGAAGTCTCGTCCGTTCGTGACTCCGATCGTATTCTGGGCATCCTCGCGTCCAAATCAAAGCGCGCCGTCGAGAGCTTGGAGCCGGTGCAAGAGTTTTTGCTGCTCACCCGCTACAACCCCAAGCGTGTCGAAGAAGGCGAGATGCTATCGCTCAAAGACATCGAGGATATTCTGCGCATCAAGTTGATTGGCGTGATTCCGGAATCCGAGTCAGTGCTGCAAGCCTCCAACCAGGGTTTGCCTGCGATCCACTTGAAAGGCTCGGATGTCGCTGAAGCCTACTCTGACGTGGTTGATCGCTACCTTGGCCAAGACAAACCCTTGCGGTTTGTGCAGTACACCAAGCCGGGTCTGTTCAAGCGTCTACTGGGAGGCAAGTGATGTCGTTTCTGTCTTTCCTACTCGGCCAGAAAAAGACCTCGGCATCGGTTGCCAAGGAACGGCTGCAAATCATTCTGGCGCATGAGCGCACCGGTGGCAGCGCCGCTACGCCTGACTACCTGCCGCAACTGCAGCAAGAACTCGTGGCAGTGATTTCCAAATACGTCAAGGTTGATCCCAACGACATCAAGGTCAATCTCGAGCGCCAGGATTCTCTCGAGGTGCTTGAGGTCAAGATCGAGATACAGCAGGATCAATGATTCGATCTGAGCAAACTAAAAAGCCCCGAAAGGGGCTTTTTAATTAGTTGTGGATGTTTCTCTAGCTATCGCCAGCGTGTCCCCATCTAGCGCTTTACCACGCCACACGTCCCGTATTCGCGAATCACGAACGTAATGGGCCAGACTACTCAATCCGGGCAGGGATCTTGACGCGCAGATAGTCTTCGGTTAGCTCGAACTCGGCTTCTTGGCCGGAATACTCACGCGTCAGCGGAACAATTTTTCTGCGCACACCCATTCCTCTCGCATCGACGTAGCCGTAGTCACGCATCACTTCGACAATGATAGGATTTCTGGGTGAACGCTGCCCGGCCAACATTTTTTCTAGGGTCATCGAGTTTTGCAATGCGCCAGAGCTTGTTACCTCGAGACGATCGGCGTAATTAATGACTTCGATTTCAATCGAGCGTGTCCAGTCGCGGTGAACAACAGCGTTTAGGATCGCCTCTGGCAAGGCCTCAAGTGGATAACGCATCGTTACCGAGCGCCTCATACTTGAATCGATGGAGTTGCTCTGGCCCCCGATAAACGGCAGCGTACGGTCAACCAGCCGCTCGATCAAACCCGGCTCAATCATCTGTCGACTACCGCCAAACTTGCCATCAAATAGCCCCACTAGAGGCCCGGTGATAACCGTGTCATCCTGCGATCGATAGTCCATATCGATCCCCTCGAACGACATCCATCGGATTGCCGCGGATCCAAGATATCGCTTTGGATTGCGGCCAAATAGAACGAGGCCAGCAATGGTGCAAACTGCGGGCTGCGATTCACTATCGGTCATGAAGCCCAAGCCCTTGAGCCTTTGAAGCCACTCTTGCTCGGTTGTCGGACTCTCCAGATCACCGGCAATATTGACCAAATAATCAGACAGCCGGACTTGGTCCAAGTCGCGCAAAGAAGTTCCGTTTACCGGCAAGACTTCGGCATGTAATAGACCACCTGACTCAAACAAGCGAGCCTGCTACGCTCGCGTAGCCAATCTCGATGTGCTACCAACACGCACATAGATTTCCTCGCGATCGCAATGACGTACGACATAGGGCTTCGCAAGACCGAGGGGTGAGAGAAACAACTCACACTCGCTTGTCGTCATCAAGGACGACCTGCTCGAAAAACGGCAACACCATCGGATGTACATATCGGCCAAATACCGTATCCATAACCCAGCATTCCAGATCAGGTCTCTGTATGCCGCTGACGGACCCATCATCTTCGACGTCCAGCAGCGCGTAGCTGCCCTAGCAATTAAGCAAGGCAACGATTTCTTTGGCCAACTGCTCCGGACGAATATCATCTCGCTTAAACTCTACCCCCGAGCTCTCGCCATTCGTGATTAATTGAAGCAATTGCGATTTAAGCATCTACCGGCAACCCAGCAAGCGCGCGATTGTGAATTTTATCTGTGAACGCACAGCACCCACACGACACTGCCTTGGCCACTGGACCACCGACCTCAAGCCAACTCACCCATCCTTGGACTTGATCACCGCCAGCACATCCCTGAATTTCGGGTGCTCGGCGTGCACTAGCCACTCAAACATCACCATCTCGGCAGACACCAGTTCAGCACCAGCGCGCGCAAGACGGGCCAACCCAATCTCGCGATCCTCGTTGTGGCGTGAGCCACAAGCGTCTGTGGCCATCCAGACCTCTCGGCCGCTTTGCAACACCCCGAGTGCCGTTTGCATCACACACACATGTGCCTCGGCACCACATACCACGACCTGTGGCCGGCCTGGCGGCATGAAGGCCTCGAAATGATCTTCCTTGGTGCCATCAAAGTGCGTCTTGTCGCAAACGGCTTGCAGATCGCCGCGCAAAGGCTCGACCGTGTGACCCAGCTTGTGGGCTAGGTGTTCGGTCGCTAGCACTGGGATATTTAACAACTTGGCCGTATCGGCCAAGCGTTTTGCTGCAGCAATTCGGGCAGGCGCCGCGTCAATGACCGGCATGAGCGATGCCTGCATATCCACGATCAGTAAAACCGAATGTGCTGCTGACAGGCGTCGGATCATGACGGTCTCCTTTTTCACTTTCTGGGTTGTGCTTTGCGACGTCCCTACCCTACTTCAGAGCCTTGTAGCGAATCCGTTTCGGTGCAGCACCGGCCTCACCCAAGCGACGCTTTTTGTCGGCTTCGTATTCCTGATAGTTCCCATCAAAAAACACCACTTGCGAGTCACCCTCAAAGGCAAGTATGTGCGTCGCAATGCGATCGAGGAACCAACGGTCGTGGCTGATCACCATGACGCTGCCGGCAAACTCAAGCAAAGCATCTTCTAATGCCCTCAAGGTTTCAACATCCAAATCGTTCGATGGTTCGTCAAGCATCAAGAGGTTGCCGCCTTCAAGCAATGTCTTGGCCAGGTGCAATCGGCCACGCTCACCGCCAGACAGTTTCCCGACCTGCTTGCTCTGGTCAGTGCCCTTGAAGTTAAAGCGGCCGAGGTATGCCCGTGCCGGCATCTCAAATCGGCCAACCGTGATGAGATCAGCACCATCCGAGATCGACTCAAACACCGATTTGTCGTTCGGCAACGCGTCGCGCGACTGATCCACAAATGCAAGTTTCACGGTCTGACCAATCACCACCTCACCGCTGTCGGGTTTTTCCTGGCCAGCGATCATGCGAAACAGCGTGGACTTACCCGCGCCGTTCGGACCAATGATGCCCACGATGGCGCCAGGCGGGACTTTGAAGCTCAAGTTGTCAATCAAAAGACGGTCACCAAATGCCTTGGAGACATTCTTGAACTCCACCACCTCGTTGCCCAGGCGCTCAGCGACCGGGATGAAGATTTCTGAGGTTTCATTGCGCTTTTGGTATTCGTGTGACGAGAGCTCTTCAAAGCGCGACATACGGGCCTTGGCCTTGGCCTGACGACCCTTGGGGTTCTGGCGCACCCACTCCAGTTCCTTGCGAATGGTTTTTTGTCGGGCTGACTCTGTGGCTTCTTCCTGCTTTAAGCGGTCTTCCTTTTGTTCGAGCCATGAGCTGTAGTTGCCCTTCCAGGGAATGCCGTGGCCACGGTCCAACTCCAGAATCCACTGCGCGGCATTGTCCAGAAAGTAACGATCGTGGGTCACCGCCACGACGGTGCCCGGAAACTTCTGTAAAAACACCTCGAGCCAATCAACGCTCTCGGCATCGAGGTGGTTAGTTGGTTCGTCTAACAGCAACATGTCGGGCTTGGCTAACAGTAAACGACACAAGGCTACCCGACGCTTCTCGCCACCGGAGAGGTTGCCAATCTTGGCCTCCCAGGGCGGCAAGCGCAGTGCATCGGCTGCAATTTCCATTTGCGCCTCAATATCGTCTGAACCAGACGACGCAGCGGCCGCAATAATGGCCTCGAGTTCAGCCTGCTCGGCTGCCAGCGCATCAAAATCCGCATCGGGTTCGGCATAGGCCGCATAGACCTCATCCAAGCGCTTGCGCGCAGCGGTGACCGCCCCCAAGCCCTCTTCGACCGATTCACGCACGGTGTGATCGGGGTTTAGTTGCGGCTCTTGCGGCAAATAGCCGATATCCAAGCCTGGCATGGGCACCGCTTCGCCTTCGATCTCCTTGTCGATGCCGGCCATGATCTTGAGCAAGGTGGACTTGCCCGCGCCATTTAGGCCAAGCACGCCTATTTTGGCGCCGGGAAAGAATGACAAAGAGATGTCACGCAGGATTTGTTTCTTGGGCGGCACGATCTTGCCAACCCGATTCATGGTAAAGACGTATTGAGCCATTGGTGATAAGTGTGTTGCAATGTCGGTAATACACCATTGTAGGTGTAATCCATTGCCACCGTGTGGATTGACGAGATAACCACAAAACAAATACCACCCAAATCGACGCACAACCCAGAGCAGCCCAAAAAAAAGCAACACCAAACACATGACCAAACCAGAAATTGACCTCGCGTTTACTGACACCGAGCTTGCCATGCTCGGTAAAACCGCCGATGCGCTGACTGCTTACATGGGCACCGCGATTTTGGCCGAGGTGGGCCAAACTGAGGGCGCGCAGTGGGTGATCTTTGCCAGGGCACTCGACCAGGACGAAACCGTTGGCGACGACATTGTGCATGTGCAAATGGGTGGACCAGGCACCCAGGTGCTTGGTCAGCGTGGCGGACTTGAAACCGACAAGGTAGCGTACGATTGCGCCTTTCTCTGGGCCATTGAAATCACGCCAGACCAGGACGAACGATATATTCGCCTAGACCCTGAAGGCGAAGTATTTGACGTGGCACCAGAACTCGCCATGCTGTTGCCGTTCAATGTCGAAGAACCTGATCTGCCAGACGACATTGATGATGACGCCGACAATCCGAATCTACAGACTCGTGGCAACGGCGCAGACAAGCTCGATGGTTGTGACGGTGTTCATGACATTGACGGACTCGATGATCTGGACCCCGGCAGCGCCACCAAGCATTGAATTGCCCGGCTTGCCGACGCACACCCGCCCTTGGCCAAATAACCCCAACAGCCCACCTATCCGCTGACCTTGGCCAACCTGGCCAGGATGGCGTCACGCAAGCGCAATAACGCCGGTGACAACACGTGTGACACGCGTTCGAGGCTGTCGTCGGTATAAAGACTCATGTTGACCAAATGCACTGGTTCGTTGGCAATTGCCATCGGGGAGGCAATTGACACCACGCCAGGCTGCCAGGCGACGGCGCAATAGCCTTGGACTTGGGTAAATTTCAGGTCAACCAGTATTTGCGGATAGAGCTTGTCCCAGTCGCGCCGATGGCGGGTTTTAAGTTGGGGCAAGATATCAGCAAGCGCCCCTTGATCGAGCGTGCTGAGATAGGCACGGCCCAACGCGGTTAATGCCATGGGCACACGCTGGCCCACCACGACTTTGCGCAAAGTCGCTTTGGGACCGAACGGCAAATTCTCCAGATAAATCATGTCGTCATGGTCGGCCACTGCAAGCCCGACATTGACTCTCATTTGTCGGCCAACACCGTGCATCAAGGGCAAGGCCTCTTTGAGCACAAACGAGCCGCTTAGCATCACGTGAGACATCCCGACCACCGTGGCGCTTAGCCGGTAGCCACCCATTTCGGCGTCGTGCAACAAAAACCCCGAGCGCACCAACGTGCCCGTCAAGCGGCTAACCGTTGAGCGCGGCAAACCCGTGCGCTCGGCAATCTCGCCGTTGGTTAAAAAGCTCAGCCCCGGCTTGAAAGCCCGCAAAATTTCCAGGCCTCGCACGAGCGACCGATTGTCGGTAGCTTGGCTGGGTTGAAACGTCACCCGATTTCTCCTGTTTCGCAAACAACCGCCATGATAGAGCCAAGTCAGTTCCACTTGCGGTTACTAGCCGCTATGATGAGGGACGATGAATAACACCAAGTCCACGCCGGCTGCCATCCTGACTGTCACACTGAACCCGACACTCGATGTCAGCACCTCCGTGGCCAGGCTCATTGACCATGCCAAGCTGCGCTGCAGCCCCGAGCTAGAACAAGTCGGCGGTGGTGGCATCAACGTGGCGCACGTGGTGCACTCACTTGGCGGGCGCTGCCAGGCCATGCTGCCTGTGGGCGGCAGTCGTGGCCAGGACATCCTGCAACGGCTAACCGATGGCGGTCTTGATTGCATCACTGCCACCATCGACCAACAAAACAGGCAATGTTTCACTGTCTACGAAACGGAAACTGGGCATGAGTACCGTTTCGTCTTGCCCGGTCCCACATTCTCGCAAACCGAACAAGCGGCCTGTATCAGCGCCATCTGCAACCATCTGCCCACTGACCACCTGATACTTTCAGGCAGTCTGCCGCCGGGCGTGCCGGATGATTTTTACGCCACTGTGATCGAGGCGGTGCGTCATACGCATCCCACGCTTCGGATCGTGGTGGACGCAAGCGGCGAGACCTTGACCCATGCGCTTGCTGCCGGTGTTTTTATGATCAAACCGAGCCGCGAGGAATTCTGCGAACTGACTGGCTACCAAGCGACCGAACCAATCGACTGCGTGGCAGCTTGCCGTGAACTCATCAGCCAAGGCAAGGCGCAGGTCATTGCGTTAACGCTCGGCGCTGATGGTGCATTGTTGGTCACAGCCGATCAGGCCTGGCAGATCGACCCATTGCCAGTGACAGTCACTAGCACCGTGGGCGCGGGTGACAGTTTTGTGGGAGGCTTTGTCTGGTCCTTGACACAAAACCCCGATTTCATGCGAGCTGCCCGCATTGCCACAGCGGCCGCCTCGGCTGCGCTCCAAACACAGGGTGAACTCAGGTTTGATGCGGGCGCTATCCTCAATGCGAGCCAAGCCGTGCGAGTGCGGCCGCTACCGGTCTAGCAGACCACACGACAAAGCGCGAACAAAAACGCCCGTATCTCTGCCGAGTTAGTCAGAAAGTCGATAAACCTGCCAGCGTCAGTGAATATTCATGCGATTGTCAAACTTTCTTTATACTGAATTTTTACTTAGGGGATCTGGCGCAATTGGGTTGATTCATTCCCCGGTTTTCTTGCGCCACTTGAGAGGGACGAGTCACCATGTCAACACTCAAGCTCTACTTAAGCAAGTACCGCGACCGTGGGCTGTGCCAACCCGCCATTCTCGAGGCCTTACTGCTGTGGGCAGCGCTCGTGGGGTTGAGCCTGCTGGCCGTTGACCATGCCATTGAAATCTGGCAGCGCACCGGCGCACTCATGGCCATTGCCCTGCTTGTGGCCACGGGCGGTCTGGTGCTGGTGTTTTTGCCATATCACTATCGACATCGGCATTTTGGCTGGTGCAACACCGTTACGTTCATCAGGGCAGCAGCCGTTTGCTGGCTGGCTGGTTTGTATTTCGCACCAGACGACGCCTGGCAAGGCACGCTCGCCTGGGCAGCATCAGTAGCCGGCTTAACCTTGCTTGTGCTCGATGGCGTAGATGGCTGGCTGGCACGCCGGTTTGGCAACAGCTCCAGTTTTGGGGCCAGGTTTGACATGGAAGTCGACTCCTTGCTTGCGTTGGTATTGGCGGTTCTAGTCTGGCAAACCGACAAAGTCGGTGCCTGGGTGGTGATGCTAGGCTTGTTTCGGCCAATCTTCATTCTGGGTGGCTGGCGCTGGCCCAAGCTCAAAGGAAATCTACCCGACTCGCCTGCACGCAAAGTGGTGTGCGTGATTCAGGTGGCCAGTTTGGCCACCATGCTGGCACCCGTCGTGACAGCCGTCATGGCGACTTGGCTGGCGGCATTCACATTGGCTTTGCTCATCTGGTCATTTGGCCGGGACACCTGGTGGTTGCTGCGTCGATGAGCTTAACTCGCTGGACTGAGATCTGGACCATCAAACTGCTGGCGCTGTTAGCCGCCGCGGGCTTGTTGCACCTGGTTCTCATCGTCCCCAATCACCCGATCGAGCGCGAGCTTTTAACAGTCTGGATTGCGCCACTTGAGCTGCCGGTGATTTTGCTGGCCTTGCTGTTGCTGCCAGCGCAATCTCGCATCGGGCAAACCGTGCGATGGGGCTTGGTGATCGCCTTGACACTGATCACCGTGTTCAGGGTTGCCGACTTTGCCACCCACATGGCCTTTGACCGGCCTTTTAACCTCGCGCTCGACTGGAATCTGGTGGCTGCCGGCTGGCATACGCTGGCTGAATCAATTGGCTATGGCTTGACGCTAGCTACACTGCTGGTTACCTTAGCCGCGATCGGACTGCTAGTCTGGCTTTTGTGGCTAGCCACTGGAGTGTGGCTAAAACTTGAGCCCACGCCTGCGCTGGCCAAACTGTCACTCATGGCACTGATTGCATCAACCACCTTGGCTGGCGCGCATGCCGGCCATGTGACAGGCCACTGGCAATTTGCCAACCCACCCCCCGGTGACAGCTCCACCCTGAGAACGGCCTGGCGCTATCTGCACGAACCATGGACCACGATGCAAAGCTTGCGTGCGTTTGAGAAAGTTGCCATCAGTGAACCACCGATGCAGGGGCCGGGTCTGCTACAAAAGCTCAAAGGCCATGATGTCCTCATCATCTACGTTGAAAGCTATGGCCGCTCAAGCTTTGACAACCCGCTGTATCGCGCCACACACACAACAACGCTCAAACAGGCGCAAGACAAGCTGCAAGACAAGGGACTTGCCATGCGTTCCGGCTGGCTTACCGCCCCCATGGTTGGCGGCCAGAGCTGGTTGGCGCACGGGTCGATGGCCAGTGGCCTGTGGGTTAGTGATCAGGGCCGTTACCGGGCGCTCATTGCCAGTGGCCGCAGTACTTTGTTTGATGACGCCAAAGCAGCAGGCTTTAAGACAGTGGCTATCATGCCGGCGATTCGGCTTGCTTGGCCAGACGGCAATTACTTTGGCTTTGATGCGATCTACCCCAGTTACGGCTTGGGCTACAAAGGACTGCCATTTAACTGGGTCACCATGCCGGACCAGTTTGCGCTGGCCGCGCTCGATCGCCTGGAGCGCAACAACACGACCAATGCCCAGACAAATCTATTTGTTCAAGTGGCACTGAGTTCGAGTCACGCGCCCTTCACACCGGTGCCCAAATTGCTGCCATGGAATGAGTTGGGTGATGGCAGCGTTTTTAATGCCATGGCACAAAGCGGCGCTTCGCCCCAAGACGTCTGGTCTGATCATGACCGGGTGCGCGAGCAATTCAGGCTTGCGATTGACTACAGTTTGCAAACGGTGTTCGATTACATCGCCCACCACACACAAAACAACCCTGACAAGCAACAACTGGTGCTTGTGCTGGGCGACCATGAACCAGCCAGATTTATTTCCGGCGTCGATACTCAGGATGTCGCCATGCATGTCATTGGTCCACCCGAACTGCTCTCCGAGATCGAGTCATGGGACTTCACCCCGGGGCTCATCCCTGCACCCGATTTGCCGGCATGGGGCATGAATGAATTTCGTGCCCGCTTCGTGCAAGCGTTCAGTTCAGGCAGTGCGTGGTGAACGATCGCATCATCCAGATCTTGCGGGCCATTGCCTATCTGCTTGCGTCAACCACCCTGTTGTGGCTGGTGTGGCGCTGGTTTGACGGTGCACAAGCCTGGCAACGACTCAAAAGCGCAGAACTCGCCTGGCTCGTCCTGGCCCTGGTACTGTTGAGCCTCCAGACAGTTGGTTCTGCCCTGCGTTGGCAACTGACTGCCACACAACTAGGCACACCCATTGCAACCTCAAAAGCCGTTGGGCAATACTACGTGTCGATGCTGTGCAACCTCACCTTGCCAGGCGGGGTGCTCGGTGACGCGGGCAGAGCCTGGCACAACCGGCAAGAAGCGGGCCTGGCCACATCGGCAGCAGCCGTGGTGCTTGAGCGCCTGGCTGGTCAGCTAGCCATGATCGTGACACTGGCAGTGGCATTAGCCTGGCAGTTGCGCGCAACTGCCGCCTCACACTTAACTTGGTGGATCGGTATTGCGTTTGCACTTGGCGCGACCGTGTTTATGCTGACGCGCCTGGCAAAGCCCGCCTGGTTGAACCGCATGGCAGGCTGGATGCACCAAGCCTGGTTCGCCAGTCAAGTGCGAGCCCGCCAATTCTGGTTAACCGTTTTGATACTGGCCGCAAGCCTCATGTCTTTTTACGCCTGTGCGCAAGCCGTCGGCGTTGAGCTGTCTGCCAGCATGGCACTGTTGGTGCTGCCGGCCACGCTGTTGGTCATGGCTTTGCCTGTGTCAGTGGCAGGCTGGGGCGTACGCGAGGCTGGTGCTGCCCTGATATGGCCCATCGCCGGTGTAGCAAGCGACGCTGCGGTTGCCGCCAGCGTCGCCTACGGCATCGTGGCCACGATATCGGTGTTGCCAGGGCTCTGGTGGTTAAAGCCTGGGTTGAAAAACAAAGCCAAACCCAAACCCGAGCATGCCTAGACGAACACCTAGACTAGCTTGCGCGTGAACTCTACTAGCGCCTGCATTTGCGCGGCAAGCTGCCCGCGCACTTCATCGCTTGCCACATCTCCATGCTCATCGAAGTTGCCTGTGAATGCATTGACGAACACCTCGGGCTTGTTCAACACATGCAGGTTCAAGCATACACAGACTTGACGCAGGTGATACTGTGCGCGCGAAGTGCCCATGCCACCACCCGCACCCACAATCGCAACCGTCTTGCCAGACAGCAAGCGGTTGTCCGGCTCACGCGAGGCCCAGTCAAGTGCGTTCTTTAAGGCCGGTGCAATCGAATAGTTGTACTCTGGACAAGCCAGCACCATACCTTGTGCGCCTTGTATCTGCGCCAACAAGCGTTTGACCGATTCGGGTTTGATATTGATGTCGCTGTTGTAGAACGGCACGTCACCCAACTCAGCGATATCCATCGTTACGCCTGCAGGTAGTGCCGCTTGCGCAGCGCGCAACAAGCCCCGGTTGGCAGATGCCTGACGCAGACTGCCACAAATCCCCAGCAAATGAATCTCAGACATGCAACACCTCGTGTGAACTATCAAACATCGCAAATGCCACAAATTGACCAGTGTTAATTTCGGGTTGCAATGCAACAAATACCCAGAACCAGAGAATGAATGACTTGGGTCAAATTTGCGGCATAACCCCTTCTTTCATAGGGAAATTGACAAGATTTCCTTACGCGAAAACCCCTATTGCCCCCCTCCTTGGATAAGTCGATCATTACGCTGTTGTTATATCAATGTAAGTTTTAGATACTTATCCAAATCATCAGTTTCGATTTGTTAGTTCAACACCAAGGATGGAGACATTTATGGCCAAGCTCGAACAGCAAACCGCAGTCGCCAAGCAAGATGAGACTGTTAGCTCACGACGCAAGTTTTTCAAGAAGGCAGGTACGGTTGCTGCAGCAGCCCCGCTAGCTGGCTTCCCCATGATTTCTGTAGCGCAGTCGCCCATCGTGTTGAAGATGCAAGGTGGCTGGGCACCAACGGACATCTTTAACGACATGGCCAAGGAATACGTTGACCGTGTTAACGAAATGTCGGCAGGCCGTCTGCGCATCGAGTACCTGAATGCCGGTTCAGTGGTCAAGGTGTTCGAGATGATGGACGCTGTCTCTAACGGTGTGATCGACGCTGGACACCAGGTGTCGGCTTACTGGTACGGCAAGACCAAGGTTGCGTCGCTTTTTGGTTCAGGTCCCGTGACCGGCGCCAACTCCGAGCAGCTTTTGGGGTGGATGCATCGCGGCGGCGGCTTGGAACTCTATGAAGAGCTCCTCAGAAACCTCAAGCTCAACGTTAAAACCTTTTTTGCCTTCCCAATGCCGCCCCAGCCATTGGGCTGGTTCAAGCAAACGCCGCCCAAGACTGCCGAAGAGCTCAAGGGCTACAAGTATCGCACCGTGGGCTTGGCCGCTGACTTGATGCAAGAGCTTGGCATGAGCGTGACGCAGTTGCCAGGCGGCGAAATCATGCCCGCCATGGAGCGTGGCGTGATTGACGCCTTTGAGTTCAACAACCCGACCTCCGACCGTAACTTTGGCGCGCAGGATGTGGCAAAGTTTTACTCAATGGGCTCGTTCCACCAGTCACAAGAATTCTTTGAGATCACCTTCAACAAGGCGAAATACGATGCGCTGCCAGCAGACCTTCAGGCGATCCTGAAATATGCTGCTGAAGCTGCCTCCTCTTCGAACACCTGGACAGCGCAGGACAGCTACTCGCGTGACCTGCAAAGGCTGATCGTTGAAGACAAGGTACGTGTGGTCAAGACCCCGCAAGCCATCTTCGATGCACAGATGGAGGCTTGGGGCAAGATGACCGAGAAGCTTTCAGCCGAAGATCCCTTCTTCAAGAAAGTGGTTGACTCTCAGATGGCTTGGTCGCGTCGTGTGTGCTACTACGCCTTTTTGGCTGACGCCAACTACAAGGCAGCTTACGAATACGTGTTCAAGACCAAGCTGCCGTTCTAAGGGTAAGATGCAGCATACGGTCGGGTTTGCGCCCGGCCTACCCTTTGCTTGTAAAAGACCGCTGCTTAGTCGGCGGTTTTTTTTAATTGCGGAGATACAAAATGGTCGGATACATCCGATGGGTTGACAGCCTGTCCAAAGCGCTAGGCCACACCTTTGGCTGGTGCATTGTGATGCTGACATTAGGCACCAGTTACGAAGTGTTTATGCGCTATGTCTTGAACGACCCGACTTCATGGGCCTATGACATGAGCTACATGTTCTATGGTGCATTGTTCATGATGTCTGGCGCGTATGCGCTGTCGAAAAACGCCCACGTGCGCGGCGACTTTTTGTATCGCAAGTGGCAACCTCGTAACCAAGCCAAAGTCGAGCTCGTGCTTTATTTTGTGTTCTTTTTCCCGGGCGTGCTCGCGCTATGCCTGACCGGTGCCGCCTACTCGTTTCAGTCGGTGAGCCTGCTCGAAGTCAGCGTCAACAGCCCCGCCGGTGTGCCCGTTTGGCCGCTTAAGCTCGTGATCTTTGCGACCGGCATCAGTCTGTTGCTCGCAGGCAGCGCTGAGGTATGCCGATGCCTCTTATGCATAAAAAACGGCGAATGGCTTAGCCGCGATGACGATGTCAAAGAATTGGAAGAAGTTTTGCTTGAAACATACGGCACCGATCAAGGAGCGGCCAAATGAGTGATCCTATCGTCGCGCTGTTCATGCTCGGGTTGTTCATCTGTTTCATTTTTTTAGGTTTCCCGATTGCATTCACCCTGATGGCCATGGCTGTGGGTTTTGGGTTCTACGCCTACTACAACCCGGCAGTGGCATTCTGGGACAACAACATTTTCTTCCTTCTGGTGCAAAACACCTTTAGCGTGATGAGCAATGACGTGCTCATCTCGATCCCACTGTTTCTCTTTATGGGCTATATCATTGAGCGATCCAATATTTTGGAAAAGCTCTTTGAGAGTCTGGAAGTGGCCATGCGTCACGTGCCTGGCTCCATGGGTGTAGCCGCGTTGGTCACATGCGCCCTCTTTGCAACCGCCACTGGCATTGTGGGTGCCGTGGTGACATTGATGGGACTGTTGGCACTGCCAGCCATGCTCAAAGCCGGTTATGACAAAAAACTCTCAAGCGGCATCATTGCCGCTGGCGGCACTCTCGGCATCCTGATTCCACCGTCCATTATGCTGATTGTGTACGCAGCCACTGCCGGTATCTCAGTGGTCAAACTCTATGCCGCCGCACTGATCCCAGGCTTCCTGTTAGCCGGTCTTTACCTGGTGTACATCATCGTTCGGGTCATCATCAACCCGAGCCTCGCCCCCAAGCGCACTAACGTCGATAGCGTCACGTTCTGGCAAGGTTTCATGATGCTGATCAAAGCGTTCTTTCCATTGGCGTTTTTGATTGTAGCGGTGCTTGGCTCTATTCTCTTTGGCTTGGCAACGCCTAGCGAGGCAGCTGCCATGGGCGCTTTGGGCGGTGTCGTATTGGCAGTTGCCTACAGAGCGTTTACCTGGGAGCGTCTGCGCGAATCCGTTTACCTGACTGCCAAAACAACTGCCATGGTGTGCTGGCTATTCGTGGGTTCATGGACGTTTTCTTCGGTGTTTTCCTATCTGGGCGGCGAGACCATCATCGAAGAGTTCGTGATGTCACTAGACCTCTCCACCGTTCAGTTCCTCATCATGGCACAGCTCATCATCTTCATCCTGGGCTGGCCGCTGGAGTGGAGTGAAATCATCATCATCTTTGTGCCAATTTTCTTGCCGATGTTGGCGGCATTTGATGTCGATCCGATGCTCTTCGGCCTCTTGATTGCGATTAACCTGCAAAGCTCGTTCCTGACGCCACCCATGGCCATGTCGGCCTACTACTTAAAGGGGGTTGCGCCCAAAGGGGTAGAACTGTGGGATATTTTCAAAGGTTGCTTCCCATTCCTGGGGATGGTGTTGTTGACGTTAGTCATGGTCTACATTCAACCGAAGATCGTGACCTACTTACCTGACCTGCTCTACAACAAGGCCAATCAGGTTCAAGAAACAGGGCCACGCGGCGAGAACGAGATCGATCCGTCATTCTTCTTGCAAGGCAATTAACGATGAGTGACAACCGAATCGCCATCCCTGAGTTGACTGCTGCTGCTGTGAGCGAAATGGTTCGCAGCGGTCAGCACAAGGCAGAGGAACTCGCACAAGCCTTTCTGGACTACGCCAAGCCTCTTGATGAGACGTTGCAGGCGTTCGCTTACTTGAATGATGAGGCTGTGCTGTTGCAAGCTCGAATACTTGACGCTGGCCGTGAAAGCGGCGGCGAGCTAGGATCGCTGGCTGGCGTGCCAATCGCGTTGAAAGACGTCGTCGACACCTTTGACATGCCTGCCGAGTATGGGTCACCAACGTTAGC
>JAJOJF010000002.1 GCA_021208885.1 Burkholderiaceae bacterium
AATGGTGCAGCCACCCTCAATGTTGCCCTGGGTCTGGCCACTAACTGAAAGGTATCCTGGCATTGGCATGGTCGTTCTCCTTGAAATATTTAAGTTGGTTGCCTTCTTATTCGGTTGTCTTCGGTTGATCCTATGTTTCAACCTTGATTCAACATGGCTCCATCTTAAAAACTGGCAACGCTGGCCACCACTCATCAACTCCGTGAAATTGCGACAAATGCTGACAATCAGTCTGGCTGAATCAGTACACCTTTATGCAAGAACGCCTCCTGTCGATTCACCACAACACAACTGTAAAAAGACATTGTTCGTCATGTGCAGCTAAAAATCTGCTGAATTTGTTTTAGAACTTATGCACAAGACCAGCACCAACGGTTTGCACCGAGCCTGTCACAAACAGGTAGTTATGGGCGTAGGAGTAATAAATGTAAACTCCCGTGCGCTTGGAAAAATCATAGTTGTAGCCAATGCTGCCGATTGTCTGGGACTCTGATGCCCCGGCGGTTGCTATCGTGCCGCTAGGCCTGGCCTGTTGAACAGACCCAAAAACATCACCGCCAGCCACAGGCACAGTGGCGCCGACCATCCAGGAATTCACCTTCGCCCCCGGGAACAAAAGGATGTCACCCTGGGTGTTGCTAATACCGCCGTTTACACCTGCTCTGGACAATGCCTGCCCACCTTGAATCAAGCCATCAAACTGCTGACCGACAGCCGCGGCTAGCTTGACGACCTGTAAGTCGTAGGTACCCCCCAATATCCAGGCTTTGGGACTCTGTTTGGGAATGGCTGCAATCGTCCCGCTGTTTGGAAAAATCTGGTCATATGAAGCGCCCACCAAAATCGGGCCCTTTTCGTAACGCATGCCCAGTGATAACGCGCGGTTTTTGTTGTTGGTTGAGAAAGAACTCTGACCTGGAGCTAGGTCATCGGGGATCTGAACTTCCTTAGGCCGGTTGCCAACGACATAAAAAGTGTCTTTACCTGTGTCAAACGAATAACTCGCCGCAGCAGAAAATCCATTGAAGTCGGGTGTTTTGTACCAAATCTGGCTCGAATAGCGAATTGAGTAAGTGCCCATGGATGACTGTAAGGAGGCCGTGTCGTAAGATCCGTCCATCGGATCCACGTCATCCAGGGCATACGAGCTCGCACTAAGCCTGCGACCCAGATCCAGTGTGCCCCAAGTCTGACTGCGAACTCCCAGCGTTGACACCCTGGCTCTTGAGCCAGTCGCCCCTGTCGTGGCGGTGACTCCAAACTCGTAGACAAAGTTGATCGAAGTGCCGCCGCCAAGATCCTCTGTTCCTCTGATCCCCCAACGCGAACCCGTTTCCTGGCCTGAGCGCATGCCGAACTGGCTCGCACTGACGCCGTCCAAACCATCATCAGGGATCGCTGTGTCAGGAACATTGATCCGCTGATAGGCAAAGCCCAAGTCTAAGCGGCCATATAACCGAACACTGCCTTCGGCGCTCGCAGAGCCCGCTGAAACAACCAGCACAGAGACTGCTGAACATGTCATCAGCACCTGCCTGAAAGAGAAACGCTCCAGTAGCTTTTGAGTTTGGTTTAAAAGGCATCTCATAATTTAAGTTTCCGAAACTACTGACAAGGTTTCAATTCTCGGCCATCGCCAAGGATGACTTTTTGATGGGAATAGTCACTGCACACAGGACGCGCCAACGGCAGTCCTTGCGCTTGGCGCTCAGTCACGTACTGGATGAAACTCTCATCAGCAAATGTGCCCCCGGCGGTCATGCATTGGCCTGGGCTCGCGGTTTTGCAGAAATTTCCTGGGGTCTTGAAGCCCTCAAATCCTTGCGTCAGATAATCGGCCAGGACAACCGAATAAGTGGCTTGCAAATCAAGCGGCTGCCACTGCCCATTAGCGTGATCTTTGCGTTCCAGATTTCCAAAGCGCTGGCCTTTCGGCTTGGTGAGATCAAGCGCCCAGCGCAGCCCGCTAGCGTAAGGATGCGAGCCATCGGAGTTGCCCTCATCCTTCCAGTTAGACACCGCTTCTTCCAGCGTGTCCCAAATCTGCTGCCCCGTGAGATGGGTGATGTACAGCTCGTTCGGAAACGGCTGCAGCGTGAATGCCGTGCCATAGGTGAGAATCAGATCCTGCGAGCCATTGGTTTCGATGGGTATTCGAACCCCGCCAGCGTTGACAATACCAATGTCGGCCGGCCCATGCTCAGGCGCCAATCTAAAGCTCTCAGCCACAACCTGAGCCACATCGGCACCGCGAGCCTGCTCGGAGACATCAGCACACACGGCCGTGCCCCGGTTGGCTGACCCTGGAACACGCGTCAGGCAAAGCGACTGGTCCTTAGACAGGATGCCGATCTGCTTGTTTGTCTGAGCATCGTACTGCTCTTCAAACGGGGCCAATGCCGCCAGCACGTCGGCATCTGGCGCGAGTCGTTTGATCAGACCAGGATTCTGCAGCTTGGCGACCAAGGTTCTGATTTCATCCTCGTTCATGTCCACCCACTTGCCGTCTGTGCCTTTGCGCTGCATCGATTGTCCGAGCACGATCGACGCTTGACCGCCGCAGGAAATCACATTTCCTGCATCATCAAAAGTGACTTTCATCAAACCGATGGCTTTCGCATATTCCCAGGCCTGGCCGACACAAACGAGACGACCATCCTTGTCGCGCACAACGGTCGGGTAACTTGACTTGCCCGAGAGACCGACTTCGGAAAAGTCACCGACAAGTGTGTGCGAGTCACCACCCACGATGGCATCTACGCCGCTTAATTGAGCCGCCAAATGAAGGTCGTCATCAAATCCCACATGGGTGACAAGCACAACATGGTGAACACCCTGTCGCTTGAGTTCGTCTATCGCCCGCTGCGCTGCCTTGGCTTCATCTTCAAACTCCGTGCTTGCCAGTGGCCTAGATGCGTTCTGGGTTTTACCGGCCACGGTAATGCCAACCAGGCCAATCTTTACGCCACCGACCTCTTTGATGGCGTAGGGAGCCAGGTAAGGCTCGCCGTCCGGTGCAACGGCCAGTGGCGTGCCTGCTGCCGGATGCACATTGGCGGACAACACGGCCGTATCACACTCGGGTGCTGCGCGCAGCTCATCCAGAAACGCCCTAAGCCCCTGGTCGCCCGCGTCGAATTCGTGATTGCCAATTGCCAACGCATCAAAGCAAATGACATTCATCGCCCTGGCATCGGATTGACCCTTGAAGAACTTGTAGTACGGTGTGCCGGTGATGGCATCGCCGGCATGGATCTTGAGCAAGTTCGGCTCGCTTTGCTCTAACTCGCCAAATGCGGTAGCAAGCCGCGCAAATCCACCCAGGCTAACCCGGATAGGCTCACCATCGATCATTAGAGTCGCCGAAAACGGCCTCATGTTCGAATGATGATCGTTGATATGCGCGATGCTAAGCTCGTATGCAGCAACCGGTCCCGGGAGCGCGAATAAGAGAGAGAAAACGGCTTTTCTGAAAGCTTTAAGAGTCACTGCAACGCCTCTATTTGGATGAGCCTGCCGCAAGCAACGCATAACCTCGCGTCCAGGTGAGCGATTCGCCGTTGACTTCATCAAGCACCTGAACCCTGGAGTGAGACAGAGCCAAGCCTCGACCAGAGAAGATAAAGGTGTACAAATACGTTGCATTGGCGCACGCATTTTGAGCAAAAAAGCCCGTGCCTTGTTGTTCAGAGACTGTGACCCATGCATCGGTGCCGACACAACGGGAAAACAATTCGGCCAACAAGCTGCGGTCTAGACGTTTCTCGGCAATCAGGTCCCAATCTCGCAGCTTGTGATAGAACGATGCCATCAACACAAATCTGCTGCGCTCGAAGCCGGGCACAGACTGAAACTGAGCAACCGGGAAACGATTAATGGCGCGCGCAGCCGTCGATTGCACCACGTTGGCGTAGACATCAAAACACGCCGGGGTGAACGAGGATTTGTTGCCAGCCACCGTCAGGGCCGCAACGCCCTTGCGTCCCTTTGCTGCCTCAAACACCACGCTGTCTGACTGACTGTTGGGGTAGCAGGGGTTTGAAGCCAATGCATCGGCCGCTATCTGTTCAAGCATTGCTCGCCTGGCTTCGTTTTGTCCAAGACCCAGATACGAAACGCTCAGAACGTCATAGCTCTGCTCGCCAATCTGCACGCGCCTGACAAAGCCACTGTGCCGATTTGGCGAGCTCACCGCGAGCGCGACCTGCGCTGACGCGCCACCGATCTCGACAATGCCATCGGTAGTTTGGCCGAGGCGCAGATTGCCCTTTAGGTAGTTGACATCGACCCAAGCGTAGATGCCCTCGCTTTGCCCAGTGATGGTGCCCACCTCCCGGGCAACAAGCCCACGCCGTCCGATTTCTTGCCTGACTGAGTCGTAAATTCGTTGGGCCGCACCGGGTTCAACAAGCCGCATCCCAGCCGTGGCCAACACGCTGACACTGACCGCCTTGGGATCGATACCTTTCGTCTTGACAAAAGTCTCTAAACCATCGAGCAATGGGCCAATCTCCCCTTGGCCAGCCTGTGCAGGCTTGTCGGCATAGGTCGACAGGCCACGAAGCTTATCGGGCTCATCTTCCAGAAGCAACGACATGACAGGACCCTGCGGCTCATTGCGGTACTCATACAGGTAGAGGCGTGTGCCGCTACTGCCAGCGTCAATGACCGCTTCATAAGCCGCCGTGCTCGCGTGAACATGGGAGTATCCGAAAAACGCAATACCAACAAAAACGATTCCAGATAAACGCATCACGCCAGCCGTGACTAACAAGAGTCTCTCGATCAATCCCATGCCTATCGTCCCCTTAAACAAACCCTGCCAGCTTTAAGTGAATTGTCAGGCAATTGGCCACCAGAAAGGACGGACTCACATTACAGTGCGTGACAACTTGCGATCCTTGGTCACACACAACCATCAAACGCCGAATCACGACCGTAAACTCCTTGTAAAGTCGAAATAATGCCGGGGACCACATCGTGCGGTTTTCAATTTTCAAGACAGCATGGATTCTCGTAATGTCGCTTTGGCTACCTGTCGTGGCAAGCTCGAGCAATGTCCAGAGTCACATCCCCAGTGATGTTCTGGTTGTCGGCCATAAAACCCCCGACACGGACGCGATCGTCAGTGCAATCGCTGTTGCCCGACTGAAATCCGCACAAGGCATCCCCGCTCGAGCAGTCGCTCAGGGCGAACCTAACGCCGAGACTCGTTTTGTGCTGGAAAAGTTTGGGTTTAGTGCCCCACCCGTGCAGAGCGACTTTGCCGGCCATGAGGTCATCCTGGTAGATCATTCCGATGCTCAACTGGCACCTGACGATTTAGGCAAAGCCAAGCTCGTGGGTATCTATGACCACCACAAACTCGGTGGGCTAGCGACAGATGAGCCCATTGAAGTCATCGTCAAACCTTGGGGCAGTACGGCGACCATCTTGTACGAGGTGTTCAATCAGGAAAATGTCAAGATCAATCCACCATTGGCTGGCCTACTGCTCTCAGCGGTGCTCTCTGATACCCGGGTGTTTCGTTCACCCACCACGACGGAACATGACAAGCGGATTGGCAAGGAGCTAGCGCTCATCGCCGGTGTGAGCGACTTGGAAGCCTACGGCCTGCAAATGCTGCAAGCCTATAACGAGGACATGGCCAGGCTAGATGACGCCAGTCTAGTCAGACTGGACTTCAAGATTTTTAAGATGGGTGCCCAAAAGATTGGTATCGCCCAGCTTGAGGCCTTTGACGCCGAATTTCTGACACAACGACTGCCTGGCTTAAGGCAGGCGCTTGATCAAGCACTGGCAGACAATCAACTCGATGTCATGGTGCTGGCTGTCACAGACCTGAATCGGGACGGTTCAACCATCCTCGCCGTGGGGCCGCTGGCGGCCAGAGCACAAAGTGCACTTGGACTTTCCGCGGACCCATTGGGCACCTTCAAGCCAGGGGTTTTGAGTCGCAAACGTCAACTGGTGCCACCTTTAGAGAGCGCATTCAAATCATGAAAGCCTATTCTCCCCTTCGCATCATCAACGATTCGAAGCAGCATCTGCAGGCCAGCCGCGTAAGCTATTTCCCACATCTGTTCAGTGGTGTTTGGCTGGGCTTTAAGATCATGTACCTCGGGCTAACCTCGATCTTCCACGCATTCGTGCCCGCCTGGTTTGAGGGTGATGCACCGCTTGGCGTAGCCAACCTTTTCTACCGCAAGGTATACAACCATCCCAATCCGGCATTTCAACAACATATAAAAGCAGAAAGGGAAGCGGCTGAAGCAGCGGCTCAGGGACGAACACCAGCATGACCCTCGTGAAGATGAATCGGCGCGAGTTTTTTAGGGCAACCGCACACGTGGCCCTAGCGACCATTTCCGTCAGGTATTTATTCCCAGCCAATGCAGGGGCGACATCACTGACTGGCCAAGCCACACTTCATGACGCAGGACTAGCCGGCAAGCAACTCTACGAGGGTCGATTAAAAGCGACTGGCGCAAAGATCTATGCGATTGACTTCAGAGCCCGCGACCTTGCGGGGTGGCCAGCCATCGAGCGGCGCAGCGTCGTGCTCCGTGCATCAATCGTTGACAAACTGTACATGGGACTGAACATCGCCGGTCTTGAGAAAGAGTTTGGCAAACTGAAGATTGTCACGGGCGATGACCTCCATCACTGGGGCTGCAAAGGCGCAGCCCCCTTTTTGATGCCAACGTTTTACGTTCGCACTGGCACATGCCCCAATTACTTTGGACAGCCCATTGCACTTTTGGGCTTTGAGAGCACAGACCACTTTCTAGCCAGCAAAGCCAAGCTAGCCACCCTGTCTACCTTTGTCGAATCCGGACCGACAGCTGCTCCCCCAATGCGGGGCGACTATGGCAAAAGCCTATTTGTCTACTACCAGGGCGACGGGCGGCAACCTGAGTTCTCGTTTATGCAAGCTGACCGAGTCGCCACGGGCTCAGACAGTCTTGACGCCAGAAACGCTTTCTACCTGGAAAAAATCCAAGAGGACTTGGACAAGGCTGACTGGCTTAGGCTGCAGGCAAGCTTTCAGACACAGTCCGTTGATCCCATGTTCATGGAACCTGAAAACGGCCTGTCCTGGTATGACAGCAAATCCCAAACGCTTTCGTTGACGCTCGGGACCCAATCCCCGCACGAGGATGCAGTCGCTATCTCGCATTTTTTCGCCAAATCAAGCCTGCCTCGCATTAAACACGTTCATGTCAACTGTTGTTTTTTGGGTGGCGGCTTTGGCGGCAAGGACAGCTCAGACTTTCCGCTGCACCTTGCGATTGCGGCACTTACGCAGCCTGATGTCAGCCACCGCATTGTCTACAGCAGACCGGAGCAGTTTCAGGCTGGCATCAAGCGACACGCCGCAAAAACGCAGATTGAGCTTGCCGTCAATCGCCAGGGGATCTTCGAATATTTGCGCTCGAGCATGGAGCTCGATGGCGGCGGGCAAAACAACTACAGCTTTGCGGTTCAAAGCGTGGGTGCCCGCAACGCAGCGGGCGCTTATCGTTTCGCAAGATCACAGATCGATGCCGTGGCACTGGCGTCAACCGCGATTCCCGCAGGGTCGATGCGAGGCTTCGGATCATTTCAGTCCTCGTTTGGCCTTGAATGCCTCATCGATGAGGCTGCCCAATCGCTGGGCATGGATCCGATTGAGCTGCGCCTGCGCAATCTCGTCAAAGGTGACGGGCGCACACAAACGGGTGTTGAGCTAGCCATACCTACCCGGGCCCATGAGGTTTTGGCGGCAGCCAAACAGTCTGATCTGTGGAAACAACGCAAAGCGCTCAAAGAAGAAAAATCAAGCCAGGACACCTTCTATGGAACCGGTTTTGCGGCCGCTTTCAAGACATTTGGCAAGCACGAAAACGGCTGCCTGGCCTGTGTCGAACTAACCGAGCAGGGCATGCTCAAGCTTCATACGCCGGGCGTGGACATGGGCAACGGGTCAGCTACTACGCTGTCATTATCCATCGCTGATGTTTTGGGTCGACCGGCTGACGAGGTACAGATTGGCGTCACCACGTATTTCGATGCTTTAAATCTGGTTAGCACTGAGGCCAAAAGCCAGGCACAGCAGGACTTGCTTGCTGCCAACCCCTATTGGACACCCTCGATTGCGATCTCGACAGCGGCAAGCACGTCTGCCTACCACCTGCGGCATGCGACGCTCGAAGCTGCTAAGTTGCTGCGTGACTTTGGGCTCATACCTGCGGCCGTCAAGCTATTGCAACTCCCGCGCAATGGCACTGCCACTGATGATTTCTCGTTTAACACTGATGGCATTCGTTATCGCGACAGTCAACTCTTAACATTTCCCGAACTCGCCGCTGCTATCTATCAAGAAAACTTGGCCAGCGGCGTGATGGTTCACGCCTACTACAGAGAGTCCTGGGCCGAGGCGGACTTCTCCTTGAACAACGCAAACCGTCGTATCCCAATCGATGGATTGTGTATCCGTCATGGTGTCTCGCCTTATGTCCCGGTTCCCCGCCGCGCCTCCTACTATTCTCCGTTGCAGTCTCTGGACGGTGATGCAAATCGCATGTCCTCCTATGCGGTGATTGTCTCAGTGACGGTTGAGCGAACCACCGGTCAGATCAAGGTCGAGGGTGCCGAGGGATTTCTGGACTGTGGCCCACCGATCGTGACTGAAATCGTGCAAGGGCAGATGAACGGGGCGTTTGCGATGGGTATCGGGCAAGCCTTGACCGAAACCCTATCGACTGGCGAACATTCGGCCGGCCAGGGGAAGTTGAACCTGCATCTGTACCGCGTGCCTCTCGCAAGGGACTGTGCGGTTGGATCCACTAAATTTCACATACTGCCCGATAGCGAAGGTGAGCCCAGAGGCATGTCCGAAGTGGTGTTTAACCCTATCGCCTCGGCGATTCTGAACGCTGTCGCCGACGCGACCGGCAAACGCTTTAGATCGCTGCCGGTACATGCCGCCGAAGTCAGGAGTGCCATCTCGTGATGAATACGACCCCCATCGAATTGAATGTCAACGGCAACGATGTGGTGCACAATGCGCCGGCAGACATCACCCTGGCGGATTTCCTGCATGAAAAACTCGGCCTGACTGGCACCAAAGTGTCGTGCGCAATGGGGATATGCAGAGCGTGCACGGTGGCAGTGAGCGGGCCGGGGCAAACAGGTTGGCAACGCGCGCAAGCCTGTCTGATGCCTGCTGTGGCACTTCAAAACCACCGAATCCTGACTGTAGAGGGCATTGCTCAAGGTGAGCAATTATCAGCTGAACAGATCGCACTGTTGCGACACTTTTCATTTCAGTGCGGCTACTGTGCTCCCGGATTTCTGATGGGTATTGTCTTGCTCGTTGATAAACTCAAAGCAAAGCCTGCGCACAGACATGAACTGCCTAAGGTCATCGAAGAAAATTTAGGCCAACATATTTGCCGTTGTTCCGGGTATGTCAAGTACCACGAGGCGATTACGGCGTTACTCCTCACAACACCGGGGCTGGTCATTGGTTGATTGCTACTTCGCAAAGAACCACATTGAAGAATCTCACCACCCGGTAATGTTTTGTAATGCCGCAACACAGCGATGCGCCTTATAACCCCTGGTACCCGTGAGCCATTCGGCTTGCCCAAACTCGTGTGCTTAAGACAACAGCCATCCCTTTGACGCTGAGTCAGGCGATGTCTAGCCGGAATCAGATACGAACTGATGGAAATGGCAACGAGGTGCTTGATTCAATCGAAGGTATCGCGCATGACTGTCCACTCAACCACCTATGTCAAGCCTAATGCTGTTGCACGCTTTCTGACCATGGCCTTGGCTTTTTTGCTGAGCGCCATATTCAGTCAATCTTCTCTTGCGCAGGACAGCCGAGGCAAACCGACCAAACCCCTGATTGTTGATACAGACATGGGGACTGATGACTGGTTGGCATTGATCTACGTTGCCCAAAATAAAAACATCGACCTGCTTGGCGTAACGATTGTCGGCAACGGTCTTGCTTCATGTGAAGACGGTCCTGACAACGCCAGGCATTTGCTGAGCCTGTCTGAGCGTAACGCTGACAAGCCTATTGGCTGCGGCTCTGATTGGCCTCTGAACGGCTATGCCTCCTATCCGAGGATCTGGCGGGAAACGGGATCAGACATGATGGGCGAGGCTCCAACCAAGGATCAAGCGCCAACCCTCTACCCAGACGGACCGACTCTCTTGGCACGCCTGCTCAGAGAGGCTGACAGTCCAGTGGATATTTTGGCGATCGGCAGCATGAGCAATATCGCAACGGTCATCAAGGCGCAACCGGAACTAAAGAGAAAGATCAGCCGAATCATTTCAATGGGCGGGGCAGTAGATGTGCCAGGCAATGTACGAGTTCATGGTTTTACCGACGAACACACGAACACTCAAGCTGAATGGAATTTCTATATTGATCCGCTCGCCGCACAAATTGTGCTTCAAAGTGGCATCCCGATTACGCTGGTACCGCTAGACGCTACCAACAAAGTACCTTTGACTGACGAATTTGTTGCGCGGGCACAGCAGACGAAGAGCACGCCTGCTGAGTCGTTTGTCGCGAGAATCTTCCAAAAAATAAAAGCATCGATCACCAATGGCGAGTACTTCCACTGGGACCCCTTGGCAGCTGTGCTGGCGAGCAAGCCGGAACTTTGTGACAAAACACAACAGATTCGACTGACCGTGATCGCCAAGCCTGGGAACGATGATGGTCCTGACCAGGGGATTCCCCACGACACATTTCCGTTGATCAATGGCATGGGTGCTTTGAGGACAGGACTTGACGAGCAGGCGGCTGGCGCCACGGTCAGATCAGATCAAGGCGGCCTGATTGATGTGTGTTTGCATGCCGATGCCGCTGCCTTCGAAGCAGAGTTTCTCGAAACGATTCGGTCTAACTAGAACAACTTACAGATCATGGCTAAAAGGTTCACCTTGGCTAGGCTACCGTGATCGTCTGCTTAGGGGGATTTGCCATGTGCTTATGCCCTGTAGTCAAGGGCAAGCCAGCCGTTAATAATCCAACTTCAAGGATAGAGTCCGCTCGTTGCCCTAGCCAACTCGCTGTATACAGCAGGCAATTCGATGCCACGCTGCTTGAGCTTTGAGGCGCTTACTGCAACGTTGAATTCCTTCACCGTCTTGGGCTCAGGCGGGCTAGCACTCAGGCCATTGGCAATCCAATCCAGTGACATTTGCATGGCCAAGCGCCCATAAACACTGGGTGGAGAGGCCACCGCCAGCGCGCCACCATAGCGCACAAAACTGTCGCGGATGCCAATCGGTAGAGGGCGAGAATTAGCCTCAGTCCATTCGATGACAGTCTGCTCTGGCAAAAATTGGTCGGGCCCTTCCCCTTGCAGCATGTCAGTGCTCAAAACCACCAGCACGTCAGCCTGGCTGGCAGCCTCTTTGACAAACGCCTGCCACTGGACAAAGTTGTTTACAAGCTTGGTAGGCCCAAGCGTGTGCTTACTCCATTGACCTGCTTTGAGACGTTCAAGCTCGGCACGGCCAGTGACGTCATCCACTCCGATTGCGGCAATCCGAAGTGGTTCATCACCCTTGACGGCATTTAGCAACTCAATAATCGCATCGGATGCAACGCTCTCCCGAACGCCGGTGGCACGGGTTGCAGCACTGTAGTCATAGGCTTTTGGTGCTTGCAAAATCGCTGTGTAAACAATTGCAGGCCGCTGCTCAACAGGCAATTGGCTGGCAACTAACGTGTTGCTCTCATCGTCAACAGCAATCAGGATGTCAGGCTTGTTGTTGGCAATGGCCTCACGAGCTGCCGCCACTGCCACCCGAATTTCAGTGTCTGAACCTGCGCCGTCCAAGCCCATGTAGTGGGTGACCACAGTCACTGGTAGGCGGTTATTGCGCAGCGTGGCCCTTATGCCTTGGTCCACGCGTGTTGCCCAGTCTGAAGGCTGACTCACGGATTGAAGCACCAAAATTCTCGGGTTCGACGTGCTGAACCAGAAAACCCAAGCCAGAAAAAACACCACTGTCACGCTCACGATCAACCGAAGTGTGGACCGTTTCATATCAGACCCATCGATTGCCACCAGGGAATTGCCACAAACACGCACAAAGCCCGGGCAGCATTCATGATCATGTTATGTCGCATAAACCAGGCGTGGTCATAGTCCATCACCGCATCGGAGTTCCAGGCAATCAGGTACACCGAGTTTTGATGGCGGAAAAACCAGATATCGCTAAATATCGCGGTCATAAAAACACAAACCCAAGGGCTGTAGCCCTGGTCCAACGCGACGGGCAGCATGATCAAAAAGCTCAGCAGCATGCCTGCAGCCACCGGCAGCACCAATCGAAGCACAATGGTGGTAACCAAGGTCGCTAGCGCAAAGAGTGTAAAACTGCCATCCACAAAGCCGAACAAGCGCCCAACAAACTCAGCAAACTGACGATCAAGCCCCAAATAATTCATGGTGCGCATCATGCTGTCCATGCCCAGCATGAAAAAAATCATCGGCCAATCCATGGCCGACTGAAAATCCGCTTTTTTTAGGGCACCCATCAACAGAATCAGCAAAAGTGTCAACCCCGCAATTTTGGCGGTATCCAAGTGATGCAAACTCGTGGTCAGTGACCCGAGAAAAAAGAATACAAACGCAACGCACGCCGTACGCTCCTGACTAGAGAAGCCGCCAAGCGACTGCAGGTGCTTGGCAATGACATCCTTGGCCAAGGGGGTTGCAGGTTGTTGCGCAAACATAACCCGGGTCGTGACAAGGTGAATCACGAGCAGCACCAGCATTGGCACGCTAGCTGCTGCGACCCAGAAAAGCCCGAGGTATTGGGTTTGTTGATGAGTGGGCAACATGCTCAAGGCTGCAATGCTCGCTGACTTGCTGTTGGCCAGCGCGGTGGAAAAAAGCATCGCCCCACCATAGGTGGCAGCCATCAGAGAGGTGATTGCCACGCTGCGCTTGGCAAGCCCGAGCGAGCCCGAAATTTCTTTGAACAACGGCAGCAGAAGGGCCACACGACTATTGCCCGACGGAGAAACAATTGAGAGCAGCAATCCGCAAAACAACAGCACGTTTTGTTGCCAGACAAACCGATCAGGCAGCTTTAACATCAAGTAAAGCACTAGTCGTCGGCTTAACCCGGATGATGCAATGACCATGGCCAAAGCGAACACACCCATCAATGTCAGAAGGCTAGGCGAGGCCATGCCAGACAAGGCAATTGACGCTGGCGCCAGGTTAAAAAACAACGCCGCTGACATGCCCATGAGCGGCGGGATGTAATCATCAACCAGCGTAAACACCCACATGAGCACCACGGCGACCATGATGCCGATAAAGATCGCAGCCTGTTGACTTAGGCCCAGCAGCCCGCCAATCCAGTAAGCAAGAGGCGGCAGCAACATCGTGCCTAGCCACCCGACAACCTCGCGAGCCGAAGCCTTGTCGGTCTGTGCCTGCATCAGTGCTGAGCGGTTACGATTTGCATGGCGTCAGTGTAAGTCCTGAAGCGATCGCCGGCAAAGTCAGGGATTTCACGCAAAGCCACAAGGCGTCTTGTAAACACGCAAATCCGATTAGCCACGATTCACCGGGTCCGCGTTAACCCGCTAGCCTGACAGCGGGGAGGATGGACAACGTCTGGCCCTGATTGCAAGCTTTTGCAAGGTTTCAGTCAGCCCAGGTCAGGATACTTGGTGGTATCGTCAATTTCCATGTACGCTATCTCCAATCACCTGCTCGCGCTTGCCTTTGCGTTGGTGCGATGTTTGCAGGCTAGTCACCAAATCACCCTGAGCGAGACTTTTTCTCATGACAAAATCCCTGATTGCAATTTCGAGCGCCCTGGTCTTGACGGTCACCATGCCGCTAGCAGCCCTGGCACAGAGCGCCTCAAACGTGCCCGCGACTCCTGCCAATGACGCTGAAGTCGAAGCGCGCTTTAAAGCCGCCGACAAAAACGGTGACGGCAAAGTCACCCGTGAAGAGGCCGAGGCCGGTTTGCCCAGAGTTGCCATGGCCTGGGAAAAAATCGATGTCGACAAAAAAGGCTACATTACGCTTGAACAGTTACAGTTTATTGCCGCCAACAACCGCTAGTACTCATGTCGCACACGGGTTCGCCACTGATCTGTCATCATTGCGGCGCATCCTTTCGTCGAGTGCCAGTACAAAAGGACCATATCGCTATTTGTCGGCGCTGCGACACGGTGCTCGAGTCCTACGCGAGTCTGGGCGCTGATGGTTGGTGCGCACTGGCGCTCACGGCTCTGATCGCCTTCACGCTGGCAAACGCCTATCCGATCGGAACGTTGCTGTTTCAAGGCACCGGCCAGTCAGCGACCTTTTTGCACACAGTCAGAGTCGCATGGGATGCCGGCTACCCATGGGTGGCTGTCTTGACTGGCGCCACAGGTTTTGCGCTGCCAGCGCTGCACATCAGCTTGCTGCTGTGGCTATTAATTCCGTTGAGCTTCGGCCGCGTTGCTCCCGCCTTTGAGCGGGTAGCTGACATCATCGACCGCATCACGCCATGGTCGATGGTGCCGGTGTTTTTGTTGGGCGCACTAGTCGCCATCGTCAAGCTCGTCGATCTGGCCACGCTTAAGTTAGGGGTGGGCCTGTACGCTACGGTGGTCACCGCCGTATTACTGACTGGCCTTGCAAGGCTCAATGGCCAACGGTTGCGCAACATGGCTCAGGACATGGGGCTAGATGTCGCCAACGCTCACCCTCACCCGCCGCCCTCACCCAAGCTAATCAATCGCACTTGGGCTTTGCTGGTAACAGCCATCATTCTTTATATACCGGCTAACGCCCTGCCCATCATGTATGTCGACGCCATCAATGGTTCATCTGGCCACACCATCATGGGTGGCGTGATCGAACTATGGCACGGTGGCGCCTGGGACATTGCGTTGGTGGTGTTTATTGCCAGCGTGTTTGTGCCGACTCTCAAGCTCTTTGCGTTGGGGGTGCTTGTCTGGCTCACCCAGAAACGATCCTCGTTGAATCTTAAAGCGCGCACCCGTATCTATGGCTGGGTGGAATTCATCGGACAGTGGTCAATGCTGGACGTGTTTGTCGTCATCCTGCTGGCAGCGCTGGGGAAGTTTGGCGCTTTACTTGACATTTCGCCCGGTGCCGGTGCCGCAGCCTTTGGTGGCGTGGTCGTATTGACTATGATTGCGGCCATGGGGTTTGACCCCCGCCTGGCCTGGCGTGTAGCGGGTCATCGACGCCACTTAAGCCAGAATGAACACACCGATTCGCCGGACAGACAACCCCAGACAGGAACCGTGAGCCATGGCTGACGCAGCTGACCCTACCAAACCTTCCAACCCGCAACCCGGCCCTGCCGCCGCTTCATCAGCCCAGCCACCACGCATCGTGCGTAAACGCAAGGGTAACTTCTGGTTGGTATGGCTCATCCCACTGGTAGCCTCGCTCATTGGCTTGTCAATCGTTTGGCATGACTGGTCTAACCGCGGGCCCACAATCTCGATACGCCTGGACTCAGCAAGCGGCCTAGAGGCTGGCAAGACACAGATCAAGTTTCGGGATGTGGTGGTGGGCACTGTCACCAACATCCGGTTAAGTGACACTGGTGACGAGGTTCTTGTCGACGCTGAACTAAATGTCGATGCCAGAGGCTTGGCCAAAGAAGGTACACAGTTCTGGGTGGTCAAACCCACCATCGGACTGTCGGGCGTCAGTGGTTTGTCGACTTTGCTGTCTGGCGTCTACATAAACGCAGACACAAAAACGTTTAAGAGCGACGCCCCAGAAAAGCTCAACTTCGTCGCCTTGACCGAGCCACCGGCCATCGCAAGCGATCGACCTGGCTCAAGGTTCAACCTGCGCTCAGATACCCTGGGATCACTCGGCCGAGGTGCACCCATCTATTTCCTGCGCATTCCAGTGGGGGTGGTCACAAAATACGAACTCGACGAGAACGGCACGTTTGTTGACATCGAGGTGTTTGTCGATGCTCCCTACGATAAATACGTCGGTGGTAACACCCGCTTCTGGAATGAGAGCGGCATCTATGTGAATGTCGGCAGCGAGGGACTGACCGTCTCGACCGAGTCGCTTGTCTCGATTCTGGCCGGCGGCCTGGCGTTTGGCAACTTCGGGCCGCCCATCCCCTTGGAGACCAACCAAACCTTCAAGCTGTATGCCAATAAAGCACTGGCTGATGAAGTGCCGATCGGACTTGCAGTCCCCGTGACCATGAAGTTCTACCAGTCGACCAAGGGGCTCGAAGCCCAGGCACCAGTCACCTTCCAGGGTGTTGAAATCGGCGTTGTCAATTCGGCCGACCTCGATTTCGATATCTACAAGGGCGAATTTTTTACGCATGTTAAAGCCACGCTTTACCCCGCTCGCTTGGGTTCAGTGGCTCATACCATGCAAGAAGCCAATAAGACTGTCGAGCAAGCCACCGAGTCGCTAGCCATGATGATTAGGCGAGGCCTTCGAGCTGAATTAAAAACTGCCAGCTTGCTAACGGGCAGTTTGTATGTGTCGATGTCGCTGATGCGCGATGCGCCGCCCGTTAAAGAAGTGATGGCCACCGTTCCGATTGGCATTCCAACTGTTGTCACATCCGATCTCGAAGACATTCAGAAGCAAATTGCCTCGATTGTGGAGAGCATCAACAAAATCCCGTTTGACCAACTCTCGGCTGACTTGAGCAAGTCGCTAACTGAACTGACTGAGCTTGGGAAGTCTTTAAACAATACGCTCACACCCGAGCTATCGGCCACACTCAAAGACCTGCAATCCACGTTGGGTCAAGTAGACAATTTGCTCGAAGCAAGCGGCACGTTGCCGACGCAACTTGACAACAGTTTGAAGGAAATCGACAAGGCCGTGCGCGCCACCAAGTCACTGATTGATGAATTGCGTGCACAGCCCAACTCCATCATCTTCGGCGAACCTAGCCCATCCTATTCACGCGAAACATTAGGGTCGACACCATGAAACGCTGGCCACTGATTATTGCCGCTGCCACCAGTCTGGCTGCTGGCTGCAGTACAACCACCACCATGCACTATGACTTGAAGTCAGCTGCTGACACGCAACCAACCAACCAAAGCACTAATCTGGTTAGGTATCAGCTTGCCAGCATCAATGTGCCTGAGTCACTTGATGTGGAGACGTTGATCGTGCGCCAACCGAACAACACGCTCATGGTGCTCTCACACGACAAATGGGTCGCACCGCTTAGCGAAGTTCTGCAAAACGCCCTGTCGGCCACGCTTACACAATCACTTGGCAACCCACCGATATCCAGTGACATGCTGTCTGCCCGTCAAACAAGTGCACAAACCAATGCAGCAAAGATCTTTGTAGACCTGCAACAGTTTGAAATGCAGCCAGCCAAGCAAGCTAGCTTGGGCGCGCTGTGGCAAATCGACATGGCGGGCAAGCCAAGCCAGACGATTACCTGCTACAGCACATTGTCACAGTCGGTGAGCCCGGGAGTGGCTCCGCTAGTTGCGGCGCAACAATCTAATGTGCAGCTGCTCGGACAACAAATTGCTGCAGCGCTACGAAGCGGAAAGTCGCCGGGTAATGCTTCATGTTACTAGAGCAATGTGGCCTGACTTTCCAATGTCGAAACCGTGAGCGAAAAATCAGTCTGAAATGCGGGTCAAGACGTCATGCGCGACGCTTTCAGAAAAGTCATCTCGTGGCTTGGTAATTTGTCTCTGCGCCACAGAGCCTATTAGGAAAAAACGTGCGACCATTTCTTTAGTGATGTTAATCGCTCTGTCCAGGCTCATGTCTATGTGCTCAGTCATCACTTTTAAAGCCGTCTCAGAATCCCGATCCAACAAGCACCTAGTCACCTGATGATGCGCATCGAACGCTTTACTATTCCAAGTGGTTTGCTGAATATCAATGTGCCGAGCAACGTGGATACGCCGAGTAATTACCTCCATCATGGCACACAATTCGCGGTTCTTTGACAAGGCAAGTAAGCGTCTGTGGAACTCCTCATCAGCTAGCAGTAAATCCGGTGTAGACATTGAGTCAGCCTTGGCCATGATGTCCTGCCAGTAAGCTTCGACATCGCGAATTTCTTCATCGGTAGCTCGCTCTACCGCAAGCAACATGGCCCGTCTTTCAAGCGCAATTCGAATTTGATATAAATCAAAAACTTCATCCACACTAATGGACTTGCGAAAAAAACCCTTATTCATCACAAAGTCAAGTAGCCCCTCTGCGACCAATCGATTTAAAGCTTCTCGGAGAGGGGCGCGACTGACACCAAGCTCGCGACCCAAGGCCTGCTCATTGATACGGGATCCTGGCCTGAACTCATAACGCATCGCACGATCGCGAAGATCAAGGTAGAGACGCTCAACGGAGCTTTCGTCGCGTGTATGAGCGGGAGTGTATGTTGCTTTACGCCGTGCTTTGGTAGCCATAGCTTGGAATTGTACTTTTGTTTTTTATTTATATGTATCTTTGCGTCGCAAGGGAAGCTTTGGCAATCATCAATTAATGTGGTCGGCCCCCCTAAGTACAGCTCTCTCATTTCTTCACTTTCTAAAAGATCGTGGGCTCGCCCTTGCAATGTAACTTGCCCAAGGGTTAAAACGTAAGCCCTATCTGAAACGTGCAGGGCCTCCATGGCGTTTTGCTCCACCATCAACACCGAAATTCCCTCAAGATCTCTAGTGTTGGAAATAGCCTCAAAAACTTCAGCCAGAGTCTTGGGAGCTAATCCAGCAGATGGCTCATCAAGCAACAAAACTCGAGGGCTTGGCATCAAGGCTCGAGCCAGTGACAAGATTTGCCTTTCGCCTCCAGACAAAGATGAAGCCGGCGAGTCCATCTTGCGACGTAGTACCGGATAAACACCACACAGCACTTCAATTCGCTCTTGCACTTGCTGTTTAGACATGAACTGACCACCAAGTGCCAAATTCTCCCAGGTCGACAGTGTGCCAAAAACATTATCCGTTTGCGGCACGAAACCGATTGCTCCATTTCGCACCTTCTGATGAACCGGCATTTTGCTGAGCTCTCGACCCGCAATCCAAATCTCTCCCTCTCGAGGCCTGAGATAACCAGCAATTGTCTTTAAGAGCGTAGATTTTCCGCATCCGTTAGGCCCCAAAATACAGACGATCTCTCGACTCAAAAGGCTTAGCGAGATTCCATGCAGAATATCGACTTCAGCACCGTAACCAGCAACAAGATCTTGAACCCTAATTTCCTGATTGTCATCCCGATTTTGGGACAAAGCCGGCACGCGATTAGGAGAAAGAGATGCACTCATACGGATTTTTCTCGATCAGTTTGCACGGACACGCGAGCCTGCCCAAGATACGCCTCTATTACTCTCGGGTGGTGTATTAAATCATCAGGTCTACAGTCGGCCACGATCTCTCCACGATCAAGCACAACGCAGCGTGTGCAGACCTCTCGCACAAAAAACATGTCATGTTCAACGATCAGTTGAGTGATGCCGCGCTCAACGTTGATTTGCCGTAGGATCTTGACAATATCTCGGCGTAAATTTGGATGTACCCCAGCAGTTGGCTCGTCTAGCATCAAAAACTTCGGGTTCTTCATCAGGGCACAAGCAATGCTAAGCAATTTTTTTTGACTGCCTGACAAGGATGAAGCTGCCAAGTCCTTGACCGGCTCAAGCATCAAAGCAGACAATAACTCGCGAGCCTTGGCCAGTAATTCTTCATCTAGCTGACGATCCCGTTTACCAGGCCACAATGAACGCCATACACAGGCTTGCGATGAGCCTGCTGTCATTAACACTTCTAGCACGCTCATTTTTGATGGCATCGATGGCAGCTGAAACGTACGGGCCATACCCCTGCTCACGATCTGTTCAGCTGGCAGTGTTTGAATGTCTATTCCACCAAAACACACGCGCCCAGCATCGGCCGCCATGAAACCAGAGGCAGCATTGAGCAACGTACTTTTACCTGAGCCATTAGGACCGAGTAAACCAACTATCTCACCAGCCTCAATTTTCATATTGACCTTACTGAGCACTTGGTTCCCACCAAATGACTTAGCCAAACTGGAAATCTCCAGCAATACTGAACTCATTGGATTCTCCGTAGTCGCTCTGGTAAAAGCCCGTCCTTTCGCCAGAGCAAGCAGGCTAACAACAACAACCCAATTAAGCCCAAGCGAACGGCGCCAGCAACATCAGATCCAATACCAAAAATGTCTTTGGCAAATGGCACTGCAGAATATATGCCCTGAACAATAAATGCACCCAACAACACGCCTCTAACGTTACCCAAACCACCAATCATCACCATGGTCCAGATCAAAAATGTCTCCGCTGCCAACATGTAGTCCGGACCAACAAAACTCATGTAGTAAGCTAAAAAAACCCCGGCTACGGCCGCTATCATTCCGGATGCGATTGTTGCCCGAGACTTTAAGCTGACTAGGTTGTATCCAAGACTAATTGCTAGCTGAGGTTCCTCACGCATTAGTCGCAAAGCACGGCCGAATGCTCCTGCATCCAAGCGCTGACTCACTACAACTGATATCCACAAGACCAACAAGACAGCTGCAAAAAAGCAATCTGATCCCATGGCCGGTCGATGAAGTTAAACAATCTTGGAATGCCACCAATACCCTGCGCACCACCAGTCAACCAATCTTCGTTCAGCGCAATTGTCCGAATAATTTCAGCCACGGCTAGCGTTGCTATACCCCAGTAATCAGCACCAAGGTTCCGACCAAGACGCGACATAAAAAAACCAAGCACACCCGAAAGAAGGATCCCGGCAGGGATCCCAAGCAAGGGTGACACCCCAAAGTAATAAGAAATACCAACCGAGTAGGCACCTACCCCGACAAATGCGATGTGTCCCAGATTGAGTAGTCCAGCATAACCAGCCTGAATATTCAAGGCAACCGCCATCAAACCGTAAATAGCGGCCATTGTTAGAACGTGCAATAAAAACTCAGACACGACGCACCTCCCGGTCAAACAATCCATATGGTTTGAACAGCAAGGCCATCAAAAGAATCAAGAATGAGGCTGCACCGATATAACTGGTAGGCAAGAAATAAAAAGGCTCACCCACCAACCAGCCGAAGTTGATGTTCGTAACAGACGTCTCGGCAACGGCTATTAGTAAAGCGCCAGCAGCCGCGCCAAGTGGATTACCTAAGCCCCCGAGGATGGCCGCTGCAAAAACTGGCAATAAAAGATCATTGCCAAGGTTGACATGCACATCACTCGTCATGGCTAGCATCGTCCCACCAATTGCTGCAAACGCACCGCTAATAAAACTAATTAACGCCGTAATCTGCTCGGCGTTTACACCAGTAGCTTGCGCCAGAGCACGATTCGTTGACAGCGCACGCATCGAACGCCCAATACGCGTTTTGAAAAGGAGAAAGGCAAAACTCAATAAGACAACGATTGAGACGATGATGGAATAGAACTGCGCCCGAGAAACTCGAGCATCACCAATTATTAAAGGGGTGGTGATCTCAAATGAAAACCGCATAGGTCGAGACCCGGCAATGCCTAAGATCAACGCCAGAATCACCATAGACACCGCTAAAGACCCAATCATCGCAATAGCGGGTCCGGCTTTTAGTAATCGTGTGAATACCGTTGCGTTCAGAACCAATGCAATGAATCCTGTTACCGCCGCTGATAGTGTCATGGCCATAAAAAATGGCAGCCCCATGCTCTGACCCGCCAAGGAAAAAATGCCCCCAATGACTAGCGTACTGAC
>JAJOJF010000042.1 GCA_021208885.1 Burkholderiaceae bacterium
CACGCGGGGTCAGTCAGGTGAGCATCGCGAATCTTGAATGCCTGCTTGGTGGCTTCAACCTGAGCATGAATGAATGCGGGACCCTCGGGATCGTCATCCCAGTTCTTAAGCTTCTCCATGATGCCCAAGATCATGAGTGAAATCAGTCCCTGCGAAGGCGGCTGCATGTTGAGTAGCGTGTTGCTGCCAAGTTTCAGTTGCAACGGATCAACCAGTTTGGCGTGATGGGCGTGCAAGTCAGCAAGCGAGATGGGCGACCCCAGTGATTGCAAGTCAGCTGCGATTTGACGGGCGAGCTTGCCCCGATAAAAGCTCTCGGTGCCGTCCTTGGCGATTGTTTTAAGTGTTTGGGCAAGTGCCGCTTGCTTTAAGTGAGTAAATGATTGGGGCGCTTGGCCATCAACCAGAAATGTCTCAGCAAACCCGGGTTGGTCTTTCAGCTCAGCTAGCTTCTTGGCGGTAAGTTGTGATTGGCTCGGGGTCACAGCGATGCCAGACTCAGCATAGTGAATGGCATCGGCCAAAAGCCGTGACAAGGGCAGGCGGCCCCCCGCCGATATGGAGAGCTCATGCGCTTTGCCCCAGCCTGAGACAGTGCCTGCCAAGGTTAATGCAGCCATGGGACCACGAAACGGGATCTGGCCAGTGATGCCATGCTTGGCATACCAGTCAATCGAGGCGGCTTTTGCGCTTTTGCCGGCGGCATCAATGCCACCGGGTGCAAAGCCGGGCTGGCTAATCACCCAGAAGCCATCACCACCAATCGAGTTCATGTGCGGATAAACCACCGCGATGGTTGCCGCTGCGGCAATCATGGCTTCAAGTGCATTGCCGCCTTCGCGCATGACATCAAGGGCAGACTGGGCTGCGAGGCTATGAGGAGCAACGGCAATGCCGCGGGTGGCCAGGGTGGAATTGAGCATGGGGTGCCTTTTGAGTCGGGGATAGATCTGTTCAAACGATTGTATTCGCCTTAAGGCTTGACCTCACCACCCAATCGCTTTGGGCAGCCATAGCGCAAGGCCGGGGAAATAGACCACCAGTGCCAAGGCTACACCTTGCATCACGATAAAGGGAATAACGCCCTTATAGATGGCGGTGATGGGCACATCTGGCGGCGTCACCCCTTTGAGGTAAAAGAGCGCCCAGCCAAACGGCGGCGTGAGGTACCGTCTCAGGTACTGAGAAACGGCGCGGTGCGCTGGAAACAGTGCCGTGCTCAGATCGATGAACCAAGAAACCCCCACCGCAAGCGCCATAGGCGGTTAGGTGGCGGGAGTGTCATAGGTTTGGTGCGGGTTGTATCGAACTGGTGCCAGTAGC
This sequence comes from Burkholderiaceae bacterium, assembly GCA_021208885.1. Classification (GTDB taxonomy): domain Bacteria; phylum Pseudomonadota; class Gammaproteobacteria; order Burkholderiales; family Burkholderiaceae_B; genus Algicoccus. The sequence continues at coordinate 1,324 of JAJOJF010000042.1, forward strand.
GTCAAAGATCACAGCTGTTTGGTGATGGTTGTTTGATGACAACTGCGAGGTTCCAATTCGCGCTAGCATCATGCACAAGCGCCGCTCGGGTTTTTGGCGCGCATTCAATCAGAGAAAGACTCATGCTCAAGAAACTAATTGTCATCATCGTTTTGCTGGCCGCTGCCTACATCGGTGGCAGCTATTACGTTGGCTTGCGCGCCGAACAGCAACTTGTGGCCCTGATGAATGACGCCCGGGCGCGTGCCGGCGATGAACTGGCCTGGGAGCAGGTTGACATCAAGCGTGGCGTGTTCACATCGACTGGCTCCATGGTGCTGGTACTAAAAGAAATCAAGCTTGACAGCGAACTGCCCGTTCAGACCCGTATCAGTTACACCATTCACCATCATTTAACTTGGAAGCACCTGGCGCACTTCGTTTGGTCAATCACGCCTGATCAAGCCTTGGCCAGCAAACTAACGTCCTTTTATCCCAAAACGCCAAGCTTGACGGGCGACGGAGCCCTGAGCTGGTCAGGTGTGGCGACAAGCTCGATTGCGTTTCCGGGCATAGACAACGGCAGACTCAATAACGGTGCGTTGACCGTGGCGCCACTGACTGGCAGCCTGACCGCTGGCCAGAACCGTTTTGAGATGAAAGTCGGTGTCGCCGACATGACGTTGACAGAAGCAGGCAGCCCTGAGCGTTTGCAACTGAAAGACCTCGCTTATGAAGCTCGGTCAGACGATGTGACAAGCGGTTCGGTATCCGCCACCCTCTGGCTCGCTGATGCCCTGCTCATTGGGGAGGATGGCGTGGCTGAAACGTTGTCCGGCTATCGCTGGCATTTTGATGTCAACTATCAGAACGACATCTTGAACTTCGATACACAAAAGACCATCGCCTCGGTCACAGCCATGGGCAACCAGGCAACCAACGTTGAAGTCAGCTTTGGCATCGATGGGCTGCACCGCAGCGACTTGCAAGCGCTCGCCGAACTAGTCGATGAAGTCAATGGCCAGTGGCTTGATATTAACGAGCGTCAACAGGATCTTGCGCAGCAGCTAGTGATGCGAATGTTGGCCAAAGGACTTGCAATCGAGGTGCCGGCCATCAAAGCTGACGTAAAGCTCGCCGGTGAACAAGCCCCATTCAGCGGTGGCATGCAGGGGTTGAGCTTCAATATCCAGGTGACTGACCCCAAGCTCGCGATCGGCAGGCTCAGCATCGCACTGGCTTCGCTCAAAGTGCCAGAGATGTTTCAGGGTGTTGTTCCCGAGGTTGAAGGGTTTAAGCTTGAGATGGCCAATGTGCTCACAGATGGTCATGTCGAATTCACCGTCAGAAAGTCACTCGCCAGATTTGCGCAAGACGGGCAGATTGTCAGGGACGTCGAGGTTGACATGGGACTTTCCGGGTTGACTCCTGAGGGCTTGCTTGAGCTGGTGGATATCGCTGGTGACCTTTATGGTGACTTCAGCGAATTGTCAGCCGAGCAGCACGCGCGGCTCGCGCAAATCATGCAGGATGCCTCACGCCACGGTCTAGTTTTTGCCGTGCCCGTATTCAAAGGCACTGCAGACCTTGGTCTTGGTCAGACAGATTCCTTGTTGCTTGAAGGTCTGAAGTTAGAGGTCAAGCTTGATGATGCTGAAACTGGGGCAGGCAAGGCGAGTTTTGTGATTGGAAACCTTGCAGCAGCCGGCAAGCAGATGGCAGGTTTGCCTTCGCTTAAAAACTACCGGCTTGCCGTTGTCAATGAGGTCGTCAATGGCAAGGCAGACTATCGGGTTGACAAGTCAATCGAGGCGCTGGACAGTAGCATCGTGAAGTTAGGTCCCTCTGAAATATCGATTCGTCTGGCAGGGTTGTCAGCGGTTGACTTGCAGCGTCTGTCTGAGCTCGCGCCCGCGTTCGAAGTGGGGCTCGATCAGGCACAAACGGCTGAAGTTGCACAAATTATCCGTCGCGCCATTGCCAGTGGGTTTGCTTTGTCAATCCCACAGCTGCAACTATTGATTGATGACGCGACGATCAATGGACGGGGTGAAGTTTCTCTAACGGGATTGGGCCAAGCGCCTTTGGCCAGCTTCGATTTGTCACGTCTGGCACAGATGCAGGCTGAGTTGACCGTCAACGGTCAAAGTGCGCTGATCGAGCCTTGGGTGCAGCAGGGACTGATGATGGGGTTGTTAAGCAGAGATAACCAAGTCGCCAAAGGCCAGTACGAGTTCAAGGATGGGCAGTTGCTGCTGAACGGCATGGCCGTGCCAGCGGGCGAGTTCATGCTCATGGCCAATCTCATGGTGCAGCAGATGCTGGCTCAACACCTGGGACAAGCTGATGGCAGTCAGGGCAATGACGCCGGCGCAGCAACTCGCCACCGTCGAAGCCCCAATAACTGAACTTGTTTAGCTCACCCGGGCACAGACGTAACCATCCGGTCGCACCAGTACGCCGCCTCTGGATGTGATGCCGTAGAGCCGCTTCCAGTCGCGTACCTGCGCCTCAAAATCACGCCCTTCAATCAGTGACCTCGCGTGTGGACAAATGTCGGTGAAGATCTTTTCGTTGGCATTGGCACCCAGCCACGCGACAAACTGGTAGCCTGCCATGTCAATGCTGCTCAGAAGCTTGCCACCGGCTTTGACGTCAAATGCAGGCGCCCGATGCCCAGGGCGAGCCTGTTCTATGTATTCGTTCACAACGTCTATGGGTGTTTGTGCGTCAGTGCCGTCAGGCAGTACGGCGCCGCTGTCATACACAATACCGAAATCCTGGCCGTAACCTGCACCACTGCGACGCGAGCGCCCAATCATTTCTCTGGCTTTGTCCCAGTCGCCAGTCAGTGCAGTCATGACAATGCCAAAGGTTTCGTCCATGTTGCCCGAACTGTTCTCAAAGGTAAATCTAGCTGCCGGCAGACGTTCTGCTTCATAGCTATCGAGCAGACTCGCGCCCTGATGGCCCTCAATCACATGCGCAAGTTTCCAGGCCAGGTTGTGCGCGCTTTGCAAGCCGTTGTTCATGCCCAGGCCTCCGGCTGGTGACACGCGCGCAGCCGCATCGCCTACCAGAAACACCCGGCCCTCACGCCAGCGATCGGCAATCGCTGGTGACATTACCCAGGGGTTCATGCTGATAATGTCAATGTCAACATCAGCAACCCCCAAAGCACTGGCTACGATCTTTTGCATGGCAACCGAGTCGTAGTTTCCCGCTGTTTCATCGCCCTCAAGGTAATGGTGCATGAGCCAGAGGTCTTTGCCGTTGACCGCCACAAACATTTCAAACCAGTCTGCACCCAGGACATTGGAGATGTATGCAAGACGGCCACTTAGCTGATCGCCGATGTCGGCTTTGAAGTACACGCTCAGAAACCGGCCAAGCTCCCCCGGCCCATGGCGCTCAATGCCAAGCCGGCGACGAACAAAGCTTTGGTCGCCGTCAGCAGCAACCAGGTATTTGGCATTGGCTGCCTGCTGATTTCCGTTTAGTTCAAATCGAACCTGAACCGAATCTGAGCTTTGCGATACATCTTGCACATAGGCACCATATAAACAAGTCACCTGGCTGCACTGTGCAACTGCCTCACGCAGCACGTTTTCCACGTGGGGTTGTGGACAATGAAACCCATGGCAGGGGCTGAATCGATTGTCGGGCTTGGGCAAGGTGGACTGGCCAAGCACTTCACCGTTAAGACCGCCTTTGAGCCATTGCGAAACAGCATCTGCGTGACGAGCCATTTGGCCAATCAGCACGTCATCAAGCAGTCCAATTTGGCGCAGGATTTCCGCTGTGCGGGCTGTCACACCCATGGCCTTGGGGTGATTCAGAGTCTGGGGGTGTTTCTCCAGCAACAGGGTATTGATACCTTGGCGACCCAAGAGCAGCGCCGTCAAAAGTCCACACGGGCCACCACCCACCACAATGACATCAGCTCGCATCAAGGTCTCCTAGCGGACAAAGACGAGTTCAATTTGAAACTTAATTTACCGATTAATTGTTAAATCGACTAGTAGGGAATGCGCCAGTAGGGGATGCGCCAAAAAATCAATGGAAACTGGCCAACAGCTTTGTAGGATGCGGCGATGAGCAACCTAAGTCAGCACCAAATGAGTGCGAAAAGGCCCCTTAACTTGGCCGTGTTGCAACCAGTGCAGTGCAATGGGCCACAGTGTCTGTTCAAACCGACCATGAAAAAATCCGAAATGACCGATTTGATTCACACCAATATCGTCTGGCGCAAGCCGGAGGTGGCTTGTCTGACTACCTGAGAAATTAGCCAATAAGCGTTCAATGGCTGGCACTGTGCCGTACGGATCGTCGGTAATACTGAATGCGAGCGTCGGTGCCGTCATTTGCGCAAACCGACGCCTCAAGTCATCACACTGTGCCAACGTCAGTTGTCTGGAGCCTCTGAACCCCCTATGCTCGCTTGACACCAAATAGGTATCGACAAAGTCAGGTGCTGGTGCAACCCAGTCTTGCACCACGCCTGCCGGCGTATCTTCAAGCCACCCCAGACGTTTGCCCGGAAAGTAGCCAAAGAGCTTGGTCAGTGCTGGCATCACGACATGCCAGCGCAGCCGCATTGCCCAGCGCTGTGAGCCAAGGTAATCAGGCCAATAAGCGTGTTGGGCCCCCATGGTGAAGACTCGTGAGATCAAGTGGTTCGATGGTGCAAGGCCGATCAGCACGCCGCCCACGCTGTGACCTACGGCATGAACCTGACTGTCCGGGAACCGTCGCTTGGCTTCGAGCAGCGCTGCTTCGAAATCCAGTTCTCCCCAATCTAGCCATCCGGCCCGCAGGTCTCGCAAAGAGCCATGGCGTGAGCCGCCAATGCCACGATAGTCGTAGGTCATGACGTGATACCCGTGGAGATTCAAATACGCGGCAAAGCGGGCGTAGTAACGGCTTACGACTGACGTGGCGGGATTGATGATAACCACCGGGGCTTGAGCGCGCGCGTGCATCCAGCAGTGCCCCGCGAGCAGGTAGCCATCGGGGGCGGTGTAAGTCAAGGGCCGAGCACTACTCATCAAAGCTGATTTGGTCATCTGCTGTTAAGCCGGGACTGTATGGTTGACAATCGTGTTAATCGTAGCTGCGCAAAACTCAACTATAAATCTGAGGCTAGATAAGGTCGATCATGTCACGCAGATCGGCTGCTGTTTGCGGCAGTTGTCTTGGCTCAAATAGCGACACCATTTTGTTCGCAGACATGGCTGGATTTGCCCATCGGTGCCGCATGGCTTTTATCGCCGCCAGTGCTGCGGTCACACAGACAATGCCGATCACAACGCGGGGCGCAATATTGCCCGGCGTGGCGTGAGTCTGGTTGTCTCGGGCGAATTCAAGCCGAGGCAGACAAAACGCGTGATGCGCATGCGCAAGAAAACAGTAGGGGCGGGCTGCTCCGAATTCACGCTTGGGGAGATCGCGGTAAGTCGCGGCACTGGAAACAGTGCGGTGCTCAGATCGATGAACCAAGAAACCTCCACCTCAAGCGCCATAGGCGGTTAGGTGGCGGGAGTGTCATACAAGTGATCTGATCGCTATTGCCATCGTTGTCAACAAAAAAGTCGACACTGCAAGACAGTGCCGACTTCGATCATCTGCCAACGATCAACTATTTATTGATCCCAAATATTGTTCACCCAAACGCCACAAAAAACACCACGCCCAGGCCAAACGACAACAGCACTGTGCCTGGCAATGTTGTCACCCAGGTCATGGCAATGCGCCCGAGCGTATGCAAGTTGATGCGCTGATGCGGGGTAGCTGCCACCGAGCCAATGACTGACGATGAGAGGACATGGGTGGTGCTCACTGGCAGGCCACCAGCGTCGGCCATGCCGATGCTGATCACAGCTGACAGTTGCGCGGCAGTGCCTTGACCGGGGTTCATGCGCGAGCTGCCCATCTTTTCTCCCAGGGTGGTCACAATTCGCCGGTAGCCGATTGCTGTGCCACCGCCCAAGGCAATTGCCGAGAGCAGAATGATCCAGAACGGCACATGTTCCACAAAATCTTTCATGAGCGTGTGCGCATATTGCAGCTGCTGTAATTGTTCGGCATCGAGTTTCTTGGCCGTGGTCTGGTCTTTCAGCGCTTTGGTAATCGAGGTGTGCAGGTCCAAAATTTCAGCGCGGGTGGCAACTGCTGTTTGGTCTGAACCGCCAGGCAGGTGATGGTTGCCTTCAAGGTGGCGATTCAAGTTCGCGGCAGCCTCAGTCAAGTGGTTGTTGTCTAGCGCACGGCCGATGCCCTCAACGTTGGTTACGACCTGCTTCATGCTGGCATAGTCCTGGTCATTTAATCGATCAGGATCAAGGCCATACATTGCCGGGAAAAGTCCGAACATGACAATCATCATCAGTCCGATGCTTTTCTGACCATCGTTGGAGCCGTGCATGATGCTTACGCCGGCAGCACCGGCAATTAGCACTGCACGGATGCCCCTGGTGGGCTTGTGGCCCTCGTGGACTGGGGTGTAGAGGTTTTGGTCTTTGACGGTGGCGCGCAGTGCCTTGAGCAAGATGTATCCGAGCAGGAATCCAACGATAGGCGAAACGATCAGAGCGATCATGATTTTTTCGCCTTGCAGCCAATTGATCTGGCCAGCCACTGACTGTCCGTGCAAAAACGCATCAGCCATGGCTGCACCAATGATCGAGCCAATATAGGCGTGTGTTGTGGAGTTTGGAATGCCTAGCCACCAGGTTCCAAAGTTCCAGATGACAGCAGATACAATCATCGCGGCAAACAAAGCGGCTTCACCGCGGGTGTTGATGCCAGCCACCAACTCCTGCGGCAAGAGATACACCAAGCTAAACGCCACGGCAGTGCCGCCAATCAGTACCCCCAAAAAGTTAAACACGGCCGATAGCGTCACGGCTTGCATGGGCGTTAGCGCATTGGCATAAATCACGGTGGCGATGGCATTGGCTGCATCGTGAAACCCGTTAATGGCTTCTTGCAACACAATCAGCACAAACACCGTGATCAGCATGATCCCGGTCAGCGAGGTAAGGTCGGTTACCAATTGATCCATGGGTATCTCCAATTAGCCGATCGCCAGAATAGGCCGTGAGGGTTTTTTAGCGGCGCGTCTGCCAATGCCCGTCACAAATGAATCGATCAAATCGCTTTGCAAGCCGCCACCGATGACGAGCAACGACACATCCCGTTCGTCACAGATGGCGTTAATCAGTTTCGGGGTCAGGCGTTCGTCGCCAGGCAAGGTGACGTCTTGGGCATCGATGCCGTGACTTTGCAGGTATTGCAAGGCAACATCACTTCCTGGGCTTAGGTAGTCTTCGTCAGTCACGCTCAAGACTGTAACTGTTTCAGCCAGGCTCAGCATGGGCAGTGCGCTAGACAGCGCGCGCGCGTGTTGGGTATCTGCACGCCAGACCATGAGCGCATGTTTGAAATCGCCGATGCGTTTGTCTTCTGGTAGCAGCAACACCGGGCGGGCAGAGTCGGCAATCGCATCAAGTACCGCGGTTTTGTAGTAGTGCAGGTTCACGAGCGCTGGGTGTGCCATGATAGCCAGATCGGTTGCCCATACGGCGGTTGCAAATTCGCGGGCGAGGTCTTTGAGCGGATTGTGGTAGCGTGCAGTGACCGTTGGGAAGTCATGGTCAGCCATGTCAAACGAAGCGCGGGCGGTCCGATCAAACTCGGCGATGGTTTTTTCTGCTTGTGCCACAAAGTGCTGAAATGTCTCACCCAAAAAACCACTGGCCATTAGCAACTGTGGGTCGTCAGGCACCGGACGGATCAGGTAGGCATCGATGCTGGCAGATGCTTTTTGTGCCAGACGCATGGCCAAATGCATCACCATGCTGTCGTACTTGCTGCCGGACAGGCCGACAGTCATTTGTTGGATCGATGATTGCATGGATGAACTCGCTCTGAAATCAGGTTTGCGCTAGAACTTGTGCTGAATGCCAGCGCCAAGGATTTGCGAATTGGCGCCAGCGTACATATCGGGTGCCGTCATATATGAATAGTAGGCATACAGCATAGTGCGCTTGGACAGGCTGTAGTTGTAGCCAATTGAGCTCGTGGTCTGTGAGCCGCGATCGCCAAAGGTAAAGTCTCCACCCGGGCGCAGTTGCTGGACAGAGGCAAATACCTTGCCCGCACTGCCTACCGGTGCTGACACACCAACCATCCACTGATTCGTTCTGGCACCGGGCTCGTAGAACACGGCACCGTTGGTATTGCCATCCCCGCCAGATGTTTCCGCGTTCGCTAAAACTTTGACGCCATTGACTCGCCCATCAATGTTCTGGCCGAAGGCTGCATGTAACTTGACTATCTTAAAGTCATAGGTGCCGCCGACGTTCCATTGTTTGACAGACATGGATCCGGGGCCCGATGGTGAGTAGTATGTGTCAAACATGGCCCCCAAGAGCAAAGGACCATTTTGATAGCGAGCTCCTAACGACAGCGCCCGGTACTTGTTCGACGTGCCGAATACGCCCGGTTGAACGGGTGAGTTGATTCCTCTTAGGCCTGTATCGAACGACCAGCCAGCCAGAAAACTCAAGCCACCATACGATGCGGTCGTCAGGGCAATCATGTTGGAGAATCGAATGTTGGTCGCCCCCATGGAGCTATTTAGCGCGGCCTGGTCGTAGTTGTAGTCAAACGGGTCGATGCCCGCGAAGGCGTAGGTGCCAGGGCTCAATCGCCGGCCAAGGTCTACTGAACCTAGTCCATCTTTGGACAACCCCATGGTCGATTGCCGAGTAAACCCTGATGAGCTGCCGTCCGTCATGTTGACGGCAGCTTCGAGCACAAAGTTGGCTTTAAGGCCGTTGCCTAAGTCTTCTGTGCCCTTCATGCCCCAGCGAGAGGCCGCGGATTGACCCGATGCAAGACCAAACTGACTGTAATCCTTCCCAGGGTTGGCAAAGACGGTGGCTTGACTGCCGGCGGTGCGTGTCTGATAGGCCAAGCCCATGTCGACCAAGCCATACAGAGTCACTGACGATTCGGCTGCCGCTGCCGGGCTAAGACCGCTAGCGGCCAGCACCAGCAAACTTGTCAGACTCAGACGATAGATGGGCATCCCAGTTTCTCCTTGCGTTCTTACGGCATGTCAGTTTGCAAGCCCTAGATGACAGTTTGGCGAACCAGGTATGAAGTTTTAGTGTCAGTGGCGCATCTTTGTCCGAATCGTTAAGCTTCAAGACAGGTTTGTGCAAGTTTGTGAAGGAGATAGAGGTGAACAGAAGGCAATGCAACGAGAGGTTTTTGCTGCATCTTGTGAACTCAGTCATGGCGATCGGTCTTTTCTCTTTGGTTGGAGCAAGCGCCGCCGACACTCCCATTGACGAGTCGCTGCAGTTCAATCCTGGCTATGTTTCGGAGATTGCACGCCAGGCCAATAGCATGTCTGTACAAGCGGCCACGGTGGCCCGCGAGGCGCTCAAAGGCAAACCGGCGCAGATACCGGCAAGCTGGCGTTTGGTCAACGTCATCCCCAAGGGCAATGACTACGTGATGTTTTTCCAGGACACTGACGGCAGCGTCAGGAGCCTGCGCATGCAGGCTGATGGCGGCATTTCTGGCCACGATGTGGTTTGGTTACGGGCGTATCGGTGATCGATGCTTATTTTTCGAATTTTCCGAACACCATATCCGGCGCACTCAAATTGTGTCGCGACGGTACATAACGTCCAGCCCAGAGTTCGAGGACGTCAGCGCTCTTGAACTGCATGACGTTTTGTTCTTGCCAGCCAACGGCACCTGCGGTGCGCCAGGCAATGTCGGCCACGTCGGCGTTGTTGCGCGTGACGTACATCGATCGCAACGACGCAAAGGGTACATCGCTGGGGATCGCCTGGACTTCGGCTTGCAGCCTGATGTGTTCACGGTCGAGCGCATCGACCCGCAATTTCCCCTGACCACCGGCGCGGTAGTTCATCACAAACTCACGCCGCTCAGGAATAAATTCCACTGACTCGAGTGCCACCACCGGACGGCCTTGCATCTGAACCGGCCCCACCAGAAACGAGGAACCGTATGCCGTCCAACGCTTGTCGGCAAACGCCAGCGGTCGTGCCCGCCAGTAACCATCCGGGGGGTAGAGCACCAGCACCTCTTCAGCGCGTTCACCATGGCGAACCCAAACTTGCAGCATGTGCAGCCCTTCGGTGACCTTGTTGCCGATTTTGACTGGCACGTCGTTCGGTCGCCAGAAGGATGCAAAGGTAAAGCCGGTGATCCACAGATCGGCAGACTCATAAAACGTCACTTTTTTCGGTTCGTCCGCAGCAAACACCGGATCCTGGCTCATGTCACAAGCGGTGAAGTCAGGCGCATCGCGATCGACCACAATCATGTTGACGTAGACTGGATGGATTGCCTGAATCTCGAACCGGCGAACCTCGTTAGACGAGAAAGTCAGCTCGACGTTGTCTTTTTCTGCGCAAAGCACCGGTTCGCTGCGGTTTTGTGCGAGAACTGACAAGGGCTGCGCCTGCGTGGCTAACCCGACTGACAATAGCGAACTGGCTAAAAGGATGTTAAGTCTATACATGGCAAATCAGGCGGTCCTGGCACGTTGGGCCGATAGGTTATCGGGAGATTGGCATCGATCAATCGAAATCCGTTGATTGTGAGCCTACAGGCTCAAATTGTCACGCGGTTGTGGCAGCAGTTGCTGTGTCAGTTGTTTGTTTTGTCGCTACGGTGGCGATGGCCTAGCTAGTTATTTCGGTTTAAAGACCTCGAGCTAGCGTTGATTTCCCTGATTTACTAAGTTTGACTTTTAATTGGCGTGGTCGATTAAAAAATTGTTGCCCATCCCATGAAATTACCCAACTTTCGTTGACAAAACAGTTCTCCTCTTAGTTACAGTAGGACATGCGTGCCCGGTTTTGCTGGGCAAACTTTTGTTTCGTCGTCAACCCAGAACAGTGAGGTATTCCCATGAAATCCAAGCTCATCATGACCGCCGTGGCATCGGCGTTCTGTGTCAGTGCCTACGCTGAAACGTTGTCCGTCGTTGGCAGTTGGTCCAGCCTGCCGCTCTACAACCAGTACGAGAAGCCCTACTGGACTGAAGTATTGCCCAAGGCATCGAACGGTGACATTTCCGTGACCATGACCACCCACAACCAGATGGGCACGGCCGTTGGCGATGTGTTTCGCCTACTAGGCGATGGCGTTTATGACGTGGCCATGACCGTCGGTGACTACGCAGTAGCAGATGCGCCTGCTCTGGAAGGCCTGGATGTGCCGCTTGTGGCCTTGACTGCCGATCAGGCCCGTGCCATGGTCAATGCTGCTCGCCCCATGGTTGAAGAAATCTTCAAGGAAAAATTCAACAGCCACGTGCTGGCCATTGCGCCTTACCCACCGCAAGTGGTGTTTTGCAATGCAGAAGTTAAAACGCTAGACGACCTCAAAGGCAAAAAGGTCCGCGGCTCAGGTCGCATGACCGCCAAGTTTCTGGAGGCACTTGGTGCTGAGGGCGTAAACGTGGCCTTCTCGGAAGTGCCCGGTGCCCTGCAGAAGGGCGTGGTGAACTGTGCTGTGACTGGTGCTGGCTCAGGCTACTCGGCTGGCTGGTGGGAAGTCTCAACCCACTTGATGGCGATTCCTCTGGGAGGCTGGGACCCCGTGATTACGGCGGTGAACCTGGACAAGTGGAATAAGTTGACCGATGCCCAGCGCAAACTAATCACCGAGACCATCAAGAAAGACTTTGAAGATCCGGCTTGGGCAGCTGCCCAGACGGCATTGACCAACGACATCGCTTGCTTGACTGGCAACGGTCCTTGCCCGGTTGGTGAAGCACGCAACATGACGCTAGTTGAAGTTTCAGATGCAGACTTTAACCGTGCCAAGACCGTGCTGATCGAACAAGTCTTGCCCGAATGGTCACAGCGTGCTGGTGGTGACTGGGGCAAGCGCTGGAGCGACTCGGTGGGTCAAGTCGTTGGTGTGACCATCAAGTAAATCAGTATCAAATCAGCAGGTGAGCCAGCCATGATCGAAGGGGTTTTACGCGGCATCAAAGCGGTTAACCGTCTCATTCTCATCGGTCTTGGCATCATGCTGTGGGGCGGGGTGATGATCGTGTTGTTAGACATCACCCTGCGCTTGATTGGCTCTTCACTCGGTGGCACCGATGAGATCAGTGGCTACTTGATGGCTATCCTTGCGGCCTGGGGCATGGGCTACACGCTGACTGCTTTGGGTCACATTCGCATCGAAGCCTTGCGCGATCGGTGCAGCAATCACCTGAAACTTGCGCTCGACGTGCTGGCAATTGCCTCGGTGGCTGTTGTCGTAACCCTCATTGCTGTCAAAGGCTGGCCAGTGTTTGAGCGCTCTTGGCTAAATGGCTCACGCGCCAATACGCCGCTGGAAACCTTGCTTTGGACAGTGCAGCTGCCCTGGTTTTTAGGGTGGGCATGGTTCGCATTAGTGGCTTGGGTGCAGTTTTTGGCATCGCTGATTTTTATTGCTCGTGGCAATCAAGCACGTGCGTTTGAGCTCATCGGTACCGCCAACGAAGGAACCTCCGAATCATGATGACCTACCTCGTCGTCGGGCTTCTGGGGCTGTTGGCACTGACCATTCCAGTGGGCATTGTGCTGTTTTTGCTGGGGTTTGGAATCGATGCTTTCTTTAGTGCGTTTCCGCTCATGAAAGGGCTGGGGCGCATGGTTTGGGCGACCTCAAACTCCTCGTCTCTCATCGCTATTCCGTTCTTTATCTTGCTTGGAGAAATTCTGGTCAGATCCGGCATTGCGCGCTCAACCTACAGTGCGCTTGATCGCTGGGTGTCGTGGCTGCCTGGCGGGCTGGTGCATGCCAACATTGCAACAGCGACGATGTTTTCTGCAACGTCAGGTTCCTCGGTGGCCACTGCAGCGAGCGTTAGCACCGTGGCCATGCCGCAAGCCAAAGCGCTGGGTTATGACCCGAGAATGTTTTCTGGGGCGATTGCCGCGGGCGGCACGCTAGGCATCATGATCCCGCCGTCGATCAACCTGATTGTGTATGGGTTTCTGACGCAAAGCTCAATTCCGCAGTTGTTTCTTGCAGGCCTGATCCCAGGCTTGTTGCTTGCGGTCGGTTTTATGATCATCACGGCCATGATATGTGCGGTCAAGCCTGAACTGGGCGGTCCGCGTCGTCACTTCGGTTGGCGTGAAAGGCTGATGTCACTCAAGGACCTGTTGCCGATTTTGCTGCTGTTTGCAGCCATCGTGGGATCCATCTATTACGGCATTGCCACGCCAACGGAAGCGGCTGCCGTGGGGGTCGGGGGCGCAGTGCTGATCGCGGTCTCGTTCGGGAAGTTCTCTTGGCAGATGGTCACGCAAAGTGTGGTGGGCACGGTCAAGATCACATCCATGATCATGCTGATTGTGATTGGGGCGTCGTTTCTGAATTTCACGCTCGCTTCTGCAGGCCTTGGCACCAAGCTCGACGCGTTTCTTACTGGCCTGGGCTTGACGCCACTGACCACGCTCCTGATTATCGTATTGATGTACGTGATTCTGGGCATGTTCATTGAAACCTTGTCGCTCATGGTAGTGACGATTCCGATCGTTGTGCCACTGGTGGTAGCACTGGGTTTTGATGTGATCTGGTTCGGGATTCTGATGATTGTGTTAGTCGAGATGGCGCTCATCACGCCTCCCGTGGGCTTGAACCTTTATGTGGTTCAAAGTGCCCGTGGCGAAGGCCGAATTGGTCAGGTGATGGTGGGCGCTTTGCCTTATGTCATCGTCATGTTCGTGATGGTGGCAGCGCTCATTGTTATGCCGGAGATTGCGCTGTGGCTGCCATCGAGTCTTAAACAATAGGAATAGACCGACAGATTGGTTTATCGATTGATTCGCTAATCGGTATTCGACTTGTCCGATAATCTCAAACATCTTCAAATTTGTCTTTTAAAAGATTCCGATATGAAACTCACTATCCCCAATGGCCACATCGATGCACCGGTTGGCAATTTGATCGTAGCTGGCTGGACCGGACGCAATCGGGCTGCCGTTGAACATCACATCGAGGAACTGAAAGCCATTGGTGTGCCGCCACCATCAACCACGCCACTGTTCTATCGGGTAAGCCCTGAGTTGGCTTCAACCGATGCGCAGCAATATTTTTTGGGGGATACGGCGTCCGGCGAAGTAGAGCCTGTGATTATTTATGACGGTAAAGATCTGTATCTGGGCACAGGCTCAGATCACACCGACCGAGCCTGGGAGACTCAGTCTGTGGCCGTGTCCAAACAAATGTGCCCCAAGCCCATCGCGTCTGAAGCCTGGCGATTTGAAGATGTCAAAGGTCATCTAGACCAACTGACGATCAAGTCATGGGTGCGGGATAGCGAGGGAGATTCTTGGCGTTTGTACCAAGATGGTTCGCTCATGCAAATCATGCCGTTACCTGAGCTGCTTGAGTTGTCGCAGATGGTCGCTAACCATAAGCCTGGCACGCTCTCAGTGATGCTGTGCGGCACTGTGCCCACAATTGGCACGATTGCACCAGCAAGGTATTTTAAGTTCGAGATTGTGGACGCGGTGCTAGGACAAACGATCACGCATGAGTATCACTGCAATTATCTGCCGGTGGCCGCGTGATCGCAGCCTGCATTAAAGCTGGGAAGATACTTTTTGCCAGCGTTCAATTAGGCGGTCAGTGGTTGCCAGCAGCGTTAAGACGAAGTCGTGGCCCGCATTTAGAGCATCGCGCAGTACTTCTAGATCATCAATGTATTCATGAACCATCTGGTTGCGCAGCTTCCGAATTTCCAGCCACTTGTTTGTGGACTCTATTAAACCAAGCTTCTCTGCACGATCAAGATTTTCTAGTGCGGAAGCCTTAGGTTCGGCAAGTGCTGTTAGTAGGGCGGGTAAAAATTTGTCACCCAACATGTCCTGTAGACGACCGAAGCGACCAATGAAAGCCTCTAGCCGCTCTGCAAGCGTTTGGTCAGCAATAATATTCTGGAGATTCTCGGTCGTCAGGTGCCCTGAGAACAGACGACCATCAGTCTGTTGTAAATACTCAGACTCTTTCTTCATAGCCATCATCAAAAAATCCAGGCGGGCACGTAGTCCTTCTTCAATATTCATAAAACAATTCCAGATCGAGCGGCGATTTCGTGAATTGGCTGCGTCTTGAGATTAGGTGCCTTGAGCACAACGTCTACTGCTCGACCAGCCAGCGAGCGAGACACTCTACTAGCAACTCTGGCGCTTAGCAAGGCGGGCCTGTCAACGTTCTCATATACCTCGATCATTAAATCAATGTCTCCGCCTTTGGCCTGATCGTTCACACGTGAGCCAAACAAGGTGATCTGAATGTTCTGGCCGAACACTTCGTGCGCAGTCTCTCGAATTATGTCGATTTCTTTTTCAGTAAGGCGCATGGCTATCTGAGAATTAGTCTCAATCAGTTTGCCGACATGTTCTGCAGCCGCTGCATGACACCTGCTACAGCACTGCCAATTGAGCATTCTTCAGGTCGGTTACCAGCATGTGGCCTGGCGCGTGGGTGATACAAAACTTGGGCTTGCTGGCCATCAACACTGACTGCGGTGTCACACCGCAAGCCCAAAACACGGGCATTTCACCGTCATTGATTTGCACCGGATCGCCATATTCAGGCTTGAGGATGTCTTTGATGCCAATCAGTCCGGGGTCGCCGATATGCACGGGTGAACCGTGAACATCAGGGAAACGGCTGGTGATCTGAATGGCACGGATGGCATCTGCAGGCTTAAACGGCCGCATTGATACAACCAAGGGCCCATGAAACTTGCCAGCTGCATGGGTTGGCACGTTGGTGCGGTACATCGGTACATTGCAGCCTTGACTGATGTGGCGCAATTCGAGTCCTTGTTCAAGCAGCGCTTCCTCGAACGAGAATGAACATCCAATCGCAAAGCTCACCAGGTCATCGCGCCAATAGCCGGTCACGTCGGCACATTCTTCGACCAGCTCGCCACCTTTCCACACACGATAGCGCGGGATGTCGGTGGCAATGTCCAGATTCTCGCCCAAGTTGGGAATGCCCTTTTGTCCGGGCGTGCTGACACCCAAAAGTGGGCACGGCTTGGGGTTCCTCTGACAAAACACCAGAAAATCCATTGCATCCTCAGCTGGCAGGATGACTAGATTGGCCTGAACATAGCCATAAGCAAGCCCTGCGGTGGGGCCGGTAAGTTTGCCGTGGCGGGCATCGACGCGAACTTGTTCAGACTCAAGCATGGTGCATTCCTCTAGACGGGGCAGTTACGAGTTTGTCCATCATAGCGTCTGGCGTGATATTTGTGCCGCGCTGTCAGCCACAATGCCTATCTGGCGACGGGTTGCAACGGGCCGCAGTTTGACGCCACCCTGCTCGACTGGTTTAATCATGGTGCCTCTACGAGGGAGTAGCTGCGTCAAATGCTGGGTCATGGCCTTGCCCTGTGTTTGACGATGCGGTGTCGTCAAGACGACAGCGACTGGACTGGCAGTCAGTCGCGTCCGGTACCGTGAGCTGGCGATGTACACAAACAAACAGTAAACATTCAGTTTTTATCTGTTTGGTTATACCGGTCTGTTTGTGGGCGTCGACAGTCAGCAAGACTGGTGGGTGCCTATAGAAAAAATCAATAACAAATTGCCAAACCTTGCCCATTTGGCTTAAAGGCATGTCCTCATGATTTCGGTCGGAACCCCTTTGTTGTGGACGCTGTTTGTAGCGTTCGTGTTTGTGGCGTTGTTTGTAGATTTCTTTGCGATGAGCAAGCAAGGCGCGCACACAGTCAGCATGCGCGAGGCAGTCATCTGGTCGCTTATCTGGGTGGCAACGTCATTTGTCTTTGTCGCCTGGTTATGGTGGTACTTGGGCGGGCTCGATGGTGATGCAGCGACCAAGACGCTGGCCAACGCCAAGGCGCTGGAATTCATCACTGGCTATCTGGTTGAGAAGGCGCTCGCGGTTGACAACATCTTTGTGTTCCTGATGCTGTTTACCTACTTTGCGGTGCCGCCAGCCTATCAAAAGCGTGTGCTTATGATTGGCATCATTGGTGCTCTGGTACTGCGTGCCATCATGATTCTGGTGGGGGCGTGGCTTGTGAACCAGTTCCACTGGGTGATGTACTTATTTGGCGCATTTTTGATTTTCACGGGCATCAAAATGTGGCTGGCCACGGGTGAAGAGCCCGACCTGGACAACAACCCGGCGCTTAAGTGGATTAACCGTCGCTTTAAGATATCACCCACGTACGATGGCGAGAAGTTCTTTACCGTCTATAACGGCATAAGAATGGCCACGCCCATGCTGGTCGTGATCGCCCTGATCGGCATCGTGGACGTTATCTTTGCGGTGGACTCGATTCCAGCGATTTTTGCGATCACGACCGATCCCTTCATTGTGCTCACATCCAACGTCTTCGCCATCCTGGGCCTGCGTGCGATGTATTTTGTGTTGGCGAGCATGCATGAGCGGTTTCACCTCTTGTCTTATGGCCTGGCCATCGTGCTGGTGTTTATCGGCACCAAGATGTTGTTGATCGATATCTACAAGATCCCGGTTGGCTGGTCACTGGGCTTTACCGTGACCGTCCTGGCGGTGACGATGTTCCTGTCGCTGCGCATCCCGCCGAGGGCAGGGCACACGGGCACTGCATTCCCGTTTTCTGCGAAAGAGCGGGATGGTGAGGCTAGTGAAAAGGATTAATTGCGGGTGGACATAGATCAGTAATCACTTGTGTTTGCAAATCCTATCGCATAGATTGGAAGCAAATAAAAAAGCGGAGACCTACCAGCATGTCCAAAATGAAGCTTTATCATTCCCCAAATTCACCCTATGCCCGCAAAGTAAGGGTGTTAGCCATGGAGCGTGGCATCATTGACCAGATCGAGTTGGTCGAAGTCAGCACGGCTGACCTAGATGGGCCGCTCATGAAGGTTAACCCCCTCGGAAAAGTACCTGCACTCGTTACGCAAACCGATGGCATTATCCACGACTCACCGGTGATCTGTGAGTACCTCGATGGCTACACGACCACCTCATCGGGTCCCGGCAAAGTCATCGATCTGGCTGACAAATGCTTTGCGGCAACTGCGCAAGGGATACTCGATGCTGGCTATGCCGTTCGTATGGAAAAAACCAGGCCCGAACACTTGCAGTGGCAAGACTGGAAAGACAAACAGTTTGGCAAAATTAATCGCACGCTCGATATGATCGAAACCCATCCGCACACCTTGCCAAATGAACCAACGATTGGCGCTATTGCTTTGGCTTGCACACTAGAGTGGCTGGCGTTTAGACACCCCGAAGGTCAATGGCTTGCCAATCGTCCGAATCTTGCGAAATGGGCCAACGCGTTTAGCAAACGACCATCGATGCAAGCGACTCAGCCGGCTTAATTGACTTGTTAGCTTGGTTGCGACTGAGGCGGTTGGTTGCATCCAAACCGTCGCAGCAATTCATCATGCTGTAGATGAAACTTCGATGGGTTGCGCACACGAAGTTTGCGCAAATTTTCTAGCTTCCACCGAATTGCAGGCAGGCTCGCTACATGAGCATATGGCAATTGTTCCCAGTCAGGTTCGGTCCGAGTGACCGATAGCAAAAAGGCTTTGTGATTGTCATGCAAGGCCTGTGGCATTTTGCTCAGGAATGCTTGGACTTCTTTGAGATCATCGAGATGCACCTGTTCGGAAGTCATTCCGAGAAACTCAAGGTTAAAAATGTCGTCGATGATTTTTTGCGTGTGAAACAAAACTTCGTGAATGGGTCTGTTGTGGCCCGCGAGATAGATGCAAAGGCAGTCTAAAGTTCTCGTGTTTAGTCCATCGCTTTTGAGCATGTGCATAACGTCGAAGAGATCACGCGGGTGCTGCCGATCCATGGCCGCCACCAGTTTGCTGCCATACAGCTCGTCTCGATCTAGCACGGGTACGCCCAGATTCTTTGAAAAAAGCTCTCGGGTACGCTTAGATAGCTCACAGACCGTTATTGGCAAAACGGTGCCTCTAAAGACGTAATTGACCTCAACCTTGACGGACGTTTTTTCGTTCGAAATCCATATTTTGAGTTCATCTCCAGTTTTCGTACGGACTGTTTGAGTTTTTAGCCCCCGGGATTCACAGTGCGCACTGATGCGAGATATCTCGTCTGAAATCAGACGAAGTGCCTCGTCCCTAGTGCTGGCATGGTCAACCACGGCGACATCAAGGTCTACTGAAAGACGGGGCAGATCCTGAACAAACAAATTTAGTGCGGTACCACCTTTAAGAGGTTTTAACAGCTAGTGTCTCGGTATTAAAGACAATTGGCGCAGCCTCTAGCAGTAGATCAACTGCGTTAACGTACTGTTAAAACCTCTTGTTTCATGGTTTGATACAAATCCTTGCTTGGTTGCTACTGAGTGCGATCCACCGTGTTTGTTTCCCTAGCCGTGCGCTGTGTTTTTTTGCGACGGCTTGCCACGGCAGGCTATATTCCCGCGCCACCATGTTCGCAAAACGAGCAACTTTTATTCTTGTCGTGTGGGTCAACAAGGTATCGAGCACATCAAGCCGTAGATTGTGTGTTCCTTCAGCAAGATGCATCGTCTCCTCAAAAAATTGGGATTTACCGGTGTCGCTGAAAAGTTCTAATAAAGCTCGCTCGGGTACCGAGACTAGAACGTCAGGATGGCCTCCTGGCAGTGGTGCTAGCCCAAAGTTTGGGGGCAAGCTATCGCTAAAGATATTCGTTGACTGATAAGTGGCTTTGAAATGGCTTTGGAACCATGGTGGTAGTTGTTTACCTTTCTCGCCCCATAGCATCAGACGTTCCTCAAAGGTGATGTTGTGACGTATCCCTCGCCACGCTAATGCCGTTTTGCTGCCGACATGTAACCCTTTTATGTGCTTTGCGAGCAGTGCTAGCGCCTTGTCTCGGTCTAATTCACCTTGAGGAAGTTTGTAGACGCCTTGTCCTAAACGAGTCAGCCATCCCGACCTTGCCAGTTGTCCAGCATGGGCAGAGCTCAGCCCCAAAGCACCGAGCTCGTCGGTGTCATAGGGCCTGCCCCATTCGAGTTCAGTAATTAGACGTTTGTTTGAAAATTTTCAAACAATAATTACCATCACTGCTGTCCGGTTAAACGAGTAAATTTTTGGGATAAAGCCAGTATTGGCGCGGCTTAGCAGCCGATTTTTTTTGGTGCCGATTTGAACGCTGAATTCGCATTTTTGAGTACCTTCGGAAATTTGAGAGTTTCTGGAGTTGCTCATGAACGTTGGCAAGACGATCTTTGCCCAGCTCATGGAGTTTGTGCCTTGGACCAGCGTGACTCGAATTGTCGATCGATACG
>JAJOJF010000011.1 GCA_021208885.1 Burkholderiaceae bacterium
CACAAAAGGTGATTGAAGCCATCGATCCTGAGAAGGACGTTGATGGGTTTCATCCGGCCAATGTGGGGCTCTTGGCAATTGGCAAGCCACGCTTTATTCCCTGCACGCCTTTCGGCGTCATGAAAATGCTTGAAGACGAGCAGGTGCAACTACGTGGTGCCACCGCCTGTGTGGTGGGTGCAAGCAACATTGTGGGCAAGCCCATGACGCTATTGCTGCAAGCTGCGGGTGCAACGGTCACCATCTGTAACTCCAAGACCCGAGATCTGGCGTTTCACACCAAAAACGCTGATGTGTTGGTGGTAGCGACCGGCCGCCCCAAGATGATCACGGGCGACATGATCAAGCCAGGCGCTGTCGTCATTGATGTTGGTATTAACCGTATGGATGATGGCAGTTTGTGCGGGGATGTGGATTTCGATTCCGCAAAAGAAGTGGCCAGTGCGATTACACCAGTACCCGGTGGTGTGGGCCCCATGACCATTGCCATGCTGTTGGCCAATTGTTTGGGCAGTGCCAAGGCTCACGCATGAACGCTGAAACCATGAGTAGTGACAACATCACCCGCCAAGAGATGCACCAGCGCAAGCTCGATTTGCGCTTTTATAAACGTTCTGATGGTTTATACGAGGTCGTGGGCGAGATGATGGACACCAAGTCGCATCCATTCACGCTGCAACTGCGAACGGAACCGCTGTTGCTGGCACGCCGATTCACCATATGGTCATGACATGGTGGTCGATGAATACCTGGTAGTCAAAGACATCAAGGCTGAAATGAAAGCCACACCGTTTGGTGTCTGTCTTGGCGCACAAGACACGCTGTCCGGTGTGATCGGTCTTCGAATCGGGCCTGGCTGGACTAAGAAAAATTAAGGAACTACTTGGTGGCACGGCATCATGCACCCATTTGATGGAGCTGCTTGGGCCCATGGCCACCACGGCGTTCCAAGGCATGGCGCCCAAACGTCTGCAAGACCAAGACCGCCCAGAGAACGAACACATGCGGGTGGGCAAGGTCAACAGTTGCTATGCCTTTGCCGAGCACCGGGAGGTGGTGGCCAAGCTGTGGCCAGCGCTTTATCGGCCGAAGGGCTGAGGCGAGTTAAATCGCACCACGCCCAAACTCAGATCTTTCCTAATGTCTGCATGCCCAACATTGCTGCAGACTTTTGTAGGCGCAAATCGAAACAAGCAAAGCACAACGGCTCGTCAGCAGCATCCTGGATCGTCCGTGCAGAGGCCAGTTGCACACTGTCATAGCCGCGCAAAGCAAAAACGTCCGCGTACTCGCCTGCCAGCTCAACTAATGCCTGAGTTACCTCAACCGTCGCAAAGCTAGGCCAATCCGAGCGCAAGTTGGCACGGATATTCTCAATTACTTCCGCATCAGCAGGGCTCTCACGCGCTCTGCGAGCTAGTGCAGCCATAGCTTCCGCCCACGCAATACGCGACACGGCGATTGCTTTGGCCAACTCCGCTTGAGCGCGCACCTGCTCTGTACAGTCCTCCGTTACGTAAAGCTTAATGAGGGCTGATGTGTCACAAAAAAGGATCACTCTCGATCCTCCAACACCATTTTGCTGAGGGTTTTGCCGCCGGAGACAAGCGCAATCGGTGAGGCAAGTTTAGGCTTGCCACCACCCCATGTAAGACCGCCAACAGCGATCAACCGAGAAAGACCAACCTCGGTGTCCTTTGGTATACCCATCACCCGGGCGATGGGTTTGTTGTGCGAAGTTACCTCGATAATCTCTCCGCGCTGAGCAAGAGATAAAACATGCGAAAGACTCGCTTTGAGTTCTCTAACCGAAACAAACATGGCGCTCTCCAAAATCGTCACAAGTGATATTGTAGATAAAAGATTACAAAATGTGACCACAAATTTATTGTGAATGTTAATTTGTGACCTTTTTATGGTTCGGAAAGCGATGAAGAGCATCGATGACGGGAACATTTGAGACCAGTTTCTAAGCTCGACCCTGTCGGCTTTAACAATCAAAACACCAACGGTAAGAGCGAACCTAATCGTTGCCGCAACGTATTGCAACGCCACGCAACGCATCGAGCGAAGCATTTGACCCAGACACTGTCAGGCAACCAGCAACTCAATCAAACTATCGCGCCAATATAGAGAATTTTGCGCCAAATTATCTTTTTAATGGCGCGATTTGTTAAAATTACGCCATTAAATCCAACGCACGTAGTGACAAGAAGTCATGACAAATCTTTCACCCAAAACGGATGCACCTGCGCCACCAACCTCACCCCGCGTTCCCGTGTCATTTCGCCAAGCGGTTCTCGAGCAACTGACCGCGTGCAAGGACGAGCCCCAAGGATTGTCGCTACAGGCTCTGATGAGTAAGATGCCTGAAGTACCCAAGCGCTCGGCCCAGCGCTGGCTTGCGGTTATGGTTGACGCTGGGTGGCTCGGCATATCCGGGCGTGCTAGAGCAACTCGTTATCACCTGCGTGACGACTTGCGGCAACCGGGTCTGTATCCAGTACCGGCACGGCAAGCGCTGAACGAAACAGCTAGCGCCATGCTGGTGATGCGCGAGCCCGAAGCCAGTCTGGCGGAAATCCCGCTGTCAACGCGAGCCCGCGACACGCTCAAACTCGTCAGCCAGCCATTGAGTCAGCGCCAGAAGGTGACCTATAACCCCAAGCTGCTTGAAGAATATGAACCCAACGTCACCGCGTATCTGCCTGCTGACCTCTGTGAACGCCTGCTTGCGCAGGGACGTGTTTATGCTGATGCCAAACCTGCTGGCACGTACGCGCGCGAACTGGCAAATCGGTTACTGATTGACTTGGCGTGGAACTCGAGTCGCCTTGAAGGCAATACCTATTCGTTACTTGAAACCGACCGCCTGCTCTCAATGGATGTTGTGGCAGACAACCAGTCAGCGCTGGACACGCAGATGATCCTCAATCACAAAATAGCCATTGAGTTCATGCTCGAGAATGCGGCACAGATTGGGTTCACCCGTTTCACGATACTGAACCTTCACGCCATGCTGTCAGATAACCTTTTAGCCGACCCATCGGCCTGTGGAGCATTGCGCAAAAAGCCGGTGTTCATCGGACAGTCAAGTTTTACGCCGGCTAACACCCCACAGCAAATCCAAGAGTGGTTCGATCTGTTTCTTGCCAAAGCCGGTGCCATTGACAATCCCTTTGAGCAGGCACTCTTCACCCTGGTTCACTTGCCCTATCTGCAGCCGTTTGAAGATGTCAACAAACGCACGGCGAGGCTCGCGGCCAACATCGGTCTGTTCGAACACAACCTTTGCCCATTGTCGTTTGTGGACATGCCGCAAGTTCGTTATGTGCAAGCCATGCTCGGCATTTATGAGCTTGGCCGCATTGATCTATTGCGTGACCTCTTTGTCTGGGCGTATTTGCGCTCGTGTGCGCGCTACAACAATTACCTGCAGGTGGTCAGCGCACCAGATCCTTTGCGCATGAAGTACCGCTCGCTGATACAAGCCACGGTGGCACACGTGGTCACAACCCCTCTGAGCAAAACCCAGGCCATTGCACATATCCGTAACCAAGCACAAACCCATGTCGAGCCCGATGACCAAGCCCGCTTTATTGAGGTAGTAGAGACTCAGCTCATGAGCCTGCATGAGGGCAACATGGCTCGCTATGGTGTCAAGCCCGCTCAGTTTGCGGCGTGGCTAAGAGGTTGGATTTGAATGGGCACACGGTGGGTGGGCAGGCGAGGTCATCGCCGTCTGCCCAATTGAGTCTCAATGATTGTCAACCCAGTTTTCCACAACGAGACCTTCGAAGCACCGGAAGTCAGCCACATTATTGGTGACTAAGGTGAGCCCAAGTGCCATCGCATGGGCAGCAATCAATTTGTCAAGCGCGTCTTGACGACGCTCGCGATGCGCTGCCCGCAAGGGGCCATAGGTTTTGGCTGCAAACTGCTCAAAAGGCACCACGATCAGATCCTCTAACAAACTCTCGAGAACAAGTTCATTGTGTGCCTTGTCCTCGCCTGAACAGGCCACACCGAACTCAAGCTCAGCCAAGGTGATGGCCGAGATCACGACGTCCCCCACAAAACACTGCTCAAAACGCGCTCGCACTGACGGTGGCTGGTGCTTCATCAGGTAAATACAGATGTTGGTGTCGAGCATGTAACGGTGTTTCATAGCGCCTCACGCTCATCCTCGAGGTTCTCCCCCCTACCTGACGCCATGAAGCCTGGGGAGAACTGGGCAAGCTTACCGAGTACGTCTCCCATGCGTCGCCTGGCTGGGCGTATGCGTAACTCATCACCATGCCGCTCGATCACCAACTCAAGATCCCAATTGGTATAGGCAAGTTCAACAGGGATCCTGACAGCCTGCGAATTGCCGTTTTTGAATAGTTTTGTGTGTGCCATTATTTACCCCTAAAAGTCACCCCTAAAATATGGATGTACATGTACATTCTATCCAAACCCCCACCATTTGTGAATACGTGGATGTACACAAAACACGGGGAATTTTGCCGTTTGGTTCAATGTATTTCGTACGATTTGTCGAAGCTTGCCTCATGCGACTCGACGCGACACGACGCGACAAGACGCAACACCACGCGACACTAGCCGCTGCCCCGTATTTCTAGCCCCCAAATAAAACATGATAAATAAGCTGTTAGAATCTATAAGAATTGAAATATCAATTTTAAATGAAGCCCGCTAGCCCCATTCCTCTGCCGGTTAACAGGAGTCTAAGCCGTTTAGGCGATGCGATTTCTCGCGCGCGACGTCGCCGTCAATTCACGCAACGAGACCTAGCCTCCCGTATCGGCGCCTCAATCACGACAGTTCAGCGCATGGAGGCTGGCCACCCTGGCACAGCGATTGTGCATATTGCCAGGACCCTGCAGGTGTTTGGTGAACTTGACAAGCTTGATCAGATTCTCGATCTGGCGCACGACCCAATCGGACTGATACTCAGTGATCAGCAACTGCCTCAACGTGTCAGACCCCCTCGCAAACGAGCAGGTTAATTGCCAAACGCCCGGTCTAGAAATAAGGCCGATCGATGAACAAGCGAGGATCTAGCTGATTCGGGTCTAACCAGGACCAACCAACCCCACAAACTGATCTGAGTCAATCCCGGGGAACTAGTGTGACTGCTAAGATTCCAACTATAGGACGGTGCACCAATTACGTTGTGCACGAACTAGGCAGGAACCGTGCACCATCCCAGCCGAGTAATATTTTCGACAAATTTATCGCAACACCATGACAGATCAAGCCCTCTCGAGCTCGCTAAGCCTGCCCCTGACATTCAAGCGTCTATTAACCATTGCCACCCTTGGTTTGGCAGCATTGTTGGCCGGTTGCTCTGAACGGTCACCTGATTGGCACCTGTATGAGGTCAGTGGTCACTTGCCAGACTTGGAGTTTGAGTTGCAAGCCGCTGGCGGCAAGACCATGACCGAGAAAGACCTTGAAGGCAAAACCGTGCTGATGTTTTTTGGGTATGCAAGCTGCCCGGATATCTGCCCCACCACCATGGCGCAGTTAAGCGAAATCATGGCCAACCTCGGTGATGAGGCCAAAGACGTGCGCATCGTGTTTGTCAGCGTGGATCCCCACCGCGATACGCCGGATGTTTTACAGGCTTATGTCGATGCGTTTAATCCCAATGCTATTGGGCTCACCGGTGATGAACGCACCATCCGACGTTTGGCCCGCAAATACCGAATTGCCTACCAGATTGAAGAACCGAAACCCGGTGACAATCCCGATGTCTACAACGTCACCCACAGCCAGGGTGTCTACATCTTCGACAACGAAGGCCAGATCCGATTGCTGGCATCAGATTCGGAAGACACCGCAGCTTTCACCGAAGACCTCAGAAAACTGATTCGGATGACGAGCTAGGTTGTCGGCAGCGTTGTCCAACACCCCCTCATTTTTGTTGCAAGTCAGTTCGACTCTCACCGATTCGGCTTTCATCAAACGGCTCGCAAGCCAGAGAACCCAATGGCTCGGCCTTACTATTAGCATCGGCTTCAGTACTCTGGCCTGACTCATCGAGCTGCCTGGCTCGGCTGCGCTGCTCATCAAACCCATCATCAAAACAAAAGGTATAGAGAATGGCGGGCTGTTGCACAACGTACCCAACTAGCTGTTGGTTTTTGGCGATATCAACCTGAGACTCAAGCACACCGGCCAGACTAGGCACCAATGAATCTGGGACAGGTGGCACTGGATCAACCGAGGTAATAATCCCCACGGGCTTGCTCACAATCGGGTTAAGCAGCCGGTAATTGACCGCATCTTCACCAAACAACCCAAAGCCGAATGTCACTGGCTTGCCGGTACCCACCGCCGGCGTGTCGTACAAGCCACCGCCCAACACCTCAACTGCGTCAAGCGCCTCAACGCCTGCCTGCAGCCACGCCTGCCCATCAAAACTCACCCCCTGAACCAGCCGATTGCCATCAAAGGGCTTGGTCACTGTTCCCAACTCAAACGGATTGTCGATGAGCTTGGGTGTCACTGCCAGCGAACCCACCATGACGGCTTGGTTGAAATTGCTGTTGGTAACGTCGAGGTCATCAAATGTGAGCCGATAGCCACCGACCCGGGCAAATCCGGCATTGCTCGATGGCAGCGCCTCGGTTGGCTTCAGATTGAAGGTGATCCGGTTGCCTGCGCCATCGTCAATCAGATAGCGATCAAGCGTTGCCTCGTAGACCACGGTGAGCTCAACCACTTGCTGGCCTTGGTTCTCGAGATACTGCGCTACCAGCCCCTGAGGATCGAGCCGCGCAATGGCCGGTTGCCCAGCCTGGATCTCCCCATAGGTCGCCTCTAGGCCATTAGCACGCACCAGCAACTGATCGGCAGCCACAATGGTGAAGTCACCATTGGCATACGAGATGTCGTAGTTGTTGGCGGCCCAGCCGAGTGGCTGCAAGACTTGCTGATACAGCCCTGCTGCTTCGCCGGCTGCCCCGGCTGCCGCGTTGGTGCGAGTGATCGTGCCGGTGGCTGTGAACACCGAGGCATCTTCACCCGCCACAAACCCGTTAACGATAATGGCGCCAAACACCGGATCAGGCTGACGCACAAACTTCGCGTCATCCGCAGCGGCAATTGTCAACGCTGCCGGGTCGATGCGTCCATTGTTCGCATCCGCGAAACTCAGCACGTAGTTTGCGCCATTGTTGCCATCGTCAATCTGTAACGAACTGATTGACACCACGCGATTGGCCAACACCGAGCCATCGGCTGCGCGCACAACGTCGCTGCCGTCAAACACCATGAGCGCCTGGCTCACCTCGTCGTCACCTAGCAATTGACTGCTCAGTGTGGCGAGATCGTCTTGCCCTGCCAGGGCAAGTATGCTGCCATCATAGGTTTTACGGGCATTGGTCGGGGTGAGCGTCACTTTGGCCGGTGTCACAGAAATCGACGTATCAGACACCGATATTGGGAGGTAGTTACTGCGCAAGCCCGTGCCGTCGCCCAACACAAGGCCAGAGACATCAGCAAGCGACTGATTGGTCTGCACGTTTTTGCTTGTCATCAATGCGCTGCCACTGACTGTCAATGTCTCGCCATTAACACCCATCACCGTCAACAGGTCACTCGCGAACAATTGTGTCGCGTCGTAGACTTTGGTGCCCGTGACCGTCAAGCGTGCCGGATCAATCACGAATGCCTGGTTGTCCGCGGCAAACGTGATGCCGTAATTGCTTGCGCGCGAACCACTGCCTAACCGCACGTTGTAGCGACCGACATTCTCGCCTGCCTGGCGTGTCAAAGTCCCAATCACATCGGCCAGACTGTCATTGACCGTGTTGCCGTTGGATGTGGTGGCCAATCCCGTGCCTAAACCGCTGGCGCTGGCCTTAACTGACAGCGCCACGTCTGCCTGGCCATAGACCTTGCGCACCACATCGGCAGTCAGCGTGATCGGACGGGCATCGATCCTGAAATCCGCGCCCACAAACTGAATGTTGTAGTTCGGGTTGTTGTCGTTGTTCAGAGACCCGAGATTCATGGCGTAAGCGCCAACGTCTTCACCGGCTGCGCGTGCGAGCGCACCCGTGAGCGCCTCGCCATCGACCAACCCCGTGGTGGCGCTCGGCGCAGCCACAGCAAAGGTCAGCAAGGGATCCGCATCGCCATAGGTCTTGAATTTGTCGGTATTGGCCAGCACCTGCACGTTGCGTCGGGTAATTTGCCCCACATCACCTGTGAAGCTTCTCGTGTTGAGCTGATAGTTCGCGCGATCATTACCGCTCCAGACAATCTCGGTAAGCGATACACGCTTGTTGCTGCCGACATTCTTGTCAGCAAACGCACCAAATGCATCAACATCCAGGTCATCGCCTTGAATCACCCCAGATAACGCCTGGTTAAACGTGATCTGTGCACCTTCAACCGATGTGTTGCCATCGTATACCTTGGTCACCGACAGCCCGTTTAAGTCTACCGGCTTGGGCGCAATCGTTAACGAACCCACCATCACCGCGTCATTGAAATTGCTGTTGGTGACATTCAAGTCATCAAACGTCAGCAGATAGCCGCCCACCCGGGCAAATCCGGACGTGCTGGACGGCAAGGCATTCGCGGGCTTTATCGCAAACGTCGTCTGATTGCCTGCGCCATCGTCAATCAGATATCGGTCAAGACCCGCATCAAACGTCACTGGCAGATCGACCACGATCTGGCCCTGGTTTTCCAGGTACTGGGCGACCAAGCCCAGACCACTGAGCTCGGGGATAGAACCGCTGCCTGCGGCCACTTCACCGTATAACACCTGCAAGCCATTGGCGCGCACCAGCAACTGATCGGCAGCCACAATGGTGAAGTCACCATTGGCATACGAGATGTCGTAGTTGTCCGCTGCCCAGCCACCAGGCACCAGAACGCCGGCATACTGGCCCGCGGCCTCGGCTGTATTGGTACGGGCAATCGTGCCCGTGGCTGTGAACACCGAGGCGTCTTCGCCTGGCACAAAGCCGTTGACAATGATCGAGCCAAACACCGGATCAGCTTGCAACACAAACTTGGCATCATTGGCTGCGGTCACTGTCAGCGGTGCCCGTGCCACAACCAAGGATGCATTCAACTGACTCAGGTCGTAGCCCAAGCCCTCCAAGCCGGTATCGGTAATGACGTAGGTGCCGGCATTGAGGTACCCCGCCGGCGAATACGCCGCGCCTGCGATTTCAATCACCTTAACGTCACCATTTACCGGTGCCTGGCCAGCGACAAACGTGAACACGGGCACATTCTGGCCATACACCATTTGTGTGGAGGCAACTTGGACACTGGGTTGTTCACGATAGATCGCAAAAGCACCTTGGCCATCGATATCAAGCCAGTTGGCGCTGCTAAAGTCGGTGTTCTCATCGGCGTTGTAGCGAAACCTGCCTGAGCCCTCACCGACCAAGGCTGCAACCCCACTCGAACCAGCCAAACTACCCGTGTAAAGCAAGGTGCGCGCGCCTTGTCCCGTAAAAATCAAGGTAGATGCGGCGAACCTCAAATCACCGCCACTAACGGCGCCGGGCGCCAGATCACGGCCTGCATTGAACACCACGGCCTGGTCACTTGAACTCGCGGTGGTGATGTCGGCATTGACCACCAGATTGCCCGTGGCGGTTTGCACGTCGATGTCACCGGTTGCTGCAATGCCGCTTGTCCCCGCAATCGATCCGATCTCAAGTTCACCGGCATTGACGTACTGCAAACGGTTCAACTTACGGGCGCTTTCACCTGCAGCCAGGACATCAGCCTGATTGCCCGGGTTGCGCAGGTCAAACGCTGCCGTGCCCCGCAAAAGCAAGTTGGCCGTTTGCAAGGGCGCCAATTGGGTCACCTGCCCAGTGGCAGTCAGTGTCATGGTTGATGAGACACGCGTGGCTGCATCAAGCCCGATATCAGCGCCACTATCGACAGTCAGGTCAGAAAGCGCTTGTGTCAGGCCCACACCCCCACTTAGCGTGACACTTGAACCCAAACCAGGTCCATTGGTCTGGATCGACAGGGCATTAGACTGGGCCGCAGCGCTATCGACTGCGCCAGTCATCACCAAGTCACCGCCAGCTGCACTGCGAATCAAGGCATCGGCTGCCAAGGTCACCGTGCCCGCCAGCGTGACCTCAGAATTCACACTATTAAAGACTGCGCCGCTCGCCCCAGCATCTGTGCTCACACCCTGCCCGGCGATATTCAGATCATTGGGCAAGTCATGCCCATTGACATCTAGCCCAGCACCAGCTCGTATTTGCACCAGGCCACTGCCCACAGTGCCATGATCATTGACAGCCGTACCTCGGTCGCCAAGCTTGATAAGGCCCGCGATCAGTTCCGAGCCACCGTCATAGGTATTGGTGCCAAATAATGTCAAAACCCCGGCACCGTCCTTGATCAACCCCGAACCGATACCGCTGATGGTGCCAGCAATCGAACTCGCCGCCGAATTGGTTAGCGCAAGGCTCGCCGAATTTGTCAGGGCTACCGCACCGCCCAACACAATGGCACGGCCGTCTATTGAGACCTCGTCCATCGGGCCACTGGCACCAACATCAACAGAAACGGAAACATCACCACCACCGGCATCAACGGTGAGCGTAGCGGCAACCGAGCCTGCCGTCGTACTGGAATCAATGGCGCCTGTCACTGTGACATCGGCCGCCGCAGTTTGTAGCGTGAGGCCGCCTGACGCCACCCGATCAACGAGTACCTGTGTCTGACCGGCATTAACGCCATCAAGGCCAGCCAAGGTAATCGCGCCACCACCGGCGTTGACGACTTGCTCGCCCAAGCCGGCACCGGCGCCAACAAATTCGATCTGCGCGGCGCGAACGCCAATGTCACCACCCCGGCTCAAGAGATCGTTGGCAAACACTGCCTTGCCCGTTGAACTGGCCACTTCAATATCAAGTGACAGCTTGCCAGCGGTAGATCGGATGCCCTCATCGAAATTCGCAAACTGGCCAACCCGTGCGGTTAACTGCACGTCGGACGGGCCCACATGGGCCACCTCAGAGAACACTTGAAGGTGCTGGGTGACAACAACCTCGATGCTGCTGTCGGGCAGTTGCGTTTGTGCGGCAGTGATCTGCAAATTGGCCAAAGCCTTCGAGCCACCGACATCACCGCCCAAATACACCGTGCCAGCCCCGGCATTGATGTTCAGGTTCGAGGGCGCAAGATCGGTCTCGAGCACATACTTTGGCAGCCTGTTCTTGCCGCGGGGCAAATCGTTCCAACGGCCTGCTGTGCCAATGAACTGCAAGCCAGACTCAAACTCGCCTCGCTGGATCAATTGCGATCCACCGGAATAGTTGTTGGGCTCACTTGGATTCCAGTTGGAGTAATAGCCGCTCGCCGTGGTGCCACCATTGGCAAACTGTGCAATGTTGGTCGCTGTCTGGGTGCTGACACCCTGATAGAAAAAAATCGGCGCGGTGTTGGCGGTGTAGCCCGGTTCGGTCACCCAACGCCAGGCGTTGTCAGTGCCAATGCCAGTGACACGCCGTCCGCCCAACCACGAGCCGTCGTAGTTAGCGGCCCGAATCGCCAAGGCGTTTTCTAGTCGGGAGGCGATGGTGGCCATGTACACCGTTGGGCCATTGGGGTTGGCTTCGTTTCTGGCAATCGAGTCAGCCAAAGCCTCATTCCAGGTAAACGAGCCTAAAACCACATCAAACTGATTGCCTGAGTCGATCTCATCTCGGAACCGGATGTCACCATCTGTTGTGACACCAATCGTGTTCATCTCAAACCCAGAAGTACTGGCATTGGCTACGATCAACTGGCCCTTGACATCAATATTTCCGCCTGCAGTGCTAACCGAGATCGGATTCGATCCACCGCCAACGTACAGGTCACCACCCGTGTACCCATTGGCGGTCGTGCCGCCAAAGGTGATGTCACCCCCGCCGCTAGACAAGTTCGCTTCCAGAATGATGATGCCGCCGCCATCACGCACCGGTGAGGTGCCTGCCACAGACGCTGCCGTGTTGTTGTCCGCATCAAATATGAGATTGAGCTTGCCTTGGTTGCCAGATGCGCTGCCACCGCCGACATGCACAATATCGGCCTCGATCACGATCGAATTGGCTGCCCGCAAGGTCAGCGTCACATCGGCCGAACCGGTGGTTTTTTGTATGGGGTCAGTGACGGTGATTTCGCCTAGACCAGTGGCTGAAGAGAAGGTAGTCACGGTCACGCTGGTGCCGCCCTCGAGCAGTCCCTGAATCGAACTCGCTGAAATCGAGGTGCCGTTGTTAGCAGCGCTTGCCGTGCCCGTTGTTCCAATGGTGACATTGGTTGGATCAAACAGCCACTGGCCAGCCCTGCCCTGGGGTGCTGCTGCCGACCCGCTGACGCCATCGGTTACCAACAGGGCGCCCGAGGTCTCAATCTGTCCGCCGTTGCCACCTCTGGGGCCACCTCGTGCCAGTATCTCGCCTTGCGCAATGGTCACTGAGGCCGGGTTAGTGATGTCACTCCACACCACCACCGTGCCGCCATCGCCATCCTCTGAGGCACTGGCGTTGATGGTGGTGTTGGTCTCAACCGTGACCTTGGTTGCCTGATGAATTTGGTTGGGGTTGTCGAACACACGACGCTCCTCGTTCGCCCCACCTTGCCAGTCTCCTCCCACCAGAATCGCGCCGCCGCCCTTGGGGCCAGTGGCAATGAGCTCTGAACCTTCAGTGACTTGAATATCATTGCCTTCCAGGATAATCCGCCCGCCCTTCTGGGTGACCGTATTGGCCCCAGCGCTTGCCACAATCTGGCCACTATTCTTTATCACACTGGCTCTAAGCTCTGCTGTCGCTCTGGCAGAAAGGATGACCAGACCACCTTCGGCGATGATGGCGTGGCGGTTTTCTATCTGGGCGTCGAAGTCTTGTTCCGTGACCGTAATACCTTGCAGCTTGTTGCCCGTGCCAAAGTCCAGCTGGATGTGTTCACCACTGGCCAGTGCCACCGTGCCACGTTCGGCCACAATCACGCCCTGGTTACGGACTTCAGGGGCCATGAGTGCAATGTAGCCATCAAGCTTGGCTTTCAGTTCCCCGTCATTGATGATATTCCCCGAAGCACCATTGCGCTTGAACGCATAGTTACCTTCCAAGAAGTCTTTATCTGCCAGCTCATGGGTAGTGGCAATCAGGCCACCAACATCCACACTTGCCGACGGTGCAAAGTACGCCCCGTTGGGATTAATCAGAATGACTTGGCCAGGGGCCACAATGCGACCAAAGATCTGACTAGGGTTGGAGTCTAGTACCCGGTTCAGGGTGGCAGATCTTGCGCCGGGCTGATTGAAGTTCACCGTGGCATCTTTGCCGACGTTAAATTCCTGCCAGTTGATGATCGCTTTCTGGGTACTCTGGTCAATGTTCATGACATTGCCAGATTGATTGATCTGTGCCGATCCAGCCGTGACGTTGCCGCCTTGGGGCAATTGATTGGCGCCAGGCAATGTCTGCGCCGTAACCGAACCATGGCTTGCATAAGCCGACAGAATCAGGCTCATCGTCCACGTCAATCGCAAACGCTTGGGATTGATCGGATTCGACCTTGGCGGCTTGAAATCAGTGCGTGTCATGCAGTACTCGAAGTCAGATTTAGACGATGAACAACGTCATCCATCGGTGCCACTGATCGGCTCAACTGCGCGACCAAGATCAACACCAGCGTCGACGCCAGCATCAACAACCAATGGCTACATATCAGACGCGAGGTTCGATACGAGGTTCAGCGCAAAGCGCAAAAGAAAGACGAGCGTCTCATTTGCACTGCACAACCGAAAAAGTGTGACTAATTCAGTGACTTACGATGGTTCGATCAGACAGTACCATCCAAAAAAACTTAGCGATATCCACTAAATATGTGATGAGACCCTGCGGATTTAGGGTGAAATGCCTAGGGCGTGAGCATGCCCCGGTCGTAAAGACAGATACAGATGACGATTTGGGTCACGAATCGTCGCATGCGGCGATTCGATTTGGGACGATAGAAAATCGCGCAATAGCCACGCACTATCTGCGCGCCATCAGCGCATGATCAGTCGCGCAATCCCAGTGTCTGGCCAAGAAATGGGATGCCACCGTACCGCCCAATTAAATAGCCCCGCTCCAGCGCCTCGTTCTTGCGCGGACTGAATTCCGACAAACTAATGAGTTCCGAGGCCTGATTACGATCTTTTTCCACGAACCAGATCTGGTCGCGCCGAAACAGATCTGGCGCATTGAGCAATGACGTGTCATGGGTAGTGAAAACCAGTTGCGCACCGGCCGTGTTGACCTCTGGACGGTGAAATAGCCGCACAAACTCTCGCACCAACAAGGTGTGCAGACTGGTGTCCAGCTCATCGATCACCAGCGTCAACCCCTTTCGTAGGATGTCTAGCACCGGGCCAGCGAGAAACAGCAAGTTTCTTGTACCGTTGGACTCATCCATGAGGTCAAAGACGGCTTGTCCCTGTTCTGTCACGTGAGAAAAGCGCAGCTGATGCTCTTCTACTTCCTCATTGCGTACTTCGGTCTTCCCGGCTGCCAGATCGAAATGCACAGCCTGTCCAGGAACCTTGCGAGTGACTACTTCGATGTCTGCAATGCTCATGTCAGCTGCCGACAAGAAGTCACAGATCTGCCGACGGCCCTCGCTCTGCTTAAGCATCTGGATGGAGAGCTGTGGGCTAAGCTGCGCCTGTTCGTTAAAAATCACAAGACCATTGACGAACCAATCGAAAACCGGACGAAGCGCATCGCTATTGAGCTGAACTGCCATCGACAGAAACAGCGCATTCGGGCGCGTAGCCCCTTCCCATAAGTTCTTTGGTCCCTTTAAGCCAGAACCAAATTCGTACACATCCTTGCCCGTCTGCGCATCAAAATGACGCTCGAACCAACGCTGTGGCTTAAAAGCTTTGTAGACCAGCAAGTGCTCACTGACGATACGCTGGGTTGTCATTGAAAACCCATACTGATACCGAACGCCGTCGATGATGAAGGTCACCTCAAAGGCTGTCGGTTCTTTTTCCGATTGCTCGTCAAGTCGGAATGGCTGTACGGCAAATGCCTGACCAGGCTGAATGACAGTCGCAGACTCCGCGACCACGCCTCGCATGTACTGCAGTGCCTTGAGCAAATTGGACTTGCCGCTGGCATTGGCGCCATAAATAGCGGCGCTACGCAGCAGCCTCGGTGCTGCCTTAAGACCAGTGCTCACCGTGTGCGTGTCTTGCAGCATCTTGTCCTTGGATGCGACAAGGCTGAGTACCTGCTCTTGGCGCAGGGAACGAAAGTTCCCCACTCTAAACTCAACAAGCATCACTTGACCCCTAGTCTAAACCGCAAAAAAACTGGCTCTCCAATGAGAGCCTCAAACGTAGTGACGATCCCATTGCCTATGCCGCCATACATCGAATACAGCCCAGATATCGACATCTTCGAAAACGAAGGCCAGATCCGATTGTGATCCAATTGATGGCATCAGATTCGGAAGACACGGCGGCTTTTACCGAAGACCTCAGAAAACTGATTCGGATGACGAGCTAGGTGCGTTTCACTAGATGCATTTCGAATCGCTTGTGTGCTAGTCACTATTTACTGGCATCGGCACACTAGCGCCAACGACATGCCGCGTTAGCTAGCCTCATGCCAAGGCAGGCGTTCGTAAAAATCTTGCACTGCTTTGAATGCCACTTCGAATGCAGGCAGATCGTGACCAACCTCTGCATGCAAGTCCTCGTATCCGGCACTAGACATGTGCTTGATGACGGGATCCGCCAGGGATTGAGCCGTGACACGAATATCCTTGATCGCGCATGACTGTTCTATACATGCTTTGAGCTGGGTTTTCTCGAAATAGTCGAAGGTTTCGATCTGACTAATGAGGACCCACAAATCATAAACATCTTGGCGTCGATTACGATTGCGCACCGGTTGTTGCAACAACGAACGGTATTTCTCAGCCATCAAGTTAATGATGCTGTAAACCTGCAAGCCTTGCCCATCTGACAATCGCAATAACTCGGCATCCAAAATGGCTTCGTTAAAACTGAGGTCTATTTCAACGACATTCGGTGACTGTTTGGCTAAAAGACGCTGCAACGCCCGAGGTTGACTACGGGGGGCATACCCGACACTTGCGGAAAGCGTCGGAAACGTTTTGATTGGACCTTTCGGCTTTAACTTTGCGGTCTGCAACGCGCACATGGTGTCGTATTCACTGCAGGCGTTCACCGTATCAAGCGCGCTGCAAAACTCTTGGACAATTGCCTGTTCATTGCCAGCTTGATAGAGCTCCCTTGTGGAGAAATCTGCATCTTTGGTGAATCGCAGACTCTTATAACGAATGGCCATCAACATGCCGCCTTTCATGACCATCTGCGCACGCAAATTGACCGACGTACCAACTGCCAACAAAACCAGATGTACTGCCTCCCTAAATTGCCGTTTGTCTTCGGGGGCTGCATCAACCCACGCCTCGAGATTTAAGTTTTCTATCGACTGCTTCAACTTCTACTACCTGCAACAAAGATGGAACATTGATGGATAACATCCACCGCTCACTGAACTCGGGTGCATACCCTTCATCAGGATCAAGCTTTCTAGACCCTCCTCTTTTAGCAAACGACTCCCATCTCGAAATAACCGGATGCTCCAAGCCGCATACCTGTGTCAATAAAAATCCAGCCCGCACTTTGTCGATCGCTCGACCATGACGATCAATATCCTCAACAATCAACCGAAGATATCGATTAGCCTCTTGGCGATAGATATCGATGACATGCTGAATCCCGCCACACAGGTCCGGATCCCTCAGCATCTCAAGAAATGCTCTGCCGAGTGTCGAGACACGCAAGGCTGAGCCACTGACCAAACGAAATGCCCCTAAATGCGTCTGATGCTCAACATGCAAGACGGTGTCACCAATCTTCGCGAGATCTGGCAAACGCAACTGAGGCAACCCAGCACGCACGAAGCTATCTTGCGACTCACCCAAGTCGTGCCTCATTTTTTGACGAGCAAATGATCGCCAATTTGGCAAGTCAGGGCGTGTAATGTACAACATTCGCGGGAATCTGTCTGTTAGCCCGTGAAACTCTAGCGCACTCAATTGTGATACGTAAGCAAACGGATCAAGACAACAGAGCAACTCACCGACACTGGCCTTCTGTCCGCCGAACAATATGTAGCCACCAGACCTCGAAGCAGGGTCAACTAGATTAAGCAGACGCAATTCCATTAGCTCGCCACACAATTGATCGAACTTGGTCTTGTTCAACTCAAACTCAGGTGAGGCGACTTGCAAATGCTTGAATAGGCGCACAGCAAATTCATAGCGGGATATCGCTGGCATGCCATAAGACGCCAACAGGTCAGCGGCAATCGTTTGCAGCCTTTGCGCTGAAATAGAGTCAATTTTATTCTTCATAAATACTGTAAAATGCGTCCTTAGGACGCATTTTACAGTATTTATAATTTATATCAATGACACCACCAAAGGCCACCATCAACCGGGGCCCCGATTATTGTCCAGAACGGCACGCTGCCACTGACGGCGCTAACGCTGCTGACCCCCACCGTCAAAAGATGAGGTCCCCGAACTCTGAATTGGACTTACGTTAGATCACCATCGCCCGAAGCAATGCCCCTGGCGTCCAACAAAATACGTGGCACACCACCTAAGCGTCCCTGCAAGTAGCTCTTTCTGATGTCTTTGTCGTAACGGACATCCTTGTACTCAGCAAATGAAACCAACGTGGATACACCTGCGGGTTTACGTTCAGCCACCCACATCTCATCGCGGCGCAACAAGTGTTGATCCATCAACAGGACATCGTGCGTAGTAAAGAGCAGTTGTGCCCTCGAAGTGGCACCACAACTGTCAAGGTAAGCCTCCAACAGCCGGCGTGTCAGCAATGTATGCAGGCTGCGATCCACCTCATCGATCACAAACACTTTCTTTGAGCCCGGCGCGGCAAGTTCGAGAAATGCCGGCAACAAATCAATGACGCGTTGTGAGCCATCGGACTCTTGTCGCATTTCAAACTTGGCTGATGTTCCATCGGCCTTAGCGTGGTAGGTCACTAGCTTTTTTGCTGAGAGTTCGCCGTTTTTACGCGTCACCACGAACCGATCATTCTTGTCAGACATCAACCGTATGGTCATGCCCTCCCTGAGCTCCTCTTGCAAGATGAGCTTCATGGAGTCAGGTAAAGCTAGATTGTCAAAGGCGATGTCTTCGCCACCCAAGTGCGTGATACCGGTATCGAGTTTCGGGAGCAACTCGTTCATCGTGGCATAAAGCGGATGATCTACATCCAAAAACTGCTCGAACGGCTCAAACCTTGAGTCCGGTGCCACCAACTCAAGGCTGTCACGAAACCAGTCGTACACCGCCCGGAAGTTCTCTACCTTCTGCGACACAGAATTGGTCAGAAACAATTGATTGTCACGCGTGCCCTTGAAAGCGAACTGCAGGAACTGATCTTTAGCGAGTCCGGGCGCAAACTCAATCTGGTTGGCAGTGCGACGATACAGAACGCGCTCACTTGTTCGGTTAATCGCCACCAGCCTCTCTTCCAACACAACGCGTCGGTTAACCGCAAACGCGAACTCGTAAATAGTTTCATCGACCAGCAGCTCAAAAGCAAAACGAGTCGGTTGATCATGACTAGTGTCATCC
Source organism: Burkholderiaceae bacterium (assembly GCA_021208885.1). Taxonomy (GTDB): domain Bacteria; phylum Pseudomonadota; class Gammaproteobacteria; order Burkholderiales; family Burkholderiaceae_B; genus Algicoccus. The sequence continues at coordinate 18,694 of JAJOJF010000011.1, forward strand.
AAGCGAAATCCGTCGACTGCCAACCATCCATCGGGCTGCGTGCCTTTGACCACCAACGTTTTTGCGAAACTTAAGGCTCGAAAGAAATTCGTCTTGCCTGATGCGTTGCCGCCATAAATGGCGGCAACGGGCAACACCCGCGTGTTGTATTTCGTCAGTACGGGCAGGCGTTCGGCATGCTGGCGCTCGCGGCTAGCCACCATCGAGAAGGCGACCGGATCGCGCAGCGACATCCAGTTTTCAAGGGCAAAGCTCAGAATCACGGGATTCCTATTTTTTCTCTTTAACCACCATTATTATACATAAATCACACAATTAATTCCTATTAAAGAGAAAATTTCTCTTTAAATTCAAATTCCTTGTCAAGAAAACTACCCCCAAGTCCACTCATTACGGTCAAAGTCGTTAACCAAACCGTCCCACTGCTGTTCGGTGACAAGAGCAAACTGGCGATCAGGCGATCTCTCGGCCGCCTGGGCCGCAAGCGCAAATAGCCTATCGCAGTCTGCACGGGGTCTGCGCTCGGTGTCGAGGTTGTTGCTTTGGTCTTGGCTTGGTGTATCAGGTCCGGACTTGCTCATCGATGGCTTCGCTTGCTGAAAAAAGTCGCGAAGTATGACATGGATTTAAGCGGCGGTGGCTCAGACTCAACCCGACTGTCCCGCCGCATCACGCTTGGCCGCCGTATCCCTCAAGGCTGTGCGCAAGCCTTCTTCAATCACCGGGTGGTAGATCGAGATCTATTCAAATGAACTACCAGAGTGCAACATTGGAACAAATTGAGCGAGGTCACGCGTACTTAGCCAAGCCCGGCTGCCAAGCCGATTCCAGTTGCGCCAGCAGATCTTTAGGTACACGATCGTCTGTAGCAGCTGACTGCAACGTCTCATGCATCGCCTCAGCGATTCGAGACAGTACCGCTTGCGGTTTCGCCACCCCACAGACCCGATGTCCAAACTCGATTAACTCGGCTTTGGTCGGGTATGTTTTATTTCTGCCGCGACCAACAAAAAGCTTCAGTGCCATGGTGCGGTCTTCAAGCTCTGGACCCCCTGGATATTGAGTGTATTTGTAGATGCTGGTGGTGACCACATCAAACATGGGTGCTAACCAAACGTCTTGAGCTGATCGATACAACACGCCAAAGTTCTTCAGATGGGCGTCGCCGTTACGCACCATGACAGAAAACGCCACCTGCTCAAAAAAACGGTGCAAGTTGTCACTCGATAAACCAAACTGACGCAAAAGCTCAGCCACGCGCTGGTAACTGCCATGATATTTGCGATCGGAAAGGACATCACGCACTCGCAAACCTGCCAGTGCGGCAATATCCTCGAACCCCAACCGTTCAGTTTGGCCATCTGCCTGCATCACTAGATCAAATCGATCCAGCACCAGCATTTGCCCATCATCGGATATCGCGAACTCAGGCACATCAATGCCGGCGCGCTTGGCTGCGCTTAAACAGAGAAACTCATTCGCAGTTAAACCAGGATAGCTCTCACTGGCTGCCTTAACGATCAGTGATGGAATCGGAATGGTTGAACGATCGGGCACCATGATTTTAGGTTGCATGCCAGCGATCCCGATGCCAGTGCTCAAATATGCGGCAACTAACTCATCAAACACCTTAGGTGTGTAGGTAAGCTTGAGCAAATCTTGCTTGGCGATCATGACAGGTCGTTGCGGCTCATCTTGGCCCGGCATTTGGTAGGCAAGGCGACCAATACCGTTACTGCCGATCAACGCCAACAAATGCATCGGCGTCATCGGCTGTTTGGGATACATAGCCCGTATCCGCATGAATAAGTCACCTTCAGGCAGATTCTGGTCCATCGGCGCAAACAAGTCACTGTCCTGCCAAGTCAGCTTTTCAGACGGCTGCATCAACAGCGCCACTTCGGGCTGGTTCGGATCTGCACTGAGATAGCGAAACTCATATCTCGAGGATTTCAGCAGCTGCCCTGCCCCTTGAGCCTTGCCAATCGAGACATGAAGCTCACGGATTTTCTCGGGCAAAGGCGCACGAACGTGACTACTGCTCATCGCTACTACTCATCTTCATCTTCCATGAAACGTCGCGAAACCTCTGCCTGTGTCGGCAAGCCGGCCGGCTCCAGACACATGGCGAGTTTTAACGCTGAGAGGACTGCCATCAGCGAGGACACCGTGACGTCCTCACCCGCCTCGAGACGATAGACAACCTCGCGCACCTTGCCAGCGCGCTGGGCAAGTTCGGATTTGCTCATGCCCAGTGCTTTGCGCCTCTGTCGCAATTGCTCGCCGAGTTCGTCAGGAAGTCTTATTTTGTCAGTCATAACTGACATTTTTAACTTTTTTCCTAAATATTGCAAGTTATAACTGACAAATTTTAGCCGGTCGTTGTCAAGTTGGCAGCACAAGTCATGGCGACCAAATCCGTATTTCACGGAACGTGACCGCTGATGTCGCCTTGAGGTGGACGATTAGCTTTTTGCGGCGAGCCACCCGCAGCCCGAATCAGTCCGCATCTAGCAGCAAGCGGCAGCAGTAGGTTGGGACGCGCAGCGACCAGTGCTGCGGGCTTGACAATCAATTCGATGAAATCCGCAAGCACTGAACATTATTTTGTTAATTTTGTTAATAAACTAGTCGTACTCTATACCGATAATGCTAAAATCAACAATTATTTGTATAAATTAGAAACTTCCACCATGCTTCATTCATTCACCCTGCAAAACTTTCAATCGTTCAGAGAGCCTGTGCAGATATCGCTTGAACTGAACCGACAC
>JAJOJF010000033.1 GCA_021208885.1 Burkholderiaceae bacterium
ACGCGGCCTGCCGGTTCGCGGTCAACGTACCCGCACCAACGCGCGGACCCGTAAAGGTCCTCGTCGTGCAGCGGCCAGCCTGAAGAAATAAGGGGATTGCAAAATGGCAAAAGCCAGTGCAGGCGCAACGCGAGTGCGCAAAAAAGTTAAAAAGAATGTGTCCGATGGTATCGCTCACGTACACGCTTCTTTCAACAACACCATCATCACCATCACCGATCGTCAGGGTAATGCCTTGTCATGGGCGACATCGGGTGGTGCCGGCTTTAAGGGCTCGCGCAAGTCAACTCCGTTTGCTGCTCAGGTCGCTGCTGAATCGGCCGGTCGTGTCGCAATCGAGTGCGGAATCAAGACCTTGGAAGTGCGTATCAAAGGACCGGGCCCTGGTCGCGAATCGTCTGTGCGTGCCTTGAACGCACTGGGCATCAAGATCTCGAGCATTGCGGATATTACGCCTGTTCCGCATAACGGCTGCCGTCCGCCCAAGCGCCGTCGTATTTAAGGAATATAGAGACATGGCACGTTACACTGGACCTAAATGCAAGCTCTCTCGTCGTGAGGGAACCGACCTTTTTCTCAAGAGCGCACGCCGCTCGCTGGATTCTAAGTGCAAGCTTGATTCCAAGCCTGGGCAACACGGTCGCACCTCGGGTGCCCGCCTGTCAGACTATGGTCTGCAGCTGCGTGAGAAGCAGAAGCTCAAGCGCATGTACGGCGTTCTCGAGAAGCAGTTCCGCAAGTACTTCGCCGAAGCCGAGCGCCGTCGTGGCAACACGGGCGAGACGCTGATTCAATTGCTCGAGTCGCGTTTGGATAACGTCGTGTATCGGATGGGCTTTGGCTCAACGCGCGCTGAGGCTCGTCAGCTTGTTGCACACCGCGCTATCGAGGTGAATGGTCACACGGCTGATATCCCCTCGATGTTGGTCAACGCTGGTGATGTAGTTGCTGTTCGCGAGAAAGCCAAGAAGCAGTCGCGCATTAAAGAGTCGATGGATCTGGCTTCTGAAATCGGTCTACCGCAGTGGGTTGAGGTCGACCCCAACAAGTTGTCTGGCGTGTTCAAGCAGATGCCGGATCGCAGCGATGTTGCCCGTGACGTCAACGAGTCGATGGTTGTCGAATTGTATTCACGTTAATTACGGCTCCTTGGCCTGTTTGGCGATGTCAGACAGGCCAGGCTAGTGATTATTGTTTGTCTCTTTTTTTTGTTTCCATCAGCCTTATCGGTGTAACGAGCCGAGGGTATTGAATAAGGAATCGCACTAATGCTATCTCAAACTTTTCTGAAACCACGATCAATCGAAGTCGAGTCTGTTGGCGTTAACCACGCCAAAGTCGTGATGGAGCCGTTCGAGCGAGGTTTTGGTCATACTCTGGGCAACGCCTTGCGCCGTATCCTTCTGTCATCCATGACAGGTTTCGCACCTACTGAAGTGCAAATCACCGGCGTGGTCCACGAATACTCAACGATCAACGGTGTTCGCGAAGACGTTGTTGATATCCTCTTGAATCTGAAAGGTATCGTGTTCAAGCTCAACTCTCGTGATGAGGTTTCGTTGGTGTTGCGCAAGCAAGGCGAAGGTCCAGTGCACGCATCTGACATCGAATTGCCCCATGACGTTGAGATCGTGAACCCGCATCATGTCATCGCACATCTGAACGAAGGCGGCCGCCTGGAGATGCAAATTAAGGTCGAAAAGGGTAGAGGTTATGTGCCAGGGAACGTTCGCGCACTGGCAGATGATCGTAGCCAATCAATTGGCCGTATCGTCCTTGACGCTTCGTTCAGTCCGATTCGTCGTGTGAGTTACAACGTCGAAAACGCACGTGTGGAACAGCGCACCGATTTGGACAAGCTAGTACTTGACGTCGAGACCAATGGTGTGATTTCGCCTGAAGAAGCGGTTCGCCAATCAGCCCGCATCTTGATGGACCAAATTTCGGTATTCGCTGCGCTTGAAGGTGCTGGCGACTCGTTCGAGGCACCGGCTCGTGGTGCTCCCCAGATCGATCCCGTGTTGCTGCGTCCGGTCGACGATCTGGAGCTGACTGTTCGGTCGGCAAATTGCCTGAAGGCTGAGAACATCTATTACATCGGTGACCTGATTCAGCGCACTGAGAACGAACTGCTCAAGACACCTAACCTGGGTCGCAAGTCGTTGAACGAAATCAAGGAAGTGTTGGCCGCACGCGGTTTGACGCTGGGCATGAAGCTTGAGAATTGGCCACCAGCTGGCCTTGAGCGCCCGTAATTGTTTGAAACATGGTGGACAACATTGTTGTCCGCCGTGTTTGTTTAGTTTGTTTTCATTAACTTAGATTGCCCCGCGGCCTCGCCGATAGAAGAGGCAACATTTAGATTCGATAAGGAAAGAAAAATGCGTCACGGACACGGACTACGTAAACTGAACCGCACCAGTAGCCATCGCTTGGCGATGTTTCGCAATATGGCGGTTGCGCTTTTAACGCATGAAGCTATCAAGACCACACTGCCCAAGGCCAAGGAATTGCGACGCGTGATTGAGCCGTTGATCACGCTTGGCAAGCAGCCCACCCTCGCAAACAAGCGCTTGGCATTTGCCCGTCTGCGCGACCGTGACGCTGTGCTCAAGCTGTTCGGTGAAATTGGTCCACGCTATGCCAACCGCAATGGCGGTTATACCCGTGTATTGAAGATGGGTTATCGCCAAGGTGACAACGCACCTATGGCTTTCATGGAGTTAGTGGATCGCCCCGAGGTTGATGAAACCGAGCAAACCAAGACGGAAGAGTCAAAAGAGGCTTGATTGGAAAGCCGGGCTAGGCCCTAGCAAAAAGCGGATCAGATCAACACCTGGTCCGTTTTTTTTTGAACGAACGATGAATAATCGGTTCAAACTTAGCTCAACCGATACAATTAAGGCCTATGTTTTGAGGAAGTCGCGTGGATACATCAGAGCGTCCAATACAAACAGCACCTGACCCCATGTGCGTTGTCATTTTAAGCACGGCACCTGATCTGCTGTTGGCTAAACGGATTGCACATGTACTGGTTGAAGAAAAGCTCGCCGCCTGTGTCCAGCTAACGCCGCCAACCTTGTCCATCTATGAGTGGAATGGCGAGGTGCAGGGTGATGAGGAGATCGGCATGATTATCAAGACCAGTCGATCGGCTGCCAGGGATGCCATTGATCGCTTGGTTCAGTTGCATCCTTATGACGTGCCTGAGGCCATTGTGGTGCCTGTAGTCGGTGGCCATGCCGATTATTTGAATTGGGTTTGCCGACAGACTCAAATATGAAACAGAAAACCAACTCTTTCGTATATCTGATGTTTGCTTTGATCGTGCTGTCGTTCTGTGCGGTCAAGGCAGTTTCTGCCCAGGATTTTCTAGCCCCGGAAAAAGCGTTTGCCATGCAGGCACGCATGCTAGATGGCAACACACTGGCTGTGCGCTATGACATTGCCCCCAAATACTACATGTATCAGGAGCGATTTGAGTTTGAGCTGCGTGACGCACCGTTTGAGATGCCGAACATCACGCTGCCGCCAGGCGAAGTCAAATATGACCCTACCTTTGAAAAAGACATGGCGCTTTATTTCGGAGGCGTAGAGTTTGGGGTGACCTTGCCGAAGTGGCCTGACCAAATGGCACCAGCGGTCATGACCTTGATTTTGGTCAGCCAGGGGTGTGCCGAGGCTGGTCTTTGCTATCCACCGATGGACTCGGCGGTGCAACTCTTGTGGATCGACGGTGGCTATCAGGTAGTGCATCAACAGCCGATTGTTGATATTGATCGCCCGTTGCTAGCGGCTAGTACTTCTGCGAATGTCTCAACGCCAGCCGTGCCAAGCCAAACCGGCAGTTCCTGGCAGGGACTATTGTCTGGTGGTGATGACCGGGGAATCGCGAGCGCTTTGGCTTCAAGTGGTCTATGGCAAATCGTGCTTTTGTTTTTTGCTTTGGGTGCTTTGCTGGCGTTTACGCCATGCGTCTTGCCTATGATTCCGATTTTGTCAGTATTGATCGTAGGTCAGGGCAACCAGGTCTCTAGGCTGCGAGGCTTGTCTTTGGCGGCGGCCTACGTACTTGGCATGTCGGTCGTTTATACCTTGCTTGGTGTGCTGGCAGGCATCAGCGGCGCGGGGCTGGCGGCCTGGCTGCAAACACCTTGGGTGTTGTCGATATTTGCAACATTACTGGTGTTGTTTGGCTTGGCCATGTTTGATGTTATCCGTATCGAGATGCCGCAATCGGTGCAGACCAAACTGAGCAGCACCGCATCGGGTTTTAAAGGCGGCCGGTTATGGGCCGCCTTGATCATGGGTGCCGTGTCGGCATTGATTGTTGGTCCTTGTGTAGCCGCACCATTAGCTGGTGCGCTGTTGTACATCTCGCAGTCCGGTGACTGGATGCTAGGCGGCACGGCCTTATTTGCCATGGCCTGGGGCATGGGCTTGCCACTTTTAATTGTCGGAGCCTCTGCGGGCAGCCTGCTGCCTAAGGCGGGTCCTTGGATGGATGGTGTCAAAGCTTTTTTTTGGGGTTCTACTGTTTGCTACCGCTTGGTGGATGCTCTCACCAGTATTGCCCGCCTGGGTGCAGATCTTAGGCTGGAGTGCACTTGCTGCTCTATCGGCTGTCTTATTGGGCGCATTTGATCGTTTGTCAGAACCCATGGCCTTGGGCGCTGCGATTCGCAAAGCACTCGGGCTGTTGCTGGCTTTGGCAGCAGTGATTTGGCTGGTGGGGTTGGCTAGCGGCGGCCGCTCCTTGCTGCAGCCACTGCAACACCTTGTTGGGTCAGGTGCAGCCGTTCAGACGAGCAGTCCGGTGGGCAAGCCGACATTCGAGTTGGTGGCTAGCGTGGCTGAGCTTGACCAACGGCTCGCTCAGTCAACACGACCGGTAATGCTCGATTTCTACGCCGACTGGTGTGTCTCTTGTAAAGAGATGGAGCTCTTTACGTTTTCTGATCCAACGGTGGCACAAAAGATGAGTCAGATGTTGCTCTTAAAAGCGGATGTCACGGTCAATAACGCCAACGACCGTGCCTTGTTAAAACGCTTTAACTTGTTTGGTCCTCCGGGCATTATTTTCTTTGAGGCAGGCGGGCGCGAGATTTCAGACGTGCGCGTGGTCGGGTTTCAGAACGCTGACCGATTTTCCAGAGTCCTTGATGATGTGTTGACGCGTTAACCCACAGAGATGACTGACACCACGACGCATTTGCCGTCAAAGCGCAGCATTTTGTTGTTGGCTTGCGCTGCATTTAGCAGCACGAGCGCATTTCGAGTGCTCGATCCAGCGTTGCCTCAATTAAGTCAGGAATTTTCTATCACCACCGGCGAGGCAGCCAAGGTGATCACGTGGTTTGTGTTTGCTTACGGCGTGATGCAGTTTTTTTATGGACCAGTGGGTGACCGGTTTGGCAAATTTCGGACCCTGGCGTTTGCCACTCTGGCTTGCGCTGTTGGCAATTTGGTAGCTGCCAGCGCATCAAGTTTTGAGTGGGTACTCGCAGGCCGAGCCATGTCTGGCGCCACGGCAGCGGCGATCGTGCCGTTATCGATGGCTTGGATTGGCGACCACGTGGTCTATGAAGATCGGCAGGTGACCCTTGCGCAATTTATGACAGGCACTATTCTAGGCATGTCTGCTGGGCTAGTCATTGGCGGGGTTTTGACTGACACGCTAGGCTGGCGCTGGTCATTTGTGTGCCTGGCTTCAATGTATGCGATGGTCGGTGTCTGGCTGCTGACACAACTGAAAGAGGTTCCCGAAGTGCCGCCAAGCACCCATGGCCTACAGTTAGTTACGCCCATCGTGTCAGTGTTTGCGCTGCCCTGGGCCAGGATCGTGTTGCTGGTGGTACTCATTGAGGGCGCGTTGGTGTTTGGTGGACTGTCATTTGTGCCCGCCTTCCTGCAAAAGACCCAAGACGTCAGCTCAACGATGGCCGGTCTGATCACTGCTTTCTTCGCTATAGGAGCTATGTTGTATGTGTTTCGTGCGAAGTGGCTAGTTTCGCGGTTTGGGGAAGTAAAGCTCACATTTGCTGGTGGCTGGGTATTAGGTATCTGCTATTTGCTCTATATCATTGGTCCCCATTGGTCACTTGCGATCTTAGCCAGCATCTTTTGTGGGTTGGGATACTACCTACTGCATGCTGTTTTGCAGACCAACGCCACGCAAATGGCCCCCGAGGTTCGCGGCACGGCCGTGTCACTGTTTGCGTCCTTTCTGTTTCTGGGGCAGGCTTTAGGCGTTGCGGCTGGGTCTTTGGTCGTCGATGCTGTTGGCATCGGGTGGGTCTTAATTGGCGCCAGCGCTGCACTGCCGTTACTTGGCATGGCGTTTAGCCATGCCATCTCCAATAAGCGGCCCCTCAATTAATCTCGCAACAGCCGCGCGGCAGCTGGAGCAAAGTAAGTAAGGATCCCGTCGGCGCCAGCGCGTTTAAAGCCCAGCAAAGATTCCATCATGACTTTGTCGTGGTCAAGCCAACCGTTGGCCGCTGCAGCTTTGAGCATGGCGTACTCGCCACTGACTTGGTAAGCAAAAGTCGGCACCCGAAATGCGTCTTTCACCCGGCGCAAGACATCCAAGTAAGGCATGCCAGGCTTGACCATCACCATGTCGGCACCTTCTTTCAGATCCGCAGCGACCTCTCGCAGGGCTTCGTCAATATTGCCCGGATCCATTTGGTATGTCATTTTATTGGACTTGCCCAGATTGCTCGCTGACCCCACCGCATCACGGAAGGGACCGTAAAACGCACTCGCAAACTTGGCCGAATACGCCATGATTCGCGTGTGAATATGTTGATTTGCCTCTAAAGCCTGACGAATGGCGCCAATGCGGCCGTCCATCATGTCGCTCGGCGCCACGATGTCAACACCAGCCTGAGCTTGAACCACAGCTTGCTTGACCAAAATCTCAAGCGTAATGTCGTTGATGACATAGCCATCCTCATCGATCACGCCGTCCTGGCCATGGCTGGTGTACGGGTCAAGCGCAACGTCGGTTAATACGCCCAGGTCAGGGAAGTTTGATTTCAGCGTCCTGACTGCTGTTGGGACCAGCCCATCCGGGTTGGTGGCTTCAATGCCGTCTAGCGCTTTAAGTGATGGGTCGATGACCGGAAACAAAGCCATAACGGGAATACCCAACTTGACACAGTCTTCGGCGACCGGCAGCAGCTTGTCTAATGAGTAGCGACAGACACCAGGCATGGACGCAACGGGTTGCTCAACGCCTTTGCCGTCGACGATAAAGACAGGGTAAATGAGATCGTTGACGGTTAGTTGATGCTCACGCACGAGGCGACGTGTGAAGTCGTCACGGCGCAGGCGACGCGGGCGCGCGTGCGGGTAGTCAGTCAGAATTAGGTGTGGTGTTGTCATGGCACAACCTTTGGGGAAATCCAGTTTTCGATTTGGGCAGTTGCTTCTTCGATCCCTATGCGGGCGGTCGCGGAGAAGGGCAATGCGTGCAACTGACCAATGTCAGCCAGTTGTTTTTTTACCGCAAAAACAGCGTTCTTACGTTGTCCGAATGGCAATTTGTCAGCTTTGGTTAGAAGAGCCAGCACGCCTTTGCCAGTTGGCGCGAGCCAGTTGGCCAGACGCCGGTCAAGCTCGGTGACCCCGCGACGGATGTCGATCAACATGACGATACCTGCCAGCGAGGGGCGATGCCGCAGATAGTCGCCGAGAATATCAGCCCACTGTTCTTTGGCCTGATGCGCCACTGATGCGTAGCCGTAGCCAGGCAGATCCACCAGGTAGCCAAGCTGCTCACCCGGGTTCAGTGGGTCAGGCAGACCAAACATGTTAATCAGGCGCGTGCGCCCGGGCGTTTTGCTGGAGTAAGCAAGGCGTTTTTGATTGGTAAGGACATTTATAGCGGTTGACTTCCCTGCATTGCTGCGCCCGACAAAACACACCTCCGGCCCGCCTGGCGGGGGAAGCTGGTCAAGTCTGGCGGCAGAGGTCACGAAAGCGGCGCGATGAAGGATGGTCAAGATAGATCAAACATTTAAGGGAATCTGCTATTGTATAATCAGACTGTTTGCCGTACGCGAGATCGTCCTGAGGTCATTTACATGAAACGAGTGTTAATGCGCAGCTTCCTAGCTAGCAGCCTGGTAGTGGGTTCATCCCTGTTTGGAATGGCGCAAGCCGCTGAGGTACCGATTGGGCCGATCAAGCCAGATGTTAAGGCTGGCGAAAAACTGTACAACGAGGGCGACCTAACCCGTGGCATTGTTGCCTGTATGACCTGCCATGGTGCGGCTGGGAATAGTGAGTTGCCGGTCAATCCTAACTTGGCAGCCCAGCCCCACGAATATATTTACAAGCAATTGACCGAGTTCCAGCCTAAGGAAGATGGCATGGCACCACGCCGTGGTGCGGATGGCGCACCCTCAGTCATGACCGCATTGGCTACACCATTGACCATTGACGACATGCGTAATCTTGCCCTCTATATTGCAGAGCAACAATTAACCAAGCCTGCCACTGCTAGCAATGAGGCACTAGTGGCTCGCGGTGAAGAGATATGGCGTGGCGGCATCAAAGAAACCAAAGTCCCTGCCTGTGCAGCTTGCCACGGTGCCAATGGCGAGGGTATCCCTTCACAATACCCCCGCTTGTCGGGGCAGTTTGCTTCCTACTTGGAAGAACAGCTGATACTGTTTCGTGCCGGGCATAGAGGAAACAATCCCATGATGACTCAAATCGCCGCCCGGATGTCGGACGCAGATATCAAGGCAGTTGCTGACTATGCAGCTGGTCTGAGGTAAATTTGACCGACATCAATTTATTTGTCGGTCGCGGGAACTGAGTTCGCGCTGACACCGTCAAACTAGAGGTTTAATTGAGCCTCTACTTAATTGAGGGTAGTGACAGTGTCACAGAATGATCAGTTGACCGCCCGCTCACCGGCGGCCGGAGTATCGGTATCTTCTCTGATTGAGCTTCTCGGCTCGATGCGTTTTGCTATCAGCCTGCTGGTGATTATCTGTATTGCCAGCGTGATCGGCACCGTCATCCCCCAAAACCGTCCTGAAAATACCTATATCGATCAGTTCGGTCCATTTTGGTTCGAGGTATTGCAAAAGTTCTCGGTCTGGCAGATCTACAACAGTACTTGGTTTTTGGTCATCATGGCCTTTCTTGTCGTGTCCACGAGCATCTGTCTGACTCGCAACACCCCAAAAATGATTCGTGAAATGCGAACTTATCGTGAGCATGTGCGTGGATCGAGCCTGCGCGCATTCCCTCACAAGGTTGAGTTGGTTACAGAGCGCGGCTTGGTCGATAGTGATGTGGCTGTAAAGGCGTGGCTCAAACAGCAGGGATACGCTTTCAAGGTTCGTGAAGAAGAAAACGGTGTCATGATTGCCGCTAAAAAAGGTAGCGGCAATCGATTTGGATATATTGCTGCCCACGCCTCCATTGTGATGATTTGTGTTGGTGGCTTGCTCGATAGTGAATTGCCGGTGCGCATGCAGGTCTGGCTGTTTGGCAAGACACCGATCATCGACAACATGCTGATTGCTGATGTGCCTGCCTCTGGCCGCCTGGAACTAGACAATCCAAGTTTCCGCGCGAATTTGTTTATCCCTGAGGGCGGTACCCGCAGTAACGCCGTGGTGACAGTCGGTGAAGGTGCGCTAGTGCAGCCTTTGCCATTTGAGCTCAAGCTGAACAAATTTCTGGTTGACTATTACTCCACTGGTATGCCAAGCCGCTTTGCCAGTGAGGTAACGGTAAAAGACCTTGAGACTGGCGAAACCTTTGACCAAACGATTGAGGTTAACGAGCCACTTAGATACAAGGGCGTGACAGTTTATCAGTCAAGCTTTGATGACGGTGGTAGCAATATTGACATGCTGGCCTTCCCGTTAAGTGGTGCTGCCCCAGGGCCGTTTGAGTTCTCCAAACGGGTGGGCGAAGCCATGCGCTTGCCCATTGGCAATACTGGCCGTCAGGTCAGGCTCGAGATCACTGGTTTGCGACCCATTAACGTTGAAGACCTAAGCGATGGGGTGCCATCGCAAGCAACCGTGATTGAGCACGTCGCGGCCGTGACTGGCAGCGCAACCAGCAAACGAGAAAAGAACCTGCAAAACCTCGGCCCCAGCGTTGAATACACGGTCATCGATGACAGCGGTCAGGCTCAGCGTTTCCACAACTACATGTTGCCTGTTGAGCTTGACGGCGATCGCGTGATCCTCGCTGGCGTTGCCATGAACAACTCGGACAATTTCCGTTACTTGCGTATACCGGCCGACGAGTCCGCCTCCGCCGTTGAGTTCATGAACTTGCGTGCCGCTTTAGCCGATCCTGATGCTCGTAGCGAGGCCGCCAAGCGTTTTGCACAGAACAACACCCCGCCAGGCGTTGATGGCGCGGCTCTTGAAATCTCGGCACAGCGCGCACTCGAAACATTCGCCAATGGTGGTCTTGAGGCTTTGTCGCGGTTTCTGGAAACTAGCGTGCCACAGCAGGAACAAGCGCGTGCGGCAGATGTAATCGTTCGGTTGCTGGGCTCAACCATGAGTGAGCTTAGAGGAATCGCTCGTGAACGGTTGGGTCTCGAACCGACTGACCCGTCCACGCCTGAGAATGTTCGCTGGACACAGCTAGCTGTTGCTTCGTTGTCCGATTTGAGCTTTTATCCGGCACCAATCCTGTTTTCCATGAAATCGTTTGATCTGGTTCAGGCCAGCGTATTTCAAGTCAGTCGTGCCCCTGGCATGTTGACGGTCTACCTAGGCTGTCTGTTGTTGACCATTGGGGTTTTTGCCATGTTCTATGTGCGCGACCGGCGCATCTGGGTGTGGCTCAAGCGTGAACCTGGCCAAGAAAGCACGCAAGTGCTTGCGGCCATGACCTCACAAAAGCGTTCATTGGATTTCAACCGTGAGTTTGAGCGGTTCAAGCAGGCACTTGGCCGGCTAGACATGAGAAAGGAGTGATCATGGCACAAACCATCACTGCAGAGCGTGCTTCCTGGGAGGACTTGACAGAGTCGGGTGATTCACGGCAGTTGCGCGGCAAACCTGATTGGACCGATTTGCTGTTTTTCGTCGTGTTGGCAGCAGGCGCTGCTTACGCGCTGACCGCTTACAGTGACTCCATGGATATCTATGAGAAATGGATTCTCGTGGGTACCGTGCCGTTTGTGGTTTGGACGGGTTGGTTGTGGCGTCCCTTACGCACCTATATGGTCGCCAGTGGTCTGACCGCACTATTTGCAATTTGGCTCTACGACGGCAACCTGGCAAACGCAGAGCAGAACTTCTTTCTGAAATATTTCTTCTCTTCGCAGTCGGCCATCCTGTGGATGTGCATGATGTATTTGCTGGCCACGATCTGTTATTGGATTGGCTTTGCTAGCAACACCGCCGCCTGGCTTGGCACCTTCCTGTCTTGGGGGGCGACCTACGCCGGTACGGTGGGCTTGTTAGTGCGCTGGCGTGAAGGCCATTTGATGGGGCCTGATCTTGGCCACATTCCGGTGAGCAACCTCTATGAAGTTTTTGTGTTGTTCGCCATCATCACGACACTTTTTTATCTCTATTACGAGCGTCGCTATGCCACCCGGGCTTTGGGCGGGTTTGTGATGCTGGTGGTGACTTCTATCGTGGTGTTTTTGCTTTGGTATTCGTTTACCCGCGAGGCATACGAGATTCAGCCTTTGGTCCCTGCGCTCAAGAGCTGGTGGATGAAGTTGCACGTGCCGACCAACTTTATTGGCTATGGCACCTTCTCATTAGCGGCTATGGTTGGTTTTGCGTATCTAGTCAAGGAAAACGGTGAGACCAAGTCCTACAAGAAGCTCGCGCCCCTGTTCATTTTGGGTGTGTTATTGGCAGCTGAGCCGATGGTGTTCCGCACCGAGGGATTGTCAGCCACCTGGATGCTGTATTTCGGTATTGGTGCGGTGTTGGTGGGTTCGATACTGGCTTTCCGTAAACCTATCTCAAAAAAGTTACCCAAACTAGAAGTTCTAGATGACATCATGTATCGTGCCATCGCAATTGGGTTTGCATTCTTTACCGTTGCGACGATTCTTGGAGCTTTATGGGCAGCTGATGCCTGGGGTGCCTATTGGCAGTGGGATCCCAAAGAGACCTGGGCTTTGATTGTTTGGCTTAATTACGCTGCCTGGTTACATCTGCGTCTCATGAAGGGTATGCGTGGTACGATCGCCGCATATTGGGCATTGGTAGGCTTATTGATTACTGGCTTTGCGTTTCTTGGCGTCAATATGTTCCTTTCTGGCCTGCACTCCTACGGCGAACTGTAACAAATTCTTTTTAACGGGCACTTACTGACGTGAAACAACCTACTAGCGCCTGGCTCATTTTGGTGGCGACCTTAATGATCCAGGCGTTAGTTGCGATGGCTTTAATTACATTGCCAGTTGTGGCACCAGTAGTCAGTGAGGCGATCAACGTTTCAACCACCTACGTAGGGTTTTACGTTGCGGTTGTCTACGCCGCTGCCATGGTGTCGAGCATCATGGGCGGCTCCTTTGTCAAACGTTGGGGGGCGCTTAGGCTGAGTCAAATTAGCTTACTGCTTACAGCGGCCGGCCTGATTTTGTGTGCACTGCCATGGCCAATTACTATCGTTGTTGGGGCGGTGTTAATCGGACTCGGATATGGTCCTGTGACACCATCGAGTTCTCACTTGCTCATTAAGACAACACCCCCAGAGCGTATGTCACTGGTGTTCTCTATCAAACAAACGGGTGTGCCTGTGGGCGGTATGCTAGCCGGCTTGTTGGTGCCATCCATGGAGGTTCTTATGGGTTGGCAGGCTGCGTTTGTGATGGTTGCGCTGTTTTGTGTTTTATGTGCACTGGCGGTTAGTCCATTGCGTACTCAGTTGGATGAGGACCGCAACCCTGCCATTCGTCCGTCGTTGATTAAAAGCTTCATCGAACCGATCAAGCTGGTATTTGCCCAACCTTCCCTGCGCATTCTGGCCGCTGTTTCCTTTTTGTTTGCTATTACGCAGCTGTCTTTGACCACTTATCTCGTGACATTCCTGTATGAAGATCTAGGGTGGGGATTGATTGCGGCTGGCGTGGCATTGACAGTGGCGCAAGCGGCAGGTGTAGGAGGTCGCATCCTGTGGGGCTGGGTCGCAGATAACTGGCTTGGGTCAGGTTACATGCTGATTGGCGTGGCACTGATGTTACTTGGCGGTGCTGCATTGATGCCATGGTTGACAGCAGACACGCAAACAGTCTGGCTGTATTTGTTGTTAATGTTGTTGGGTGCAACAGCCATTGGCTGGAATGGTGTGTATTTGGCTGAGGTAGCCCGTCAGGCACCGACTGGACTTGCCGGCATGGCCACCGGTGGCACGCTTGGATTTACCTTCCTGGGCGTGCTTTGCGGGCCACCGCTATTTGGGGTGGCGGCGGCAAGGTTTGGTAGTTACGGGGATGCCTACGCACTGTTGATAATTCCCGCATTCGTGATTGCGATCTTGCTGTGGATAAGCCGCAAGCGCTGGGTCACTGCTTAAACCGCTGCCGCTAGCAAATTCCCATTAAACCGCGCTGTCAGACTCGGTCAAGCAAGGCTTCACCTCGAATCAAGTCGTCAAACGTTTCCCGTGTACGGATTACGTCCCAATGCTTGCCATCGACCAAGACTTCAGCGGCGCGAGGCCTCGAGTTGTAATGACCGGCCATTACAAATCCGTAGGCGCCTGCTGACTCAATGGCCAACAAGTCGCCTTCTTCAAGTGCTAAAGCTCTAGCACGTGCGAGCCAATCGGCACTTTCACAGACAGGGCCAACAACATCGTACACATGCGTTTGTGTCATGCGAGGCCTGATCGGCAAGACACCGTGCCAGGCTTCGTAGAGTGCCGGGCGCATGAGGTCGTTCATGCCAGCATCGACGATCGCAAAATCTTTGTCATCGGTGTGTTTTAGATACTGCACCTCGGTAATCAGCAAACCTGCATTCCCCACAAGTGATCTGCCTGGCTCGAGAACCAATTGCAGCTTAAGTCCTTTTTGGGCGAGTTTTTCAAATACCGCATCTAGCAACACTCCTGGCGCCAAAGGTGTTTCGTCATCGTATCGAATGCCCAGACCACCACCAAGATCGAGATGATGCAACTCGATACCCTCGGTCGTAAGCGTTGTAATCAGGTTCAAGAGTTTGTCCAGGGCATCTAGATAAGGGCTTACCTCAGTGATTTGAGACCCGATGTGACAGTCAACCCCAACCACATTCAGTCCGGGCAGTTGCTTGGCCAGCTTGTAAGTCTCAAGTGCGGACTCGATCGCAATGCCAAATTTGTTTTCTTTTAAGCCTGTCGAGATATAGGGATGCGTTTGTGCGTCAACATCAGGATTGACTCTTATTGACACGGGCGCGGTTCTGCCCAACCGGGTTGCTACTGCTGACAGGCGCTTGAGTTCAGGCACCGATTCGACGTTAAAACACTTTACGCCGGAATTGAGTGCCAGTTCCATTTCCCAGACCTCTTTGCCTACGCCCGAGAAAACGACCTTACCCGGGTTGCCGCCAGCTTTCATGACCCGCATGAGCTCACCGCCAGACACGATGTCAAAGCCACTGCCAAGCTTGGCAAATTGCTGAAGGATGGCTAGATTCGAGTTGGCCTTCATGCCATAGCAAACCAGCACATCGTGCCCTTTGATGGCTTGCGTGTATGAGCCCCAAGCGCTGTGCAACGCCGCCTTGGAATAGACATATAGCGGTGTACTGAGTTGTTCCGCGAGCCAGACCAATGGTACATCTTCGGCATACAGCTCACCGTTGCGATAATGAAAGTGTGGTTGGCCCGCAGGTGTGGCCAAGCTTTGTTGATCAGTGAGTGAGGGCATGGTCGACAAACGATGAAATAAACTATTCAATGACGATCGGCGCTGGTTCTAGCGACGGGTTTTGTGATTCAGGCGGAATATTGACTTCAGGGGTTTGTACCACCGAGCCTTGACCACTGATAGTGTCAGGCGGCGGTGGCAAATATAGTGGGCCCTTGTAGCCGCAACCGATCAATGAAGCAAACAGCACCAACGCGGGAATTAATCGACTTTGGCGAACAATGCAATCTGCAACTGAGGTCACGGCGGGCTCCAAAAACACAAAGGATTTAATTATGACGGAAACAGAGTTTGATGAACTGATTAGTGCCATTCTAGACAGGATTGAGACGCAAGCAGACGATTGGTACGACAAACTTGACGTTGACGTCGATACCAAACGAGAAGCCAACGTTCTAAATCTGCTGTTTGATAACAAGACTCCAGTGGTCATCAATAGTCAAGCGCCCATGCAAGAGCTTTGGGTTGCGGCGCCAAGCGGTGGGTTTCACTATCGTTTTGACGGCAGGCATTGGAAAGACACCCGCGGCGGCCCTGATTTGCACGATGCCTTGTCACAAATCTTTTCCGATGTGACAGGCCACAAAATCCAGATTCAACTGTAAAGCTTGGATTTTGAGGTTTTAGTTCGTGATGGGCAACGGTGTGACAGCGGAATTGCCGCCTCCCATGTTCAATGACTCCAATAACTCGTCGATGGACTCCTTGGGCTGATCAAGACCGACGCGTGAGATGGCTTGATCTGGCGGATATTCTGCAAAGAACATTGCCTCGCCATCCACGATCAAACCGCTGGGCGGTGGCCCTGGGCGCTCTTCAGGGAATTTTTCCAGGGCTTTTTTCATATAGCCCATCCAGATCGGTAGCGCGGCACCACCACCCGTTTCGCGGCTGCCAAGCGACTTGGGTTGATCAAAGCCGAGCCAGGCAACGCCAACCAGACGCGGCGTGTAGCCAGCAAACCAAGCATCTACCGAGTCATTGGTGGTGCCGGTTTTGCCGGCGAGGTCCCGGCGCCCGAGCTCTCGGCCAGCACGGGCTGCGGTACCGTAGACAGCGACACCACGCAACATATCATTCATCACGTAGACCGTGCGCGGATCGAGCACGCGTGCGGCCGCATCACCCGCAATCGTTGGTTTGGCCCGCATCAGTACGTTGTTTTCTGAGTCTGTGACATAGTCGATTAAGAATGGCGTGACCCGATAGCCGCCATTGGCAAATACAGAAAACGCAGCCGCCATTTGCAATGGCGTCACAGATCCTGCGCCAAGCGCCATGGGTAAAAACGGCGGGTGTTTGTCAGCTTGAAAACCAAATCGGGTGATGTAGTCCTGCACATATTGCGGTGTGATGGCTTGCAGAATTCGAATCGACACCATGTTGCGCGACTTGGCAATTGCCTGACGCATGGTTAGCTCTTCGTCATATTCGTTGCCATAGTTCTTCGGATTCCAGTCCTGACCCGAACCGGTTTGTTGTGCCGTCAACATAAAAGGCTGGTCAGAGATCAGCGTGGTCGGTGTCATGCCGCGTTCCAAAGACGCAGCGTAAATGAAGGGTTTGAACGATGAGCCTGGTTGGCGCCAGGCTTGCGTGACACGGTTAAATTTGCCACTAAAGAAATCAAACCCGCCGACCATGGCTCGAATTGCACCATCTTGCGGCGTCATGGCAACCATGGCCCCTTCGACCTCGGGAAAGTTCAAAATCTCCCAACGCCCGTCTTCCATTCGGGTAATCGTGACAATCGAGCCGCGACGCATGCGCATCTGCTCGTCAGCTTTAGGGTTCAGTGAGCGGCTAACGACAGCGAGAATTTTTTTATCATCGATGGTGATGATGTCGTCTGAAGATCGAGCGACAGTGACAGATTTCGGGTCAGCCGACAAAACAACCGCTGTTCTAAAGCCAGCAGCATCTGGGTACTCTTCGAGAACACTGTCCATCCAGGCGTCAAACTGCTCGGGCTGGTTCTCCAAGCCTTTGGGTAAATCGAGTTGTGCGATGGGACCGGGATAACGGGCACGACGTGTGTATTGCAGGACACCGTCTCTGAGCGACCGCCAAGCCCACTCCTGATCGGTGGCCTGGATTGTGGTGTAGACATTGAGGCCTCGCGAGTAGACCTCGTCTCCATAAAGAGAAAACATCAACTGTCGTGCGAGTTCAGCGGCGTATTCGCCATGCACGGCATAGCCGCCAGCGGGTGTGCCCTTACCAGCATTAAGAACAATCGGCTCATCAAGTGCTGCTTGATATTCTGCTTCGGTCAAGTAGCCAAGATCATGCATGCGGCCAAGTACGTAACGCTGGCGAGCTTGTGCGCGTGGCATGTTGGTGACCGGATTGAATCGCGATGGTGCTTTTGGGATGCCAGCAAGCATGGCGGCCTCGGCAGCTGTCAGTTCTGACACCTCTTTGCCAAAGTACGTTCGGGCCGCTGCCGCGAATCCGTAAGCCCGCCGACCGAGGTAAATCTGGTTCAAGTAAAGCTCGAGAATCTGGTCTTTGGTTAGGCTTGACTCAATTTTGTAGGTCAACAGAAGTTCGTAAAACTTTCGCGTGTAAGTCTTTTCTGAAGAAAGATAAAAGTTTCGGGCAACCTGCATGGTGATCGTGCTGGCGCCCTGGGTTTTTGACATGGCAGCCACGTTCGCCAATCCTGCACGAATTACACCGGCCCAATCGATGCCACCATGTTGGTAAAAGCCATCGTCTTCGGCTGCAAGCACGGCGGACTTCAGTACATCGGGGAACTCGTTAAAGCGCAAGACATTGCGGCGCTCTTCACCAAACTCTCCAATCAGGACTTTGTCCGCAGTGAAAACGCGCAGTGGTACTCGCGGGCGGTAGTCGGTCATGGCTGAAAGGTCCGGCAAATTGGGCCAGGCGATTGATAGCGCAATCACAAGCAGCAAGGCAACACTGGCCGCCCCTGCCGCGCCGAGCACGAACAGTTTCATAAAAAACCGGATGATCCAGGGACTCGAGGACGAGCTGGCTTTGTCGGCTGTGGAATGATCTTTGGAAGTAGATTTGCTCATAAGTTCAGAATTTTACGCTTCGCAGCCAACGATGTGATAATTAACGTCATGAAAAACCAATCAAATGGCTTATTTCTCATCGGCATGCCGGGGTCTGGCAAGTCCACCATCGGCAAAGGGCTAGCCAAGGCGCTTGGCCGAGTCTTCGTTGATCTTGACCATGAAATAGAGGCTCGGTGCGGCGTGGCGATCCCTGTTATCTTTGAGATCGAAGGCGAGCAAGGGTTCCGTAAAAGAGAGTCACAAGTGCTGCAAGAGGTCGTCAAGCAGGATGATTTGGTCCTCGCTACGGGTGGCGGGGCCGTTTTAGCCCCACAAAACCGCGAGATTTTAAGTCAGCAGGGGCGGGTGATTTATCTGAAAGCCTCTGTTGACGAGTTGCATCGGCGCACAAGCCGCGACCGCAATAGACCGTTGCTCGCAACCAACGATCCCAAAGCACGGTTACAGGAACTGTTTGAGCAACGCAGCCCAATTTACGAATACTTAGCCGATATGGTGGTGGAAACTGGCTCGGCAAGTGTCCCGATGGTGGTGCAGCAAATTGTGACAAGACTTAGAGAAATGGAAGACAAATGACTGACGTAATGGTTTCAACCCCGGGCGGTGATTATCCGATACATATTGAGGCTGGTCGTCTTGGCCGCATCGGCGAGTCCCTACCATCTGACGCCACAGCTGTGGTCGTTGTTACTAACCCCACCATCAACAATTTGTTTGGCGAGCAAGTTAGGGCTGCGCTTACCCAGTCTGGTAAGCCGGTGACCACCGTTGAGTTACCAGACGGTGAGCAGTACAAAGATTGGCAGACCTTGAACCTAATCTTTGACCATATGCTTGGTCTTCAACTTGATCGGCGAGCCGTGATAGTGGCACTTGGTGGCGGTGTGGTGGGGGACATGGCTGGGTTTGCAGCGGCTGTCTATATGCGAGGCATTCGTTTCATTCAGGTGCCCACCACGTTGTTGGCGCAGGTCGATTCCTCGGTTGGTGGTAAAACCGCGGTCAACCATCCGCTCGGTAAAAACATGATTGGCGCTTTTTATCAGCCAATCGCCGTAGAGATTGACACCACGGTTCTCAACACCTTGCCTGACCGTGAAATCAGTGCAGGTTTGGCCGAGGTCGTCAAATACGGCTTGATTATGGACGCCGCATTTTTTGCGTGGTGCCAGGAAAATGCTAGCGGCTTGCGTTCACGAGACCCTGATCTGCTGGCCACGGCTATTCGCCGCTCTTGTGAGTTCAAGGCGCAAGTGGTGTCAGCTGATGAGCGCGAGTCGGGCTTGCGAGCGATTTTGAATCTGGGTCACACCTTTGCTCATGCCATTGAGGCGGGTCTTGGTTATGGTCAATGGCTGCATGGTGAAGCCGTCGGTTGTGGGCTAGTTCTTGCTAGCGCTTTGTCCGAGCGCACTCTAGGTTTACCGGGGGCGGATGTCGAGCGTGTTAGATCTGTGGTTGATGCCATCGGCTGCCCGACACGTGCACCGAGATTGCTCGGGGTTGAGCAGTGGATGTCGCTCATGCGTTCAGACAAGAAAGCTCAAGCTGGTGAAATCAAGTTCGTGCTAATGCCCGAAATCGGACAGGCGACCGTTGGCGCAGCTGATTCAAACGATGTGGCAGCAGTACTGAACGAATACGCGGCTTAAGTGGTCAGAGGATAACTGCCCGATGACAGATCATGCGCCTTACGCCAGTGACCCAAGCCGCTCGCGTGGCAGGCGCTACGCTGAACCGCCACCGGCGAATCGAACCGAGTTTCAGCGAGACCGCGACCGTATCATCCATGCCAATTCGTTTAGGCGCCTTGAATACAAAACTCAGGTATTCGTTAATCACGAGGGCGACTGGTTTCGAACGCGGTTGACGCACTCGCTCGAGGTGGCCCAAATTGCTCGAGTGATTGCTGCGAGCTTAAAGCTAGACGTAGATTTGACGGAGGCGATTGCACTGGCTCATGACTTGGGTCACACTCCGTTTGGCCATGCAGGCCAAGATGAGTTGAACCGCTGCTTGCAAGAGCTTGTGCCAGAGGCGGGTGGCTTTGAGCACAATCTGCAAAGCCTTCGTGTGGTCGATGAGCTCGAAGAGCGCTATCCGGCATTCAATGGTTTGAACCTGTGTTTTGAGACTCGGGAAGGTATCCTTAAACATTGTTCACTGAACAATGCCCGCAAGCTTGGCGAAATTGGCCAACGGTTTATTGATCGCACCCAGCCTTCGCTTGAAGCGCAGCTTGCCAACCTGGCAGATGAGATTGCGTACAACAATCACGATGTTGATGATGGCTTGCGTTCGGGTCTTATAACATTGGAGCAATTGCTAACGGTACCAATCGTGTCTCAGCATTACGATGCAGTACGCATTCGATGGCCTGACATTCCAGAAAAACGGGCCATTGCTGAAACGATACGACAGATGATCAACACGCTCATCATGGATGTCACAATAACCACCCAAGCCAGGATCCAAGCGGCTAACCCCACCAGCGCTGATGAAGCCAAGGCTTGCGGACCATTGGTGGCGTTTTCTGACGAGATCCGGCTACAAGCCGATGAGCTCAAACGATTCTTGCTCAAAGAGCTCTACAGGCACTATCGTGTTTCACGTATGACGACCAAGGCCAAGCGGGTAGTGCGAGAGCTGTTTGAAGCTTTTTTGATGCAACCAGAGCTTTTGCCACCTGAGTACCGGCATGACGATCGGGCATCACAGGCCAGAGCGATCGCGGACTATATTGCAGGCATGACGGATCGTTATGCCATGGTTGAGCATCGCAGGCTTTTCCAGATCGATGAGTCTTTTTAGTGGAGGCTTTAACAGTTCCTTGATTATTATGCATATCTATCTATAGCTATCCATATGAACAATCAAGACAACATTAGCGACTTCGCCCCACGGATAGGTGGATCAGCTTCTACGGTTCGCCGGTGGGCGCGAGACGGTCTACTTCTTTCGGGCAATCGCCTGCCAGTGGTCTATTGCCGAGTATCGAGTCCAGGGCAAAAGGATGTCTTGCAATCGCAAGTGATGGCAATGGAACAGTATCGCCTTGGTGCTGGAATCGCTGTCGACGCAAGACGAAATGACGGAAGACCTGCGGTCTATTTGTCCACATCTTCTCACGCTGCTTACACGGCATGCGAAAATACCAACTTGAATAACGACCGATATGCCATTGCCCCTTGAGCAACGGTCTGACCTGATAAGGCTACATCAAAGTCCGTTGCTGACCTGACGCAAGCGCAAATGATGCTGTATGCACTGAAGGGTGGTGGCATCG
>JAJOJF010000014.1 GCA_021208885.1 Burkholderiaceae bacterium
ACTCTTCTTGCAGCATTTCGCCAGGGGAAATAGGGTCAATTCGTTTCACTTCCGTTCCTTGCTCTAGTGGTAGTCCACAATTTCAGCATCATAAGCACCGTCGGCAGCCCACCGGAAACACAATCGCCATTGATCGTTTATTCGAATGCTGTACTGACCTTTTCTGCTTCCTCTTAACGCTTCTAGCCGGTTGCCTGGTGGAATTCTCAAGTCGTCAATCCATTCAGACCACTCGAGTTGCTCAAGCTTTCTCAAGGCTTGCCGTTCGAATGAAGCCCATCCCTTTACGGAGTAACCAGAAAACAGCCTTTGGGTTTTTGCGCATTTAAAGGTCTTGATCGGCATAGGTAATAGTAACGTTAAGCGTATATGTACGTCAAGCAGACATATCTGTTAAGCCTATTTGTTTGATATGTCAGCGACTCATCATAAGGCGGGGAGTATAAAGCTAGCCTTCAGATTCGGCGTTCCGATTTGGGAGTGTTGGCCATAGGGTTCATTCAATTTTGTTTTGACATGCCGTGGCGTACAAGATGGTGCTCGCCTGGTTGGCTACGACAATGAGCGTGTCAAGGGAGATAACAAGCATATCGTTAACGTAGAGATGCCTTACGGGTTCACGACAGTAGAACAGTTAATGGCCGACTTCATGGCAGGCGTTGAAGGGGTTAATCATGCAAAAGGCAAGTAAGGTTACGGTGCACGTCAGCAGCATTTCTGACATGGGCAGGCGCTTTATAAACGCCTGGAATCGAGCAGCATCTGGCAAGAAAGTCAATGAAACACACATCACGTTTCTTGATCTTCAAACGATGCTTGAGACACTTTCTTTGCGTCGTCTCGAATTGCTCAAATATGTGCATCAGCATGGCGCGGAAAATGTGAAGCAACTTGCCACTGCGCTGAACCGTGATTACAAAAATGTCCACCAAGATGTCGTGGTACTCGAGTCCGCTGGTCTGCTGCTACGTGATGGCCGCAAACTCTCAGCGCCATGGAGTGAACTAAGCGCCAGTGTGTCTTTGATGGCATCGTAGTAACGTATGGTTCATCAGGCTGGCTGCCTTCGAATCTGTGGAACCTTGTTGATAAATATGGGCGATGTTTATTAAGTTGCAGCAATTTGTAGAGTCAAGGAGCAAAGATGGCAAAGAACTCGAAATGTGGTGGAAAGACCGGTTCGGTCACGCCTTCGACTGCCCAGCTCAATCGGAGGCTCGATACCTTACAAACACCGCGGATGCTGACACCATTCGAGATAGAATTACTGCGCGAGAGCAAACGTGAAATGGCGGCTCGTTTCAAAGAGTTATCGAACGGTTGAGTTATCGTTTGCTTACACACTTTGCTACACACTGTGGTAAGAGTGGTTTTACCCGTTCAAATGTAAGCAGTAACTTTAGCTGCCTCTACTTTTAATCCGTTGGTCCCGGGTTCGAGTCCCGGCCGACCCACCAGTAAATGAAAATCCCAGTCAGCGAGAGTTGGCTGGGGTTTTTAGTTTGCGCTGACCGTAACTATCCCTAAGTTCTGATGTCGCGATGTTCGCCTCAGTTAAAAAGGGGAGGATTACCAGATCTTCCAATTAAAAGTAACGCTTACTGAGGAGTTTTGTGCACTTGGTTGCCCAAAGGTAGTTGTCCCATCAATAGAAATACTCAACGCTTTCATCACTTCAACGATGCCACCGATTGCTAGTAAACCGTAGCCGCCGGTAGGGTTTGATGTTTGCACACTCATGGCAGTATTACTTCCTAAAAAAGTCGCGGTGTAAGCCAACGCTCTATGCGCAATACTAGTCCTGGGTGAGGTGGTTAAACATGGTATTCATATGTGTCTCAATAATAGTCGTGGTAATCGACAAGTACGGCATCACCGTTTTCAAATGTAAAAGTCCAACGTCAATTTCCATTGACACTGACCGGCTAATGACCAGCTAGCGAGCTTTTTAATCAATGCCAGAGACTATGAGCACTCACTTTTGATCTGTCGGTTCTGACCGATGGTTTGGCTAACGATGCTAGCCCTTTATCAACGAGAGAGCAACGCAGCAAGCGATGTCGCTGAATTGTTAACTGATGTACTTAATCTTGGCGAATTCGACGATAAAATGGTAGCTAGTCAGGTGTCGAGTATCTTGAGTCCTCTAAGTTCTGAGTGTCTTCGGGGTGGATTCAATGAATGCTGCGCTGGTTTATTTAGATCCAGTAGGCAACAGCTAACAAGGGATCAGTTTATGAGTTCGACTAGGAGATTGTTTTGGTTTTTGGCGGGTCTTGCCATCCTGATGCCTTCTATTGCTCTAACTCAAGCGTCTGATCAGCCTGTCAGAAAAATCTACTGCGCGGGTCCTTTGTTTAATCAGATGGAGCGCGCGGAAATGGCTCAGATTGCAGCCGTTTTGGAAAAAAGCGGCTTCAAGGTGTTTCTCCCGCAGCGCGATGGTCTTGAAATGATCAAACTGATACCGGCATTTGCGGCAGCCGGAGTGCCGGAAGCCAAGGCAAAGGACATCATCAACAAAGCAATTTTCAGCCTCGATGTGTTTCAGGTGCTTGACAGCGACGGCCTGGTGCTGAATATGAACGGACGCGTACCAGATGACGGTGCTCTGGTTGAGACAGGTATCGCGTGGCAGGCTGGTAAAGCTATTGTCATCTACAAGAACGATGCGAGGACGCTGATTGACGGCAACGACAATCCTCTGATTTCCGGTTTGAGCGACTTCCATAAAGTCGACGAAATCGAAGCCATTGCAGCTGAATTTCACCGACAGTTCCAGGCCGGTATGCCTGTCTCGCCTGCGCTTTCAGCACGGGCAAGCGAGGTGGTTGCAAGAGGCAAGCAGATTCAGGAGCTGCTTCTTGCTAAAGCCTCAGTTGACGTAACTGTGCGGACGTTGATCCGCTTGCTCGACGATTGAGGAGGGTAAAAGCGCAAGCCTCAAAAAGCCTTGCTCAATCAAGCCAGAGTTTTAGAGGTGCCCTTACCCGTTTGTCGATGCCAACATGGGCAATCCGATCGAATCCTCTGCCAGGACGGTGTTGTGAAAAAAGTACGATTATCCGAATCTTCCCAGACTGATATGGCTATCGACATTTTCAAGGCGTTTGACCGCCGTGCGTTTATTCAATCTATGGTGGCTATTGGCGGGCTTGCCACATTTGGCGCCAATTGGCCTGCATCAGCGCAACAGGCCAGGAAGATCATCATCGATGCTGACCCCGGTCAGGATGACGCCATCGCCATCCTTGTTGCCCTGGCATCACCCGAGCTGTCGGTGCTCGGCATCACCTGTGTGGCAGGCAATGCGCCATTGGCACTCACGCAAAAGAATGCCCGTATGGTTTGTGAATTGGCAGGCCGCCCCGATATCCTGGTCTTTGCCGGCGCGGACCGGCCATTGAAAAGGCCATTGGTCACCGCCGGGCATTTACATGGCCACACTGGGCTCGACGGCTATACCTTGCCAGACCCAACCATGCCGCTTCAGTCTCAGCCCGCAGTTGAATTCATCATCGAGACGTTGCGACGTGAACCTGTAGGCACGGTCACAATTGCCGCACTCGGCCCGTTGACAAACATCGCCACTGCCTTGCAGCGCGCGCCTGATATTGCCGGACGCATCGAGGAGATCGTCATGATGGGTGGCGCTTATTTTGAGGTAGGCAATATCACCCCGACCGCCGAGTTCAATGTCTATGTTGATCCCGATGCCGCCCAAGTGGTATTCGCTTCTGGCATCAAGCTGACTGTGGTGCCGCTCGATGTGACGCATCAGGTCCTGGCAACTGCCGCCCGGGCTCAAGCCATGCGCAATTTGCCAGGCAAAGTGGGCATTGTGGCTGCAAGCTGGGTCGATTTTTTTGAGCGGTTTGACAAGGAAAAGTACGGTGCGGACGGCGCTCCGATTCACGACCCTTGCGTCATTGGCTACCTTTTGCGTCCAGATCTCTTCTCAGGGCGTTTGGTCAATGTTGAGATCGAGACGGTCTCTGAGTTGACAGTTGGCATGACGGTGACTGACTGGTGGCGGGTTACCCGCCGAGTGCCCAATGCGACCTTCCTGCGTTATGTCAATGCGCAAGGATTGTTTGACTTGATCATTGAGCGGCTAGGCCGACTATAGAGCTTTCTATTGGCTGTCGTCACTGAGATTGGTCCCCTGAATAGACTCTGCTTGCTGCTAACTCGATGGCCAGCCTTATCGCCTGATCAAAACAAGGCTGACGCGATCAGTCAGCTCGGTCAATTTGTCAGAGCCTTTCATCACCAAAGCAATGCTTCATTCAGTTCCTCGTGAATGCCACCTTTCAAGAACGCCCTTTAGCAAGGTTTCTTCCTGCTTGAGCTGCTTCAAAGCTTGAACCGGTACGGCAGCAGTTCCTCAACGGTCTTAGCCACCGGCTGATTTTTGTGCTCGAAGATCACATTGATGTTTTCCCCGAATTCGGCGAGGACCTGGCGGCAAGCCCCACATGGCGAAAATCCGTCTGCACTGGCGGCCACCGCGATAGCCCGAAAATCGCCGGGGCGGTATCCCATCGAAACAGCTTTGAAGACAGCCGTGCGCTCAGCACAAATGGTCAAACCGTAGGACGCATTCTCGACATTGCAGCCCGTAATGACCGTGCCATCGTTGGCTAGCAGGGCGGCACCCACCTGAAAGTTTGAGTACTTGCTGTAGGCGTTTCTGCGCGCTTCATGCGCAAGCACAAGCAGTCGCTGCTGTTCAGCCAAGTCGGTCGAAACTTCGGTTGAGGATGCAGCAGTTGCAGCCCGACTGTCTCGGGCCGTTGCACCCACAGAAATCGCCGCCGCAGCAGTGGCTGTCACAAATGTTCTTCGTTTCATGGTTGTCGCAGCTTCCAAGAGAGAGATTTACGCGAGCTAAGACATGCTAGCAAAAGTTAATGAGCTTGAATATCGATTAACGTCTTTAGCCCATGGTCTGAGCCACGGTTAAGGCTTCCGATCTTCATCGGCTCAGTGCCAACAGATGTCAATGTCGCGACGGTTATCTTGAGCCAGTCCCATAAAGCCCCAAACCAAGTTGTTGGCTGATGTATTTGATCGCCTCGCTGGCGCGTACACTGTTGCCAGCGACGTCGAGCCTTGGTGAAAAAGCGGCAATCGCAAGCTCACCGGGCACGATCGCGACAATACCGCCCCCGACCCCTGTCTTGGCGGGCAAACCAACTTCGTAAGCCCATCGACCTGACTCGTTGTAAAAGCCTGCAGTTGCCATGATTGCCAGTGTGGGTGGCACGACGTTGGCGTCAAATACCCGATAACCAGTCACTGGGTTGACGCCGCGGTTAGCCAAAGTCGCACCCATCACTGCCAACTGTCTCGTTGTGACGCCAATTGAGCATTGACGGGTGTAGACATCTAGCGTTTGAAGAGGGTCGGCGTAGATGCGGCCATACTTCACCAACAACTGGGCGATGGCGCGGTTGCCATCATTGGTCGCTGTCTCCGACCGGTAAACCGACTCGAGCACTGGCAGTGGTTCACCCGCCAAGGCATTGAATGTCTCCAGGATAGAGGCAAATCGTGCATCGGCGCTGTCGCCTCGCAGCAGGCTTGCCGTGGCAATCGCACCAGCATTTACCAGTGGATTGCCAGGCCGATCATCTTGCAAGGCAAGCGCTTCGATGGAATTGAATGGAAAACCGGTCGCCTCGACCCCTACTTGCTTGTTGAGCGCTTGTGCACCGTTTTGTTCAATAGCCATCGCAGCGACGAAGGGTTTGGAGACTGACTGGATCGAGAAGACGTGGTCAGCATCACCCGCCACAAAAACTCGCCCATCGTTTGTGACAATCGCTAAACCAAAAAGCTCGGGGTCGACCGAGGCCAGCTCGGGAATGTAGTCTGCTGTCTTGCCTTGAGCTAACCCGGCAAAGTGCGCGTGGGCGTCATCAAGCACAGACTGCAGGCTAGGCTTGGGCGGACAAATGGGCGGGGCAGTGTAGGGCAAGCCCGCAAACCTAAAGTAACTTTCACCGAGCGCAATGTTTCTGAAAGCCTCGTCATCAAGGTATTGGTTGATGCGGCTCGTCACCTCTAGCTCTTCGCGATAGACATCGAAATTCTTGTTGCGTGAGCCTACAAAGTCCGTGCCTTGAAGTATTCGCATCGAATGACGATTCAAAAAATCAATGTAATGCGCTCTGATGTCGGGCTTGCTGAAGTACAAATCATCGACCACTCGCCAGGAAAGATCGATCATCAGATTCGGGTAACGCTGCAGAAAGTCCTCCATGACGGCGATGTGTTGGGCTGGGTCTATGCGCGTTAGCTCCTTGGAAAGTCCCATGTGTGACCA
The DNA here is from genome assembly GCA_021208885.1 of Burkholderiaceae bacterium. Classification (GTDB taxonomy): domain Bacteria; phylum Pseudomonadota; class Gammaproteobacteria; order Burkholderiales; family Burkholderiaceae_B; genus Algicoccus. Next base: position 6,332 of record JAJOJF010000014.1, read on the forward strand.
GACAATTTTGTTGTCCGGGTAAAGACTGAAGAACTCATTGATCAAGTCTCGGTATTTCAGAGGTTGCTCAGTGTTGCCAAGGTCTGCGTGGATATTCAAGGGCATGTCGCGCTGACGCAGCTCTGCCATGAACGGTGCCGCCTGCTTCAGTGTTTCTGGAGAGGGTGGCTGATGACCGTTGTTAAACAATGCCTGCTTGACCAGATTTACCTCGCCCGCCCACCTGAAAAGATCCGGAAACTCATTGTCAAGCTGCTTTAGTGTGGCAAGGATAGTCTGTGGATTCTCCAAATCTGGAAAACTCATTGACAACGTGACGTGCACGCGTGACGGCTTTGACTCGAGATAGGCTTTGGCATTGACAATATCGTTACCGGAATTGGGCAGCACTGGCGTTCCGGGGCAGTCGAGGTAATACAGGCAACGCGAGTCAGCGGGCAATGTCTGACCAATGCCATAGACGTTCACGAACCTAACGCCTGAGCGGTCGAGATAGTCAATCATCTCCGCAAATGGGATGCCGGGACCGCCAAACGGCAGAAAATGGATATGTGAATCCACCACCGACAGGTAGGGGTCGCGAGCTCGGTCATGGCATTGTGCCTGCGGGTCACTGAAGACCGAAAGGGGGTAGGCCAGCACAAAACTGGGCGAGAACACTATGCTGCCCAGGATTGCCAGAAGAATTTTTTGCAATGATTTCATACAACACTCGGGTTGTGGCGGGATTGACAGTTAATTCTAAGTGGTGAGACACGACGAAAATCCAACGAAATTCACGGTTGGCTTGACTTGGATCAAGGTCACTGCCCCGCCTCTCGAAGGCTCAAATTCGTTCATCAGCATGGCGCAGATCTTGCGTGAGTGTCCGTTGCTCTGTGGTGTTTTGACTCGCTCCCAGCAAGAGTTGACCGTTTCGGGCAACAAGCATCATCAAAGGTGTTCTGTCGGCAATTAGTTGACTTCTTCCGTTCATTTAGGGTGATGTGACTCACGCCACTGGACGACTGGAATTGCATTTCAGAGCTGAGTATTGGCGTTGACTAACCCTGGATAGCCCTTCATAACGAGATCGCAGAGCAACGGTTGACAGTTTGTACCGCCTATGTGGTTACCGCTTTTGAGTCAACTGAACTTTGGCTCGAATAGAGACGACCGCTCAGGTATAGTCTTTTAAGGCTGATGCAACTTGCTTCAAGCGCAATCGGGTGCAAAGTCAATCGACACCCGCAGTCAGTGTTTGAATCGTCTCGAACAATCGTCGTAAACAGGAGATTTGTACATGGCCCACACTCCAATTATCCCGGTCGGATCTGCTCCACCGCTTGCGCCGTATTCGCCCGGCGTGCGTGCCGGCAACAACATCTATGTCTCTGGCATGCTCGCCATTGACAAGGACGGCAAGTCTGTTGGTATTGGTGACATCAGCGCACAGACGCGCCACGTCCTCGAAAGTATCAAGGCAGTTTTGGAAACGGCTGGCGCGTCAATGAGCGATATTGCCTACAACGCAATTATTCTCAAGGACTTGGCAGACTATGCCGCCATGAACAAGGTCTATGCTGAGTACTTTCCAGCCAATCCTCCGGCTCGTTATTGCATCCGGGCAGACCTGGTCAAGCCTGAGTTTTTGATTGAAATCACATCTGTGGCTTACGTCGGGAGCTAGGCCCTGTCATGGCAACAATCGAGCGCAATGGTGCAAGCATTTATTGGGAATCTGAAGGCCAAGGCACGCCGCTGATGATGGTGGCGGGACTTGGCGGCGTTGCGACGTACTGGACTCCTCAAATTAAAACCTTTAGCCAAGACTACCGCGTGATCGTCCACGACCAAAGAGGCACTGGCCGATCGAGTCAGATACCTGTTATGTCTGTCGAACAAATGGCCGACGATGCGCTCGCTGTCATGGACGCTGCTGGCGTTGACCGCACGCTTTATCTAGGCCACTCTACTGGCGGTGCGATTGGGGTAGCTCTGGCGCTCAAGCACCCCGATCGTATTGCTGGCTTAGTCATCAATGCCAGCACCACGCATGGTGACGCTTATCGGCACAAGTTGCTCGGTTTGCGTAAAACGCTGTTAGAGATGGGGCGTCTTGATGCCTATGCGAGCTACACCACACTCTTGTTGTATCCCCATTGGTATATCAACCAGAATCACGAGCAACTTATGATCGAAGAGGCGAGAGCCGTGCAATCGATGGCCAATGCCCAAGCCCAAGCGAGTCGGCTTGATGCAATTTTAGATTTCGATCCCCGCGAGGATTTAAGCAAGCTTAACGTGCCGACACTGGTGCTCTGCGCGCAAGATGACATTTTGACGCCGTTGTATTTTTCTGAGGAGTACGCAGCACTTATTCCAAACGCAAACTCATTACACTCGAGGCAGGTGGTCACGCCGCGTCGCGTACCGTAACTGCACAATACGATCAAGTTGTCCGCGAGTTTTTTGAGTCGCTGCCTACATAATCGAGGTTGCCTTTGTCGACTAGCGTTATCAAGACGTCTTTGAAGATCGGACTGACGCTAAGCGCAGTCACGATAGTCTTGATGCTGGTCATAGAGTCAGTTAATCAATGGGTTCTGACAGAACGTTCAATCAGCATGCTCGAGCTGACCATGGATACTGAGCTTACGTTGCTTGTGGTTGTCATTGGGCTTCTGCTTGCTACGCGATACCTGTTGCCAGATATATTGCAACAAGCTGGCTACCATCTAATTCGGCGTAGAGAAGACAAACCGGACCGTCAGAAATTGAGCATGGCGCGATGGTTGTTGTTTGGGTTGGCATGGCGGCTTGCGATTCTGCTCCCCTCCTTTGAAATCTTGTTGCTCATTCTGGTCTGGCTTTTTTTGCCTATTGGTATTGTCAACAATCTGGTTGCGACAATCTTGCTGTGGTTCTACGCGTTTTTATTGTACGCATTGACTTGCACGGTGGCCAGTGCGTGGCTTATGCGTTTTCCCATGGGTCGATACGGGCTCACGCTTATGAAAAGGCCCACCGATCCTCCAGACGCCAGTCGCTAGAATACAGTTCGGTACCAGCCCGCGAAACCCTAAATCTCACCAGTCCATCAGTTAAATCAGCGGGATGATCCGTTTCCTGAGTTAGCTGCATTGCATGTGAGTTGCATGAAACCGGATGTGGTCCTCAATAAAGCTGGCAACATTCCTACTGGTTGAATGACGCATTCAAGGCCGCCAGCGCATGTTTTGCCAGACCTGATCCCGCTTCAGAGTACATGTTGAAGGACGGTACATCAAGATTGGCAAGTTCCTCAACTTCTTGTGCAAACTTTGCGATTGCGACGACTTTGCACGCAAGTCCAGCGTTACGGATTTGATGTGCAGCATAGACGTTGCTGTAGTGGCTTGGCATGGCCAGCACAATCAGGTCTTTTGGCTGGCTTGCCCGGATCATGTTCCAGAAGTCGGTGTCGGTCGCGTCCCCAACTTTGACCTGTCGGCCGGAGGCTCTTAATGCATCCGCTTTTGCGGCATCGTGCTCTATGCCAAGCACCGCGTTAGGCCATACAGCGTCAAGTTCATCGTAGGCACCGGTGCCGACACGACCCATGCCAAGAACCAGCACTTTGGCGTTGCCCGTATCGAGCACTTGGTCTTTGGGGTGCAGTTTGCTTAACTGAAACTCATCCCAGAAACGCTTGAATCGTTGATAGGTGGACTCAGACCCCAGGCTAAACGGCGACGCAAATGCGAAGCTGATGCTCACCGCAATAGCCACCACGATCAGCCAGTCAACCGAAAGCCATCCTTGTGTTACACCAAGGGCCGCCACTATCAGGCTGAATTCCGAGAAGTTGGCCAGACTCAATGATGTGAACAAGGATGTTCTGGCTCTAAGGCCAAAGCGCGTGACGATGGCGTAATAGAGGAACGTTTTAACGGGCAGTAAAAGAACGAGGGCAATTGCGGTGAGAACGATCGGCCATGTTGGCAAGCCTTGCATGCCCACCGACAGAAAAAAGCCCACCAACATCAGCTCTTTTAAGCTGAATAAAGACTTTGAGAGTTCGGCAGCTTTGGGGTGGTTGGCAATGACAACACCTAAAACCAGTGCGCCGAGGTCGCCTTTGAGCCCAACAGCGTAAAAAAACTCATACCCCGCAGCCAGCGCAAAAAAGAGGCCACTCAAGACTAGCAACTCACCGTGTCCGGCTGAGTCCAGCAGCTTGTATATCAATTTCCGAACCACGGGCACCAACAAAAGAAATACCAGCAATGCCCAGACTGTGGGGTATTTGCCTTCGCTGATCGCTAGAAAAACCACTGCGAAAACGTCCTGCATCACCAAAATGCCGATCGCTACTTTGCCGTAAAACGCAGACATGTCGCCCTTGTCTTGGAGAACCTTCACGGCATAGACGGTGCTTGAGAACGAAAGTGCAAATGCCAATGCAATGATTGCCAGCGGTGAGAGATCGAACAAAGGAATCGGGATTAGTTCCTGGCCTAACCAAATCACTCCGGCAAAAAATACCGTGCTCGCCGCAACATGTGCAAGTGATGTGCCCCAAACCTCGGCAGTGGCCAAGTCTTTTAGATTGAGCTTAAGTCCAATCGTAAAGAGCAGCAGGGTGACACCTAGGTCAGCGACTAGCTGCAGGCCGCCCGGGTGTTCAAGACCCGCGAGATTGTAGGCAAACCCGGCCAACAAAAAACCAACCATGGGTGGCAGCCCAAACCGGCTAATCAGTATCCCAAAGAAAAAGGCAAACCCCACGAGGGTGACTAACATCGGTACTTCTCCATCATGCCTCTGGCAAATTTTTTGAAGTGGCTTGTCTTTCAAAGACCATGTCATGGTCGCAAGTCCTTGGCATCTTGCTCATGGCGACTTTGACTTTAAGTTTCTTCGCTTAAAACAACTCATTTTGTATTATCGCCGGATGCGGCCAGAGACTGCTGAGTGATCGAGGGCGCTTTAAAAAATAGCCGCTTGCGCGCCAGCACGGGCGCAGACAAGAGCGTCACGGCGGACGTTATGAAGACTGTTAAAACCTCCTGACTCGCGAGCAAGCGCCACCCAGACGCGAGAAACAAGCCAGATGCCGGCAGGACAGGTCGGCCTTGGATGAAGCCAACGATGTGTTGCTTGATCCCGGTAAACCCCAAAATGTAGGCTCAAGCCGGCCTTGAGGATTAGCCTCGTTGTGCTGCAAGCACAGACGATGTCAGGCCGCAGGTGGACTACCTAAAACCCGATTTCGTAGCTCAGCCTGAGCCAGTAGCCATTGCCCGAGTTGAGGGTTTGTTGGCGATAGGCGAGGGTGGCGTTGATGCGATGATTTTTGTTCAGCAGGTAGTCAAATCCGACTGAAGCGAAGGCCCGGGTTTGTTGCAGCGATGGGGTCTGAAAGCTGAAGGCACCCAGCGTGTTGATCGTCCCAGAGAAGTTGTTCATGCTGCTTGAAAAATCTTGTTCCATACCCGCGCTGGCTCTGACCATGAAGTGGTCAGTGACTTGGCCCGCTACGCGGGCGCCTAAAAAGCCCGTGGTGCTCGATTGAGTGACCGCGTTGTAGCTCACGGGAAAGTCAACACCACTTTCACTGTAAGCACCGCGCCGCACTTGGTCGTAGCGCAGGCCAATAAAGGGCTGAACGACCCAGTTTGTGCCCACGGCTTCTCCCCAAGCTGCTTCGATTTGTGCGCCTTGGCTGACAAAGGATGTGCTACCAGCGCCAGGCTCTGTGTAGGGCAGCGAGCTGCGAGTGATGGTGGCGCTTTGATCGCTATAGGCCACAGACCCTCGCAACTGCAGACCCAGGCCATTGGGGTGCTGAGCCCAGCCGGCAAACAAGCCAAAGAGTGGTGTCGGGTTTGAGAGCCGATAGTTGCTTGGCATGCTGTTGTTTAAGCCTTGATCGATAAAGGCGCCAAGCCTGAAGTGCTCATTAAACCGATAAGCCAGTCTCAGGTTAAGCGCGAGCTCACTGGCACTCGGGCTGTCTACACCGGTTTGGGTGGCACCCACGGCCATGCACACATTGTTCTTGCCAAAGGTGGTGCAGTCATGGCTTAGACCCTGCACGAGCAGGGTGCTTTGCAGGTTCATGACGGTGTTCAATTGATTGCTGTCAGTGGCCAGTGTCTCGTAGGTGTTCAATACATCGATCATGCGCCAGCGGTAGACAAAGGCGCGCTCTTCACCATTTTCGGTGGTAGAGAAGCCCACTATCACGTCGCCAACCGCGGAGACAGCTAACGCTGCTGAATCATTGCCTCCCAACGTGCCCAGATTGGTCATCACACCATTGACGTATTTAAAGGCGCGAAATTGTCCAGAGGCAATTTGGGAGTCCCCCACAATCACGGAACCGTTAGCTGATACGCCGTATGCGACCGATGTCTCACCACCTAAAGTGCCTAAATTGCTCATCACGCCGTTGACATATTTGAAGGCGCGAACTTGGTTCGAGTCAATTTCGGCGCCCCCCACAATCACAGAGCCGTCATCCGATACGCCGAATGCATATGAGTTATCACCGCCCAAGGTACCCAGATTTGTCATCACACCATTGACGTATTCAAAGGCGCGAAATTGTCCAGAGGCAATTTGGGAGTCCCCCACAATGACGGAGCCATCGCCAGAGACGGCCCAGGCATATGATTCATTGCCACCGAGGGTGCCCAGATCTGACATTACCCCATTCGTGTGCTTGAATGCACGGTAATCGCCGTTGCTGTTTTCAGACCATCCGACAACAACCGAGCCGTTGCCTGACACCCCGTAGGCTGTGGAGTTAACACCTCCAATAGTACCAAGGTTGGTCATCGCACCGCCAACATATTTAAATGCATTGAAGTGACCAATGCTGGTAGAGGAACCACCTACGATCACTAAACCATCGGCCGAAATGCCGAATGCCCAAGAGTCAGCGCCACCTAGGGTGCCCAAGGGACTCATGACACCATTCGAATATGTAAACGCGCTTGTATTAAGAAAACCGATCGTCGAGATACCAACGATCACTGAACCATCGGCGGAGATGGCTTCCGCTCTTGATTGTTGGTCTCCAGGCAGTACACCCAGGCTAGTCATCTCTTGGGCCAGGCCGTACGCATGAATTGCGCAGCCAGCCGCAAGCATTAGGGCGCTTGCCGTCAAGCGACCCAGCACAGATGTCTTAGATATGGGCATTGTTTTGCTCCAGGATTTGCACGCATTTGAGCACGTTACCTAGCGAGGCGGCACAATTCTCTCCAAAGCTCTCACAATTTGATTGATCCTCAAAGCACTCGCCCAGTGGCAACTATCCTTAGTGGGACCAGATTCGCTGGCACTGCAACCAACACGTTTTATTGTCAGCTGTGGATGTCAGCTGTGGATTGTTTCGTCTGTTCAAATTCCTCGGCAAATCCAGTTGCCTAGAAGGAACCAACACCGTAATATCGCGCTCAGCCAGCTTTTGAACCTAAGCAATTTCACTTATCGCGCTGGCAAAAGGTCATCGTGGTTTCGTTCTTGCGAATCGGCGGTTTAGCTCGGGCTTGTCCAAGCCTCGGTGAGCTTTTTGGTTTCTTTGCAGCAAAATCCCATCACCCTCATGCGGTGCGACATGGTTAGCGCCGCCCTCCAAAAATTGCTGTCTGGCAGCTATCAGCCCGGTCGTATCGGGGCGTCGCTCATCATGGTGTTCTTGTGCGTGCTCTGGAGCATGTCAGGCGCAGTAGCACGCCAAATGGAAAGCGCCCAGGGAGTTGAGATGGCGTTTTGGCGAAGCGGGTTTTGTTGTTTGACGCTGGTAGTTTGGACTGCTGCCTACACCCGACAAAACCCGGTCAAGCTCGTGATGGCCATGGGCATACGTGGCGTCATTTCCGGGTTTCTCTGGAGCGTCATGTTTACCTGCTTCATGGTGGCTGTGATGCTGACCACGGTGGCCAATACGCTATTGGCTATTAGCCTGTCGCCGTTGGTTGCAGCCATCCTGGCTAGGCTCGTGCTCGGCATCCGGATTCCACGCGTGACCTGGACCTGCATCTTTTTGGCGTGCGTCGGGATCTGGTGGATGTTTAAGGACGGGCTATCAGGCGATGGGCTGCTCGGAGTTTTGATTGCACTGGGGATTCCGTTGGCGTCTGCCACCAACCTGATTATCTTGCGCACCTCAAAAGCGCAGATCAGTATGGCTCCTGCGGTGATGCTTGGCGGGTTCTTTTCTGCGCTTTTGATGTTGCCCTTTGCTTTCCCCGGGGCAGCTAGCGCATCTGACATCGCCTGGCTGGCGTTTCTGGGCATTTTTCAGCTGGCACTGCCGTGCACGATCCTGGTCTGGCTCACCCGGTTTTTGCCGCCTCAGGAAATCGCGCTGTTGGCTTTGCTGGAAGTGATTCTGGGTTCGATTTGGGCTTGGCTCTGGGGCAATGAGCCGATTCCACTGGCAACATTGCAAGGCGGTGTTCTGATTATTGGTGCACTTGTGTTCAATACGTTGCGGCGTCAGCAGTCGGTCTGACCTCAGCCGTCCTTGCAGGAATTGATCATCATCCAAATCATTCAATTGTCTCCGCAAAGGTGTTGCATTGCCGTTGAAGTAGAAGGCGCTAGCTGGTTCACAACACAAGCCTAGAGCCCATCTCCATCACACGATCCGGCGGCATCTCAAACATGCGAGCCTGCGGTGTTGCGTTGCGCAGCAGCAGCGCAAAGAGCTTCTTGCGCCAAAGTGCCCAGCCGCCGCCCTTGTCAAAATCCACAGACCACCGATTAATCAGGTAGCCATATCGATGGTGAGGGTCATCATCCGGAAACAATCGCGCTAGCTGTGCCGGCAGATTGATTTCCTCACCGTAGCCGTATTTCAGGGTCAAGAGATAAATGCCTTGGCCCAGGTCTGTCAGAGTCTGCCGGCCTGATTGCGGCACTCTGGGCACTTCCTCAACCTTGACATGCAGGCAAATGACTTTTTCTGGGACGGCATGCAGGCGCTCGCCCATGAGCACGAGCGCCATGGGGGCGACCTGATCATCGCTGGTCAGGCAAACGGCCGTGCCTTTTCCTCTGTAGGGTTGCAAGGTCGCCAGCTTTTGCACAAACTCAGTCAGCTGCTGGCTGTGTTGCTGTTCGTGGGACTGTATGGCGACCACCCCCCGCATCCAGGTCATCATGACCAGCAAGATCAACATCGAGAACCCAACCGGGAACCAGCCACCGTCGACGAACTTCAGTGCATTGGCACCGAAAAATAGCCCGTCAATAACGACAAATGGCAATGCTCCCAGAAGCGCAACACTCCAGTGCCAGCGTTTTATCTTGATGACCACGGCCATGGCAAAAAAATCCGTAATCAGCATGGTTCCTGTCACGGCAATGCCGTAGGCTGCGCCCATGGCGTTTGATGACTGGAAATACAGAACCAGCGTGATGACCAGGCCCAGCATCATCCAGTTGACTGCTGGCAGATAAATCTGACCAGAGCTCGTGGCCGATGTGTGGACTATACGCATGCGAGGCACAACCCTGAGCTGTATGAGCTGCTGGGTCATCGAATACACCCCAGAGATCACCGCTTGGGACGCCACGACAGTCGCGAGGGTGGCCAGTATCACCAGCACATGCAATCCCCAATCGGGGGCCATCCGGAAAAAAGGGTTATGAATGTTCTCGGGCGATTGCAGCACCAGTGCGCCTTGGCCAAGATAGTTCAGCACCAGGGCAGGAAACGCCACGCGTATCCAGGCACGTCTGATAGGGCCCGCCCCAAAATGTCCCATGTCTGCGTACAGCGCCTCGGCGCCGGTTAGGCACAACACCACGGCACCCAGAACAAAGAAGCTTAAAAGTGCCTGTGCCTGAATAAATTCAATCGCATAGATTGGGTTGATGGCTCGCAGAATCTCCGGATTGTCTGCGATGGCTTTGATGCCTAGAAGGGCCAGCACTACAAACCAAACCAGCATGGTTGGGCCAAACAGCTTGGAGATTCGTTCAGTGCCTTGCTTCTGAAACAAAAACAGGGCGCTTAAAATTACTAGCGACACTGGCACGACATAAGGACTAAGTTCAGGCGAAATGGTCTCAAGACCCTCAACGGCAGAGACCACTGAAATGGCCGGCGTAATGATGCCATCGCCGTAAAAGAGTGCCGCCCCAATTAGGCCAAGTGGCAGAAACCAGCGCCGCAGTGCGCTTGTTTTTGTTGCGTTGTTAAACAACAAGGTCATTAGTGCGACGATGCCACCTTCGCCATCGTTGTCGAAGCGCATGATAAAAAACACATACTTCAGCGTCACGATGATAATGAGTGACCAGACAAAAAGTGACAGCACGCCGTAGACATTCTCTGGAGTGACTGAAACCGGGTGCAAGGCGTCAGAGAACACCGCCTCAAAAGCGTACAGTGGGCTTGTGCCAATGTCCCCAAACACGACGCCTAGGGCACCTAGTACCAGTGCCAGTGCCGCAGGTTTCTCAGTTGCTTTCAAAATCAGTGTCCCCTCGTTTGGCATCATGATCGAATTGGCAGTGAATGTAACCGATGCCAATGAATCTGGGATTAGTGGATTTGCCTGAGTTATCTGATGCTAGGGATCTTGACGGGGTTCGGTCAGAAGAGCTGTCCGTCATGAATGGCGCAAATTGACTTCAATGGGTTGATCGCCCCCCTGAAGTGCACTAGGTTGGTGCAAAAATACAAGGGTTTCTGGTCGAAAATTTTCATCGCTTTGTTTTGCGGGGTCGTATAGAATCCGGCAATCACAATGCGTTGGGAGCATGTATGAGCAAGCCGCAAAGACCCTTCATCCCCTCGGTCAGGCTTATTGCCTTGGCTGTCTGTGCGACCTTTGTGCTACCGTCCATGTTGCCTTATCCGACATCTGTTGCCATGGCCCAGTCGTCTGGTCAGCAGGCTAGTACCCAGCAGTTAAGTCAGGCGCAGTTAGCATCGCTTGTAGCCCCTATCGCGCTCTACCCGGATCCGCTGGTTGCCCAGATTCTGATGGCCTCTACTTATCCACTTGAGGTTGCCGAAGCTTACAACTGGCAAAAATCCAACGAGCAGCTAAAAGGCACCGCGCTAAACAATGCGTTAAAGCAGCAAACCTGGGATGCTTCGGTCAAGTCATTGGTAACTTTCCCCGCAGTCCTTGGCATGATGGGCTCGCAGCTGAGCTGGACCCAGCAGCTGGGCAATGCGGTGCTTGCGCAACAAAAAGACGTCATGGCTGCTATTCAGGATCTGCGCAAAAAAGCGCAAGCCAGTGGCGCACTCAAATCGACACCGCAGCAAACTGTCTCCACCGAAGGCAGTGGCTCAAGTTCCACAGTCGTGATTCAGCCAGCCAACCCGCAAGTGGTTTACGTGCCGACGTATAACCCAACCGTGGTGTATGGCGGCTGGCCGTATCCCGCCTATCCACCGGTCTCTTACTACCCGCCAGGCTATGTGGCGGGCACTGCGCTGCTTTCATTCGGGGTGGGCATGGCTGTTGGTGCAGCGCTTTGGGGTGGCTGCCACTGGGGCAGCGGTTCGATCACCATCAATAACAACAACTTCAATAATTTCAACCGCAATACAGTCAATAACTGGGTTAACAACAATCGCTCCGAGACGTCGAACTGGCGCGCCGATGCCCAGCGTGTCTCACAGAACCGCTCATCACTGGAAAACAATCCACGCGTGAGCGCTGAACGTGACCAGTTGCGTCAAAACCTCGATCGCAGTGGCTGGATGGCGAATAATGACGACCGCCGCAGTGACATGCAAGATGCTGCCCGAAATGCTGGCGATCGGCGCGACAACTTCCGCGATGCTGGATCGGATCACTTTGGTGACTTTAGCCGTGATCGCGGATTTGGTGACGTCAGCCGAGCCCGATTCGGTGGTGGAGAGCATTTTGGGGGTTTTGGTGGTGGCCACTTTGGCGGTTTCCGTCGCTAAGTGGTTTTCAGAAAAAATCGTTGAATAGAACTTGGGGTTTTACATGAACAAGAAATGGACAATGTCGCTTGCTGCATCTTTGGCTCTGTTGGCTGCGCCTGCTGCACAGGCTGAGCAGGCGATCACCACCGCGGAAATGCTTCAATACTGCGAGGGCACAAACGGCTCGTTTGTCACCTGCGAAATCTACGGTCAGGCTGTCTACGATACTTATCTGGTGATTGCCGCGACTGGCCAGGCCCTTAAGACGATCTGTGTGAAGCAGCCCGCGCCTTCGCGTACCGAAGTGATCGAGCAGTATGTCCAGTGGGTAAAAAACAAGCCCAACGCGGCCAATGAACCCGCGGCCCAGACGATGCTGCAGTTCCTGACCCGACGTTTCCCTTGTCAGCCAAGCCGTTGAAAGGTTATTTCCATCCTTGACATTTCTGAGGACGGGGTGTTGCTCGCGCAAGCGTTATTGCCCGAGCATTAACGCAAAGCCTGTTGCTCCAGAGCCTGATGCGGCTCCAAGAGCAGTCGCCAGGGCTGATTTTGGGGCTAGTTCTGATTGACAGACGTGTGACACTGCATAACACTTCCTATTCCCTTGTGTCAGTCTAAGTTCACGCATACAACTCGAGATGTTCGCACATGCCTAAGTCACTTGATCCTCGCATTACCAATCGTGAATTCAAGCTGCTGCTAGAGCCGGAGGGGCTAGATCACCGGTCGCAGGTTAACGTGCTGATTGGCAAGGTCAGAGCCTTTTGTGAGCGTGAAAAAGTGGATTTTTTTCACCTCGACAATGCATCAACGGGCTTGCGTAACGTGTTTTTTTTTGACACCCCAGGTGAAGACTTACGGCACAGCAAATTAATTTTGCGTGTGCGTGAGGCGCGCTCCAATGTCTGGGTCGATGACTGGTGTGAAGTGACTCTCAAGTGCCGTTCTGACTCCATGAAAGAAGCGCTTAGCTACGACCCCACCCCCAAAACAAAGTACAAATTCCGTCGTCGCTTGAAGGAAGAGATCCTGCGAGGCGATGGCATTGGTTCCGTTAGAACCATTTATTCGAACAATGCCATCCTGGATTCGATTCCGGTTGAGGACGTGTTTGAGCGCAAGTATGAGAGCATTACACAAAGTTTTCCAGGTCTGAAGAAGCTGGATCTCCCCAAAAACGTTCCTGTACGAGTCGTGGGTGGGCGTGCCAACAAGATCCTGGAGGCTAACCTGCCCTTAGGCAATCTCTCGTTTGGCGATCAGGTGCATGCTCATTGCGACTTGGCGATCTGGATGCGCAACATTGGCGAGCCGCTCGTGGGCGAGCTGGCATTTGCTTACCGTGTCAACGACGAGAACCGTGATGACAAGAAAGCCCACAAGCGCGCGGACAAGTTCTTTGTCAACTTGCAGCATGCGATCGCCAATTGGTTGGCCACTGGCTCCACCAAAACAGCGCTCGTTTACGGGAAACCCGAATGAGCACCAGCAAGGCTGGCGGTGGCTTGAACACATCAGAGCCCCAGGCTGCCGGCCAACCGAGCTTGTGGGAACTGTTTTTTGAGTTTCTGATCATTGGTGCGGTCAGCTTTGGCGGTGGCATCGTTGCCTACCAAAAAATTCTTCTTACTGAGAAAAAACGCTGGTTAAGCGATGACGAGTTCATGGCAGCGCTTGCCATTAGTCAAACCATGCCGGGCTTAAATGCCGTGAACCTGGCTGTATTAAGTGGTGACAAGTTAAGAGGGGTGCTTGGATCAATCGCTGCCACACTCGGTTTACTGATCCCTGGCTGCACATTTGTGATGGTGGTGGGCCTGATTTACCTGCAAAACGCTAATCACCCCACCGCCAATCTGATTCTCGGTGGCGTGGCTGCGGCTGCTACTGGGCTTTTGAGTGCCATCACATACAAGATCGGGCACAAACAGTTCAAGGAAATCAAGGCGCTCATCATTCTGGTTGCCACCTTTGTCTTGATGAGCATCGTGTCATTGTCGCTGCCCATGGTGCTGGCCATCATTGCACCGATTGCGATTTATCTCTACCGGCCTAAAAAGGATGGGGGGCAGTAGCCATGCTAGTGCTTATTCACCTTGCGCTTACCTTTGGCATGTTGTCGCTGTTGGCAGTCGGCGGTGGCACAGCGGTCCTGCATGAGATGCAGGAAGTGCTGCAGCAGACCTACAAGATCACCGCAGACACATTTGTGCATGTTTACAGCGTGGGACAGCTCGCACCTGGCCCAAACATGACCATGGTGCTGATCTTTGGTTTCCAGATTGCAGGTGCCTTCGGTGCTGCGATTGTGGGACTGTCGTTTTTTCTGCCATCCAGTTTTCTGTGTTTCTGGATTGGTCGCATCTGGAACCGCA
>JAJOJF010000013.1 GCA_021208885.1 Burkholderiaceae bacterium
CAGTCAGCTACAACGCTGGCTACACCAACGTGCATGAACTGATCCCATGGCGCACCCTGACAGGGCGCCAGCAGTTCTACCAAGACCATCCCTGGATGATCGCGTTTGGTGAGGGGTTCACGAGCTATCGCCCGCCGGTAGATATGAAGGCTACAGCCGGCATTCACGGGGTTAAGTCCAACGGTAACCCAGAGATTTTGTTGAACTTTATCACGCCGCACCAAAAGTGGGGGATTCACTCCACTTATACCGACAACCTGATGATGTTGACGCTAAACCGCGGTGGTCCTGTGATTTGGCTAAGCGAAGACGATGCCAAGAAGGCTGGTATCGAAGACAACGACTGGGTTGAGCTTTTCAACATCAACGGGGCGATTGCTGCACGCGCAGTGGTCAGTCAGCGTGTGAAGGTCGGCATGGTCATGATGTATCACGCCCAAGAAAAGATCATTAATACCCCGGGCTCGGAAATTACCGGTGTTCGTGGCGGCATTCACAACTCGGTCACACGGATTGTGATGAAGCCAACCCACATGATTGGTGGCTATGCCCAGTACAGCTATGGCTTTAACTACTACGGCACGATCGGCACCAACCGGGACGAGTTCGTGGTGGTTCGGAAGATGAACAAAGTCGATTGGCTGGATACCCCACGCGATGATCACCTGGCCAAGGCATATCAGGCTGCTGGCGAGAACCCTTGAGAGCCATGACGGATCCATTAGGAGCAAAACAATGAAAGTACGTGCACAGATCGGCATGGTGTTGAATCTGGATAAGTGCATCGGTTGCCACACCTGTTCAGTCACCTGCAAAAACGTGTGGACCAGTCGTCCGGGCGTGGAATACGCGTGGTTTAACAACGTTGAAACCAAGCCAGGCATTGGTTATCCGAGGGACTGGGAAAACCAGGATAAATGGAAGGGCGGCTGGGTTCGCCAAGCCGACGGCTCGATTCACCCGAAGCAGGGCAAGAAGTGGCAGCTGCTCATGAAAATCTTTGCCAACCCGCATTTGCCGGAGATTGACGACTATTACGAACCGTTTACTTTTGACTACGATCACCTGCAGACCGCACCGGAACTAAAAGGTACTCCTACGGCTCGCCCGCGCTCGCTTATTACCGGCAAGCGTATGGAAAAGATCGAGTGGGCCCCAACTGGGAAGAGATTCTGGGTGGCGAGTTTGCCAAGCGCAGCAAAGATGCCAACTTCGATGGTTTTGAGCAGGCACAAAAAGCCATGGTCGGCCAGTTTGAAAACACCTTCATGATGTACTTGCCACGTTTATGCGAGCACTGCTTGAACCCAGCGTGTGTAGCGTCGTGCCCATCGGGATCGATATATAAGCGCGAGGAAGATGGCATTGTGCTGATCGATCAGGACAAGTGCCGTGGCTGGCGTATGTGTGTCAGTGGCTGTCCGTATAAGAAAATCTACTACAACTGGAAAAGCGGCAAGGCCGAGAAATGCATTTTCTGCTACCCACGGATCGAATCGGGCCAACCCACGGTCTGCTCCGAGACATGTGTGGGTCGTATCCGTTACCTTGGTGTGTTGCTCTATGATGCCGATCGCATCAGCGAAGCTGCAAGCGTGCCTGATGAGAAAGATCTCTATCAAGCTCAGCTTGACGTGTTTCTCGATCCCAACGATCCGAAAGTGCGTGAGCAAGCTCTGGCCGATGGCGTGCCGCTTGCCTGGCTAGACGCTGCTTGCAAGAGTCCGGTCTACAAGATGGCCATGGAGTGGAAAGTGGCTTTGCCCTTGCACCCCGAGTACCGCACGTTGCCCATGGTTTGGTATGTGCCGCCGCTATCACCCATTACTTCGGCTGCCAATGCTGGTCATGTTGACGCTGATGGCGAAATTCCGGATGTCAAGTCCTTACGCATTCCGCTCAAATACCTGGCTAACCTTTTGACCGCAGGCGACACAGCACCGGTGGCGCGTGCGCTTGAAAGGATGCTGGCCATGCGCTCGTACCACCGCGCCAAGCACGTGGACGGTCTAATCAACCAGAAGGTGCTCGCACAAGTGGGTATGAGCGTGGCCGAAGTCGAAGACATGTATCGCTACATGGCCATCGCCAATTACGAAGACCGGTTTGTGATTCCAACAGCGCACCGTGAGTATGCCGAGAATGCCTTTAATGTGCGCGGTGGTTGTGGCTTTAGCTTCGGAAATGGTTGCTCGGAAGGTGTATCCGAGACCAGTCTCTTCGGTAGCGAGAAAAAGCGCACCATCCCCATCAAGGCGGAGGTGTGACCATGGGGAAGTCCACCACGAACAGTTCCATGAAACTGACGCTGCGGGCAATTGCTTATCTCTTGCGCTATCCCGACGCCGAGATGCGTCTGCACCTGCCTGAAGTGCGCAATGTGCTTGATACGGAGACTGCGCTTTCGTCTGCCCGTCAGGCTGAGATCGTAGCCTTGATTGAGCGCTTGCTCAGCGTGCCAGACATGACCGTGGAAACCGAGTACATCGAGATGTTTGATCGTGGGCATCGTACATCGCTGCTGTTGTTCGAACACGTGCACGGCGATTCGCGCGACCGAGGCCCGGCCATGGTTGATCTCATTCAGACCTATGAGAAAGCGGGGCTGTACCTGCACCCTGAGCAAATGCCCGATGATTTGCCGGTGGTACTTGAGTTTGCCTCATCGCAGCCAGCTAGCGAGGCGCGGGCGTTTTTGTCGGAGATCGCCCACATTGTGCGGGTGATCTATAGCGCACTGGTTGATCGTGGCAGTGCTTATGCCTGCCTGGCCGCTGCAGTGTTGGAGCTGGCCGGCGAGAAAGTCGAGGTGGTTGCTCTTGAGCAAGAACCTGAGCTTGATGAGCAATGGACCGAGCCTGAGGTGTTTGGCGGTTGCTCGAGTGCCGGGCAGTCCAAGCCGGGCCAACCACAGGCCATCAAAATCATGCCGCACGTGACGAACGCGGCCTCAAAGTCACAGTCAACCCATCAAGGAGTACGGGCGTGAGCACTTTGCATAATTTTCTCTTCAATGTCTATCCCTATATCTGTCTCACAGTTTTTCTGATGGGCAGCCTGGCGCGGTTTGACCGCGACCAATACACCTGGAAGAGTGACTCTTCCCAGATGCTTCGCGCCAAGCAATTGCGCTGGGGTAGCAACCTGTTTCATGCGGGTATCTTGTTTCTGTTTTTTGGGCATGCGTTTGGATTATTGACACCGTCGTTCATTTACGAACCGTTCATTAGTCCGGCCAACAAGCAATTGGTGGCGGTCTATGCCGGTGGCGTGGCAGGGGTGATTTGTTTCATTGGCTTAACGATGTTGTTACATCGCCGCATTTTTGATCCGCGCATTCGATTAACGAGCCATCGCACGGATTTGTTCATTCTGATCATTCTGTGGGTGCAGTTGGTGTTGGGCTTGATCACGCTGCCTTATTCGTTAAGCCACTCGGACGGCACAGCGATGTTGCAGCTCTCGCACTGGGCGCAAAGCATCTTTATCTTCCAGCCCAATGCGGCCGAGATCGCTAACCTTGACTTTGCCTACAAAATTCACCTGGTATTGGGCATGACAATCTTCTTGCTCTTTCCGTTCTCGCGTCTGGTGCACGTCTGGAGTGGTTTTGCGACCGTGGCTTACCTGTTTCGCTCACCGCAACTGGTACGCAGTCGCCGTCTGGGCGTCACGCCCTCGGTGTCAACCGATGCTAGTCGCAAGACGGCGTGAGGAGAGGATCATGCAGACAATAGCAATGGATACGAGCATGACATCGGTTTGGCAAGAACCCGTGATTATTAACGGCATGTCCTTGCCGGCTGGCCCGGATTGTGAACCTGAGCAAATGCGTGAGCTCGCCTATGGTGAGTTGTTGCGCCAGCAGGCAGTCAGGCTTGGGCTATTGCCTGCCGTTGATGGGGCGACCGCACCCGAACTCGATGAAACTGCCGTCAACGTCATCGACAAGATGCTCGAAACTGAGGTTGTCACGCCTGAACCTTCAGAGGAGGCTTGCCGTCGTTACTACGAAGCGAATCGGGCGCGTTATGTGGTGGATCAGTCGGTGCACCTGCGTCACATTCTGTTTGCGGTCACGCCACGGGTAGATGTCACAGCCTTGGCTGGTCGCGCCGAAGAGGTGCTGTTGTCATTGACAACACCTGAGACAACCGGTTCGGAATTTTCAGAGATTGCCAAGACGATGTCCAATTGTCCGAGCGGGCAAAAGGGTGGTGACTTGGGTTGGGTGACACCCAACGACTGTGTGCCTGAACTGGCGCAATGGCTGTTTTACTTACCCGACGTACAAATCGCAACTGGCGTGCACCCGCGTTTAGTGCACACCCGATTCGGATTGCACATCGTTGAGATCCTTAACCGCAACCCCGGCAAGCAACTGTCGTTTGAAGAAGTGGGCTCTGCGGTCAAGCACCAGTTGCACCAGAAGTCGCGGGCCACGGCATTAAAGCAGTACATGATGTTGCTTGTCGGCCAGGCTGATGTGCAGGGCATTGAGCTTGAAGGCGCGGATACGCCGTTGGTGCAAGATTAAACAGGCACCCAGTCAGCAGGTGGCCAACAACGTGAGGCAAACATGAATGGCATGGGCAGTGTGGGTGGCGGTGATGCGGGTCTGATCGACGGGTTTGGTCGTGCCATCCGATATTTGCGGGTCGGTGTTACCGATCGTTGCGATTTGCGTTGCACCTACTGCATGCCCAAAGGGTTCAAGGGATTCGAGGAGCCTGAGCACTGGTTGACGTTGGAAGAGATTGAACGGGTGGTGGGGGTATTTGCCAAGCTCGGCGTATCGAGAGTGCGACTGACTGGTGGCGAGCCGCTGCTCAGGCGCAATATTTCTCAGTTAGCCAGCAGGATAGCCCATTTGCCAGGCATCGTTGATCTATCGATGACCACCAATGGCACGACTTTGGCCAAACATGCAAAGGCTTTACGAGCTGCCGGTGTAAGCCGCTTAAACATCAGCTTGGATAGCCTGTCCAAGGCCTGCGTAACCCAGATCACTGGTCGCGAGGATGCGTTTGATCGGGTCATGCAGGCGTTAGAGGCAGCGCAAGCCGCAGGCTTTGCGCCGATCAAGATCAACATGGTGGTGATGCCGGGCGTTAACGATCAGGAAATCGCCGGCATGGTTGAGTTCTGCATGCGGCGCGGTTTTGTGTTGCGATTGATCGAAACCATGCCAGTAGGTAACAACGCCCGCCAACTTGGTACTTTGCCCTTGACGCAGATTCTCGAAGACCTAAAGCAACGGTTTGACCTGGTGCCAGAGATCATGCCCATGGGGGGCGGGCCGGCACGCTATTGGCGCCAAGCCCATGGCCAAGGGCAGATCGGGGTGATCACCCCGATTAGCCAACACTTTTGTGAGACATGTAACCGGGTGAGGTTAGATGTCGGTGGTACTTTGTATCTGTGCCTGGGTCAAGACGACACTCTGGAGTTGCGCCCCTTGTTGCGCGGGGGC
This sequence comes from Burkholderiaceae bacterium, assembly GCA_021208885.1. Lineage (GTDB taxonomy): Bacteria > Pseudomonadota > Gammaproteobacteria > Burkholderiales > Burkholderiaceae_B > Algicoccus. The sequence continues at coordinate 5,474 of JAJOJF010000013.1, forward strand.
ATTTCAGACGCAGCACTGTCTGAAGCCATTAAAGATGCTGTGCTTAAAAAACCCTGGCGCCACGAGTTTAATGACAAGCCTGAGAAAGTCATGCGCTTTATGTCGCAAACGGGTGGCTAGGGCAGAATGGAAAGTGATACTGAACATGACTGAAACAACATCACTCATCACAGAATACAAAGGCAGCACCCGACGCGTGCTCGGTGTTTCCGGGCGGTCAGGTTCAGGCAAGACCACGCTTATCGAGGCGATGCTGCCCGTGTTTGAGGCAGCCGGTTGGTCTGTCAATATCGTCAAGCACAGCCATCATGACATTGAGCTAGATCCGCCGGGCAAAGACAGTGCGAGGTTTCGGGGCGCGGGTGCCCGTGAGGTGATCATCAGTTCACCGTATCGGTTCAGCATTTCGCGCGAGTTGCGTGGTGCGCCTGAACCCAGTTTGTCTGAATTGATAGACCGTCTGAGTCCAGCCGATTTGACAATCGTTGAGGGCTATCACGGTGAGAATCTGCCGCGACTTGAGGTCTATCGTCCCTCGCGTGGTATCGAGCCGCAGTATCCAAACCTGCTGTCGATGATTGCTGTGGTGAGCGATGAGACAGGCGCAGCAGAGGGCTCTGGCATACCGGTGTGGCCTTTAAATGAACCCGCGACTGTTGCGCGTCGGATTATGCAGTGGTTCGAGACGGCTAGGCAGGGTCAAGCATGACAGGAGATTTCATGGTGTCTAAATCTGAGGCAAGCCAACCAAACCGGACCTCTGACATTGTGTCTGGGGTGCTTGCGTTTGACGCTGCCTTGGCTAAGCTTTTGTCGCAGGCACGGCGGCCAGTCAAGGTCAGTCAAGTTCCATTGCTACAAGCGCTAGACCGGGTGCTAGCTGCGCCCGTGACGTCGTCGATGAATGTGCCTGCATTCGATAACAGCGCCATGGATGGCTACGCCTTGAACGTGGCGGACCTTGCGAATCCACCGGGTTCGTTTGTGGTCGTGCAGCGCATTGCCGCTGGTCAGTCCGGCCTGGCCATTGAATCTGGCGAGGCTGCCAGAATTTTTACCGGGGCACCGGTGCCCGAAGGCACCAATGTGGTGGTGCCGCAAGAGCAGACTGAGGCACAGGGCAACCGCGTCATTGTGACTGGTCGGGTAAAGGCGGGGCAACATATCCGTCGAGCAGGCGAAGATGTAGCACTGGACGATGTCGTGCTTCACGCCGGCATTCGGCTTGAGCCTCAGCATCTGGCGCTAGCGGCCTCGATTGGCGTGGCCCAATTGCCGGTCTACTCGCGATTGCGAGTTGGTGTTGTTTTTACCGGTAATGAACTGGTCGAACCGGGTCAGATATTAGGGACCGGCAAGATCTACAACAGCAACCGCTACGCTTTGCATTCATTGCTCGCGCGGGTTGGCTGCGAAGTGGTGGATTTTGGGGTGGTCAGAGACAGTCTGATGGCGACCACTGAAGCCCTACAAAAGGCAGCTGCTGAGTGTGATGTCATCATCACCTGTGGTGGTGTCTCGGTGGGTGAAGAGGATTGGGTCAAGCAAGCTGTCACGAACTTGGGATCAATTGATCTGTGGCGTATTGCCATGAAACCCGGCAAGCCACTGGCGTTTGGTCGTATTGGCAATGCCGATTTTATTGGCTTGCCGGGCAATCCGGTCAGTGCCTTTGTCACGTTTCTGGTCGCCGTTATGCCCTTTTTACGACAGCGCATGGGGCTGGTAGAACGCATGCCCCGTTATCAGTTGGCTGTGGCCGGGTTTGACTGGGCCGGTGATGCCAAGCGGCGCGAGTTCTTGCGTGTGCGCCAGGAGCCGGGTGAGTCAGCTCAAGCCTTGCTCGCGCTTTGGCCCAACCAAGGATCGGCCGTGGTCAGCGGTTTGGTTTGGGCTGATGGCTTGGTGGATTTGGAGCCTGGCACGCGAGTTAAAGCGGGCGACTTGGTGCGATATGTGCCGCTGTCAGACTTGATGTGGTAGGCGCAAGACAACAAAACCGGAGGATTGGGCAGGATCATGAAACTACAAATGAGATATTTCGCGCAACTGCGCGAGCAGCTTGAAGTCGATACAGAAGCGCTGATCATGGAGCAGCCGATGGCTGTGACAGATCTGATAGAGCAGTTGAGAGGGCGTGGTGGGACGTGGGAAGAAGTGCTTTCACCAGATGAAAGGATTTGCGTGGCGGTTAACCAGGAAATGGTACCGATGACGCATCAGTTATGTGGTGATGCTGAGGTGGCATTGTTCCGACCGGTCACAGGGGGGTAACGATCATGGGAGACATGGGTGAGGTCAGGGGTGACCAAGGTTTCATGAACTGCAGCATTAGCGTGCAGACTGAAGATTTCGATGTTGGTGCTGAGATCGATGCGTTGACCGCAGGTCGTGCCGACATAGGTGCAGTGGTCAGTTTTGTGGGGTATGTCAGGGAGTTCAGCCTGCAAAAAGGGGTCACTGCACTTGAGCTCGAGCATTACCCAGGAATGACTGAACGCAGTCTCGAGGCGATTGCAAGGCGTGCCATGATGCGCTGGCCGCTGACCGGTGTGCGTCTCATTCATCGCCATGGTCGGCTTTTGCCCAGTGAGCGCATTGTGGCGGTGCTCACCGCCAGCGCTCACCGCCAAGCGGCGTTCGAGGCCAATGCTTTCATCATGGACTATCTCAAAAGCGAAGCTCCTTTCTGGAAAAAAGAGCATCGCGGGCAAGAGGCTGCCTGGGTGCAGGCGCGTGAGTCGGACGCTCAGGCATTGGCGCGTTGGGCATAAGGACACAGATGACCACTTCGTTGACTCCCAGTGCATTAATCCTCGCCGGCGGCCAAGGCCAGCGCATGGGCGGACAGGACAAAGGCCGGATGCGCTGGCAGGGCAAGCCACTGATTGAGCATGCGCTCGATCGGGTCAGGCAACAAACTGTAGTGCCCCCTGAAATTCTGATCAGCGCCAACCGTCATTTGGATGAGTATGCGTTAACAGGCGCACGGGTGGTGCAGGACTTGAGGACTGGATTTGCTGGGCCGCTAGCTGGGATTGAGGCCGGGTTAATACACGCTAAACATGACTGGGTGCTCGTCACCACTTGTGATATGCCACTTATCCCATTGAATTTATTAGAAAAACTGTATTTGGGTCTGGATGGGCGATCAGTCGCGGTTGCTCTAGTCGACAAAAAATTAAGCCCATTAACCATACTTTTGTCACGGTTTTTGGTAAAGTCTGTCTCAGCCTATCTCGATTCAGGCCAAGCGGCAGTCAAGCCATGGCTCAAATCGTTGAACATGGCAGTGGTTGAGTTCGAGGAGCCAGAGAGCTTTGTGAACATCAACACACTGAAGGAGACAAATGACAACTCGACTGAACAATAGCAAGACCGATGCGCTTGAGCGCATTCGGCTCTTTAGCGGGCTTAATGATCTTGCAAGTCGCTTTCTGGCTAATGCGGCACAAATGGCCAGCCTTAAACGAAACGAATATCTCGTGCGACGCGATGGCCCGGCGGACTGCTTCTTTGTGGTGGTGCAAGGCCGGGTAGAAGTATCACTATCGGCTGATAGCGGGTTTCACAAGGTGGTGGAGATCGCAGGCCCCGGCGACCAGATCGGAGAGGCCATGATGTTTTGTGGGGGGAATCATTTGATCGATGCCCGTGCCATTACCTCGGTCAACTATCTGTGGCTCAGCAAGGAAGATTGTTTGCAGGCTATCGTGCTTGACCCAACGTTCGCCGTGAAGTTGCTAGAGGCCATGTCAGGACGGTTTGTGACCTTGCTGGCTGATATCAAGGCAACGAATTGCTTGTCTGCTCGGGAGAGGATTTACCAGTTCTTGCTCACGGAGCCTCGTGAAGGCAACTGGGTGAGGCTTTCCGTAACCAAGGGTACGATTGCCTCCATGCTTGGGATTGCCAAAGAGACCCTTTCTCGCGAATTGCAGCGCTTGAGCTCAGATGGCCTGATCCGGGTGGAGGGATCGCGCATTGAGCTGTTTGACCCGCCGGCTGCTGCTCGGCCATGCCCCAACTTAAAGCGCGGCCTCGAAAGTTAAGCTTGGCGCTTAGCTTAAATCTCAGTTGGCGTTTGCTAGCCAGGCTAGCTTCGGGTTATGTTCAAGCCTTGGCGACAACTCTCCCGATTTCAGGCAGCATGAAACTTTTACGTATTTTTTCGATCTCGGTTCTGGCCTTGTTTCTTGCGGCGTGTGCAGCGCCTGGCCAGGGATGGATGGGTGCACCATTGAAAGACACCAGCTGGCGTTTGATGACTGTTCAGTCCAACGTCAACGAGTCCGGGCGTGAGTACGTCGCCAATGAATCGGACATCACCATGAGTCTGCGCGCCAACGGTGATGCCCAGTTCACGGTTGGATGCCAGAAAGGGTCGACCGATTGGGTGGCCACCCCGGGTGAGATCGACAGCAAAGGCGAAATTCGCTTTTATCCGCTGGAGATCGCAGCCTCTGATGCTGTGTGCGCCCCGGGCTTGATCGAGCAGCGATTTTTGCGGGATTTTGATTTCATGCGCGGCTATGTGTTGATACAGAATCATCTCTACATCAGTACCATGGCCAATGAAGTGGTCTACGGCTGGCGCAAGATCGAGGACAAGTAGCACGGTCTGACGCTGGTGTGACATTGGGCGTAGCGCTTGTGTGCGGCGCAACATTGCGTAGCAGCCCAAGTGTTTAAATATCCGTTTGGCTGACCCACCCACTCCCAGTAGTGACAATTTGAGTGACGGCCCGCCTCGGGCTTAAACTGTGCAGCCAATATCAATATTTCCGGCCGCAGCATGAAATCGCCAGACCAAACCGATGACTTTCAAGGTGTCACCTTGCAAGACAAGTACGTCTTGCAAGAGGGCGTCGCTTTTATGTCGGGCATGCAAGCCCTTGTGCGCCTGCCCCTCACACTCTCTGATCGCGGCAAGCGAGCCGGGTTAAGGCTCGGTGGTTATATCTCTGGCTATCGTGGCTCGCCTTTGGGCACTTACGACATGGCCTTGGAGTCTGCACGTGACGAACTGACCCCTAGAAATATCAAGTTTCAGCCCGGCGTCAACGAAGAGCTGGCTGCCACTGCCGTCTGGGGCTCTCAGCAAGTGCACTTGATGGGGAAGTCTGAGTTTGATGGTGTGTTTGGGCTTTGGTATGGCAAGGCGCCTGGCGTGGACCGCACCATTGACGTGTTTCGCCATGGCAACAACGCAGGCTCAAGCCCAAATGGCGGTGTGGTAGCCATTGCTGGCGATGACCCCAATGCGGTGTCGAGCACGGTGACGGGTTGCTCGGACTACAACTTTGTATCGGCTGGCATGCCGCTTGTGTATCCCGCAAGCGTGCAGGAAATGCTTGATTACGGGGTGATGGGCATTGAGCTGTCACGCTACAGCGGTTGCTGGGTCGGCATGAAGGTGGTCACCGACATTGGTGAGAGCTCCGCCATCGTTGATGTCGATATCAACCGAGTCAATATCTCCTGGCCCGAAGAGCCGGCTGACGATGTCAACGTTCATATCCGTTGGCCTGACAACCGCGTGGAGCAAGAGCAACGGCTCTATGAGACCAAGCATGCTCGTGTGAAGAGGTTTGCTGAGTTCTCAGGAATCAACCAGATCAGCGGTGTGATGGACGGCGCCAAAATCGGGATTGTCAGTGCTGGCAAGCCCTGGGGTGATCTGCAGCAGGCATTGGTTGACTTGGGTGTTGGTCAAGAGCAATTGCGAGCGCATGGTGTCAGGGTTTTAAAGCTGGGCATGATCTATCCCTTGTCTGACGCCCAGATCCTTGGGTTTGCGCAAGGTTTAGACACCATCCTCATCGTCGAAGAAAAGCGTGGTTTTATTGAAGACCAGATCAAGTCGATTCTGTTTGCCCATGATGTTCGTGCGAAAGTGGTGGGCAAACTCGATTTGTCAGGCAAGGTCTTGGTGCCAAGCCACGGTGAATCAAGTCCGGCGTTAGTGGCCGAAGTCATCGGTCGGGTGTTCCCGAGCCTGGTGGCGCAACCTGAGTCGCAAACCCGACTGTCACTCATCAATGCCAAGCATGAGGCTTTGGCCAAGCGCGGCGCATTGGCAGCGCGTACGCCGTACTTCTGTTCAGGCTGTCCACATAATAGTTCCACCAAAGTGCCTGAAGATAGTTTGGCGTTAGGCGGCATCGGCTGTCATTGGCTCGCGCTCTTTATGGATCGCGATACCGAGACCTTTACCCAGATGGGCGGTGAGGGTGCACCTTGGCTAGGCGCCATGGCGTTTAGCGATCGCAAGCATGTGTTTGCCAATCTCGGTGACGGCACCTACCACCACTCTGGTGTACTAGCCATCCGTGCGGCTGTATACGGCAACGCCAACATCACCTACAAGATTCTCTACAACGATGCAGTGGCCATGACGGGCGGCCAATTGATATCAGATACGTTTGCGCCCCAGCAAATTGCCGCGCAAGTGCTCGCTGAAGGCGTGCGTGAAGTGGTGGTCGTGACCGATGACCCAATCAAATATCAGAAAGTGTCGGGCGGCAACGGTGGATTCCCCGCAGGGGTCTCGATTCATCATCGTGATCAGCTGGACGCCGTGCAGCAACGCTTGCGGCAAACGCCGGGTGTGACTGTATTACTCTATGACCAGACGTGCGCGGCAGAAAAGCGTCGCCGTCGCAAGCGCGGCAAGATGGTGGATCCGGATGTTCGTGCGTTCATCAATGAGCTCGTTTGCGAAGGCTGTGGCGACTGCTCTGATCAGTCCAACTGTATTTCAGTCGAGCCACTGGAAACCGTCTGGGGGCGCAAGCGCCAGATCAACCAGTCTGCTTGCAATAAAGATCTGCGCTGTGTGGATGGATTTTGCCCAAGCTTTGTGACAGTTTCTGGGGCGCAGCTTAAGAAACTCGGTGCTGACAAAGTTATCCAAGAACGACAAAAAATTCCCTTGCCTGACCCCGAAGTGCCTGCATCGAACCGGGTGCATGAAACCGTGATCACCGGCATTGGCGGCACGGGTGTTATTACGATTGGTGCCATCGTGGCCATGGCTGCTCGCTTAGAAGGCAAGCGGGCCACATGCCTCGATCAAACCGGTATCTCCCAGAAGAATGGTGCCGTGCTTTCGCATGTGCGCATTGGGCCCGATGCCGACAGTTTGCATGCACCCAGAATTTCAACCGGCAACGCCGATCTGGTGCTAGGCTGCGACATGATGGTGGCTGCCAGCGTGCCAGCGGTCTCGACCATGTCGCTCAAAAGAACCCGTGTGGTACTGAATACGCACCTGGCACCCCACGCGGATTTTGTGTTGAATCCAGTGACAGCGGATTTCGGGGAAGAGTCGCTTAAAGCCGCTATCACAGAGGCTGCTGGCCAAGATTCGGTATCGATGCTGCCTGCTACGCGCTTGGCCACCAGTGTGTTTGGTGATGCGATTGCCAGCAATATGATCGTGCTTGGCTACGCGTTACAAAAGGGCTGGATCCCAGTGTCGATTGCAGCGGTTAAACGCGCGATTGAATTAAACGGTGTGGCAATCAAAGCCAATTTGGCGGCATTGGAGCTAGGACGCGAAGCCGCTGAAAATCTGGAGCAAGTGCTAAAGGATGTCACGCCTGCGCAAACGGTCAAAATCCTGTCGCGACCCAAAGAGTCAGTTTCCGAGATGATCGAGCGACGTGTCTCAGAGCTCACCGCCTATCAAAACCACTCGTACGCCAAAACCTATCAAGACTTGGTTGCCAAAGTGCAAAATGCTGAGCAAGGCTTGGATACAAACTCGGAGCGGTTTGCCAAGACGGTCGCCGAGCAGGCCTACCGGCTCATGGCCTATAAGGACGAGTATGAGGTGGCCAGGCTCTACACCGACGGCCGCTTTGTAGAAAAACTCAAATCTCAGTTTGAGGGTGATGCCAAATTGACCTTCCATTTGGCGCCTCCGCTTCTGGCTAAACGTGATCCGGTGACTGGCCACCTAAAAAAGAAACCCTATCGTGCCTGGATCTTTAGTGCCTTCAAAGTGCTATCCAAGTTCAAAGGATTGCGCGGCTCAGCACTTGATCCGTTTGGCTACACCGCAGAACGCAGGATGGAGCGCACGCTCGCACAAGCTTACCCACAGATCGTCAATGGCGTGCTCGCTAATCTAACCGCTGACAACCTGCCGTGGGCAGTTGAAGTCGCTGGGGTGTTTGGCAAGTTGCGTGGCTTTGGCCATGTCAAAGAACGCAATCTGGAAGTTGTGATCAATGATCTGCAAAGGCTGGCCAGGGGCACGGCCATTGAGGGCAGCGTTGAGCAATTGGTGCAGCAGTTGATACGTCTATTTCCGCACCTTTCTCAAGCGGGTGTTCAGAGCAGGTTGCAGGGGCAGCGGGCGTGATTGGTGTGAGCGGTGTGCAGCTCGAGTCTGGTTATGCTTGATTCTTCTGCCGCCGCACGAGACCAGCAATCGCGTGATGTCTGTAGAAATGTGCCAGCAGTTTTTGTTTTTGCGGGAGCGTTAGTAACGAGGCCTCAATCATCGCTGGCCACGAGGCGTAAGCTGCCTTCACGCAGTTCGAGAGGACTTTGGCAGCCGGTCGTTCAGGGATACCAAGTCCGTTGCAAAAGGCCCTTAAAACACCTGGCGTGAGCTGCATTTTTTTACCGGGTCTGGCAGTGTCTTTGGATCCAAGCTCAGTCTCGAATGTTGCGGGCAAGATTCTCAGGCCATGTCCGGTCACTGGTGTGTAAAGGGTGTGGGCCACGATGTCATAAGCCGGTGGCAATTCGGGTGTGCGCCCATCCGGATACCAGAGACCGATGTTTTTTAAATGCATGTCCGGGTTGCCAAGCATTTCATTGACCATGATTCGGCGCAGCAATTCGTGCACGGCTGCCTCGCCTAAACTGGGAAGTGAGAGCATGAGAGCTGCAACCGACAGGTATGAAGTTTCTTTACTGTACTTGTCCTCTGGCATGACGCCGAATACTTGGGCAAAGTCTTCGCAATGAATGCGTGTGCCAGGTTGTCGGTCATAGCGCACAACTGCCAGGAAGTTGGCATTCGATGAATGGGTCTGCAGATCGCCCGAGTCGTAATGGTGTTGAGCTGCCAATTTGCTCATGGGCTCAAGATACGCATCGCATGCATTGACACCAGCTGCTTTGGCCAAACGCAAGGACAGTTCCTCAACCTCAGGCAGCAATGGATAAGCCACAACAGGCAATTTGGCAATGATGTGTGTGTCACGGTCTTTGGTTCGCCCCACATACCGATCACCGTCTTTGATGACGCCAAGCTTTGGTTGAACACCAGACAAGGACACCCCTTGTTCTAGCGGTTCGAGCGTGACAGTCAACTGAAGCGTGTCTTCGGTTTGCGCGATGTATTGCCCGAGATCTTCATGGCTTAGCTGAGCGGGCAGGGCATAGATATTACCCGGCAAGTCTTTGCCGCAAGCTGCTAGCAACTCGAAGTAGTCGTTGGGGCCGCATTGGCGAAGTTCGGCGATCTGGCCTCTGAAGACACCTTCTGGCAAAAGGTTCTGAAAAAAAGCTGGAAGTAAGCAGCTCTGCTGGTCTTTGGACAATTGGCCATTAAAGAGAGGGCTGCGATGGTCTTGCCACAACAGGGCTTGATCCTCGGGGTTCTCTGCGACGTATGACAGTGAAATCGTAGGGGCCTGCTGATTGTCCGCTAGGGTCTTGTCTGCGACAAACCGATTGACGGTTTGTCCGTCGTGTTGCTGATATTGAAACAGCACGCCGGCTCGAAGCTCACCAATTCGAATCTCCAGTGCTTTGATGTTCATTTCTTGGGTGGTGCTGTGTTAAGCGCTTCAATTGCCGCATCGACCACGCTTTTGACGCGTGGCTTGGCTTCAGTGGGTGCGGTCATGTCAGGCGCGATTTCCTTGGGCACAAGCAACACTTGAAATCCAAGCCTGTCTGCTAGCGCAATCAGTGTCGTCACCTTGAAATCCGCTCGTCCGCTCAGGGCCTTGGTTAGTGTCTGGCGCGAGATACCAGCATCTGCACTGAGCCCATGTTGGGTCAACTTCAATTGTGCGATGCGCTGGCGCAATATGGTGGCGAGCTGATGTAGGGTATTCATAGACTAATGATAAATTTGTACATTAAAGTTGTCAATAATAAAAAAAGACAATTAAAGTGTACAAAAATAATTAACCAGTCGGTTCACGGTCGCATCGCTGTTGGATCACGACCTGTTCACTGCCGGCAGGCTTTTGGCCCCGCTAGTCTGTGTTTAACCGCAGGCAGGCTTTTTCGATGGCATCGAACACAGCTTGGGGCACGGTGAGGTGAAACTGTTTGCGCCGGTTATTGGAAACTAGGCCATTGTTTTGCAGACAACTGATCACCAATGTGGTCAGGTCCGAGCCGCGAACATCAAACTGTTGATCGATCGTGCGGTAGACATGGTCATACTGCCGTAAAAACTGTATTTCTTGCTTTAGATCATGGTCGAGCGCTTGTTTGGCCATGTCCAGGCTGAACTCGACCATTGGTGTGGCGTCCCAATACTGATAGATCGCCTTGTCACCGGTGAATTCAAAGTCATAGTTGTCCTCATCTATCCAGCGCACATTCCATTGTTCGCGCACCGGGAGTGAGAATGCTTGTAGTGCTTTGAGGTATTGCAGCTCGTTGCGTTTCATGGCAATCGAAACGGGTAGCAACAGGCCATTGGTTAATTGACCTGATTGGCACAGCGCGTAGTGAAACAAAAACCGTGACAGCCGACCGTTGCCATCCATGAATGGATGGACAAACACAAAACCAAACGATGCGATGGTTGCCGCGATCAGCGGATCGATGGTTTTAGGCAGCTCGTTGACGAACGTGAGCACGCCTTCCATGAGCTCTGTCACCATCTCAGGTGGTGGTGGCACATACGTGATGCCAGCAGCGCCCCGCAAAGGACCCCGCAGCCAGTTCTGTTGGTGACGGTATGAACTAGCCATGTCGAATGGGTTGGTAATTGCCGTGTTTTGTAGTTCTACAAGGTAGTTTTCGCTCATCGGCCGAGGCGTGTGCGCTTGTTTAAGCAGGGCAACAAATGCTTGGGCTTTGTCTTGCGGCACTGATTCGCGCTCAATCGCAAATGAACTTTCGGTTTCGTGCAGGTAGGCCCAGGCCAGTGCCCTCTCTGCTTCTGGCGTGCCGAGTTGATCCATGAACGCGCGTGCTTGGCCAAGAATGTCGAGCTTTAATGCCGCGTTGATTGCTGGTGTGCGCCTGACCGTGGCGCAGTAGTTCACATTGCCTAAGCCATTGAAGTTCACTTTCCAGCGCGCATTACGCCGCCCAGGTGCGGTGACGTAGCGTTTGGGATCAAACAGATCGATAGTGGGACCCGCGATTCCAAGCGATCCTTCGAGCTCTTGGTTGTTAAAGGTTTCCCAAAGAAACCCCAACAAACGCATGTAACGGCTGGTTGGCGATTTGCTGATTCGTTGGTAAAGGTCTGATGCGGGTATTCGTGTTAACACTCGCGCGAGGATTTGCAGGTTGGTGCCTTCGTGCTTGAGCGCGAACAGGATGTGTTCGATGGGGTCCTTGACGGCCGGTGCTGTGCGGGCAGGGACGAGCAGTGCGTCGGGTGTTTCAGTCAGTTTTTGGACTGGAGCGATCTTGCAGGGGCGTTCGATTGTCGATGCTGACAACTTGAAGTGCTCGCACAAGAATTGATAGCCAATCGACATAAATTTATTCAAGGCCTTATATTTTTATTAAAAAATTGAATTAATTGACAGTTTTCATTAAAAAAATTGGTTTGACAAGAAAAAAATAACAAAATAGTGACAAACTGAACGATTGGAGGCAACAAACTGAGAAAAATGTCAAACCAGCGATGTTGATAAGGTTGTGGGCTAAGGCCACGGGTTTGGTTGTTGTGCTAAGTCGATTGTCTCTTTAATCAGGCTTATAATGGTCAAATAAATATCTATTAATATCGAAAATCAATATTAAAAGTTATCTAAATGACGTTTATGCTTTCTCTGTCGTCAGAGATCCAGGCCGCGCTTGCCCAGCGCCTGCGGGTTCATCGACTGGCGCAATCCTTGACACAGGCCGAGCTTGCCAGCAAGTCAGGTTTGTCGCTTGGTGCTGTGCGTAAATTCGAGCGCGATGGTCAGTCATCGCTTGAGACGTTTGTTCGCGTGGTTCAAACGCTAGGGCTTGCGAGCGAGCTTGATACGTTGTTTGAGTATCGCAAGACCTCTATTGCCCAGATGGCAATAGCTGAATCAGCGAGTCAGCGCCAACGTGCACCGCGTAAACGGAAAATGAAACCATGAAGCGCCTTGACGTGTATTACAGCGGTTGGTCTGAGGACTGGTTGTTAGGTTCACTGGCCGATGATGGCACAATGGTTTTGTTTGAATATTCAAGCCAGGCGCTTGAGCGCGGTCTTGAACTGTCACCGTTGAATCTTAAGCTTCGCTCGCAAGCCTACCATCAGTTCCCAACTCACCTCAATCGCTTGCCGGGTTTGTTGGCTGACAGTTTGCCAGACGGCTGGGGGCTCTTGCTGATGGATCGATGGTTTCGGCAGCAGGGCTTACGTTATCCCGGGCCACTAGATCGCCTAGCGTTTGTTGGTGACCGTGCCATGGGTGCATTGCGATTTGTGCCAGCCGGTGAGGGCGGTGATGCTATGGCTGATTGGGATTTGCCAGCCTTGTCTCAACAAACCGCACTTTTTATGAGTGAGGATACCGTTAGCGGCGAGCACCAATTGGCATTGCGTGAGCTAGCCATCTTGGGTGGTTCTCCCCAAGGTGCGCGCCCTAAAGCGCTGGTGCAGTTTGATCGCGACAGCGGCAAAGTCAGCACATCGCAAGCTGCCTCCGGAGAACCTTGGCTAGTCAAATTTCCAGCCCAAGGTGAACACCCGGAAGTCTGTGCCTTGGAGCAGCTCTACGCGCAGCTCGCGCGCGAAAGCGGGCTCGATATGCCACCAAGTCAATATTTTGATGTGGGCGATGGATTGGCCGCGTATGGCGTGGCAAGGTTTGATCGGATCGATGGCTATCGAGTGGCTTGTCACAGTTTGGCGGGGTTGATGCACGCTGATTTCAGGGTGCCGGGCTCAGTGGATTACACCGGGTTTTTAAGAGCAACCAGGTTCTTGACGCGTGACGAGAACGAGGTGCAAAAAGCATTCGCACGTGCTGTGTTTAATGTGGTGTTTCACAATCGAGACGATCACCCCAAGAACTTTGCGTGGTGTTTAGGTCAAGACAATCGGTGGCGGCTCGCGCCGGCGTTTGACTTGACCTTTAGCCACGGCCCGATGGGCGAACACCACATGGATGTGTGCGGCAGAGCCAAAGAGATTGAGCGCGGGCATTTGTTGCAGCTTGCCAAAGAAGGCGGCCTGCCATTGGCTCGCGCCAATCAGACGATTGATCGCATGCTCGATCAAGCCCAAACCTTCAAAGCCCGTGCCAGTGACCACCCAATCCGTCAAAAGACGGTGGATGAGGTGACGGGTTTGATCAAGGCATGTGCGCAGCGGTTGACGTGAGTGCTAGCAGGTTTAAGCAATGAGGTGTTTGTCGGGCCGTCGCACTGCAAAGCGGCGTTTCTGTGAACTAAGTTTATGAACTTGCAAATTGTCGATGGATCTCACCGAATCTGTTTCCTAAAATCGGTGATAATCAATTGATATTATTGAAAAATTTCGTCAAATTTGTTTAGCATAAAGAATTTATGGTTATTTGTGGTTAGGGAGGTTTTAACAGTTCCTTGATTATTATGCATATCTATCTATAGCTATCCATATGAACAATCAAGACAACATTAGCGACTTCGCCCCACGGATAGGTCGATCAGCTTCCACGGTTCGCCGGTGGGAGCGAGACGGCCTTCTTATTAGTAATCGCCTAACAGTGTGGTCTATTGCCGAGTATCGAGTCAGGGGCAAAAGGACGACTTGCAATCGCAAGTGATGGCAATGGAACAGTATCGCCTTGGCGCTGGACTCGTTTTCGACGCAAGACGAAATGACGGAAGACCTGCGGTCTATTTGTCCACATCTTCTCACGCTGCTTACACGGCATGCGAAAATACCAATTTGAATAACGACCGATATGCCATTGCCCCTTGAGCAACGGTCTGACCTGATAAGGCTACATCAAAGTCCGTTGCTGACCTGACGCAAGCGCAAATGATGCTGTATGCACTGAAGGGTGGTGGCATCG
>JAJOJF010000021.1 GCA_021208885.1 Burkholderiaceae bacterium
CAGATTGATCAACCGTCGGAAATGCCGCTCGTTTCGCTACCTGTGCGCTGTGCACCAACGCTTTTAACCACGAAACAGAAAATGATTTAATACAATCACTTGACTAGTCAATACATATCAGGAACAGCATTTTATGAACTTGCTTGAACCTTTTTTGCAATGGCAAGACGAGATCAAGGCGGTCAGGCGCGATATTCACGCCCATCCCGAGCTTGCCTACCAAGAGAAACGTACCTCTGATGTGGTGGCAAAACTGCTCACAGATTGGGGCATCCCGATTCATCGTGGGCTCGGTGGCACAGGGGTGGTTGGCACGATAGAGGGCAACCGCCCTCACGACAAGGCTAACGCCATTGGCTTACGAGCAGACATGGATGCCTTGCCCATGCAGGAGCTAAACACCTTTGAGCATGCCAGCCAGCACCCCGGCACCATGCACGGCTGCGGGCATGATGGCCATACGGCCATGTTGCTCAATGCGGCACGCTATTTGTCGCAACACCGGGATTTTGCGGGGACGGTGTATGTCATTTTTCAGCCGGCTGAGGAAGGCGCAGGCGGCGCCAAACGCATGATTGAAGACGGGTTGTTTGAGCAGTTCCCGATGAAAGCCGTGTTTGGCATGCACAACTGGCCAGGCATGGCCGCTGGCACATTTGGTGTTACACCGGGCCCCATCATGGCATCTAGCAATGAATTTGTCATCGACATTGCTGGCAAGGGTGCACACGGTGGCATGCCGCATCTGGGCCATGACCCGATCATGGCCGGCGTCAATGTGGCGCAAGCCCTGCAAACCATCGTGAGCCGAAACTGCCATCCACTAGAGGCTGGCGTGGTGAGCGTGACGCAATTTCATGCCGGCAGTGCCATGAACGTCATCCCGACAGAGGCACAACTGCTGGGAACAGTCCGGGCATTTACCAATGAAACGCTTGACCTGATTGAGCGGCGCATGGGCGAAATTGTCGAGCACACCTGCCGCGCGATGAACTGCGAAGGCAAGCTTACTTTCAGACGCAATTACCCGCCCACGATCAATTCCGAGGCCCAGACCGCGTTTTGTGTGGAAGTCATGAAAGAGATCGTTGGAGATGCCAACGTCAACGCCCGGGTAGTACCCACCATGGGTGCAGAAGACTTTGCCTTCATGCTCGAGAAAGTGCCAGGCTGCTACCTGTGGATCGGCAACGGCATGGGTGACCATCGCGACGCTGGCCATGGTCTGGGCCCTTGCATGCTGCACAACGGCTCGTATGACTTTAACGACGAACTCTTGCCGCTAGGTGGCACTTTCTGGGTCAAGGTCGTTGAACGCTGGTTTGAACGCCAAGCCTAAATTCACCGGAAGCAAGCAGCATGGCTGAGAACCACCGTAACGAGGTCGGTGAGGTCGACGAGAGCGACGACAACGTTGCTCGTCGCCTCGACCCGGAAGACGCGCAGTTGGCTCTGTCGCGCGTGCAGGACCAGTTGCGTCGTCACGCGCTGGTTGAGCATCTGGTTCACAAGCAAGAGGACGGTGATGAGCGAGCACCGCTGATTGAAGGCATGCTGCAGCGTCAGCATGAAAACGAACTGCGCTCGCTGGTCAACTCCCTGCACCCGGCGGATATCGCCTTCATTCTCGAGTCGCTACCCAAAGAAGACCGGCAGATGATCTGGCAATTGGTGCGCGCCGAGTTTGATGCCGACGTGTTGCTCGAAGTAGCCGATTGGGTGCGGCAATCACTGATTGAGACCATGGATCGGGCTGACCTGGTGGCCGCCACCGAGAACATGGATGCCGACGAGATCGCCGATCTCATTGCTAACTTGCCTCCAGACGTGGTGGCCGAAGTTCAGAAGGGACTGACACCCAAAGAGCGATCACAGCTGATTGAGGCCATGGGCTACCCTGAAGACAGCGTTGGCGGCATCATGGACTTCGAGATGGTCCGGGTGCGTGATGACGTCACGCTCGAGGTCGTGCTGCGCTACTTGCGCCGCCAGGAAGAGTTGCCAGACCACACCGATCAAATATTTGTGGTGGATCGCACCGATAAACTGTTGGGCACCTTGTCATTGTCAGCGTTGTTGGTCAGCGACCCCGAAGCCACTGTGCGCGACGTCATGAGCACGGACTACTTGACGCTAGACCCGATGGATTCTGATGCAGAGGCCGCACAAGCGTTTGAGCGTTATGACCTGGTATCCGCGCCCGTGATTGATCGGCGTGGCCGACTCATCGGGCGTGTGACGATTGCCGATGTCGTGGATGTGATTCGCGAGGACTCAGATGAGCAAGCGCTCTCGCGCGCCGGCATGCAAGAAGAAGACATCTTTGCGCCGGTTGTGCGCGGTATTCGCAACCGCGCGCCATGGTTGCTACTGAACCTCTGCACGGCAGGCACTGCAGCATTCGTGGCTTCGAGGTTTGAGGATACCGTTAGCCACATTGTGGTGCTGGCATTTCTGATGTCGATTGTGGCGGGCATTGGCGGCAACTCAGGCAATCAGACCATGACGCTCATCATCCGCGCCTTGGCGGTTGGCCGCGTTACCTCACAAAACGCCTGGCAGTTAATCAAGCGCGAACTAGCGGTCACGCTTTTGGTGGGGACGATGGGCAGCGTGGCCGCTGGCGGGTTTGCATGGTGGATTTCAGGCTCAGTGCCAGTGGCGCTGGTCATGATGGCTGCCATGATCGGCAACATGCTAGTTGGTGCCATGGTGGGTGTGATGGTGCCCATGGTGCGATCGCGTCTTGGCAAAGACCCTGCCATGGGCTCATCGGTCCTCTTGACGTTTGCCACCGATTCGCTGGGCTTTTTTATCTTCCTCGGCTTGGCGACAGTCTTCCTGATTTAACGGTTTAGGTAAAGGGATACCGGTTTATCGGCTTTGCGTTTCATCGAGGTGACCAACCTTGCCCTGGGCAAGCCAAGCCATCATGAGCGTGTAGGTTACGGCTAGCACCACCGGTCCCACAAAGATGCCGATCAAGCCGAAGGTCAGCAAGCCGCCAATCACCCCCAACAGCACCAGCAATAAAGGCAAATCAGCACCGCGACGGATCAGCCAGGGGCGCAAGAAGTTATCCAGCATGATGACAACCGTGCTGGCCACCGCTAAAAAGATCGACCGACCCATGGAGTCGCCCTGCCAGAACATCCAGATAACCGCAGGCACGAGCACCAGAGATGGGCCAATTTGGGCAACGCAAAAAAGCAGCATGACCGCCCCCAGAAAACCTGCATAAGGAATACCAACGATGGCCAGTGCCAGCGTGCCCAGCAAGCTTTGAACGAGGGCAGTCACAAACACGCCGAGCGCCACGCTGCGTATGGCTTGGCCCGTGAGCGTGACCGCCGCACGCCCGCTTGGCCCGCCAAGCCGCTCGCCCAGCCTGCGGACCAGTTCAGCACCTGCCTCGCCCTGCAAGTACATGACGGCCGCCAGTGCCGCCATCAGAAAAAACGAAATCAACACGCCGCCCAGACCACCGACTTGCCCCAATACCCACTGTCCGGCTTGGGCCAGATGCGGGCCGACATACTCCTGAAACAATTCGCTCGTTCCGTGAGACGCCAGTTCGTTCCAGGTGCCAGCGACTCGGTCACCCACGACAGGCAGAGCACTGACCCATTGGGGTGCATGCGGCACGCCTTGGGCCACCAAGCCCCGAACCCATGCCGAAACCGAGTCACTGTGGTCGATCACCGCAGTGATTGCCATCCAAAGCGGCATGATCAACAGCAGCACAATTGCCAAGGTCATGATCAGGGTCGCCAGGGCTCTGCTGCCGCCCAGTAACTTTTGTAGGCCAAGCAACAGGGGCCAAGTCGCCACCACAATCATTGCGGCCCAGACACCAGCAGCCATAAACGGCAACAACACCCAGCCTGACAGCAACAGCAGGCCAGCAACAACGGCCACCGCGAGCACATAACGCATAAAGTCAATTTGCATAGTTGGGAAGACCCTGATTTAAGTTGTTCGCTCAAGCCAACTTCGATGATGTGCTGAGCATTAAAGCATGTGCGCCTGATTGTTTTGCGTTGGGTAGCTCTCGCTGTCACATATCAGTCACACACTTTACATACGATTACATATCAACCGGTATTGTCCTTGTGGCGATATCGTCATCCGAGCAACCCCTCGAAAGGCCTTTCATGACTGACTCAGACAAATCTGCGCCGACTTATCGCGACCGAATCGCAGCCGATCGCACCGATAGTTTTGATGAAGAGCTCGAAATGGAGCTTGACGACGATCGGCTTGATGAGCTGTTGTTGGCTGTCCCGCCGCAGGGCGACGAGTCCGAGCATGCCGTGAATCGACGGCTGTACTTCAGGGAGCTGTTCCGTCTGCAAGGCGAACTCGTCAAGCTGCAAGACTGGGTGTCACACAAGAAGCTCAAAGTGGTGGTGCTGTTTGAAGGCCGTGACGCGGCCGGCAAAGGTGGTGCCATCAAACGCATTACCCAGCGCCTAAACCCCCGGGTGTGTCGCGTCGTTGCCTTGCCTGCCCCAAGCGAACGAGAAAAAACCCAGTGGTACTTCCAGCGATATGTGAGTCACCTGCCTGCCGGCGGTGAGATGGTGCTGTTTGACCGCAGTTGGTACAACCGCGCTGGTGTTGAGACAGTGATGGGGTTTTGTACGGAAGATGAGCGCGAGGAGTTCTTTCGCACAGTACCTGAATTTGAGAAGATGCTAGTGCGCTCCGGCATCATTTTGATCAAGTACTGGTTCTCAATCACCGACGAAGAACAACACGCACGCTTCACCATGCGCATCAAAGATCCGCTCAAGCAATGGAAGCTAAGCCCCATGGATCTGGAGTCACGCAGACGTTGGGAAGCGTACACCAAAGCCAAAGAGGAGATGCTCGAGCGCACCCATATCCCTGAAGCGCCTTGGTGGATTGTCGAGGGCAACGACAAAAAGCGCGCTCGCTTAAACTGCATCGCGCACCTGCTCACCCAGGTCCCCTACGGTGAGATTGACCACCCACTAGTCATATTGCCCGAACGCGTGCACAACCCGGACTACCACCGCCATCCGGTGCCGCGTGAAATGATCGTGCCAGATTTGTACTAAGGTATGCACTAGCAGGCTCCCCCATTGGGCACACATCAAGGCGCCATCGACTGCCATCAAAGCCCGCACTCTGGCGGGCTTTGATGTTTTCAGCAATAGCTTATAACGGGCCGCTTGGAAGCCTGAAAATTTCTTCTCTTAGGTGTAAAGTGAAGAGATAACAATAACCCCAGCAAATAGTTACACCCCTGACAACAAAAACATCACCCTCGGAGTCATAAACCATGTCCACGGTACGCACCATACCGACCTTGCCTGCCAACCACATGTACGTTCAGGGCCTGGACCAAACGCCAGCCAACCACGTCGCGTTGTCGCCGATCTCGTTTATCGAGAGAACGGCTCTGGTATTTCCAGAGAAACTGGCCATCGTGCACGGTGAGCTGCGCCAGAACTGGCTACAGACCTTCTCGCGTTGCCGCCGCTTGGCTTCGGCACTGCAAGCCAAGGGCATCGCTGTTGGTGACACCGTGGCAGTCATGCTGCCCAATACGCCGCCGATGGTGGAGGCTCACTTTGGGGTACCGATGGCCGGCGCAGTCTTAAATAGCCTGAACACCCGGCTTGACGCTGCGAGCATCGCTTTCATGCTCAACCACGGTGAAGCCAAGCTGGTGATTGTCGACAGTGAATTTGCTGGTGTCATGCGCGAGGCGCTTGAAATCCTGAAGAAAAATCACGGACGTGAGCCCATTGTGGTTGAGGCTCAAGACGAACCATTTGTGGCGCCAGCTGGCCTCAGTGCAGAAACCTACGAGGATCTGATTGCGTTGGGCGACCCGGCGTTTGAAGTGGCACTGCCAGAAGATGAATGGCAGTCAATCTGCCTGAATTACACCTCTGGCACCACCGGTGACCCCAAGGGTGTGGTTTACAGCCACCGCGGCGCTGCTAGCAACGCTATCTCAAATATTCTTGAGTGGGACATGGCGCGCCACCCGGTTTATCTGTGGACCTTGCCGATGTTTCATTGCAATGGCTGGTGTTTCCCGTGGACAGTAGCCGCGCGTGCAGGCGTCAATGTGTGCCTGCGCAAAGTGGAGGCACAAGCTATTTTCGACTTGATTCGTCGCCATGGCGTGACGCACTATTGCGCGGCTCCCATTGTGCACAGCCTGCTGATCAATGCGCCCGAGGAAATGAAGGCCGACGTGCCGGCAGGGGTCAAAGCCATGGTGGCTGGTGCGGCGCCGCCAGCGGCGATGATTGAGGGCATGGAAAAACTCGGCTTTGAACTCACCCACGTCTACGGCCTGACTGAGGTGTACGGGCCAGCAGCCGTGTGCGTCAAACACGACGAATGGGAAAGCCTCGACATTTCAGAGCGTGCCAGACTGAACTCTCGCCACGGTGTTCGTTATCACCTGCAAGCCGATGTGCGCGTGCTCGACCCGCAAACCATGCAACCCGTGCCATGGGATGGCGAGACCATGGGCGAGATCATGTTTCGCGGCAACATCGCCATGAAAGGCTACTTGAAGAACCCCAAAGCCACAGAGAGCGCCTTTTCCGGTGGCTGGTTCCACTCCGGTGACTTGGCGGTGCAATACCCTGACGGGTACGTCAAGATCAAGGACCGCAGCAAGGACATCATCATCTCGGGTGGCGAGAACATCTCCTCAATCGAGGTTGAAGACGTGCTCTACCGCCATCCAGCCGTGCTCGCCGCGGCAGTCGTGGCCATGCCTGATCCCAAGTGGGGCGAGACGCCTTGCGCATTCATTGAATTGAAGTCAGATGCCAAAGTAACCGAGAAGGACATCGTGGCTTTCTGCAAAGAGCACCTCGCACACTTCAAAGTGCCTCGGGCAGTGGTCTTCGGTGAAGTCCCCAAAACGTCAACAGGCAAAATCCAGAAGTTCGAACTGCGCAAGCAAGCGGGTTCAGCCAAAGCGATCGACAGCTAAAACCAGGCAAGCGATCAACGCCAGGAGGAGACAACCATGAGCGATCTACTGCAACGTGAAACGGTAAAGCCAGGTCTGGTGCGTGTCACCCTGAACCGGCCCGAGGCCTTTAACTCGCTGTCCGAAGGCATGCTAGCCGCTTTAAAACACGAGCTTGACACACTGGCCAAGGACGACAACATTAAAGTTGTCATCTTGGCTGGCGCGGGCAAAGCGTTTTGTGCGGGGCATGACTTAAAGGAAATGCGTGCTGCACCCTCGCAAGATTATTACGAAGGGTTGTTCAAGCAATGCAGCGAGGTCATGCTAGGCATACAACGACTGCCTCAGGTGGTAATCGCCCAAGTCGAAGGTGTAGCCACGGCCGCTGGCTGCCAGTTGGTAGCCATGTGCGATCTGGCGGTGGCCGCTGAGAGCGCCAAGTTTGCTGTTTCTGGCGTGAATCTGGGGCTGTTTTGTTCGACGCCGTCAGTGGCGCTGTCGCGCAATATTGGCCGCAAAGAAGCGATGTACATGCTTGTGACGGGGGAATTCATCAGTAGCGACCAGGCGCGCGACTGGGGGTTAATTAACGAGGTCGTGGCCAAGGAGTCCGTAGCCCAGGCCACTGAGGAGCTTGCTGACAAGATTCTCAAGAAGCCGGCTCCAGCCTTGCGGTTGGGCAAGCGTCTCTTTTACGAGCAAATCGAGACCAACATCGCACGTGCTTACGAACTCGCTGGACAGACCATGGCGTGCAACATGATGGATGAGACTGCACTGGAAGGCGTACAGGCATTTATCGAGAAGCGATCGCCAAACTGGCAGAAATAGGCCCAGGAAACTGGGGTTGGCCAAGCACTGAAATCTGGCCAACGAGGTTTGCGTACCGATTTTTTGAACATTAGTCTGTCGAAACTACAACGACACAATTGTTGCCCGAGGAACTGAATCATGGCTGTTCAATACCAAGCACCCACTGACGACATGGCGTTTGTGATTCGCCATGTGATCGACTCCCAAAAAATCAGCCAGTTGCCTGGCTTTGAAGAGTTCACAGACGACGTAATCGACGCCGTGTTGGAAGAGGCCGGCAAGTTCAACGCGGGCGTGATTTCCCCGTTAAACACAGTGAGCGACGAGACCGGCGCCTCGCTTGGTGAAGGCAATGTGGTCACCACCTCACCTGGCTTTAAAGAGGCGTACCAACAATACATCGAGGCCGGCTGGAACGGCTTGTCCTGCAGCCCTGATTTTGGTGGCCAAGGTTTGCCGGAGTTGTTGGCTACCGCCACGAATGAGATGCTGCACAGCGCCAGCATGTCGTTTGGGCTATGCCCGATGCTGACTGCCGGCGCCATTCACGCCATTGATCACCATGGCAGCGACCAACAAAAAGAGACTTACCTGCCCAAGCTGGTTTCAGGCGAGTGGGCTGGCACCATGAACCTCACCGAACCTCAGGCGGGCTCGGATTTGGCGGCCGTCACCAGCAAAGCGGTACCTAATGGCGATCACTACCTCATTTCTGGCATCAAGATCTACATCACCTACGGCGAGCATGACCTGACCGAGAACATCATTCACCTGGTGCTGGCACGCTTGCCTGATGCGCCAGCCGGGGTCAAGGGTATTTCACTCTTTATCGTGCCAAAGTTTCTGGTCAACGCTGACGGCTCGCTTGGCGCGCGTAACGACGTCAAGTGCATTTCACTGGAACACAAGCTGGGCATCCACGGGAGCCCGACTGCAGTGATGAGCTACGGCGAAGCCGGTGGTGCAGTCGGCTACCTGGTAGGCAAGCCCAATGAGGGGCTGGCTTACATGTTCACCATGATGAACCATGCGCGCTTAAACGTTGGCCTGCAGGGCGTGGCCATTGCCGAACGGGCTTTGCAACAAGCCATCTGGTATGCCTACGACCGTGTCCAGGGCAAAACGCTCATTGCCGGTGACCAAGGCAGTTCGCCGGCTCCGATTGCCTATCATCCAGACGTACGTCGCATGCTCGCTAGCATGCAGTGTCGTGTACAAGCCATGCGGGCATTGGCGTACGAGGCAGCCGCCCACATGGATATTGCGGCCGCAAGCCAAGACACTGACGTGGCTACGACTGCTCAATCCAAGGTGGATGTGCTGATCCCGGTCGTCAAAGGCTGGTGCACTGAACAGTCACAAGACATTGCGTCGTTGGGCATCCAAATCCATGGCGGCATGGGCTACGTGGAAGAAACCGGAGCCGCGCAACACCTGCGTGATGCGCGCATAACCACCATCTACGAAGGAACGACTGCCATTCAGGCCAATGACTTTATTGGGCGCAAGATCTTGCGTGATGAAGGCAAAGGCGTTTGCGCGCTCATTCATGAGGTCGTGCAGACGGCCACGGTCCTGACCAATTCGGATGATGAAGCGCTCGCCCGGCTCGGGCAACAGTTACAGCAGGGGGCGCAGACCCTGCGTGATTGTGTCAATTGGGTGCTTACGCACGGCAAGACCGATGCCGCAGCAGTTTATTTCGGGTCGGTTCCCATGTTGATGCTCGCAGGTGACGTATTTGGTGGCTGGATGATGGCGCGCGCTGCAGTGGCAAGTACCAAGCCAGAGTTGGCTCATGACCCAATCGCTGACAAGAAACGCCAAGCGGCTGCCCTATATGGCGACCTGGTTCTGGTCCCAGGTCTGGGTCGCGCACATCAAGTGACTGCTGGTCAAGCGGCTGTTAAGTCAGCGTTGGCCATGTAGCGGTTTTGAGCCTAAGGGAAATCCCTCGAATCAGGGAAAGTCCTCAGGAAAATCACTACGTGTGTAACTTATGAGTCAGGTATAAAGGGCAGCTATGGAACATTCATCTGAATACGTCATCGAAACACGCAACCTAACCAAAGAGTTTCTTGGGTTTGTAGCGGTTAACGATGTCAATCTCAAAGTCAAGCGGCACACCATTCATGCCATCATCGGTCCGAACGGTGCGGGCAAGAGCACGTGCTTTAACTTGATCACAAAATTTCTGACCCCGACCCGTGGCGAGATTCTGTTTAACGGCAACGACATCACGCGTCATTCGTCGTCACAGATTGCGCGCGAAGGCATTGTGCGTTCATTCCAAATCTCAGCGGTGTTTCCGCACATGACCGTGCTCGAAAACGTACGCATTGGCTTGCAGCGCCGTCTGGGCACCACATTTCATTTCTGGAAAAGCGACAAAACGCTGGATATCCTCAATGACCGTGTGCTCGATGCGCTTGAGAAAGTCGGCTTGGCTGAATTTGCTGACGAGCAAGCCGTGAACCTGCCGTACGGCCGCAAGCGAGCCTTAGAGATTGCCACCACGGTAGCCATGAACCCCGAAGTGATGCTGCTTGATGAGCCAACGCAGGGTATGGGCCACGAGGACGTCGAACGGGTCACAGAACTGATTCGCAAGGTTTCCGAGGGTCGCACTGTCATCATGGTGGAACACAACATGAAAGTGGTGTCCAACATCGCTGACACGATCTCGGTGCTGCAACGCGGTGAGCTGATTGCCGAAGGTAACTATGAGACTGTCTCAAATAACCCTCAGGTGATGGAAGCCTACATGGGCTCGGCTGACACCGAACTGCAGGGGCACTGATGCACTGATTGCGTCATGCCTTCGAAACTCAACTCCACCTACTGACCGAACCAAATAGACTTATGGCTACAACACCTGTGCTCGAAATCAAGGACTTGAACGCCTGGTATGGCGAGTCCCACGTGCTGCATGGAATCAACCTATCAGTCAATGCCGGTGAAGTGGTTTGTCTGCTTGGGCGCAACGGAGCCGGCCGCACTTCCACCTTGCGCGCCATTCTTGGATTGACAGGTGCAAACCAGGGGTCCATCAAGATTAACGGCACTGAAGTTATTGGCAAGCCGACGCACGAGATTGCTGGGCTAGGCATTGGGTATTGTCCGGAAGAGCGCGGGATTTTTGCGAGCCTGACCTGCGAACAAAACCTCATGCTGCCACCGATGGTAGGCTCTAGTTCAAGCGCCATGTCGATTGATGAGATCTACGGCATGTTCCCCAACCTGAAAGAGCGTCGCAACAGCCCGGGCGGGCGCCTGTCTGGGGGTGAGCAACAGATGCTGGCCATCGCCCGGATTCTGCGCACCGGCGCACAGCTGCTGTTGCTTGACGAAATCACCGAGGGCTTGGCGCCAGTGATCGTGCAAAAGCTCGGCGAGGTTGTACGCACGCTCAAAGAGAAAGGCTTCACCGTGGTTCTGGTGGAACAGAACTTCCGTTTTGCGTCCAAGCTTGCCGATCGCAACTATGTGATCGAGCATGGCGAGGTCGTCAAGATGGTTGAAAAAGAAAAGCTCGAGGAAAGCCAGAAAGAGCTCGAAATGCTTTTGGGGGTCTAAGCCCCGAGCAGCAGCACATATTTGCAATACCCACTTTAAGCACTACCAACTTCGTGTTTAGGAGACATCGCATGAAAAAAACCCTGATTTCCCAAGTGGTCGCTGGCGCTTTGTTCGCTGTCGGCGCAAGCGCTTCGGCACAAGTCAGCAACGACGCTGTCAACATCGGCGTGCTTACCGACCTTTCCGGCATTTATTCAGCCATTGAAGGTCCCGGTGCTGTGGTTGCTGCTGAAATGGCTGCGGCCGACTTTGGTGGCACTGTGCTTGGCAAGCCAATCAAGATTACATCGGCTGACACCCAGTCCAAGGCTGACCTCTCGAGCTCCAAGGCTCGCGAGATGTTCGAGCGCGACAACGTGGACATGATCGTTGGAAACGTCTCCACCGCATCGGCGCTGGCCGCCATGGAAGTGGCTGACCAAATGAAGCGCATCGCACTGGTCACAGGCGCGGCCTCTCTGCCCATCACCAACGAACGTTGCAACCCCTACACCGTACACTGGGTCTATGACACTTACGCCTTGGCTCACGGCACTGGCGCTGCGGTGGTGGCAACTGGCAAGAAGACCTGGTTCTTCGTGACGGCTGATTATGCTTTTGGTCATACGCTCGAGCGTGACACCTCTGAGGTGGTCAAAGCCGCTGGCGGTCAAGTCCTCGGCAGCGTCAAGCACCCGATTAACACGACCGACTTTGCATCCTACCTGGCTCAAGCTCAGGCTTCTGGCGCGCAAGTGATTGCTTTGGCCAACGCCGGTGGCGACACGATCGGCTCGATCAAGCAAGCAGCCGAACTCGGGATCATGGGTTCAGACCAAACCGTCGTGCCGCTGCTCATGTTTAGCGCTGACATTCAGGCGCTCGGCTTGCAAGAGACGCAGGGCATGAACTTCACGGTGGGTTGGTACTGGGATTACAACGAGTCGAACCGTAAATTCGCAGAGCGCTTTATGAAGAACTTCAAGGGCACCGCGCCTACCTCGGTTCAGGCCGGCGTGTACTCAGCGACCTTGAACTATCTGAAAGCAATTCAGGCCGTTGGCACGGACGATTCCGACAAGGTCATGGAGTATCTGAAGTCGACCCCGATCGATGACGGTTTGTTCAAGGGCGTGATCCGTAAAGACGGCAAGTTTGAGCATGACATGTTCTTGCTGCAGGTCAAAAAGCCGTCCGAATCCAAGAACCGCAACGACATTGCCACGGTTGCCCGTGTCATTCCTGCGGCTGACGCCACCCTGCCCTTGTCGCAATCCAAGTGCAAGCTGGTTACAGGGTCTTGATAGGAAAGTTGGGGAGATAGATCATGTTTGAGTTGCTTGGCGTATCACCGCAAGCATTTACCGCCCAAATGCTGATTGGGCTCATCAATGGTTCGTTCTACGCACTGTTGAGCTTGGGGCTAGCGGTGATCTTCGGGTTGCTCAACGTGATCAACTTCACGCATGGCGCCCTATACATGTTGGGCGCCATGCTGACCTGGATTGGCCTGACCCAACTGGGCCACTGGATCGGAATGCCAGAGTTTCAGGTTCCGTATCTGGTCGCTCTGTTTCTGGCGCCTCTGATCGTTGGCGCCTTTAGCATCGTCATTGAAAAGACGATGCTAAAGCGCCTCTACCACCTTGATCACCTCTACGGTTTGCTGCTGACATTCGGCATCGCCTTGGTGCTCGAGGGTCTATTTCGTCACTGGTTTGGGGTGTTGGGCAACAGCTACCCCGTGCCAGACATGCTTCGCGGTGGTTTGCGAGTCAATGGACTGTTCTTGCCATACTACCGCCTCTGGGTAGTTGGCCTAGCATTGTTGGTCTGCTTTGCAACCTGGTACTTTATCGAGCGCACCAAGTTAGGTAGTCTCTTGCGTGCTGGCACAGAAAATCCCCGCCTGCTACAGGCGCTTGGCGTGAACGTGCCCCTAATCATTACGCTAACGTATGGTGCAGGCTGTGCACTTGCCGCCTTTGCGGGCGTGCTGGCTGCGCCCATCTATCAGGTGACAGCCGTCATGGGCTCAAACCTTATCATTGTCGTGTTTGCCGTGGTGGTCATCGGTGGCATGGGATCGATTGCGGGTTCAATCTTGACGGGACTTGGCTTAGGCGTGGTTGAAGGGCTGACCAAAGTGTTTTACCCAGAAGCGTCCTCTGTGTCGATCTTTGTGATCATGATTATTGTGCTGCTGCTCAAGCCCGCCGGGCTGTTTGGCAAAGTTCGCTAAAAGGGCCCCGACCATGAACACAACTACTGCTACCCCTACTTCTGTGAACACATCCGCATCGACCTTCACCAAACTGTCGATCGTGATTTTTGTGTTGCTCGCGCTGCTTCCCTTCCAGAACTTTGTCTATGACTTGTTCATGATGAAGGTGTTCTGTTTCGCGATATTTGCAGCTTCCGTCAACTTGCTGCTTGGCTACGCAGGTTTGCTGTCCTTTGGCCATGCCGCATTCTTTGGTTCCGCCTCATACGTCACGGCGCACGCCATGAAGGAATGGGGAGTCACGCCCGAGATTGGCTTGCTGATCGGCGTGATTTGCTCAACGGCGCTAGGCTACGTGTTTGGCGCCCTAGCCATTCGTCGCCAGGGCATTTATTTCGCGATGATCACACTGGCTTTGGCCCAGATCATTTACTTCCTGGCTACACAAGTGCCGTTTACCAACGGTGAAGACGGCATCCAGGGCGTGCCCCGTGGCGAATTCCTCGGCCTGATTGACCTCAGCCCATCGACCAACATGTATTGGTTCTCACTTGGCGTGTTTGCCTTGGCGTTTCTTCTGGTATTGAGAGTCGTGCGCTCGCCATTTGGCCAGGTACTCAAATCCATCCGCGAGAACGAGCCCCGCGCCATTTCGTTAGGCTACAACGTCGATCGCTACAAGCTCATGGCGTTTACCATCTCGGCTGGATTGGCTGGCCTAGGTGGTGGCCTGAAGGCACTGGTGCTGCAGCTGGCCTCTCTGACAGACGTTTTCTGGCAGATGTCCGGTGAAGCTGTACTGATGACGATTCTGGGTGGCATCGGCACCCTTTGGGGTCCGATCGCCGGCGCCGCGGTCATCATCAACCTGCAGAACTACCTAGCCAACCTCGGTGGCTGGAGCACGATTGCCACAGGCGCTATCTTCGTAGTCTGCGTGCTGGCTTTCCGCCGCGGCATCGTGGGTGAGATTGCTCATCGGCTGAAGATTCAGCTTTAAAGGCTACTCAGTTTGACTTAACAAAGCCGGCTAGTGCCGGCTTTGTTTTTTGCGCATAAACACACCTTGGATAAACCGCGCCGAGAAAAATCATGCGCGATGTCAAAGAAATGGAATCAAATCAACAAAAGAGAGGTCATGACAACTAATGGTTGACGGCCCTACGGTATACGACTAAAACACTTGCGTTGCCCTTAGAAACCTGGCGCGCCATCATGGTCACTGCACGCTCCACTATTGCGGGTATGTTGTTGCTGGCATCATTTTTCTTGTCAGCAGCTGGCTTAGCACAAACAGCATCCAATCAACAATTAACGCCTGTGCGCGTTCAACTGCAATGGAGTGATCAGGCGCAGTTTGCGGGGTTTTACGCTGCCAAAGCAAGGCAGCTATTCAAAGCTGAAGGCCTTGATGTTCAATTGATTCCTGGCGGACCGGGCATAAATCCAATTAGAACCTTGCAGTCAGGAAATGCGGATGTAGCCGTGGCCTGGCTAAACAGTGCTTGGCTGCAATCTACTGCAGAAAACCGAGTGACCAATATTGCACAGATTTTTTCAGAAAGTGCGCTAGTACTAATCTGTCGAATCAGCCTTGGCATTTACACACCATCGGATGTATTGGGCAAGCAAATTGGCGTTTGGAATGTTGGTGATGAAATCGCAGTGCGAGGATTGCTTGAGCGATTCAATTTGGACCCTAGCCAAATCGAGTTGGTTGAACAAAGGCCTGGCGGGCAAGACTTGATTGAAGGAAAACTGCCGTGTGTTACCGCCATGACTTACAACGAATACTGGTCAATTTTGAAAGCCGGCGTTGACATTACTGACTTGATTGTTGTGGACCCCGACGACTATGATGTTCCGCACTTTGAAGACGGGCTATACGTTTTGACAAAACGTCTAGAGTCACCCGAGTTTCGGCAAACAATGGTCAAGCTGTTGCGAGCCTTGCGCCGCGGCTGGTCCTTGAGTCAGCAAGCACCAACCTTAGCCATTGAAGCCGTGATTCAACGCAATCCAACGCTGAATCGAGACCACCAGCAACACATGATTCAAAACGTATCACAGCTCGTTGACACTCGTCCAGATGCTTTTGGGTTATTCAGCCTAGGGGAGTTTGACGTGGTCGCCGCATCCAAACGGCTCTACACAAACACCGTTCCACCGCCTCAGTTATGGACTCATCAGGTATGGTCAGCGCTACAAAATCAGGAGGGGCGCATAAGAACGATCGAAGTGTCTACCCAACATTATTTACAAAAAGTCACAGCCACGACAGCAT
This sequence comes from Burkholderiaceae bacterium, assembly GCA_021208885.1. Classification (GTDB taxonomy): domain Bacteria; phylum Pseudomonadota; class Gammaproteobacteria; order Burkholderiales; family Burkholderiaceae_B; genus Algicoccus. The sequence goes on from JAJOJF010000021.1 coordinate 15,853, forward strand.
TTAATGTATTGATGATTTTTGGGATGCTGACATTTGCATTGTCCGGGGTGCTCGAAGCCATCAATCGCTCTTACGATCTGTGGGGAAGATTGGTCCTGGCATTTTTAGGCGGTCTCGGCGGGGGAACCTTGCGCGACCTGTTGATTTCCGGTGACCGCTGGCCACCGGCTTACCTACAAAACCTGATCCCGGCCACAGGCATTTTGCTGATTGTGATTCTGGCCTCGGTGGTGACAGCTTTCTATCGGGATGTGCACAAGACCGAAGCGTTCAAAACCATCAAAATGTATGCCGACATCATCGGGTTTTCGGTATTGGCTATTGCGGGGGCGTCATTCGCCATATCATCTGGCTTGCCATGGTTCTGGGCACCGATTTGTGCTGCATTATCCTGTGCCGGCGGCGGCTTTTTGCGGGACATTGTCGTTAATCAGGAACCGAGCACCTTCAAAGGGGTGTTTTACGAAGAGGTTGCCATACTCGGTGCTCTGGTGTTTTCTTTTGGGCTAATGATCGCCAATCATTTTGAGCATTCGAAAACACCTGTGCTTGTGACCATTGTGCTGTCAATTCTCTTTATTGCCGCATGTCGCATAGTCATTTACCGTTACAACCTGCACTATCCGAGGTGGCTGGTAGGCAAAAGGCCTGGCGATGCTGCCTGAAACAGGACTTTGTTAATCTGATTGAATCGTCGATATCGAGAGCTTGAAAAACAAGATTTTTTTCATCAACGATTCACCGAACAATGCACTCATATTCGACTTTTTTGATAATTCGGTGAACGCGGCCAAGGTTCAAGACAAGGGGCACTGAATCAAGCAGTTATCGAAGTACGCCTGTGCGAACCTTATTGGTGTAGCAAGGTTTGTTCCGATGACTCATGTCCTTCTAAACTCTTGTTGGCTTTGCCATGTGCGATACACAGAAAGCCGTAGAAAAACTTGCAGATCAACAGCACTGACTCAATTGTCGGCTACCTTATCTACGGACGCAATCAGGCTGGAGACCAAAATTGAAACTCGTAACATGGAACACTCAGTGGTGCAAGGGACTTGACGGCATTGTCAGCCCTGAACGGATCATTAAAGGTGCGCGCGCCATGGGCGACTTCGATGTGCTGTGCCTGCAAGAGATCTCACAAAACTACCCCAACCTGACTGGTGACACGCCGCAAGATCAGCCCGCTGAAATCGCAAGGCTCTTGCCGGGCTTTCACGTGGTGTTTGGTGCTGCGATTGACGAGCAACCGGCACATACCGGCACTCGCCAACGGTTCGGCAACCTCATTGCTTCACGCTTGCCGATTCTTCAAATTCAGCACTTTACGCTCCCAAGCCCAGTAGGCCCGGTCGCACCCCACCCATGGATGCCAAGACAATGCACGGTCTGCACGCTTCAAGCTGCCTGGGGACCGGTCAGAATCATGACCACTCACCTCGAGTACTACAGCGAGGGTCAGCGGCTGGCACAAGCACAAGCCTTGCGCCAAATCCATCAGGCACTGTGTGACCAAGCCCAGTACCGTCCTTTGGTGGCTCCCGAAGAGATGAATACACCCTACCAGCCCAAGCCTTACACCACCGATGTAATCCTGTGTGGTGATTTCAATTTCGAGCCGCACAGTGAACCTTATGAAGCGCTAACGGTGCCAGAACACGCTCACGCATTTCACGATGCCTGGCTGCTTGCCCGCCCAGATGAGTCACACCCACCAACCTTCAGGCTATACGACGACACCTACGGGCCTGACGCGGTCAGCTGTGACTTTTGTTTTGTGAGCGAGTCGCTTGCAAGTAGGGTCGAGCGCATCGAGGTTGACACGAGTACGCAAGTATCTGACCATCAGCCTGTGATGATTGAGATCGTCGATTAACTCAGCGAGTCAGCGTTGGCCTTGCTACTATGTTTTTCTCACAGATTGCTGCAGAAGACTACCTATCCAAGGATAACGGTTACTAGCTGTTAATTTATTGCTCATGTCCGGCAATTTGCCGTACAATTTGATTGAGAACAGGCAGCCGATAATGGTAGCTAAAAGCACATCACCTCGAACGAAACTCAAAGCAAAGACTGCACGGCTTGATGCCCGTATTAATCATCGCCTGCACGTTTTAGTGAAGCGAGCAGCCGAAATTCAAGGTACGACCATTACCGATTTTGTTGCCCACGCTCTTGAGACAGCAGCAACTGAGACCATCGAACACTCAACCCAGGTGCTGCTCGCTCTTGAGGATCAAGAGGCTTTTGCTAAAGCTCTAATTTCTCCTCCAAAACCGAACGCTGCGCTTAAACGTGCTTTTGTCAAAGCAGATAAGCTTCTCGTATCTTGAAATCATCCAAGTTTTTTATCACTGCGCTTGAGTCAAGCGTAGATCGTAGTGATTTTGACTGTGGCGTTGAGCCACTAAACCGTTATTTCACGACCCAAGTCGGACAGGACATTAAACGACGGATAACCTCTTGTTTCATTGCGACACACTCAGATGGTGATATTGCGGGGTTTTACACACTTGCTGCAGCAAGCATTGCATTAAAAGACTTGCCTTCCAATCTAACCAAAAAACTGCCGCGCTACCCGTCGGTTCCAGCCGTTAGGCTCGGCCGCCTAGCAGTCTCTGTCAGCTATAGAGGTCGGGGACTAGGCGCAGCACTTCTCGCAGATGCACTGACTAGATCACTGCAAGCCGATATCGCTGCTTATGCAATGCTAGTTAATGCGAAGGATGAAACGGCCGCAAAATTCTACGAGCACCACGGATTTATGGCTACCAAAGAAGATCCTGATATTCTGTATCTGCCACTTGCAACCGCCAAACAGATCTTGAGCAAGCAGTGAGAATGCGATGACCCAAACCCCGGACAGGCCCACGCAAGCCGTGAGCAGCGACTTTGAGTTTTTTGAGACGATTACCTTGCGCTATGCCGACAATGACGGCCATGGCCATGTCAACAACGCACACTACTACTCGTTCTTTGACACGGCAGTCGAAGGCTATTTGCGTGCCAAGGGCATGCGTGATGTGCTCTCAGGCAGCATCTCAACGCCGGTCGTGGCATCAAGCTGCCGGTATTTCGAAGAAGTTGCGTTTCCCGGCACGATATCAGTGGGTGTCAGGGTCGAACGCATTGGGCAAACTAGTATTACCTACTTGGTCGCGATCTTTGTAAACGAAGAACAACTCGCTCGCGCTCAAGGGACATTCACCACGGTAGCCACCTCAAGGGATACGGGACGACCTGTGGAGGTTCCGCAAGCTTTTCGACAGGCGCATGGGCTTTGAGGTTTGGCAGCACCTACTAGCGCTACCAATTTCCTCAGAACCCAAACCTCACATTGACCTGTCCGTAGACACCGCGGTACTGGCTGTTCAAGCTCGTCTGGTAACCGAGACCGAGTTGGATATGGGTGTTGTCTGAGGCTTTGACATCAACAGCCGCATCAATGG
>JAJOJF010000022.1 GCA_021208885.1 Burkholderiaceae bacterium
GTAATACCTTGCAGCTTGTTGCCCGTGCCAAAGTCCAGCTGGATGTGTTCACCACTGGCCAGTGCCACCGTGCCACGTTCAGCCACGATCACGCCCTGGTTACGGACTTCTGGTGCCATCAAGGCAATGTAGCCATCGAGCTTGGCCTTGAGTTCACCGTCGTTGATGATCTTCCCCGAAGCGCCATTGCGCTTGAACGCATAGTTGCCGTCTAAAAAGTCTTTATCTGCGAGTTCATGGGTGGTGGCAATCAAACCACCGACGTCCACACTGGCACTCGGAGCAAAGTACGCGCCATTGGGATTAATCAGAATGACTTGGCCTGGCGCCACAATCCGACCAAATATCTGACTGGGATTAGCATCCAAGACCCGGTTCAACGTTGCGGCGTCTGATCCGGGCTGATTGAAGTTCACTGTGGCATCTTTGCCGACGTTGAACGCTTGCCAGTTGATGATGGCCTTTTGCGTACTCTGGTCAATGTTCATCACATTGCCAGAGGAGTTGATGTTTGCTTGCCCAGCGGCCACATTGCCACCTTGCGGCAATTGACCGGGTGCGGGTGCCGTTTGAGCCTGAGCCCTCACGGATTGCATAACCAGACTGGCAATAGCGAGCCCTAGAAGAATCCTTGGCAGAAAACCATTCTGGACACGTTTTTGGCGGAGCAACCAGGTGGCTAGAATGCTCTTTTGGATCTGACAAAGCTTAGCGAACCTGAGGCAAATGGCGCCAGGCCCTTGGGTCATACAATCTCTGAACCTGCTTTGGATTCTCATGATAGAGAACTAGTCATCCGCAAAGAAACCTTATAAAAACCAAGAAACGCAATCGGTTGCCTGATCTAAAAGCTGAAAGCTAGCCACCAGACATGTTTGATTGGCTAGTCATATTCTGCGAGGGTGTACAAGCAAATCCTCTTCAATCCTCTCAACTTGCATCCTGGATGCCGGATTAAGATTGCACCTAGGCAGACCCGTAAACCATTGTCATCTGCAGGCAAATCTATTTTGTTGAAACTGAAGTTTGAAACCAGAAGCTTGATGAGCATTGGGCTAGGCATGATCTGTCTAGTCATGGCTTTTCTATATCTGCGTGCCGAGCCCGCTTCACAAACCGACGCACTAAACGTCCAATATTGCGCCGCGACAAGCGAGACTTTCACACTTGCCCAGGCAAAACGCTGCAATTACATCTCTTATCAAGAACTCGACCGCACGACTGGACAAAAATCCGTTGTCTGGGCAAAGGTTCAGATCCCGCGCACGTCTAGTGCGAGTTTGCCGATCACGATCTACGTTGCACCAAGTCTGGTGAAGTCAATCGAAGTTTTTGATGGAAAAACCGAGCGGCTACTGGCCGGGCCTGTCGGCATGGATTACGCCTACTCTGAACACCACGGACGCCCAGGTGGCTACGTCTTTACGCTCGCCCCAGCCACAGACACTGAACAGCCAGACTATTTCTACGTTCGCATGGTAACGAGCGGCGTGCCTTTCGGGTTTGTCAGTGCCATCACTGCAGACAGAGCAGACAAGCTGTGGCTACACCAGCAATTTGGCCTCGGCGTTCATGTAGGACTGCTGGGCTTGTTATTTCTGGTCAGTACCAGTATTTTCCTGGTCACTGCAGATCGAATAACCGGCCGGTTTGCGATCGTTATTTTGAACTTGCTACTGGCCACCTTGGCGGGTTCAGGGTTGCTGTTTGAGCATGTCTGGCCCGAGTGGCCACGATTTAACGCGTTCTTTTTTACAACGATGCTTTATTTGCGCGTCGGCCTATGGGTTTGGCTTGCCCAGGCATTTTTAGCGATCTATCGCCCCCCTGACTGGTATCGCACGGCTTGCTGGGCTAGTTATGGACTCGTGATCGCCATGGTGCTCTTGTCGCTGTTCGGGCATGAGCAAGTGAGCAATTGGTTGTTGCTGGTGTTTGGCGTAACCCTAGTGCCGATCCTTCAGATTGCTGCAATTAAAGGCACACGCGATATGCGCCCACTCTACAGGCGGTTGCTTATCTCTGGCTTTGCAGCCGGTGCCCTGATGGTCTGGGGCACGCTGCTAGTGACCTTGTTTCCAGCAGAGGACCCCAGTGTCTCGATCAGATTCGCGCGGCTCGTGGATTACGTGAATCCAGTCATTCTCATGGTCCTGGTGGTGTTTCACTACCGTGAGACTGCGTTACAACTGGCCGAGACAAAAAGAGACAACCTGAAAATGCGCCTGGGCCTGGAGTTTGAACAAAAAATACGTCAGGAGCGCACACTCTTGATTGACATGCTGACGCACGAAATCCGAAATCCGCTGACCAGCATCAGCTTAGCTGTCGTATCGCTCACCAATATGCTGAAAGACGACCAGTCCGTGATCAAGCGACGCATTGAGAATATTGACGAGTCGGTTCGTGGCATGGACATGGTTCTGGAACGATGTGACCTGATGAATCGTCTCGATCAGAACACGTTCTCTATGAAATCCGAGTCAATCAACGTGCGAGAAATGATCGACGGCATCCTTCAAAGGCTCCCACAGTCAGACCGTATCTTGACTGACCTCAATGCAGCTCAACGATTGAACTCAGATCCGCAGTTTTTTCAGATGATCATTTCGAACCTCCTGGAAAATGCGCTGAAGTATTCACCTGCTGACTCTGAAGTACACCTTGTCATCCGCGAGACAATGAACCCAAAAACACTTCATGCCACCGTGTCCAACAAGATCGGTCCCAATGGTGCGCCAGACAAAGACAAAGTGTTCCAGCGCTACTACCGCAACCCACTGGCACAAGACTCGACCGGATCTGGGATTGGTTTGTACTTGGTTGATCAATTAGTAAAGCGCTTAGACGGCACAATCCTCTTTGAAGCATCACCAACCGAGGTTCGATTTAACCTGACAATTCCCGAGATAAAAGCCAATGCCTGATCCATCCATTTCGGTCTCGATCGTCATCGTTGAAGACGACAAGATCTTGCGTGAAGAGCTGGCTCATTTTCTGGCTAGCTATGGCCATACAGTTCATCAAACCCTTAGTGGCCCTGCACTAGATGATCTTGCCGAAGAAATCGATTTTGATATTGTCATTTTGGACTTGAACTTACCTGGACAAACAGGCTTCGAAATCGCTCAGCGATATCGACATATGAGGCCTGAACTCGGCATCATCGTATTGTCTGCTCGTCGTGCCGATATCGATCGAATAAAAAGTTACGAAGATGGCGCTGATGTCTATATACCCAAACCGTGCCCGCCATTCGAATTGCTTGCAGCCGTCCAGAGCCTTGCGCGTCGCGTCAAGCGCAAGGACTCGAGCAAAGTCTGGAAACTCGACCCAATCAGGCACCTGCTCTCAACGGCCGATGGATCGGTCTCTGTATCTCTGCGCTTGGTCGAAAGCCGCGTTCTTTTTGCTCTAGTGCGCGCTCCTCAATACCAACTTGGCTCCGATTCTTTGTGCAAATTGATCGCTGATGTCCCAAACGAAGAAACATCACCTGACAGCATCACCCGCCGAGCCCTAGAAAACACAATCAGCCGGATCAGGAAGAAGTTTGCCGCACACGCACCCAATGAGCCCTCGCTGATCAGGTCTGTGCGAGGTGAAGGGTATCAACTCTGCATACCGATCACCATAGTGACTGTTGACTGATTCGCGGTGGCCTCGATAGCCTAATTTCTTGGAACCTTGCCCAATTTCTTGGGAGCTTGCAGAAAGTCGAAATCCGCCCCCTCATCAGCCTGAAGCACATGTTCCAAGAACAACCGGCGATAGCCACGCTCAGCGGTCGGTACTTGGACTGGTGATTCTTGCATGCGATTTGCAAGCGCTTGATCTGAAACAAGCAAAGACAGCTCACGCTTCGATAAACTGAGTCGAATCCGGTCACCCGACCGTACATAAGCCAGCGGCCCGCCGAGCGCTGATTCAGGCGTGACGTGCAAGACGATAGTGCCAAATGCCGTACCGCTCATGCGGCCATCAGATATGCGGACCATGTCTTTGACACCAGCACGCGCGAGCTTCTTGGGAATTGGCATGTAACCCGCTTCGGGCATGCCAGGCGCTCCTTTGGGTCCAATGTTTTTTAGCACCAAAACGTCATCAGCGTTGACGTCGAGATCGTCACTGTCGATGCGAGCCGCCAAGTCTTCGAGATTCTCAAACACAACCGCCCGGCCCTCATGCTCCATCAAACGCGCGTCGGCTGCTGATTGCTTGAGGATTGCACCGCCTGGCGCCAGATTGCCCGACAGCACCGCGATGCCGCCCTGGGGATAAATCGGGCTCGACATAGACCGCACCACGTCTTGCTTAAAGCCTGGACCAGCCCGCTCGATTTCCTCTCCTAGGGTGCGACCCGTGACAGTCATCGCATCAAGATTCAAGAGCGGCTTTAATTCACGCAACAAAGTGGCCATCCCGCCTGCCGCATGAAAATCCTCCATGTAGTGCTGGCCAGACGGCTTCAAGTCAAGCAACACGGGTGTCTCACGCCCCATGCGATCAAGTGCCTGTAAGTCCATTTCCAGTCCCATGCGTCCGGCAATAGCGGTCAAATGCACGATCGCATTGGTAGAGCCTCCGATCGCTAGGAGAACCCGCATGGCATTCTCGAACGCTTCTGGCGTGAGAATCTTGTCAATGGTCAGCCCCTTGCGAGCTAATTCGACTGCTTGACGCCCCGTTTCTTCTGCTATGCGAATCCGGTCTGCGGTGACTGCCGGCGGTGATGCGCAGCCTGGCACCGTCATGCCAAGCGCCTCTGCAATGCAAGCCATCGTGCTAGCGGTGCCCATGACCGAGCACGTGCCAACACTGGGCACGAGCTGATTGTTAACATCGCTGACTTCAGTCTCGTCGATTTCTTGCGCCCTGAACTTAGCCCAATAGCGTCGGCAATCAGTGCAGGCACCCACACGCTCGCCACGATGACTGCCTGTGAGCATGGAACCCGTAATGAGCTGGATTGCTGGCAAGCCTGCAGATGCAGCACCCATGAGTTGAGCAGGCACCGTCTTGTCGCAACCGCCGATCAATACGACAGCATCCATGGGCTGAGCCTTCAGCATTTCCTCCGTGTCCATGGACATTAAGTTGCGCAAGAACATGCTCGTCGGAGAGGCAAAGCTCTCGTGAATTGAAATGGTCGGGAAATCCACTGGCAAGCCACCAGCCAACATAATGCCGCGCTTGACAGCCTCTATGAGTTGCGGCATGTTGCCGTGACAGGGGTTATAGCCACTGCCCGTGTTGGTGATGCCGATAATCGGACGATCCAGAGCGCTGTCGGTAAAGCCTGCCCCCTTGATGAAAGCCTTCCTCAAAAAAAGAGAAAACCCGGCATCGCCGTAGCTTGTTAATCCCTTCTTAAAACCGCTATCGTCTCGACTCATTAGGACTCACTTGGTTTAGGTTGTAGGGGCATGACCTCAAATAGCGATGACTCGACAATCAGGGGCCATCTCGATTGGCGCATCAGTAACCGCTTGCAGTGCCTCGCATGTCAGGCCCCGAATCATACCGCGCACCAAGAAGCGGTCACCTTTGACATCCAAAATAGCCAAGTCAGTGTAAACGCGGTCAACCACACCTTTGCCTGTCAGCGGATAGGTGCATTGTTTGACCAGTTTAGAGCGACCGGCACGATCAACATGCTGCATCATGACAAAAACCCGTTTCGCTCCTGCAACCAAGTCCATGGCACCACCCACGGCCGGGATTGCGCCGGGCTCGCCGGTATCCCAGTTTGCCAGATCGCCGTCTGCTGAAACCTGAAATCCACCAAGGATAGTGACATCGAGATGGCCACCGCGCATGATAGAAAACGACACAACATGATCAAAAATTGATGCACCCGGCGTCAGCGTGATCGCTTCGCGACTTGCGTTAATCAGGTCAATGTCCGGGGTTTGGCCAGTGGGCAACGCTGTCATGCCTAGAATGCCGTTCTCACTGTGCAACACAACGCCCTGCTCTGGTTTTAAATACTTGGCAACCAACGTGGGCATACCGATTCCAAGATTGACATAACTGTTGACAGGAATATCAGCTGCTAGCACTTGGGCCAGTTCATCACGGGATAACGGGGACATGCTCGCACTCAATCACTCGTTGAACAAAAATGCCTGGCGTCATGACAAACTCCGGCGCGATCTCACCAACACGGACTACTTGATCGACCTGAGCAACCGTGAGTTTGGCAGCCATGCACATGACTGGCGCGAAGTTTCTGCCAGCGTAGCGGTAGGTCAGGTTACCCATGGGGTCAGCCAGGTGTGCTTTGACAAAGGCAAGATCGGCATGCAACGGCTCTTCGAGGACGTAGCCACGGCCATCGATGACGCGCGTCTCCTTACCCTCGGCCAATTTAGTACCGTAGGCCGTTGGCGTAAAAAAAGGCCCTATGCCAGCACCTGCGGCACGAAGCCGTTCAGCCAAAGTACCTTGGGGCACAATCTCCAATTCAATTTGGCCAGCACGATAGCGCTTCTCAAAAGCTGCTGCCGTGGGAGCTTTGGCATTAAGCGATCTGGCAAAGGAACAAATGAGCTTGCGGACTTTGCCTGCCTCGATTAACTGGCTCAAACCATTGGGGCCGCCTCCAGCGCTGTTGCTCACCACAGTCAGTTCTCTGACATCTGTGTCAAGAAGTGCCTGCATCAATTCAATTGGCGTGCCAGACGTCCCGAAGCCACCGAGCAAAAGGGTTGAACCATCGGCAATACCGGACACAGCCTCTGCAAGCGAATGGACGACTTTATTCATCATTGTCAGGCCCCAACCCCCTTGCCCGAACTCGACACTCTTGCCCTTTGAGCATGACATTTGTCTCCGTGTTTGATTTTTTGTCAAATATACGCCTTGGCAAGGTTGGTGAGTTGCCTGGTAAGTGATGTTGATCATCCCAGCCATTCGAGCAAATGCTGGTGATCCTGTCCGCGGATTCACAAACTGAGAGAACAGCGATACGATATCGGAATGTTTCAACTTCAAATTAACAACATATGAGCGGCTGCTGCTCCTGCCAACCGCCTCCATTTGATGGCATGTCAGCCGCCTACCGCCGCGTGTTGTGGGTCGTCATTGCAATTAACGCAGTCATGTTTGTGGTCGAAATCCTGGCCGGTGCGATGGCGGGTTCTCAAGCGCTCAAGGCTGACGCGCTGGATTTCTTGGGTGATGCACTAACTTACGGCATCAGTCTATGGGCCATCGGCAAAAGCATTGGCACCCGGGCATACGCCGCACTGTTCAAGGGGGTGAGCCTTGCAGCAATGGGGTTCTGGGTATTTGGCTCGACCATTTATGAAGTTTTTGTTTTGGCGGTACCCAAAGCATCTGTCATGGGAATCGTCGGGTTTCTGGCGCTAGCAGCCAACCTGACTAGCGTGCTTTTGCTCATGAAATACCGTGATGGTGACGCCAATGTACGTTCAGTTTGGCTTTGCAGCCGCAATGATGCAATCGGCAATGTTGCGGTGATGCTGGCCGCTGGTGCGGTCTACTTCACCACAAGTGCCTGGCCAGACCTGATCGTGGCAGCAGCCATGGCTGGACTGTTTTTGTGGTCGTCGATCCAAATCATTCGCCAAGCCACACAGGAGCTTCGCGAGCAAAGGCCAGCTCACGCCCATTAGCGGGCAGTTTTCAGGCGCTTGCTTTTGCGAGTTCGCTCAAAAAAATCATCCGGTTTGCCCTTCACCCAGGCCAGAAACCGGGCAAGTTCAGGGTGGGCTCTCAAACTCTCAATGGTCGGATACTGGCGCTCAAGCTCAACCTCGGTAAAGAGCGCGTGTACTTGCCGATGACAGATACGGTGTAGTACCACTGTTCGTGTGCCGCCTCTGGACTTGGGTACCAAGTGATGGGCGTCTGCCTCGCTAGCCGGAACCGGCCGCTCGCATAGTGGGCAAACAGGCAGTGTGTCAGGCATATAGTGCGGATGAGTACCTGACAGCAAAGCCTGCTTGCGTTTGATACGTCCTTGCAAGACATCCTCCATCCAAACGGCAGCACCTTGCCCCCCACATAATCGACGGCATATTCTGGGGTGACCTTCAAAAATCTCTCGAGACGATCAGCCGATCCAAAAACCTCGACTTCGTTGTTACTCAAGGGGCACGTTTTATGCCGCACCCCAAGGATCTACAAGTGCAGATCCTCCGCGCAAACGATGCCTATCCATGAGGCAACGTTGGGATATGCTTTGCCTACAAGGACCTCTCTGAGGCGGGACACACCATTTGTTTCAATTCGCGGCTCGTTATTGTCGTGATGGCGATCTGACAGCCCCAAAAGATTTTTGAAGTAACGTTACTACAATGTTGGTGTGGCTTGTGGCAAGCCAGAATCATTAATTTGAGTCATTAACAGCCTGTACTGAATACTCATCCCCATATGGGTTAGAGCCCAGAGACATGGCGTAGAGCCGAAAAATAACCGCTTAAGGGTCTTGGCTCTGTGCGGTTGGAATGGAGTCATTAACCGGGTGTAGTGGATACTCATCCCCCCATAATGGGGTAGAGCAAAAAAAACCCTGATATCTCAGGGTTCGGGCCAGATACCAATCATCTGGCGGAGGCGGTGGGATTCGAACCCACGATGCAGTTTTGGCCACATACTCCCTTAGCAGGGGAGCCCCTTCAGCCTCTCGGGCACGCCTCCTAGACAGTCAACAACCTGTCAGAATCCGAAATTCTAGCACGCTACTATCAAGCAGGCTTAGCTTCGAGCTCAAATGCCTTGTGCAACGCCCTGACAGCGAGTTCCATATACTTATCCTGGATGAGTACCGAGGTCTTGATTTCGCTCGTGCTGATCATCTGGATATTGATGTTTTCCTCGGCGAGTGTCTTGAACATCAGGCTCGCAATGCCTGCATGTGAACGCATGCCAATACCCACAATCGACACCTTGGCCACGTTCTCGTCAGGAATCACCTCACGCGCGCCCACGGCGGGCACGATGTCTTTATCAATAATCTGGACAACCCTCTGAAAGTCATTACGGTGCACCGTAAAAGAAAAGTCCGTCGTACCATCGACCGACTGATTCTGGACAATCATGTCCACATCGATATTGGCATCAGCTACCTTCCCTAAAATTGCGTAAGCAATACCGGGCTTATCTGGCACACCTAGCAAGGTGATCTTGGCCTCATCACGAGTGAAGGCAATACCTGAAACGACTGCAGCTTCCATTTGCGCGTCTTCCTCAAAAGTAATCAATGTGCCCGAACGCATTTCTTCTTCGAGCGGCATATCCGGTGATGTCAGAGATGACAGAACTCGCAACGGCACGCGGTACTTGCCAGCGAACTCCACTGAGCGAATTTGCAACACCTTCGAGCCCAAGGAGGCCATCTCGAGCATTTCTTCAAACGAAATGACCGACAAACGTCTGGCATTGGGCTCAACACGCGGATCGGTGGTGTAAACACCATCAACGTCGGTATAAATCAAGCACTCATCGGCTTTTAGTGCTGCTGCCACCGCCACCGCCGATGTGTCAGATCCGCCACGACCAAGCGTGGTGATGTTGCCATCAGGATCCACGCCTTGAAAACCCGTCACAATAACAACTTGCCCGGCATCAAGATCCTTGCGAATACGTGCATCGTCGATGTCAGCAATTCTTGCCTTGGTAAAAGCCGAATCTGTACGGATTGGCACTTGCCAACCGGCGTAACTGCGAGCTTTTACGCCCTCGGCGTGAAGGGCTAGGGCCAACAGGCCACTAGAGGCCTGCTCACCCGTGGCTGCGATCATGTCAAGCTCACGGCCATCGGGCATGGCGGAAATCTCTCGCGCCAAACCAAGCAGGCGATTCGTTTCTCCTGCCATGGCCGAAGGTACGACCACCACTTGATGCCCTGCTGCATGCCATTTAGCCACCCGCTTGGCGACGTTACGAATTCTTTCGGTGCTACCCATGGAGGTGCCACCGTACTTATGAACAATTAATGCCATGTTGACCTTGTGTCTGGCTAGATTGTGGAGTGTTAACGCAGAGGGGGAAACCGCCTATTGCTCGGTCACGTCACTGACGCCCTCATCTTCAAAACCCGCTATTTTAACGTAGAGATGTAACTGACCACGAATGCAACTGATCCTACAGTCACGCTGCTGCCATTGCAAATCACGGTCATGCCCTAACGCGTGCACCTGTCTTAGCTGGCGCAAGAGGTCGGCCAACCTCCTGTCCGTGGGCATTTGAACACCCGCTAGCCGCAACCAGACACGAATGACAAGCACTTGTTCGTCGCTCTGAAGCTCACGCCATTGGGCAAGCGAGAGAACCGGCCAATCAGCTGCCGAGTCGGTGGTAATTTGAGCCAACAACTGCTTGCCGTAACGCACGAGCAACCGGTCGGCTTGCGCAGCCTGTTCGGCATGACGCGTCAATGTCTGATGCCAGCCTGGCCAATGCGTCCGAATGGCAGGAATCACTTTGGACCTTAATGTGCCTCTGGCCAAGTTGTCGTCAAAGTTACTCGGGTCATCAACCGGCAACCAACCTGTTTGCACACTAAAAGCAACGAGACTGTCCAGAATGTCCTGGCGCGGCACGTCAAGCCATGGGCGCACCCAATACAACCCGCTTCTTTCCGTGGTTTGCGCCATGCCTGCCAGACCAGTCACGCCCGCACCACGCAGCAGCCGCATTAGCACGGTCTCGGCCTGATCTTGCTGATGGTGGGCCAATAAAATCACGCCCACGTGGTTCTCATGCGCCATGGACTCAATGGCGGCATAACGCGCATTTCTGGCTGCACCCTCAAGCCCATGACCCGAATTGAGATCAACCTTCACATGTCTGATATCGAGAGCAAGATCAAGCAGGCTAGCCAACTGTCTAACCGTCTCTGTCCACGCATCAGCTTGTTGCTGCAAACCATGATGAACATGCAACAGCCTTAGACCACGGGCGTGATTTCTAGCCCAAGCGCAAGCCTCGATAGCCAAGGCACTTGAATCAGGCCCGCCACTTAGCGCCACAGCAACGCTTGACCGCGCCGGGATGTGCCTGAGAGCCTGCTCTAGGCTTGAGCGCAGCAGGCTGTTAGACATCTTGCCTTTCTTACCCCTTGGCTTGCTGGAACGCACCATAGGCAAGCAAGCGCTGCAGGCGGTGCTCAACAAGCTCTTGCGAGCTCATGCCAGAGAGGTGTCGCAAAGCATCAGCTAGCGCGCGGCGCAACAAACGAGCCATCACGCGAGGATCGCGGTGCGCACCACCGACCGGCTCGTTGACTACCCGGTCGATCAAACCAAGCGTCTTCAAACGATCAGCTGTGATCGCCAAAGCTTCGGCAGCATCAGGCGCTTTGTCGGCACTGCGCCAAAGAATCGAAGCACAACCCTCGGGCGAAATGACTGAATAGGTTGAGTACTGCAGCATCAACACACTGTTGGCGACCGCAATGGCAAGCGCACCACCCGAACCACCCTCACCAATAATGGTGCTAATGATTGGCACTTTAAGCTCGGCCATGGAATAAATATTCCTGCCGATGGCCTCAGACTGCCCACGCTCCTCAGCACCAATACCGGGATAAGCGCCCGGTGTGTCAACAAAGGTAAACACTGGCATTTGGAATTTTTCAGCGAGCTTCATAAGCCGCAATGCTTTGCGATAGCCCTCTGGCCTGGGCATACCGAAGTTTCTGGCAGCACGCTCTTTGGTGTCTCGACCCTTTTGATGACCGATCACCATGCAGGGCGAACCATTAAATCTGGCCAAACCGCCAACAATCGACTGGTCATCAGCGTACTGCCGGTCACCATGCAGCTCGTGGAAATCGGTAAAGATTTCTCGTACGTAATCAAGCGTGTAGGGACGCTGTGGATGGCGAGCCACCAGAGCAGTCTGCCAAGGCGTCAACTTGGCGTAGATATCTTTGGCTAGTGACTGGCTTTTTTGTTGCAGGCGCGAGATTTCTTCCGAAATGTCGACTGCCGAGTCAGCCTGCACAAAACGTAGCTGCTCAATCTTGTTCTCTAGCTCGGCTAGCGGCTGCTCAAATTCTAAAAAGGTGTTGCGCATCGGTCTTTTGTTTTCCCATGATCGGCGCGAAAGTTACAGTCGACAGTTTACCGCTTTAATACTCAACTGGAATCGGGTCCAGACTACGCCACAAATACCAAGTTGCGACCGTGCACCACGGGTGCCAGCCCTGAGCCACTTCCCGCGCCTCATAGCGCGAAACCGGCTCGCCACTGTAATAAAGCAGGGAAATAGCACGCAACAAGCCAATGTCGTCTAGCGGCAACACATTGGGCCGTTGCAGATTAAAAATGAGGAACATCTCGGCCGTCCACCGCCCAATACCCCGTATATCCGTCAGTTCGCTAATTACGGCCTCGTCATCCATGTCTGCCCAGCGAGCGGGATGAACCAAGCGATTTTTAAAATGCCCTGCCAAATCCAGAATGTACTCAACCTTGCGTGCTGACAAACCGCTTTCACGCAAAAGATCAGGCCCAGCGTTGATGACAGCTGTCGGGGTCAACCGCTTGCCGCAGTTGACCAATACACGCTGCCAGACTGACTCCGCTGCCTTTACCGAGATTTGCTGGCCAACGATGGAACGCGCCAATGTCACAAATGGGTTGCCACGTGACTGCAGCCAAACTTCTGCGTGGTTCGGGATAAGTCGGCGCATCACCCGGTCACGCTTCATGAGGTCGGCGCTAGCTCGATCCCAGTAGTCCGGTTTGCCATTGGGCTGGTGCGCTTGGCTAGGCATGCTTGCTCACCCACGCCGCCATTGGGTCACACCACCTGGCTTGTCTTCCAGCAAAACACCGGCCGCAGCCAATTCTTCGCGAATTTGGTCGGCTAGTTTGAAGTCTTTGTCTCGTTTGGCCTGCAATCGGTCCTGAACCTTGGCCTCAATGTCCTCGTCGGTCATCTCGATAGCCACAACCGGCTGTTGCACCTCAGTGTCAGCAGCTTTAGCCGCTTCAGCAGCTTTGATAGCACGATGGGTGTAGCGCGTGGACTGCCTGAAATAGTCTGCCGGATCAACCATCAGCAATCCCAGAACATTGGCTAACGCCAGCATCTGGCCACTGGTGTGAGTGTCCAAGGTGCGATTCGCAAGCCCTGATAGCTCAAACAACACTGCAACAGCACCAGCCGTGTTGAAATCGTCATCCATCGCAGCCTTGAATTCGCTCGCTGCACCAACTTGCCAGTCAATTTCAACAGCAGATGGCGGCACGCTTTGCAATGTCATATAAAGCCGGTCAAGCGCTGCCTGAGCGTCAGCCAAATTGTCCGGGGTGTAATTCTGGGCGCTGCGGTAGTGATTGCGGACAATAAAAAACCGCAACATTTCGGCTTCCCGGACATTGGGGCTGTACTGAGCGCTGCCCGGAACGACATCACCATCGATGGTCTCGCGGATGGTGCGGAAATTGCCAAGCGACTTCGACATCTTGTGGGCATCCACCATCAAAGGACCGCAATGCATCCAGGTGTTGGCCAGCGTCTCACCAAATGCTCCCTCGGACTGAGCAATTTCATTTTCGTGATGAGGAAACTTCAAGTCCGGGCCGCCACCATGAATATCGAGCGGCAAGCCCAAAACCGCATGGCTCATGGCAGAGCATTCAATATGCCAACCGGGGCGGCCAGTGCCGTAGGTCGACTCCCATTTCGACTCGGCTGGCTCGTCCGGTTTAGCTGATTTCCACAAAACAAAATCCAGCGGATCACGCTTGGAACTAGAGACAGCAACCCTTTCACCGGCGCGCAATTGATCCAGAGATTTGCCAGACAGCTTGCCGTAGCCTTGAAACTGCCTGACCGCAAAATTGACATCGCCATCTTCTGCCTGATAAGCCAGTCCTTTTGCCTGCAACTGCCCAATGATCTCAAGCATCTGCGGCACATATGCGGTTGCGCGGGGCTCTTGGTCGGGTGGCTGCACGTTTAGCGCACGCTCATCGGCATGCATGGCATCGATGAAAAACCGCGTGACATCGGATATTTTCTGGTTTGTCTGAACCGCCTTGCGAATGATCTTGTCATCCACGTCAGTGATATTGCGTACGTAATTCAGCTTGTACCCAGATTGACGCAACCAACGTGCTACCACATCAAAACCAACCAACATGCGAGCATGTCCGAGATGGCAATAGTCATAGACCGTCATGCCACAAACGTACATGTTGACCTCGCCCTCATGGACTGGCTTAAAAGGTCGCTTGGTTCGCGAAAGAGAATCGTAGATTTGCAACATGTTTGAATGACAAGAAATCGAATAGATGGGCAGACAGACTTATGGACGGGCTCATCGTGCCAAGGCCTGAAGCGTACAAACCACTGGGCAAGCTGGCGGGCAAGACGGCTTTTTGTAAAAGCATGGCTAAAATGAAGGGTCTCAGTATACCAATGCGGACCTTACCGAAATTGAAACCGATACTGCCATTGCTGATATCTTTTGTTATGACGCTAGGACTGGCGAACGTTAGCTATGCGCAGAGTTCAAGCGCAGCGCCTGAACCGGATCGTGGCTGGAACGCGTTAGCCAACGTACTTGACGCACTGACGCCATCAGCACAAACCAATCCACCCCCGTCTGGTGAACAGATTAACCGCGACATTCAAAAAAAACTTGACCAAAAACAGGCTGAGGCTGCATTAGAGGCTATCGAGGCGCGCGAACTCGAACTAGCCGCGCTCGGCGGGCCTGGTCGAGATGTACAACTCATGTTCCAAAAAGGTCGCGCCTTGGCGCAACTTGGTCGAATTGCAGAAGCCGAAGCCGTCTATCGTGAAATGACGATTCAATACCCCGAGCTTGCAGAACCATGGAACAATTTGGCGATTCTGTATATCAGTCGCAATGACTTTGACCAGGCTCGGTTGGCGCTTGAAACCGCCGTCATGAACAACCCGCGCTATAGCGCTGCTATTGCCAACCTTGCTGACTTGAGACTGTTGTTGGCGCTACAGGACTATGAAAAAGCCGCTGCACTCGGGGACCGCAGTGCTCGCACCAAAGCTCAGGCATTACGTCAATTTATTAACGGGATCAATCAACCATGACACAAATGACTTCCGTCTTCCGGCTCTTGGCAATATCTTTTTTGCTGGCCACTTTCACGCTGGGGTTTAATAACGCCCTGGCACAATCCGCTTCACAAACCAAACAGGACAACGCATCCATGAGCACATCTCCACGCGTCAAACTTTCTACTTCTGCTGGCGACATCGTGATCGAACTCGACGCCACCAATGCCCCAAAAACTTCTGAAAACTTTGTCGCCTACGTGCGTGACGGCTTTTATGACAACACGATTTTCCATCGCGTCATTGACGGCTTCATGATCCAGGGTGGTGGTTTTGAGCCGGGCATGAAGCAAAAGCCCACGCGTGACCCGATTGAAAACGAAGCCAACAATGGTCTAAAAAACGACAAGTACACCATTGCGATGGCCCGCACTAATGACCCGCACTCGGCTACCGCTCAGTTTTTTATTAATGTCGCCAACAATGACTTTCTGAACCACACCGCGCCAACCTCACAGGGCTGGGGTTATGCCGTGTTTGGCAAAGTCGTTGAAGGCCAAGACGTTGTGGACAAAATCCGCGGCGTAAAAACCGGCAACGCGGGCTTTCATCAGAACGTGCCTGTAGAAGATGTCGTTATTGAGAAAGCCACTGTCATTGAATAAGGTCTCGACAGGCGGTTCAGCTTGGCTGGCCTCTGACATCCATCTCGGTCCAGACAACCCTAGAACGGCTCAGGCTTTTTTCGGGTTTCTGGATCAGGCAGGCGCCCACGCGGGCGCCTTGCTTTTGTTGGGTGACATATTTGATGTCTGGATTGGCGATGATTGGGTCAATGAGCCGCCAGAATGGCTCGCACAAGCGTTAGACCGCCTGCACAAAACAGGCAAACGCATTCCGCTTTACATTGGACACGGCAACCGCGACTTTCTCATGGGGCAGCGGCTTGCTGACCGAATCGGAGCACAGCTGCTCGATGAACAGTGCATCTTGAATGTCAATAACCAGTCAGTGTTTGTGGCTCACGGCGACGAGTTCTGCACAACTGATCGGGCTTATCAACGCTTCAGAAAACTCGTTCGTCATCCTTGGACTCAAAAGCTATACCTGAGCTTACCGCTACAGCAACGTCTAGCGATTGCCCAACGAGCCCGGCACAAAAGCATGCAAAGTCAGTCTCGACCGAATGCAGTTTGGCATGATGTCAGCTTGGCCAGCCTGAATTGCGCGCTAACCAACGCCCAAACACGCAGCATTATTCATGGCCATACGCACAAACCAGGCCATTATCTTGACAAATTCGAAGATCAAACCATCGACCGTTGGGTGTTACCCGACTGGGAAGCCGATCACTTGGGTGCTGGCGAACCCATGCGCGGGGGCTGGATTGTCGTAAACGACGAGGGGATCAAGCTATTCGGCATTGATGACAATGTCAACAACCGAAGCTTTTAAAAAATGAAATAGGCCACCACTAGACCTAGGACAATTCGATACCACCCAAAGACTCGGTAGGTGTGTTTAGTCAAAAATGCCAGCAGCCCCCGTACAACCAAAAGTGCGCTAAGAAACGCCATCACAAAACCCACGGCAATAGCCAGGATGTCTGTTTGCGAAAGCTCAGCAGCGTGCTTGTATGAGTCATAAATGGCTGCAGCAAACATGGTTGGCATCGCGAGAAAAAACGAAAACTCCGTCGCGGTTTTACGCTCGATACCAGCAATCATGCCCCCGATGATGGTCGAACCTGAGCGCGACGTACCCGGAATCATGGCTAGACACTGAGCGCAGCCAACGGCCAAGGCCTGCTTCCATGAAATGGTCTCAAGCGACAATGCGGTTGGTGCTTTTTTGAGTGCATTGGGACGCTCAACCCACAGCATGATGATGCCACCAATCACTAGCGTCACAACAACCACGCCTGGATGAAAAAACAGCGCCTTGATTGAGGAGATAAAAATCGCGCCAATAATAGCCGCCGGCAAAAATGCGATGGCGATATTGCGCATTAAGGCAAGCTCTACCGTGTCGCGCTTGTATGCGCCAGACAGCAGCTGCCAAACCCGTTGCCGGAATATCCAGACCACTGCCAAAATCGCACCAAGCTGGATCACAACCTCGAACACCTTGCTCTCGCTAGACTGAAAATCAATCCAGGCCCCTACTAGGATCAAGTGCCCGGTGCTCGAGATTGGCAAGAATTCAGTCGCACCCTCGACAATACCCAGTAAAAGAGCTTTCAATAAGTGTAGGGTTGTATCAGTCAAGCCTGTTCTCCTGATGACGCTTCATCTGTTTTAGGGTGTTTTTCCACATGAACCATGGCTATGCGACGCCGCTCTAGCCTGACGACTTTAAACGTAAACACCGCGTGAGCCGCATCAAACTCACAGCTATCACCCACGTTAGGCAGTCGCCCAAAATGATTCAGCAAATAACCAGCCAATGTTGAGTACT
The DNA here is from genome assembly GCA_021208885.1 of Burkholderiaceae bacterium. GTDB lineage: Bacteria > Pseudomonadota > Gammaproteobacteria > Burkholderiales > Burkholderiaceae_B > Algicoccus. Next base: position 17,482 of record JAJOJF010000022.1, read on the forward strand.
CCTCATCCTCATTGACCAAGCCGTCGGTATTGAGCACTTGCTCAAGCAAATGCAAGTCTGCAGCACCATCAACGCGCCAACGGTTCTCGCCATCGGGAACAATATCCGGGGTTTCATCTTCATCCGGAAACTCACCTGCAATGGCTTCAAAAACGTCAATTGGCGTGACTAACCCTTCAATGGTGCCAAACTCGTCTGCGACCAACACTAGCTGGCCCTTGGAATGTTTAAGCGTATCAATCAGGCGAATGATACTAATGGTGTCGTGCACAATCAGCGGTTCACGCAGCCGATTTTCTTGGATGCGGCCGTGGGTAAGCAGGTCCGCGATCATGCGCTTGGCTCGACCGATGCCAATAATCTCGTCAAATGTCCCTCGACAAACCGGAAAAAAACTGTGGGGCGCTTGCTCAATCTGATCCCGAATTTTGGCTGGATCATCGTCAATATCAATCCAAGAGACCTCGGTTCTTGGTGTCATAATCGAATGCACTGACCGGTCAGCGAGCGTCAACACACCGCTTACCATGTTGCGCTCCTCAATGCCAAACGAGATGGGCTGGTCTTGGCGATCTTTTTCTTCGATCTCTTGCTCTGATTCCGCAGGCAGTTTTTTGCCTAACATCCGCAAAACCGCCTCTGCAGTTCGCTCTCGCATGGGGCGCGCCGAGTCAATCGCCAACAAATTACGACGAGCCAACTGGTTGAACAACTCAATCAAAATCGAGAACCCAATGGCCGCATACAAGTAGCCCTTGGGTACCGAGAAGCCAAAGCCTTCAGCCACCAATGAAAACCCGATCATGAGCAAAAAGCCCAAGCACAGCACCACGACCGTAGGATGCGCGCTGACAAATTTGGTCAACGGCTTGGACGCTACGAGCATCACGGCCATGGCGATGATCACTGCCGCCATCATGACTGGCAGGTGTTCTACCATGCCAACTGCGGTGATGACCGCATCAAGCGAGAACACAGCGTCAAGAACGACGATCTGGGTAACAACCACACCAAAACTGGCATAGACCTTGGTGCCGCTCAATTCCGCGCGCTTACCTTCAATGCGCTCATGCAGCTCAAGCGTTCCTTTAAACAGCAAGAAAAAGCCACCGACTATCAAAATAAGGTCTCTGCCGGATAGTGTCATCTCACCAATCGACAGCAACGGAGCGGTGAGCTGAAAGAGCCAGGAAATACCTGACAAAAGCGCAAGACGCATCAGAAGCGCCAGCGACAGCCCGATGACACGCGCACGCTCACGCTCGCGCGGCGGCAATTTGTCTGCCAGAATGGCAATGAAAATCAGGTTGTCAATGCCCAGGACAATTTCGAGCACAACCAGCGTAATGAGACCGACCCAGATCGTTGGATCAAGCAGCCACTCCATCATTGACCTCTAGCTTGCCCGATGCCTCTCAAACCATCAAAGGGCCATGAACGATCAGCCGCGGACATATTGGAGAATCTGGGTAAACACCTTCGGTGTGGCTGCCACCACATTGCCTGACTCCATCCAGGTTTGCTCGCCGTCAAACCCGGCGATCAAACCGCCAGCCTCAAGCACCAACAAGCCCGCTGCTGCCAGATCCCACGGCTTGAGCTCAACCCCACAAAAACCATCCAGACGGCCTGCTGCGACATAGACGAGATCCAATACAGATGAACCGGTACGTCGCACACCCGCACTTTCGTTGGTCAGTTTTTTCAAACGAGGGGTTTGCTCCTGAGCCGGTCCGGCCGAGCCTGGCCAGCGAGCGCCGAGCAAAGAGTCTTCAAGGTGTAAGCGCCCAGAAACACGGATGCGGCGATCATTCAGAAACGCTCCGCCTCCACGGCTGGCCGTAAAAAGTTCATTACGATTGGGATCGTAGACCAGAGCATGCACCACCTGCCCTCGGTGGCGTAAAGCCAGCGAAATAGCGTAAATCGGCATACCATGGATAAAGTTGGTGGTGCCATCGAGCGGATCAATGATCCACTCGTATTCGGGCTCACTGCCATTAGCAGGATGGTGGACCTTGCCTGCTTCCTCGGCCAGAAACGCATGGTCGGGGTATGCAGTGTGAAGAATATCGATAATGGCCTCTTCGCAGGCGTGATCGACTTCCGTCACAAAATCCCTGGCTCCTTTGCGGGTGATTTGCAAGCGTTCCGCATCCAGACTGGCACGGTTGATAATATTGCCGGCGCGGCGAGCTGCCTTGACGGCGGTGTTGAGCATCGGATGCATGTAACCAACTATTAATTTCGACGTTAAACCTAGGATTTTAGATGACTTCTGCGTTCTCTCGGGTTCGATTCGTTCTAACTGAGCCCAGTCACCCCGGAAATGTGGGTTCGGCCGCCCGGGCAGTCAAGAATATGGGCTTTAGAGACCTGTGGCTCGCAGCGCCTCAAACCCCTGGCATGCAGCAAAGCCCGGAAGCCATCGCGCTGGCCAGCGGTGCCACTGATGTCCTCACCGAAATCCAGACTGCGCCAGACCTGAGTCAGGCACTTGGTCCGGTAACGCTAGCCTTTGCATTGACTGCCAGAGCGCGCGACTTGGGTCCGCCGGCGTGTGATATCCGTGAGGCTGCAGCGTTGGCCTGCGAACACCTGAAACAGTCTGACAATCGTGTTGCCATGGTGTTTGGCTGCGAGCGTGCAGGGCTGACCAATGAGCAGGTGGCACTTTGCCAGCGTGTTTGCCATATCCCTGCCAACCCTGAATACAGTTCACTTAATGTCTCTCAGGCACTGCAATTGGTCGCTTGGGAAATGCGTTATGCGCTCATAGACGAGGACGAACGCCTGCCAAGCACACCAGATGTCACCCCAGACCCTGGAAAAGCACCCGCTACGGGTGAGTCAATTCAGGCGCTGTTCGATCACTGGCAAGAGGCGCTAATCGCCGTGAAATTTCTGGACCCGGCTCACCCCAAGAAACTCGTGCCGCGCATGCAACACTTGTTTCAACGCAGCGGTCTGACCCGCGATGAGGTGGACATGTTGCGCGGGCTTTGCACGGCCATGATAAAAACCGCGCGGCAAAAGTAGCTACCTCACCATGGGTTCGACCACCCACTGTGGCTGCCATCAGTTACGATGCGAGCATGTTTACCAGAATAAAAGAAGACATCAACTGCATCCTGGCTCGCGACCCGGCTGCCAGGAGTCGGCTTGAAATCGTCACTTGCTACCCCGGCCTGCATGCCATCTGGGTTCATCGAATCGCCAACCGATTATGGACAGGCGGCTGGCATTGGCTTGGTCGATTTATTTCACACCTGGGCCGGATGTTGACTGGCGTGGAGATTCACCCGGGGGCGACCATTGGTCGGCGTGTGTTCATTGACCACGGCCACGGGGTAGTGATTGGAGAAACAGCCGAAGTGGGCAATGACTGCACCATCTATCAGGGAGTTACTCTGGGCGGAACCCGCCTTTATAAGGGCGAAAAACGTCATCCCACGCTCGGCCAGGGCGTGGTGGTTGGTGCCGGTGCACAGGTACTGGGTGGGTTTACCGTGGGTGATGGCGCTCGAATTGGCTCGAATGCCGTCGTGGTCAAGCCTGTGCCAGCGGGCGCGACAGCTGTTGGCAACCCCGCCAGAATCATCTTGCCAGCCGAACAAGGACAAACCACTCAACACAGGCCGCCTTCAACCCTTTTAACGGCAACTGACACGCCATTGGGTTGTGATCCTTGTGCAGAAGGCGGCCTCGATGCCAAGCCATTGCAAGACATGCTGGCAGCTCAGAGTGTGCGTCAGTCAGCTAGTCCTAAATCCGATAGCGACATGTCGAGCGATGCGTTTAGTGCTTACGCGGTCAACGCAGCCGATACCGACCCGTTGGTTAAGGTCCTGCACGAGCTAATTGATCACACCGCCAAGCAAGATGCTCGAATTGCGCAATTGTGCCGAACCATTGAGTCCATGGGCAAACAGGTCAACGGTTCTGACGCCAGTCTAGATGCCGAACGCCTGAACAAACTTGTCGATTAGGCTTTGCCTTTAGCCGACAAGATCCAGTCCCGTAATGCGCTTAAGCTCGGCCAGCCCAGCACCAGCGCAGTCATCCACCACTCGAACCACGCCCTCGCCCTCTATCTGGAACACTGCGTAGTCAGTGTACACGCGCGATACGCACTTCAACCCCGTTAGGGGATAAGTGCATTTTTCTACGAGCTTGGACTGACCGTCGCGGGTTTGCAACTCCATCATGACGTAGACCGAGCGCGCACCAGCTGCCAAGTCCATGGCACCGCCAACAGCAGGGATCGCGTCAGGCTCACCCGTATGCCAGTTGGCCAGATCACCGTGACGCGACACTTGAAAAGCCCCAAGCACGCAGACATCAAGATGCCCACCCCGCATCATGGCGAACGAATCGGCATGATGGAAAAAGCTGCCACCTTTCAAAAGCGTCACCGGCTGCTTGCCGGCGTTAATCAAGTCCCAGTCCTCTTGACCTTCTGCCGGTGCAGGACCCATGCCAAGCACACCGTTTTCACTATGCAGAAAGATTTCCTTGTCTGTGGGCAAATAATTGGCCACCTTGGTTGGCAAGCCGATGCCCAAATTTACGTAGGCGCCTTCGGGGATATCTTTGGCCAGCCGCTGGGCTATTTCATCTCGTGATAACCGTTTCATCGTCCCCTCCTAAGCCTTTACCTGAACCACACGGTGCACAAAGATCCCTGGCGTCACCACTGCCTCCGGATCAATGTCACCGAGCTCAGCGATTTCATCGACTTGAGCAATGGTAAGCTTGGCGGCGGTTGCATGCACAGGACCGAAATTGCGGGCTGTTTTGTTGTAGGTGAGATTGCCCCAACGGTCGCCGCACTTTGCCTTGATCAGCGCGACGTCGGCCTTAATCGGCGCCTCAAAGAGGTAATCCTCTCCATCGATGTTGCGAACTTCCTTGCCCTGGGCCAGCATGGTTCCCACGCCCGTGCGCGTGTAAAAACCGCCAATGCCTGCGCCACCAGCCCGCACTCGTTCAGCTAGCGTGCCTTGTGGCACCAACTCAAGCTCGATTTTGCCCGCGCGATACAGCTCATCGAAAACATAAGAATCTGCCTGACGCGGGAACGAGCAAATAATCTTGCGCACGCGCCCAGCCTTCATGAGCGCGGCTAGCCCGATTTCAGCGTTGCCAGCATTGTTGTTCACAATGACCAGATCCCTGGCTCCTTGCGCGATCAGGGCGTCAATTAAGGCCATAGGCTGGCCGGCGCCGCCAAATCCACCGACGAGCACTGTGGCGCCATCTTCTATGCCCCGGACAGCATCTTCAAGTGACTGCACGATTTTATTGATCATCGTCTCACTCATTTTTGATTGAATTGATTGCGCTAGTCTACCGTCAAGAACAACGATTGGGGCAAGAGCCTTTTACAATCAAAGCACCATGTCGAAACAGACCATACAAACCACCACTGGCGCATCGCAGCACACCCCGATGATGCAGCAGTTTTTCCGGCTCAAAGAGCAGGCCGGAGAAATGCTGCTGTTTTATCGCATGGGTGACTTCTACGAACTGTTTTACGAAGACGCTGAAAAAGGCGCCCGGCTACTGAACCTGACCCTTACAAAACGCGGAACATCCAACGGCGCCCCTATCCCGATGGCGGGCGTTCCGGTTCATGCCGTCGATCAGTACTTGGGCAAGCTAGTCGCGCTAGGTGAGTCAGTTGCCGTTTGCGAACAAATCGGCGACCCTGCCGCCAGCAAAGGTCCCGTCGATCGGCAAATTGTGCGCATCATTACGCCAGGCACCCTGACCGATGACGCACTTTTGCCCACCAAAGCAGACCGCTGTCTGGCTGCACTGTGGCAACCAAGTCGCGCTGGCAAGCCTGTCGGATCGGCCGGAATCGCATGGCTTAACCTAGCTAGCGGTGAATTCCGGGTGACAGAATGTCGCAACGAGCTGGTGCCAGCCACGCTAGACCGAATTGCGCCAGCCGAGTTGATCGTGGCTGAAGATCAGGCTGAGCCTGAAACTCAGCGGTGCAGTATTACCCGTATTCCAACCTGGCACTTCGAGAGAAAAGACGCTGAGCAACAATTGCTGAATCATTTCAGCGTTAACTCACTGGCAGGCTTTGATATCACTGACCTGGACCCTGCCATTTGTGCAGCCGGGGCATTGCTGCGCTACGCCATCCGCACACAGTCACAATCGCTGCCTCACGTGCAGTCAATCGCTGCCGAGCGGGCTGGCGAATTTGTCATAATGGACCCCGCCACGCGACGCAACCTCGAAATCAGCGAAACCATTAACGGCCAGGCATCGCCCACCCTATTCTCCCTGCTCGATCACTGCGGCACACCCATGGGCAGTCGCTTGCTCAAGCGCTGGTTGCACCACCCGCTGCGTGAAAACCCATCGGTGATTGCCAGGCAAGAGGCGATATCACAACTGTTGGCCGACGACCAGATCGGCGCTTTGGACAACCTGCGCCAACAGTTGGCAATCTGGCCAGACCTTGAGCGCATGGCAACTAGGCTCGCGTTGCGCTCGATCAAGCCGCGCGAACTTGCCAGTCTGCGTGACGCGCTTGAAACCTTACCGGGCCTTCAAGACACGGTTGCCAGTGTCTGCAGCCAGGCCAGTCCAAGACTGCAGGCACTGGCTCAGGCGCTATGGATTGACCCCGACCTGGCCCGCCTATTAGCAAGCGCGATTGCAACGGAGCCTTCTGTACAAATTCGTGACGGTGGCGTGATTGCCTCAGGCTACGACTCTGATCTCGATGAGTTGCGCAGGCTGTCAACCGATCAAGGCAATGTCCTCATTGAGATTGAAACCCGAGAGCGCGAACGCACTGGCATTGCCAATCTGCGCGTTGAGTACAACCGAGTGCATGGCTTTTTTATCGAGGTCACCAAAGCGCAGCTTGACAAGGTGCCTGATGACTATCGCCGTCGTCAGACGCTAAAAAATGCCGAGCGCTACATTACGCCAGAGCTCAAAGAATGGGAAGACAAGATCCTGTCAGCCCAGGAACGTTCACTGGCTCGCGAGAAATGGTTGTTTGAGGACTTGCTCGACAAGCTGAGTGCGGCAGTCAATGCGCTCAGCACTGCGGCTGCCTCGCTTGCCGAACTCGATGTACTGGCAGCGCTTGCTCATCACGCGAGACTCAATGCCTGGGTTGCACCAACGTTGCTGGAAGATCCAGTCATCGATATCCAAGCCGGTCGACACCCCACCGTAGAAAACACCATCGAGCGCTTCACGCCAAACAGCTGCCATTTAAGCCCTCAGCGCTCAATGCTGATCGTCACGGGTCCGAACATGGGCGGCAAGTCGACCTACATGCGGCAGGTAGCGTTGATCTGCCTGCTAGCTCGTATTGGTAGCTACGTTCCGGCGCAACGGGCCAGCGTAGGCGCGATCGATCGCATATTTACCCGTATCGGTGCCGCCGATGATCTTGCGGGCGGGCGTTCAACCTTCATGATGGAGATGACAGAAGCCGCCACCATCTTGTCAGCCAGCACGCCTGCCAGCTTGGTCATCATGGATGAAATCGGACGCGGCACGTCAACCTATGATGGCTTGGCATTGGCTTGGGCCATCGCCAACCGGCTCTTGACACACAACCGAGCTTTAACGCTGTTTGCGACACACTACTTCGAAATGACGCGGCTGCCCAACGACAACCCATGCTCAGCCAATGTCCATTTGGCAGCAACTGACTCGCCTGCAGGAATCGTGTTCTTGCACGAGGTACGTGACGGGCCAGCGAGTCGCAGCTACGGCATCCAGGTTGCACAGCGCGCTGGCGTCCCAGCGTCTGTCATTCGGCAAGCCACCCGGGAATTGCAACGGCTTGAGGCGCTAGGGGCGCCCTCGCCTCAGCTTGGACTATTCAGCTCAGTCAATGATGCGCCAGATCACCTCCAAGAGTCCGGTATTGCGCAAGATCTGATTGATGAACTTGCCTCGATAGACCCAGATACGCTTACGCCTCGTGAAGCCCTGGAAGCTCTGTATGCTCTTAAATCAAAGCTAAGCCAATGACTCAAAAACCACTCTCCATGCTTGGCGGATTGACCGCCGACGAATTCATGCGCCACTACTGGCAAAAGAAACCTTTACTGGTCAAGCAAGCCTTTGCTGGCCTGAAGCCGCCGGTCAGTTCGGCTGACCTTAAAAAACTCAGCAAACGCGATGACGTACAAGCCCGACTGATTTGGCAAGAACAAGGGCAATGGCAACTTGAGCATGGTCCGTTTGCCAAACTTCCCGGCGCCAAGGAGCCAGACTGGACTCTGCTAATTCAAAGTCTGGATATCCACAGTGATGTGGCTAGTCAATTGCTGCACCAGTTTAATTTCGTGCCCGCAGCTCGGTTAGACGACTTGATGGCGAGCATCGCCACTCGCGGCGGTGGTGTAGGACCGCATTTCGATAGCTACGATGTGTTTCTCATCCAGGCGCAAGGCCAGCGACACTGGAAATTCGGACAACAAAAAGATCTGACACTCATAGAAGGCTTACCCCTAAAAATTCTAAAAAACTTCAAGCCACAACAAGATGCAGTGCTCGAACCTGGCGACATGCTGTACCTGCCGCCGCACGCCGCGCATGATGGCATTGCGTTAACGGATGACTGCATGACACTTTCAGTCGGATTTCGTGCACCAGACATGGCGAGCTTGGCGCAAGGCATGCTCGAAGCAGCCGCCGAGCAGATTGCGGCACGCGAACATGGGGCAACCAGCCCCATGGCAGAACCGCCGCTGCCCGGACCAAACTTGTCTGCCCGATTCCGTGATCCACAACAGCAAGCGGTCAGTCAGCCTGCGCTTGTTCCAGACACCCTAATCGAGGCCAGCGTCAAGGCGGTAAAGTCCTTGAGCTTTGATGCGGCACTGGCCAATCGATTTTTAGGGTGTTGGTTAACTGAGCCCAATCCAATGGCGGTATTTGAACCACAGGCTCAGAGTCATGAGCTGACAGCCGGAACACAACTGCAGCTTGACCGGCGCACACGCATGCTCTATCGCGATGAGATGCTTTTTATCAATGGCGAACTCGCATCAGTTAAGCCCAATGCCCTCTTAAAAAAACTCGCCAACGAACGCTGCTTGAAGTTAAGCGAGTCCATGATGCTACGCATGTCTGCTTCCATCAAAGACTGTCTACACGACTGGCTTGATGCCGGGTGGCTTCACCTTAAGCATTAAATCCCAGTGGCCATGGCTGCGTTACAAGCACGACTCAGTCGTCTTTATACGGCCCTAACCCCAAGCCAATCGGCGCGGGTGCAGCCTCGACGAGCTTGGAAAAGATGCGACCAAAGTCTTCTTCGTCTGAGCCTCTACGAGTGCCACCCATCGGATCACGTGATTTTTCAAAACCGGCATTGGCAAAAGCCCAATCTTCTTCCGTAAAGCACTCACGAATCAACGGCAATACCTCGCGTTCTTCGAGCATCATGTGCTCGCGGTAGAACTCTGCATACTTGTCAAATGCCTCTTGAAAAGTCTTAAAACCGTTGGCCGGATCAGCCTCATAGACTTTCAAGGCTTGTGTCAAGGCAGCAATGCGCTCATCTGAAGTCGCGTGTTCAGCCTCAAGCCGATCGAGCACTTCACTGGCTCTATCGGTGCGCGCTCGCAGCCGAGCAAACAGAAACTCATCTTCCTTGGGGTGATGTTTTTTCTCTGGGTAAGCATCCAAATAGTGAACCATGGCATGCAGAAGTTTGAAATCCGGCTTTAATTTGCCTGCCTCAATCTCACGAATCATGTGACGAATCGCGTGGATGATAGCTGCCAGTGATTGGTGCTCATCCAGCAATATACGCATGGCTTCCATTACAGTTCCTTGTTTGCTTAAATCCTGACCTGCTTGCCTATGTAGACAGCATATCCTGATGTTTGCCACCAAATCCTAGATATGCCTCAATAACTCGCTTATCATCTGCCAGCTCAAAAGCTGGCCCTTGCATGGCGACCCGCCCATTCTCCAAAACGTAGGCATAATCGGCCACCTGAAGTGCGGCACGCGCGTTTTGTTCGACTAACAAGATCGACACGCCTCGGCGCCGCAGCTCGGCAATAATCCGAAATATTTCACGAACGATCAGCGGCGCCAATCCCAGACTAGGCTCGTCAAGCATTAGAAGCGTTGGTTTGGCCATGAGCGCTCGACCAACAGCCAACATTTGCCGCTCACCGCCAGATAGCGTGCCGGCCATCTGCGCGTTGCGCTCTTTGAGCCTCGGAAACAAGGCATAAACCTCTTCAAGGGTTTGGGCGTGATCACGTTTGCCCATGCGGTATCGCTGAAAAGCGCCAAGCACAAGGTTGTCCTGAACCGACATTTCGGCAAACAACTCACGCTTCTCTGGCACCAAGTTCATGCCTCTAGCCACCAAACGCTCGACTTCTGGTGTTGTTTCGACCTGACCGGCAAATTCCATCTGACCTGAAGACTTTAGCAAGCCCATGATGGCTGAGAGCATGGTGGTTTTACCGGCTCCGTTAGGACCAATGACCGTGACAATCTGGCCCTCACCCACGCTGATCGTTGCATCTGTCAGCGCCTGAACATTGCCATAAGACACACAGAGGTTTCGGACGTCAAGCACCCGCTTGACTGCCTGGCTTGCTTGATTGACTATTGCCTGCATCATTCCACCCCGCCTAGGTAGGCTTCAAGCACAGCCGGGTTTTGCTGGACCTCTTGCGGCAAGCCTTCAGCAATTTTCTCTCCGAACTCCATGACCACCACGCGGTCAGCCAGACCCATCACGAAATCCATGTCATGCTCAACAATCAATGTAGCCATGCCCTCGGATCTGAGCTTGCGCAACAGATCCCCTAGCGCCTGTTTCTCTTTGAACCTCAGACCTGCAGCCGGCTCATCGAGCAACAACAAACATGGGTCCGCGCATAAGGCACGCGCAATTTCAAGAATACGCTGCTGGCCAAGCGCGAGGTTGCCGGCCTGCTCAAACATCAGTTCACCCAAGCCAACGCGCTCGATCTGTCTGGCTGCCTCCTTCAATAAGCTTGCCTCCTGCGCCCGATCAAGCCGCCAGGCCGCGCTTATGACCCCTTTGTCACCTCTCAGATGTGCGCCAATGGCCACATTCTCAAGCACGGTCATGGTTGGCAACAGCTTGACGTGCTGGAAGGTTCGGCTCATGCCAAGCCCGGCAATCTCTCGCGACTCCTTGCCCGCTACTGAGTGTCCCCGGAAAATGACGTCGCCTGAGGTTGGGGTGTCAACACCTGAAATCTGGTTAAACATCGTGCTTTTGCCTGCACCGTTGGGCCCGATTAACGCCAGAATCTCGCCAGCGCGCACATCAAGGGACATGTTGTTGTTAGCCACAAGCCCACCGAATTTACGGGTGACATCAACCGCTTGCAAAATCACCTCCCCAACGGCAGGCATTGCGCGTCGCGGCAAATCAGGCGCTTGTTGATCGATTTTTTTGTTTGGCACACGAATCGGCACAAAACGCTTGATCACTGGCCACAAGCCATCGGGTGCGCGCTGCAACACTAGCACCATGATCAAGCCAAACACAATCACTTCAAAGTTGCCACTTGCGCCCAAGAGCGCTGGCAACAAGTCTTGCAGCCACTGCTTGGCAATCGTAATGATTGCCGCACCGAGCAAGGCGCCCCAGACGTAACCTGCGCCGCCAACCACAGCCATAAACAAATATTCGATGCCGATGTGCAAGCCAAACGGCGTCGGGTTGATAAAGCGTTGCATGTGGGCATACAGCCAGCCCGAGGCACAGGCCAAAAGGGCGGCTAATACAAAAATCACCATGCGTGAGCGGTTGGTGTTCACGCCCATGGCTTCAGCCATGATCCGTCCACCTTTAAGCGCACGAATCGCCCTGCCCTCACGAGAGTCAAGCAAGTTATGAATGGTCAACATGCCCGCGAGCAAGAAAGCCAAGATAAGGTAATAAATTTCATGGCCCTGGCTCAAAGTCACACCAAACAAACTCACTGGTGGAATGCCCGTAATCCCGGTATGTCCACCCAAGCCAGGCAAATTGCCAAATAAAAAGTAAAGACTGATACCCCAGGCTATGGTACCGAGCGGCAGGAAATGGCCAGACAGTTTGAGCGTCAGGGCACCTAGCACATACGCGACTGCCGCTGTTAACAGAAGCCCAATAACCAGCGTGACCCAAGGCGATGATGCGGCCCATGCGAGCCAGGCAGGCAGCTCGGTTGTCGTAGTCAATACAGCCGTGGTGTAGGCGCCAAGGCCCACAAAAGCAGCCTGTCCAAAGCTGGTTAAGCCGCCAACACCAGTAAGCAACACCAGGCCAAGCGCGACCATCGCGTACAACCCAATGTAGTTCAGCACGGAGACGTAATAGGCCGACAAAAATGATGGCGCGACCAATGCCAACAGCACAAATAAAAACAAGACGACACGATCGGCTCTCATTCCTCTTCCTCCACATGATGGGATTTGAGGGAGCGCCACAACAGCACAGGAATGATGAGCGTAAACACGATCACCTCTTTATAAGCACTGGCCCAGAATGATGAGAAGGCTTCAAGAATTCCGACGACGATCGCACCAACGGCCGCCAAGGGGTAACTGGCCAACCCGCCAATAATGGCCGCCACAAACCCTTTGAGCGCAATCAAGAATCCGGTGTCGTAGTAGATGGTAGTGATCGGCGCAATCAGGATGCCAGACAACGCACCGATAAAGGCTGCCAGCAAGAACGTCAATTTGCCGGCCAAATTGGGCGAGATCCCCATCAGGCGGGCTCCTACCCGGTTAATTGCCGTGGCTCTGAGCGCCTTGCCATAGATGGTTCGATCGAAAAATTGATACAAGGCCACAATCAGAACAATCGAAGTCAAAATGACCCAAATCGTCTGGCCCGAGACCAGCATCGGCCCCAACTCAAGAAATGCGTCGCTGAATGGCTGCGTGCGAAACCCTTCTGCCCCAAAAAACAGCAGACCAAGTCCAACCATGGCAATGTGAACAGCCACAGAAACAATCAACAAAATCAGCACGGGTGCCGAGGCAATCGGTTGATAAGCGAGTTGATACATCATCGGACCAATGGGCACGACCACAGCCAGCGTCAAAAGCACTTGCAGTAAGATCGGCAATTCAGCCAACGGGAGCCACAGCAACAACGCTGCAATGACCAGTGGATAGACGACATTCCAGAGGCCAGCCAAAAGACCCGATCGCCGCTGTCCCTGACGTAATCCTTGAACAATGCGAACAATGGTCACCGCCACACCCATCACCATCAACATCCAAACCGTGGCTGGCACATTCCCCATCTGAATCATGGCCAATGTCAACGCCCCGTAGGCGACAAACTCACCTTGCTGAATGAACACTACCCGGGTGACGGCAAATACCAGCACCAGGGCCATTGCCAGCAGAGCATAGATTGCCCCGTTGGTGATCCCGTCCTGGGTCAAGATCAACGCTATGTCGAAATCCATGAGAGTGGGTCTCTTTGATCAGTACAGCACCAGTTCATGATGTTGCTAGATGGCATCCAGGCCAATTACAGGACGTGACGGGCCAGTGCCGATCAGAGGCGGTGGCTTGGCACACCGCCTCCGTTAGGACGCGGTTACTGCGGCAGCAGTGTCCAGGTACCATCTTTGATGGTGATCATCACGCGCGAACGGTCATCCAAACCCAAGTGGTCGGTTGGTGTCATATTGAAGATGCCCGATGCACCCGGGGCTTCTTTGACATTCTCTAGAGCATTGCGCAGCGCAGCGCGAAACTCTGGCGTACCGGGCTGAGCAACTTTCAAAGCCTCTGGAATGGCTGCCTGGAGCAATACGCCAGCATCCCAGGCATAACCACCGAAGCTAGAGACTGAACCCGGACCATGCACGCCTTCATAAGCCTCAACATACTCCATGGCACTAGCTTTCACTGGGTGACTATCTGGCAAGCTGCGGGCCATTTGAACCGGACTAACCGGGAGGAAAGTGCCCTCGCAATCCTTGCCACAAATACGCAAAAAGTCGTTGTTGGCTACGCCGTGCGTTTGATAGATTGGGCCAGTATATCCACGCTGGCGCAAGGTTTTTTGTGGCAACGCAGCTGGCGTACCCGAACCTGCAATGAATACGGCATCAGGCTTGGCTGCCATGGCTTTAAGCACCTGACCAGTTACTGAAGTATCGGTCGGATTAAAGCTCTCGGTGGCAACCACTTCAATACCTTGGCCGGCAGCCTGCTTCTTGAACTGCTCAAGCCAACCTTCGCCGTAGGCGTTGGCAAAACCAATGTAGGAGACTTTTTTAACATTGTTGGCGGCCATGTGCTGAACGATTGCTGAGGCCATTTGTTGATCATTCTGAGGGGTCTTGAATACCCAACGGCGCTTTTCATCGACCGGCTCCACAATGCGTGAAGATGCTGCCATTGAAATCATCGGCGCCTGAGCTTCTGCAACCACATCAATCATGGCCAAAGAGGCTGGGCTGAGTGTGGAACCCACGATCACGTCAACCTTATCTTCGATCAGCAACTTGCGCGTGTTTTTAACGGCGGTGGTGGTATCGGACGCATCGTCAAGAATGATGTAGTTGACTGTCTCGCCCCCGATGGTTTTCGGCAAGAGCTCAATCGTGTTTTTCTCTGGGATACCAAGCGAGGCGGCTGGACCCGTGGCCGAGACCACTACGCCAACATTAATGTCAGCTTGGGCGACTGACGCGACAAACGACAGCGCCGCGACGGCCATGAGTGATTGTTTGAATTTCATTGTGTCTCCTTCGGTCTTGTGCAAAAGTTGAACCAAGCAGCATTGAAAAAGCCAGTCGTTGCGACTTTTTAGACGGCGAGAGCTTGTGAAAATTTGCAAGCAGCATGACTGCCACGTTTAAACATTCCCAGCCTTGCACCGTTCAAAACCGATTAGATATGATACAAATCAACTCGTCAATAAAATTTTATGTATCGTTTTTACCAACAAAAAGAGACGCCCTCTATGGGAGACAAGGTTTTTATTAGGGTTTTCGAGAGGCCTCCACTGAGAACCTCGTTTACAAAGAGATACAAACAGGTGACAAATGAATGAATTAAAAGTGTATTCGATTGACGGGATTACGCCCGTTGTTGATCGATCCGCCTACGTACACCCAAGCGCGATCCTCATCGGCGACGTAATCATTGGGCCCAACTGTTACGTAGGCCCGGCTGCCTGCCTAAGAGGCGACTTCGGCCGACTCGTGCTCGAGCGTGGCGCCAACGTACAGGACACCTGCGTCATGCATGGCTTCCCCGATGGAGAAACCGTCGTCGAAGAAAACGGTCACATTGGCCACGGCGCCGTTTTACACGGTTGCCGCGTCGGATTTAACGCCATGGTCGGCATGAATGCCGTTGTGATGGATAACGTTGTTATCGGTAAAGAAGCGATCATCGCGGCGTCAGCTTTCGTCAAGGCAGGCACGACCATCCCCGAGCGAGTATTAGTCGCTGGCGTACCCGGCAAAGTGATTCGTGAGCTTTCAGAGCAAGAAGTGCAGTGGAAATCAGAGGGGACAGCCCTTTACCAAGACTTAACGCGACGCAGCTTGGCAACCATGCAAGCCGTCTCGCCATTGACCGAGGTCGAACAAAATCGGAAACGTATTGAAATGCCCGGTGTCGTGCCGCTAGTAACCCTCAAAACTCAGAGAGGGCAAGAGTCAAACAGCTAGCGGCAGTGGGTCAGTTTCACGGAAACGGTCATGCAGAGCTTGGGCAGACGAGGGAGTCGTGCCATCGGCAAGCTGGTAGCGCTGATCTAAAAACCGTTCAGACCCTGACAGCAATCGCCTGTATAGCTCCCCGCACAGCAACCTAGCCTGCTGGCCCGGCCAACTCAGCGGTTGCAAGACGTCGGGCAACATGGGATCGCGCAACAACAAGCGGCGATAGTCATGGACAAGCAACACTCTGCCTACAAACGCCTGTTCACCCGAAATCGTCTCGGGCGAACTCTGGCACTGTTGCAGTATTGGCTGATAGCGAGTCACGAAATCGCGGTACATCTGGGCAAGCTGATCTAAGTCCCACGCAGCGCGAACCATGTCAACGTCGCTCGCGGCGTTTGACAGCGCACCGGGCCCCGCAGCCATCAATGGCTTTAGCTTTTTAAGCAAATCACCAAGCCCATCGCGGACAAGACCATCAAAAGCCCCCGTCAAATCTGCACTCGGGTGCACGAAGCAGTTGCCCGCCAAAACCCCAAAACCCTGCCAAATCAATGCTTTACGCAAACGATCACGATCTTTGGTTGATAACTCTCCAACCGCCATGATCAACCGCCAACGTCTGTCCCAGTGGGGATGACTGTATGCATAAATCGCTTTAGCGGCCTTCTCGATTCGTTTGCGTCCAGTGGCAGACAGCAAATAGTCCGTGCGTCTACCCAATGGTTCAGACTCTAGCCAGCCATCGCGAACCAAACGAAAGACCGTCGTTCGCACCAGACGCTCATTAAGCCCCATCGGTTCGAGCAATTCGATCAAACTGCCAAGCCAGATTCGTCCACCACGCGGAACAACCACATCCCCTAGCAGTGAGGTAATCAAAGACCCTGCCTTGATTCGACTTTGCTGACTAAAAGACTCTATCCGACGATTAATAGCTGACACAACTATGCTTGCACCTTAAAAAGAGCCAGGAAACTTTTCCCAGCAGACTGCCTCGGATTTTACAGGGGTTGAATCACTTGATCTGCGCACAAACCACTTTCATTTGACACAAACCTGATGAGAGGCGATCACAGAATTGATTCATGTTTCTGGCGCTCAACCCCCTTATTGATACTTTTTATTTATTTTTGCATAACTTTTTGTATCTTATCTATTTTGACCAACAAAGCCAAACCTGTCGATTTGCCATCCTCTTCATAGCGCAATGCACCAATCTTTGCGTATTTGTAAGGGTTTTTACTAGCAAGTTTCCAGGTGCATGCAACATCCGCTCAAGGATACTGTCTACCGAAAAATTAAGATACTAACTATTGACATAAATTAAATTGATTTGTATCGTTTGAGTATAACAACTTGCCTCACCGAACACACCACAGGAGTTCCACTTATGGCGCATCCCGCCCTCGAAAAACATCAAAAAGTTCTTGAGCAAGCGCTAGCGGCCATTGAAGCTCGGGGTTATTGGACTCCCTACCCAGAAATGCCCAGCCCCAAGATCTACGGCGAAGAGGCTCCAGTCAAAGGCAAAGAGGCTTTCGAAGCCCACTTGGGCAAACAATTTGTCATCGATCAGCCCGGCCAGTCAGGCTGGCATGCCGGTGAAAAGTCACCCTACGGTATCGAGCTTGGTGTGTCATACCCAGTGTGCAACCCTGACGAGCTGGTTGCCGCATCCAAGCAAGCCATGCAAGGCTGGCAAAAAGTCGGTGCAGCTGGCCGCACCGGCGTGTGCCTGGAAATCCTCCACCGACTGAACCAGCAAAGCTTTGAGATTGGTCATGCAGTCATGATGACCACAGGTCAGGGTTGGATGATGGCGTTTCAGGCTGGGGGTCCACACGCACAAGATCGTGGCCTTGAATCGGTTGCATACGCCTGGCGCGAGCAGAGTTTCATTCCTGCACAAGCCGACTGGGAAAAGCCACAGGGCAAGAACCCACCCATCCAAATGAAGAAGCATTTCGAGATCGTCGGGCGCGGTGTTGGACTGGTGATTGGTTGCGGCACTTTCCCGACCTGGAACACTTACCCGGGGCTGTTTGCAGCGCTTGCCACAGGCAATGGCGTGATTGTCAAACCGCATAGCAACTCGATCTTGCCTGCTGCAATTACAGTTCGCACTATTCGTCAAGTGCTTGCTGAATATGGCATTGACCCCAATCTCGTGTCCCTTTGCGTCGCTCCAGAGCGTAGTGTCACGCAACAGCTCGCCACCCATCCAGACATCAAGTCAGTTGACTTCACGGGCGGCAACACGTTCGGTCAGTGGTTGCTCGATCACTGCAAACAAGCAAACGTCTATGCAGAGCTTGCGGGCGTAAACAACATCGTTATTGACTCGACCGATGCGTATAAGGCAATGCTTGGCAATATCGCCTTCACGTTGTCACTGTATTCTGGGCAAATGTGCACCACGACGCAGGTCGTGTTCGTGCCGGCCGGTGGTATACAAACCGAAGATGGCCACAAAACCTTCGACGACGTTTGTACTGACTTGGCAAAGGCCATTGAACGGTTTTTGTCTAAGCCCGAAGTCGCGCATGCCGTACTCGGCGCCATTCAGTCCAGAGACACCGCCCATAGAATTGAACAAGCCAACAGCGGCCAACTCGGTACTGTTTTGCTTTCATCGCAAAAACTGTCAAACCCGGAGTTCCCCAACGCGGTTGTCCAAACACCGGTTCTGCTGGCTTGTGACGCGGCCGATGAAGCAGCTTACATGGAAGAACGTTTCGGCCCAATCAGCTTTGTGGTCAAGGTAGCCGACACTGCTGCGGCCATCGCGCTGTCAGAACGAGTGGTCAGTACCCATGGGGCTTTGACCGTTGGCATCTATTCCACCAACGAACAAGTGATCGATGCCATGACCGAGGCCACTTGGCGCAGCAAAGTCGCGCTGTCAATCAACCTGACTGGTGCCGTGTTGGTTAACCAGTCCGCGGGTTTCTCTGATTACCATGGCACCGGCGCGAACCCAGCTGCCAATGCGTCGTACACCGACACTGCTTTTGTGGCTAATCGGTTCCGTGTTATTCAGCGTCGCTATCACATGCAGGCATAAAGATGAGCTATCAAACCATTTCGCTTGAGCTCAACGATTCGGTAGCGCGCATCACGCTCAACCGCCCTGACAAGCTCAACAGCTTCACCGGGCAAATGCATGTGGAATTGCGTGATGCGCTCGACGGTCTACAAAACCGGGGACAAGCACGAGTGCTCGTGCTCACAGGGGCCGGGCGCGGTTTCTGTGCTGGCCAGGACTTGGCTGACCCCGAGTTGGCAGGCAGCACGCCAAATGAGATGGCAGACTTGGGCAAGCTAGTTGAAAAAAACTACAAGCCGCTTGTCATGCGCCTACAAGATTTGAATATGCCAACCATCGCGGCTGTCAACGGCATTGCTGCCGGTGCTGGCGCGAGCCTTGCTCTGGCATGCGACCTGACAATCGCTAAAGCCTCAGCATCGTTCATGTTGGCATTTAGCAAAATCGGGCTCATTCCTGACACCGGCAGCACCTGGTTTTACCCGCGACGCATTGGCATGGCGCGCGCGCTTGGTGCAGCCATGTTGGCCCAAAAACTGCCAGCTACCAAAGCGGCTGAGTGGGGGCTGATTTGGGAGGCTGTTGAAGACGAAGCGTTTGATGCACACATCGACAAGCTCGCGCGAGAATTGGCCATCATGCCAACCAAAGCCTTGGTGCGAACCCGTCAAGCCATGCAAACGGGCATGACCCAGACGCTAGAGAGCCAATTAGGGCTCGAGGGCAAATGGATGAGTGAATTAGGCGCCTCGCATGATTACGCTGAGGGCGTGCAAGCATTCATCGAAAAGCGTGCACCGCAATTCAAAGGAAAATAAAAATGGCTCAACAAGCTATCGAATCGGCTCAGGATCCGCAAGCGCTCGCTGAAGCAGTCGCCGAAGCCATGTGGTCTCGCGATCACGCCGCACAAGCCTTGGGCATCCGTATTGAATCGGTTGCACCCGGCAAATCATCGCTTTTGATGGATGTGCGCCAGGAAATGCTCAATGGCCACAACATATGCCATGGCGGCATGATTTTCACCTTGGCTGACACTGCTTTTGCCTACGCATGCAACGCCTACAACCAGACAACAGTAGCCTCTGCTTGCGGCATTGATTTTCTGGCGCCTGCTCGCAAAGGTGAAACTCTCCGAGCAGTTGCAACTGAGCGCTCGCTTGCAGGCCGCACCGGTGTCTACGACATTACCGTTGAAACACTCGAAGGCCGCCAAATAGCACTATTTCGCGGCAAAAGCTATCGAATTGCCGGCGAGGTCATTGCCGGTTTGCAGCATGCAACAACCCCTACAACATAACCGCTACCGCACACCGAGTGGAGGAGACAGTGCCCGTTAAAAAACCTAGCCCCGGCGATCTAGAAAAAATCGAGACCGCTAGTCGCGACGAGATTTCAGCGCTTCAGCTCGAGCGCCTTAAATGGTCCGTACGCCACACCTACGACAACGTAGCACCCTACCGCGAGCGTTGCCAACAAAAAGGCGTGCATCCCGACGATCTGAAATCTTTGTCAGACCTGTCAAAGTTTCCGTTCATGACCAAAACTGACTTGCGTGATCACTATCCGTTTGGTCTGTTTGCAGTGCCACGCGACAAAGTGCTGCGTCTGCATGCGTCAAGTGGCACAACTGGCAAATCCGTTGTGGTGGGCTACACACGCAATGATTTGGACAATTGGGCAGATCTCATTGCGCGTTCTTTACGCGCCTCCGGTGTACGCGCAGGCGACATGGTGCACAATTCCTATGGGTATGGCATGTTCACAGGCGGCCTAGGCGCTCACGCTGGCATTGAAAGGCTAGGCTGTACGGTGGTGCCCATGTCCGGCGGACAAACCGAGCGTCAAGTCCAGCTAATTCAGGACTTCAAGCCCGATGCCATCATGGTCACCCCCTCTTACTCACTGGTGATTGCCGAGGAGTTTGAGCGCCAAAACGTCAAGCCCGAGGACATTTCCCTCAAAATCGGCATCTTCGGTGCCGAGCCTTGGGGTGAAGGCATGCGTGCCGAGATTGAGCGCAAGCTTGGCATTGACGCCATCGATATCTATGGCTTGACCGAGGTCATGGGACCCGGTGTCGCCTGTGAGTGTATCGAAACCAAAGATGGCCCAGTTATCTGGGAAGATCATTTCTACCCGGAAATCATCGACCCAATCACTGAAGAAGTGCTTCCTGATGGGCAAGAGGGTGAGCTTGTCTTTACGTCACTGACCAAAGAGGCTTTCCCGGTCATTCGTTACCGCACCCGCGACTTAACCAAACTGCTGCCACCGACGGCTCGCGCGTTTCGACGGATCGGCAAGCTTACTGGCCGCTCAGATGACATGCTGATTGTTCGTGGCGTTAACGTCTTCCCCACCCAGATTGAGGAGCAAGTCTTGCGTGACAAGCGCCTAAGCGGCAACTATCAGATTGTGCTCACCCGCGATGGCCACTTGGATAACGTCGAGGTCCGTTGCGAGATCCAGCGTGAGCTTGCCAATGCTTCGGATGCCGAAATTGCCAGCATTGCCAAAGAACTTCAGCACCACATCAAGACCAACATCGGCATCACCACCAAAGTCAGCGTGCTTGGCGTGGAATCTATCCCTCGAACACTGACTGGCAAGGCCAAACGGGTGATCGACGAGCGTCCCAAACAAGACTGAACAGAACCGAGGAAACCATGAAAGAAGCTTTTATTTGTGATGCCGTTCGCACCCCGATTGGCCGTTATGGCGGAACGCTGTCAACGGTACGCGCCGATGATCTTGGCGCCCTGCCAATCGCCGCACTCATTGCACGAAACGCGAACGTTGACTGGGCTCGTGTGGACGACATCATTTATGGTTGCGCCAACCAGGCCGGCGAAGACAACCGCAACGTCGCTCGCATGTGCGGCTTGCTGGCTCAGTTGCCAGTAGATGTGCCTGGCACCACGGTCAACCGCCTGTGCGGCTCTGGCATGGATGCTGTTGGCATGGCTGCGCGCGCGATCAAGTGCAATGAAGCCGAGTTAATGATTGCCGGTGGCGTTGAAAGCATGTCACGTGCGCCCTTTGTGATGGGCAAGGCAGAATCGGCATTTTCCAGACAAGCACAGATTTTTGATACGACGATCGGCTGGCGCTTTGTCAATCCCCTCATGAAAAAGCTCTATGACACCCACAGCATGCCGCAAACAGCGGACAACGTGGCTGAACAATTCAAGGTCTCGCGCGAAGATCAAGACGCTTTTGCCCTGCGTTCGCAGCAGCGCTGGGCGGCTGCGAACGCCGCCGGCAAATTTGCCATGAGTTGATGCCAGTCTCCATACAGAAGGGCCGCAAAGCCGACCCGATTATCTTTGATACTGACGAGCATCCGCGTCCAAACGCCACGCTTGAAGATCTAGCCAAGCTCAAAGGCGTCAATGGCCCAGACTTGACAGTTACAGCGGGCAATGCTTCCGGTGTGAACGATGGCGCTTGCGCATTGCTGCTAGCTTCTGAGACCGCGGCCAAACAATATGGTTTAACCCCGCGTGCCCGCGTGGTGGCAATGACCACCGCTGGCCTTGAGCCGCGCATCATGGGTTTTGGTCCAGCACCCGCGGTGCGCAAGCTGCTTGCCATGACCGGAATGACGCTAGACCAAATGGATGTCATTGAACTGAACGAAGCGTTTGCAGCACAAGCCTTGGCTGTTACACGAGACTTGGGCTTGGCCGACGATGAGGCGCGCGTCAATCCAAATGGCGGTGCGATTGCCGTGGGCCACCCACTTGGCATGAGTGGCGCTCGACTGGTCACCACTGCCATGTATGAGCTGCATCGTCGAAATGGCCGCTTCGCCCTTTGCACGATGTGCATCGGCGTGGGTCAGGGCATTGCCATGATTATTGAACGAGTTTAAAAAGTTTTGTAGCGCATCAAAGCTCGCTGGTAGACGGTAAACCTAGCCTACACCAGCCAAACCAGGAGAGGATGAAATGTACACACAAGCAATGGACATCCCCGGCCAGCACCAGGCTGCAGTCTCAGTCAACCTGAGTCCGGAAGAAGCAAAGTTCGAAGCCCGTATTGAGGCCGATGGTCGTATCGAGCCACAAGACTGGATGCCAGAAGCCTACCGCAAGACACTCGTTCGTCAGATCAGCCAGCACGCCCATAGTGAAATCGTGGGCATGCTGCCCGAAGGCAACTGGATATCACGTGCACCAAGCTTGAAACGCAAAGCGATTTTGATTGCAAAAGTGCAAGACGAAGGCGGCCATGGGCTCTACCTGTATTCAGCTGCCGAGACACTCGGCACGAGCCGCGATGAGATGATTGACGCCCTGCATAGCGGTAAAGCCAAATACAGCTCAATCTTTAACTACCCGACATTGAACTGGGCCGACGTAGGCGTCATTGGCTGGTTAGTCGACGGTGCTGCCATCATGAACCAGATACCGCTTTGCCGCTGCTCTTATGGGCCTTACTCACGCGCCATGGTTCGAGTTTGCAAAGAGGAATCGTTTCATCAGCGTCAGGGCTACGAAGCGCTTCTTGTCATGATGCGTGGAACAGAGGAACAAAAGCAAATGGTACAAGACGCCGTCAATCGCTGGTGGTGGAAATGCCTGGCCATGTTTGGCCCGCCAGATGCTGATAGCCCACACTCGGCACAAGCCATGAAATGGGGCATCAAGCGCATCAGCAACGATGAGCTGCGCCAAAAGTTTGTCGATGCCACCGTGCCACAGGCCAAAGTGCTCGGCGTGACACTGCCGGATCCGAATCTGAAATGGAACGAAGAGCGTCAGCATTACGACTTCGGTCAAATCGACTGGCAAGAGTTCTGGAATACTGTCCAAGGCAATGGGCCTTGCAACAAAGAACGTCTCGCGACCCGTGTCAAAGCACACAACGACGGCCGATGGGTGCGTGAAGCAGCCATGGCTTATGCCCACAAACAGGCACAACGCGCCCACAAGGAGGCAGCATGAACACCCCCGCACTCAAAGACTGGCCGCTATGGGAAGTATTTATTCGCAGCAAGCAAGGCTTGGAACACAAGCATTGTGGCAGTCTGCATGCCGCTGATGCCCAGCAGGCCCTGCGCATGGCACGCGATGTCTATACCCGTCGTCAAGAAGGCGTCAGCATCTGGGTGGTGCCATCAGCTCAGATCACGGCCAGCAATCCTGACGACAAGGGTGAATTGTTTGACCCAGCCGCTGACAAGATCTATCGCCACCCAACTTTTTACGAAATTCCTGACGAAGTGGGGCATATGTGATGAAAGCACCAACCCAATACTTGCTGCATCTGGCAGACAACGCTGTCGTGCTGGGTCAACGAAACTCCGAGTGGTGCGGTCATGGCCCTATTTTGGAAGAAGATCTTGCGCTGGCTAATGTCAGTCTTGATCTGATCGGTCAGGCTCGCTTGCTTTATCAATTGGCCGCTAGTCGAATCGGCGGCGATGCCACTGAAGACACTCTGGCTTATTTCCGCGGAGATGCCGAGTTTCGTAACTACACATTGCTCGAGTTGCCAAATTTCGGTCCATTGGTTGGTTACGCTGCAGCAGATCGCGACTACGCCACGACAATCGTTCGTAACTTTCTCTACCATGCGCTGATGGTCTTGGTGTGGGACAAGCTCGGACAATCCCCTGACGAAGAACTTGCTGCGATTGCACAGAAATCCATCAAGGAAAGTCGCTATCACCTGCAACACACCGCTGACTGGGTGGTGCGCTTTGGTGATGGCACAGAAGAGTCCCATGAGCGCGCACAAAATGCACTGGACTTCTTGTTTAGCTACACCGAAGAGTTCTGGTTACCTAGCGAGCTCGAGGATGAGGCGCTAGCGTCTGGTGCTGCTGTCGACGTAACTAGCCTGCGCGATGCCTGGGATGAAATTGTCAATGCCACATTGTCTGAGGCAACCCTGACGCGTCCTCAAGTCCACGGCTATGTACCTCAAGGCAAACAGGGTGTGCATTCAGAGCACCTAAGCTACCTTCTGGGTGAAATGCAGAGTTTGGCTCGCGCGCATCCGCAAGCGACTTGGTAAGTCCAAGGGGGGATAATGAACCAGACCGTTGAAAAAGCGTGGTCAGTACTAGAAGAACTGACAGATCCCGAGATCCCGGTAATCACGTTGCGTGAGCTCGGAATCTTGCGTGATATCCGCGAACATGCTGACGGTATTGAAGTTGTCATTACCCCCACCTACAGTGGTTGCCCAGCCATGGGCCAAATCGAGGACGATGTCAACGCCGCACTGAAAGCCGCAGGCATCACTGGCAAGGTAACGACCCAACTATCGCCTGCCTGGACGACGGATTGGATCACGGAACCTGCCAAGGAAAAGCTGCGCGCATATGGCATTGCACCACCCCACACCACGCGACAGACTGAACAAGTTGTTCATATCACGCGCAGACAGCAAGCGAGTCGGGCTGTCGTTTGCCCACACTGTGGCTCGCAGAACACCACGGTGATTTCCCAGTTTGGCTCTACCTCATGCAAGGCCTTATACAAGTGCCTTGATTGTCGCGAGCCCTTTGATTATTTCAAGCCCTACTAGAGGGTGGAGAGCTAGCCATGTCAGCCCCACGTTTCCAAGAATTAGCCGTCAAGCGTGTTAACCCAGAAGCAGCAGGCGCTGTTGCCATCACATTTGACATTCCAGAGACGGCCAGAGACGCCTTTGATTTTGAGCCCGGACAGTTTTTAACGCTGCGTGCGCAGATTGACGGCAAAGATATACGACGCAACTATTCAATTAGCAGCGCGCGCAGTCGCTTGCGCAACCGCGGCGAACTCGAAATTGGCATTCGTCCGGTTGAAGGCGGTTTGTTTTCAAACTGGGCAGCCAAATCAGTCAAACCGGGTGACAAGATTTCCGTCTTGCCACCCGATGGTCGGTTTGTCGTCAAGAAAAAACGTGCGATCCATCGGGTTGGCTTTGCGGCAGGCTCAGGCATTACGCCGATTCTTTCGATTGCCGCCTCAACACTCGAGGAGCAACCGGATTCTAAGTTCACGCTCATATATGGCAACCGTCGGATGGCGAGCGTGATGTTTAACGAAGCCTTGCAAGATCTCAAAGATCGCTTCCGTGATCGATTGACGATGATTCACATCTTGTCGCGCCAAGCCCAAGAAGTCGATCTGTTACAAGGCCGCATTGACGAGAAAAAAGTCAAAGACATCATTGATGCATTGTTGCCCGTTGGCAGCATGGACGAAGTGTTTATCTGCGGCCCAGATGCCATGATCACCGCCACTGAAACCGCCTTAAAAGAGGCTGGCGTAGCTGATGACCGTATCAGAACAGAGCGCTTCACAGTCAACTTGCCAGAAGGTGCCAAGCCTGTTGGTGCACAAACCGCCGCAGCGGAAAAAGCCGAAGCAGCCAAGGACATCACCATGACCTTGATTCTCGATGGCATGGAGCATGAGATTCACCTCTCGGAACAAGACCACGTTCTTGACGCTGCACTGGAAGCAGGGCTTGACCTGCCCTACTCATGTAAAGCTGGCGTATGCTGCACCTGCAGAGCCAAAGTGCTTGAAGGCAGCACGACAATGGACAAAAACTACACGCTCGAAGCTGACGAAGTTGAGCAAGGGTTTGTGCTGACATGTCAGGCTCGCGCGACCAGCAAGAACCTGAAAGTGAGTTTTGATGAGCGGTGAGTTCGCGACCTAGCAAAGCAAAAAGCCCGAACAACATACCGTTCGGGCTTTTTGCTTTGAAGCTATGCTTGACAACTACAGGCGCTCTGCCAACACCGACAGCATTCGTGTAGCGGTCTCGTTATTTTGCAACACGCCTTGGTCATCGTAAACGCTGAGCACCGTCTTGTCGCCCTCGCCTTTGAGATTCAAGCGATATTGAGTCTTGGGCGGCGGTTCACTCGACCCAAACAACCTGGAGAAAAAGCCAGGCTCTTCCATCTTGCGACCCGTATCCGTATCAACATAACGCACGTAGAAGTCGCCAGCTGAACGATTACGATCATCGACCGCAAAATTACCCGAATCCAGCGCCAACCCTACCCGACGCCATGCCATCTCGAAAGGCTCATCCACTGTAAGTGTGCCATTGGTGGCCACATTGTTCTGAACAGCTGGTTTGAGGGTTTGCTCTTGAGCCTGAGCCATCTGCTGTCGAGCCTTTTGAACATCCTCACCTAAAAAAACCATCAACCTGGCGAGCATGGCAGCATTAAGACCAGGATCCTCGCGGCCACGTTCCCACTTAACCTGGGATTGGTCACCACCTGAGTCAGTCAAGACCTCCTGCATTTGCTGATGTGTAATAAACACTTCCGTTCGGTTGCCATCCACCCGTTCCAAACGGGTACTGAACTTCTCACGCTCGCCACTATCCCATAGTGTTTCGAGGAAAGTGCCAAGAAGCTGGCGCAAGCCCGTCTCCGGGATCTTGGCGCGGTTTTCGGCCCAGTTGGTAATCATTAGCCCAGCCTTGGGGTCAATCACATCGAGGTTAAAGCCACTTTCATACCAAAACTCTTCGACTTTTGGAAACAGCTGCTCCGGTGACTGGTTAACCACCAGCCAGCGCAGATCACCATCGCGCTTTACCTCAATATCGGGGTAGGTTGGCAATACCGCGACTTGCGTGAGTGCTGACTGTGCTGTCGCGGGTGCTGCCTGATTCGCAGACTGAAACTCAGTCAAGGTTGTCGATCCGGTCGCAGGTGCGCGATATCGCGGGTCGGCAGCGGCTTGAGTCAAATCTGGTGGAATACTCAAAGGGTCGGTACGCTGAGCCGACTGGTAGTCGATCGCGTTCTCGCCGCTTAACGTATCTTTTAACGAACCACATGCCGACAAGCCAATCGCCAAGAAGGCTACGACCAGAGATTTCGTCAGCGGGGTCATTTTTTTGTCAAGCTGCAACGTCATCACAATAAACCTACCTCAACAAGAGCGGCCCTCAGGGCATCGTGGTGAGCTGCACCCAACTCACACAGTGGCAACCGGATGCCACCAGGCATGCGGCCCATCTGTGCAAGTGCCCACTTAACTGGAACAGGATTGCCTTCAACAAACAACAGTTTGTTTAACAAAGCCAACTTGGCGTTGAGCGTTCTAACCGTCTGCACATTCCCTTGGGCGGCAGCCACACACAGGTCGTGCATGTCCTTGGGAGCTACATTGGCAGTCACCGAGATGTTGCCGTGGCCGCCAAGCATGATCAACGCCGCAGCCGTGGCGTCATCGCCGCTAAAGATCTGAAAGCCTTTTGGCACATCACGGATCAACAATGCCCCTCGACCGATATCGCCAGTGGCGTCCTTGATGCCAACGATGCCAGGAACCTGGGCCAGCCTTAATACCGTTTCATGACTCATGTCTGCGACAGTTCGGCCTGGCACGTTGTAAAGAATGGTGGGCAAATCCACCGCCTCCTGCACAGCCTTGAAATGTCGATACATGCCCTCTTGAGAGGGCTTGTTGTAGTATGGCACCACCGATAGCCCAGCTTGCGCACCCACTTTGCGGGCGTGCTCGGCCAAGTGGATCGCCTCGGCCGTTGAATTCGCACCAACACCCGCAATAACCGGAATACGGCCTGCTGCATGTTCAACCGCCACCTGGATTAATGTAGCGTGTTCATCCATGTCAACCGTTGGGGACTCACCTGAGGTCCCAACCACCACTAAAGCGTCAGTGCCGTCTTTGACATGCCAGTCAATTAGATTGCGGTAACTGGCAAAATCGAGGCTGCCATCAGGGTGCATCGGGGTCACCAATGCCACCATGCTGCCACGAAACTGAGGTTCTTGGGTTGGAGAAAACGACGAATTCATGATTGTTACCAAATCTTGATTAGGCTAGGAACGGATGTGGCACACCCTGCATCCCAAAAGTGCTACTAGTGTAACGGAACCTCGCTATGAAGTGCTCAAGATCGAAACCATCCTGGCGTCACAAGAATAGCTGCACAATCCAGCGACCCAATGCCATAAAGGGTTCCAAAAACACCCAGAGGCTGCCTGTGACCAACAGCACGATGAGAATCATCATGCCGTAGGGCTCTAGCCTGCCATACTGCCAAGCCAATTGATGGGGCAAAAGGCTATACAAGATACGTCCACCGTCCAGTGGCAGTAACGGCAATAAATTCAGCGCCATCAAAACCAGGTTGATTTGAATACCGATGACCGCCATTTGAAACCAAAAGCTCTCCCGACCTGCACCGGCTTCTAACAGCAAGCGAACCGACATCGCCCAAAGAATCGCCATGAACAAATTGGCGGCTGGTCCAGCCAACGCAACCCATCGCATGTCGCGTTTGGGGTTTTTAAGCCGCCCAAAATCCACTGGAACCGGCTTAGCCCATCCAAACAACAATGGTGGCCCCCCAAACAGCTTCGACATCAGCAGAATGCCTAACGGCACAGCAATCGTGCCCACCGGGTCAATGTGTTTGGTTGGATTTAGCGTAACTCGACCAGCCAGTGTTGCTGTCGGATCACCGAACACACGGGCAACATAGCCATGCGCAGCCTCGTGCAGCGTGATAGCAAATATCACCGGCAAGGCAAACAAAACAATGGTCTGAATCAGGTCTTCAATTCCGGACATCAGCAGGCCTCACAATCCAATGCTAGCCGGATCACCGGCACCAAGTCTTATTACCTCGGGCGCTGCGCCCGACAGATCGACGATCGTGGTGGGCTGCCAAGGACAGCGACCGGCATCCACAATGCCCGCAAGCTGTTTGCCGAAGGCCTCACGCACATCTTCAGGGTCAACCAAGGGGGCCTCCTGCCCCGGCAAAATGAGTGTTGTCGCCAATACGGGCGCGCCAACGAGTGCGAGCAGGGCGCTAGTGACCGGATGGTTCGGCACCCGAATGCCAATCGTCTTGCGTGAAGGATGCGACACTCGCTTTGGCACTTCACGCGATGCGGTCAAGATAAAAGTCCAAGGCCCAGGGGTCGCGTGTTTTAAGAGCCGGTACTGTTGATTGTCAACCTTGGCAAATTGACCAATTTCCGACAGGTCACGACATAGCAAAGTCAAATGGTGGCGCGCGTCAAGACCTCGATAGCGCCGCAAAGCGTCAGCCGCTAGCTTGTCATCCAGGTGAGCAACCAGCGCATAGCCCGAATCAGTTGGGATCGCCAAAACGCCGCCGTCTGCAATCAAGGCTGCAGCCTGGCTGATTGCCCTCGGTTGAGGGTTGGTCGGGTGAACTGCAAAAAACTCAGTCATGCTCAGTAAACACCGAAGTAATACAAGTATTCAAGCCTACCACAGCACGCTTGGTGTTCGATGGTTAAAATGCGGTTTCTTTGTCCCCGTAGCTCAACTGGATAGAGCACCCGCCTTCTAAGCGGGTGGTTGCGTGTTCGAGTCACGCCGGGGGCGCCATTGCTTTGGTTCGATTCAGTCCAGCCTCGCCTAGCACCAACAGGCTCTGCCCCGACAAAGGGGTAAGTAACCCAGAAATCTAAATCTATCGGAGACTCTTTACGATGACATCAACTCTTGCCACCACCTTCGCTCCCACTGGCAAGCTACGTGCGAGCATCAACATTGGCAATCCAGTTCTGGCTAGAGCTGAAGGCGACTCTGCAGCCGGCGTATCGATCGATATAGCCCGCGAACTTGGCAAGCGACTCGGTGTCGAGACTGAACTCGTTGTTTTCAAGACGGCAGCCGACTCCGTGCAGGCTCTAGAAACAGGGCGAGCTGACGTCGGCTTTTTTGCCATCGACCCCAAACGTGGTGAACAAATTGCTTTCACTGCTCCCTACGTGCTTATCGAGGGTGCGTATCTGGTCAGACAAGAAAGCTCCATCACGAGCAACGATGAAGTCGACAAACCAGAGCACCGAGTTGTTGTTGGTCAAGGCAGCGCCTATGACCTGTTCCTCAGCAGAAGCCTTAAACATGCTCGAATTGAGCGAACGGATCTATCAGAGGCCGTGGTCAAAACATTCTTAGAAACCGACGCTGATGTGGCCGCAGGTGTCAAGCAACAGCTGCAAGCCGATAGCGCCGACCAACCCGGCCTGAGAATGCTGCCCGGTCGCTTTATGGAGATTCGACAGGCCATGGGCACACCCAAACGCTATGGCGATGAGGCCGCTGGTTTTTTGAGGCAATTTGTCGAAGACATCAAATCCCGCGGCTTTGTACGAGCAGCCCTAGACCGACATGGCATCGAAGGTGCAGCAATAGCGCCGGCAGCCAACCCGGCAAAGGATCCACTGGATCAAGCCTGATCCAGTCCGTCCAGACCGTTAAAGCAAGGGTGAGGCTAGCCAGATAAAACGATTGCGCAACCGCACCCAGAAGGGGCGGTTGGCAAGCTCAGCCAATGTTGCACGCCTGGCATTATG
Organism: Burkholderiaceae bacterium; assembly: GCA_021208885.1. GTDB lineage: Bacteria > Pseudomonadota > Gammaproteobacteria > Burkholderiales > Burkholderiaceae_B > Algicoccus. Next base: position 48,566 of record JAJOJF010000022.1, read on the forward strand.
GATTTTGCTGTCGATGACGGCGGCGATATCACGGGCTAGCGTCCGGTCAAACACCTCTAGGTCCAACTCAAAATTAAGACGCTGGCTTCTGGGATCAACATTGGATGAGCCAACGTAACACCATTGATCATCGACGGTCATGAGCTTTGAGTGATCAAATGAACCGTGGGCACGCCATACATGAACACCACCATGCAACATGAGGTCAAGTTGTGCTTCCATAGCAGCACTCACAAGCTTGAGATTGTTGTTGGCTGGTATTACGACATCGACCCTGACACCCCGCCTGGCAGCTGTGACCAAAGCGCCTATGAGCACCGGCTCTGGTAAAAAGTACGGCGACTGAATGCGCACATGGTGACGTGCGACTGACAAGGCGCCAAGCAGCATCGACTGATTGCGGCCTATCGCGCGGTCTGGCCCAGAAAGCACCACCCGGATGGGAACGCCTTCGCCAGTCGAGGCAGCCTCTGCCGGAGAAAACCATGCCTCCCCTTCCAGTCGCTCACCTGTTGTGAATTCCCAATCGTGCGCAAAACTCTCCATCAGGTGCCTTGCAACCGGTCCATTGACTCTGAAATGCGTATCAACCGCCACATCGTCACCAGCAAATTCACGCATGAATCCCTCTCGGATATTCATGCCACCGGTCAATGCGTGTTGGCCATCGACCACCAGCAGCTTGCGGTGGCTACGCATATTGGCATAGACCAACCGAATGCCAATGGCGGTGGGCAAAAACAAACCGACTTTCACCCCAGACTCTTGAAGCATCCGGGTAATCGGAGGACGCGAATATTTTGCCCCAACTGCGTCGATCAAGACCCGCACCTTCACACCACGCTGCTGGGCATCAATCAAGGCTTGCGCAATCCGGATGCCAATGCCGTCATGATCAAAAATATAGGTTTGCAGAGCAATCGATGTTTGCGCTGCTGCAATAATCTCGAGCATGGCTGGATAAGTCTGGTCACCACCAGACAGCACCTGTATTTGGTTGCCGCGAAGCAAGACATTGGAGTTGATCTCGTTGCCTAATCGCCTGAGAGGCTTAATGTGCTCATCAAACCCGTCGCCTAGATGCTTGACCTCAAGAGAGGCCACAGACTCATAACCTTGCTCAGCTAGACGTCGCTGTTGGGTGACACGCTCGCGGCGCACCCGGTTGATGCCAGCGAAAAGGTAGAAAGTCGCACCAAGCAGCGGCGAGAAAATCACAACGGCCACCCAGCCAATGGCCGCCCTGACATCTTGTTTGGTCATGGCTGCATGAATAGCGGTCGCCACGCTTGCCACAATCGAGACCAACAAAACGATGTGTGGCCAGTAACGCTCTAGCAGCTGCCCGATCTCATCGATCATGTTAATATCTACGTCCTTTGGTGGCTGTAGCTCAGTTGGTAGAGTCCCGGATTGTGATTCCGGTTGTCGCGGGTTCGAGTCCCGTCAGCCACCCCACCGCCAAAGGCCCTTTCGAGCCTTCGCGTCACACCAAGCACCAAGTGGCCGGGTTTATTAGAACCCATTGTCTTTTTTCCAGGCCTCAAATAGCACTGTTGTCTGAGGATCTGTTGGTGGATAGAGCCCAAGAATCGACTTGCCTTGCTTGACACAAATCGTCACAAAATCTTCGAACACCGTCATGTCTGCGGCTTGAATCGCCACCTCATCGGCAATCTCTGCCGGGATAACGATCACACCATCGGCATCCCCAACAACCACATCGCCAGGAAACACGGGTGCATCGCCGCAGCCAATCGGCACATTGATGTCAATGGCCTCGTGCAGAGTCAGGTTGGTTGGTGCAGACGGTCGCTGATGATAAGCCGGGATTCCAAGCACCGCGATTTCAGCTGAATCCCGAAACCCGCCATCGGTGACCACACCAGCCACGCCACGCTGTTTCAGACGACTCACCAATATGCCACCAGCCGAAGCAGCGCGCGCATCTTTACGACTATCGATCACCATGACCGCCCCCGGTGGGCACTGTTCTATAGCCTGGCGCTGGGGATGCTGGCGATTTTGGAAGACCTCGATCCCATTTCGGTCCTCACGCGCAGGCATGTACCGAAGCGTAAATGCCTGACCGACCATGTTTTCATGGGCTTTGGAAAGGCGCGACACATTTTGAATGAACTGGTTTTTTAAACCACGCTTAAAGAGTAATGTTGCAAGTGTGGCCGTACTCACATGCATCAGCCGTTGCCGGGTTTCGGCCTTTAGTTCCTTCACGAAATTTCTCCAAACATTCTGAGCCCAAAAAGGCAAATTAGGTTCCAGGGCGACGCCGCCCCTCAAAAAATATCAGGTTCGCCAACGGGCTTGCCAAACTCGGTTCGCAGAAAATCAAAATCGCAACCTTCGTTGGCTTGCTGAATATGTTTTGAGAACATCCAGCCGTACCCTCGTTCGAAACGCTTTGCAGGCGGTGTCCAAGCCTCACGACGCTTTTGCATCTCCTCGTCCGAGATTTCGACACGGATGCAACGGTTCGGCACATCAACGGTGATCATGTCACCAGTCTTGATCAATGCCAGAGGTCCACCCACGTATGACTCTGGCGAAATGTGCAGCACGCAGGCGCCATAGCTAGTGCCACTCATGCGCGCATCAGACAGCCGCAACATGTCACGCACACCCTGCTTGAGCAACTTTTTGGGCATGGGCAGCATGCCCCACTCGGGCATGCCAGGCCCGCCTTGCGGGCCCGCATTGCGCAGCACCAACACGTGATCAGCCGTGACGTTGAGATCCTCGCTGTCAATAACCGCCTTCATCGACGGATAGTCGTCAAACACCAGCGCCGGTCCCGTGTGCTGATGCAAGTGTGGCGGACATGCACTTGGCTTGATCACGCAGCCGTCGGGTGCAAGATTGCCGCGCAACACGGCTAGCGCCCCTTCGGCATAGATTGGGTTATCGAGCGGGCGAATCACATCGTCGTTATAGACCTGTGCATCAGCGATATTTTCACCCAAGGTCTTGCCAGTAACAGTCATGGCATCCAAATGCAAATGGCCTTTCAACCGCGACATCAAGCCTGTCAGCCCACCCGCATAATAGAAATCTTCCATCAAATACTGGTCTCCGCTTGGCCGCACATTGGCAATGACCGGGATGACGCGGCTGTAGCGATCAAAATCGTCCAGCCCAATGTCGCACCCGGCTCTCTTGGCTTGGGCAATCAGATGAATGATGGCATTGGTCGAGCACCCCATGGCCATGGCCACCATGATGGCATTCTCAAAGGCCGCGTGAGTCTGAATCTTGCTCGGCACGAGATCTTCCCACACCATCTCAACAATGCGTCGACCGCTATCGGCAGACATGCGCACATGGTTGGAGTCTGGCGCGGGAATCGAGGATGCACCAGGCAAGCTCATACCTAGCGTCTCAGCTATGGCTGTCATGGTTGAGGCTGTGCCCATGGTCATACAAGTGCCATGGCTTCGGGCAATGCCGCCTTCTATCTCGGTCCAGTCTTTATCTGAAATCAAACCAGCACGCCTGTCATCCCAATACTTCCAGGCGTCAGACCCCGAGCCCAGGATTTTGCCGTGCCAGTTGCCGCGCAGCATGGGGCCGGCTGGCACATAGATAGCGGGCACACCTGCGCTAGTGGCACCTAGAAGAAGGCCGGGCGTGGTCTTGTCGCAGCCCCCCATAAGCACGACGCCATCGACCGGATGACAGCGAATCAACTCCTCAGCATCCATCGCCAACATATTCCGATACAGCATTGTGGTGGGCTTGACGAATTGTTCGGCCAAGGAAAGCGCGGGCAACTCGAGCGGAAAGCCGCCGGCTTGCAAGACGCCTCTTTTAACGTCCTCGACGCGCTGCTTAAAGTGTGTGTGGCAAGGATTGATGTCTGACCATGTATTGATGATGCCGATGACAGGCTTGCCTTCCCATTCCTGGGCTGAATAACCCATTTGCATGGCTCTAGAACGATGACCAAACGATCTGAGATCGTCAGGCGCAAACCAACGGGCGCTGCGAAAGGTCTCTGCGGACCTTGATTTTTTATCTTGGTGACTCACTTTTGTTCTCCGGTGCACCATTTTTGAGTGAAGTTAACATCTGGAACCAGCTTCCACACTGCAACACCATATTGCAATGTAATAACGGGGTCGAGCTGCGCGACATAGGCGTATGGCGTCATCGCATGTGGATACGCCGCAAACCAATAAGTTCGATTCGGATTCTCGCATATGCGCGGCAGTACCTGATCAGGGGTAATCAACACCTCTTTGGCTTGCTCGGGCACATGTTCACCGGCCTCGGCCAACTCATTGGCCCAAGAATCGCCTTTGGGTAAAGCAGGCCAGTTCAGCACCACCCAGGCGGGCTTGGGATCGCGGGTATAGAACTGCATGTCAAATGGATAAACGTCAACGAACACAAATTGATCTTCGACCTTAATCTCAGACCCGAATGCATCGACAAATGGCTTGGAGCTGCGTCCGTTAATAAAGTAGAAAACGGTTAATGCAATTAGGCAGGCAAGGGCTGAAGCGATCAAGGTAATAGCCGTCCAACGAATATTTCGTTGAGCCTGCAGTCCTTTCCAAGCACCGCATATCACCTCCGCAATCAAAACAGCTAACGCCGGCAAGACCGGAACTGTGTAGCCTATGAGCTTGGATGTCGGAATCGAAAAAAACACCACGATGACCGTTATCCACAGCCCCATCAACCAGAACCAGCTACGATCAGCTGAAATGTGTGGGCGGCGCCAACCATAGCGAACTAGCCACAAAGACCAGGGCAGGCTCATGCCAAACACAACCGGCACGAAAAACCAAAATGGCTGCTGTTGATTAAAGCCATCGCTTAAATACCGCTCAAAATGCTGATAAACAAAAAAGTAATGCAAAAAACCTGGGTAATGGATTTCCATCAGAACAAACCAGGGCACCATGATCGATAAAAAGGCCAGCCAAACGGCAGGTGCAAGCAAGACTTTCAGACCCACCCAGCGGCGTGTAGCCAAGATCCAGAAAAACAGCACGCCACCCGGCAGAACCACCCCGATCAAGCCTTTGGACAGGACAGCCAAGGCAGCCAAAAATCCTGCCGCGATGGCAAACCAGCGAGCGTTAGGCTCATCGTTGACAGCCCGCGAGACCGCCTCAGCCCCTGCCAGTATCGTGAGCGCAATCAGGCCAGCAACCAGCATGTCGAGGTTGGCATATTGAGACGCGCCATAGTAGTAAGGCATGGTGATTAACGCCAGAACACTCAGGGTCGCAACGTCCTTGCCACGATGTCGACTCACAAACAGATAAAGCGCTACTACCGTGAACCAAGAGATCAGAATCGAGGGCAGGCGAGCTGCCCACTCGTGTGGACCAAACACGAGGAACGCCACTTCGTTGAGCCAGTAAAACAGGGGAGGCTTATGAAAATACGGCAAGCCATTCAGTAGCGGCGTCCAGGTGCTGTCAAACCGCACCATGTCCCAAGCCACGCCAACATAGCGACCCTCATCGGGAATGTGCAAAGAACGTGGCCAGCCGAAGATGCCAAGCCAGACCAACGCGCCTAGCAGCAACCAGAAAGCGCCGCTTGGACGCATCAAACAATCCCAGCCGCGGCACAACCAAGACATGACACCGGCACGGTTAGACTGATTCAAATTGTCAGGTAGCAAGTCCTACACCCCTTTTTGTATCCTCGTTGCCCAGCAACAAAAGACGTTCATTGATCTATCAACAATTTTGGCTCAATGATACCGGGCGACTGCCCGGTATCATTGTCAGTGCGGTAGTCACTGGGTTTTTTGTTCAACCAGCCATCCGAGCGTTTTACCGGCTGCGGCCAACCCCATAGCTGCCGTCACCGTTACAAGCGAGCCATACCCGGCACAAGCCAAGGGCATGAAAACCGACTCGCTGCTAGCAATCGAGACGGGTCGATGCGCGGGCTGCTCAAACCAAAGCACAGGCACACCCATGCGCGGTGTTCGCTTGGCGCTTGCCTGCGCAAATCCATACTGCTTGCGCAAGGTCGAGCGCAACCGGGCTAACAGCGCATCATGCGTGCTGTCACGCAAGTCACCAAAACGAAGCGACAGCGCATCTGTTTTCCCACCCGCGGCCCCACACACCAGCAACGACTGCTGCCTTTGTCGGGCACACAACACCATGGCCACCTTCGCGCTTAGTTGGTCAGTGCAATCAAGCACCACGTCAGCTGAATCGGGAATTAACTCGTTGACGTTGTTTGCCTGCACAAACTCCTCGACTAAATCAACCTGACATTGCGGATTGATTTGGCCAATTCGCTGCTGCATGGCAATAACTTTGGCCTGACCAATTGTGTTCTGGAGAGCATGTACTTGACGGTTGATGTTTGACTCTGCGACGTGATCAAGATCGATCAAGGTTAAGTGGCCTACCGAGCTTCTTGCCAACGCCTCAGCTGCCCACGAACCCACACCCCCAAGACCGACGACCACCACATGGCGTTGACCGAGCCCATCGGTTACGGCTTGACCATAGGCACGGTCGACTGACCCGAAACGACGCTCGACGTCCATTGGGCAGTGGTGCAAAGAGTCGTCCGGGTTGCTTGTCGTCATTTCCAGAAAGTAGCCGTTGGTTACTAGCGTGCAGTTAATCGGCACACGCTGCCTACTTAAAGTGGGGATTTTGACACGAGTTAGCGATAACTTTATGAATTAGCTCATAATTTCTCGACAAACAACCCGCTGGCGCGCAAAATCCCCACTAGACAAAAGTTCTTAACCGCAATACACGATCTTGCCCGAGCTGCTCCAATCGATGTCCCGATTGCCTCGCGCCGCCATTTGGTGCGTGCTGATTATGCTGATGCATATTGCCTTGGCAGGCGGCAGAGTCGCGGTCATGCTCAATGCAGTGGAGCTCGGCATCAGCAAGTTCGGTGTGGGTTTGCTGATTGCTTGCTTTGCCCTTTTGCCAATGTTTGTTGCCGTTCCGGCTGGCAGACGTATCGATTCTCACGGTAGCTATCACGCCATGTGGCTCGCTGCATTCATTTCAGCTAGCGGAACACTTTTGCCATGGCTGTGGCCTAACTGGTTCACGCTGGCGTTTGCCGCTGTGTCAATTGGCATAGGCCACATGGGCTTTCAAATCGCCGTACAAGGACTGCTGGGACAAACTGACACCGCAACCCGACTGCGCAACTATTCATGGCTGGCCATGGCCATGGCTGTCTCTGGATTCAGCGGCCCACTGATCGCGGGGCTTTCTATCGACTATATCGGACATCGCTGGGCGTTTTTGATGCTTGGGCTGTGCCCAGCCGTCGCGTTATTTTCAGTTCTTAGACAACGTGTCACCTTGCTCGAGAGTCACAAGCCACAGCCGCTGGCCGAACAAACGACACGCATGGTCGACCTATGGCACATCAAACCCTTGCGTTACGCGCTAATTTCCAACTTGCTGCTGGCTAGTGCCTGGGATACCCATTACTTTGTTGTGCCCCTATATGGTGTTCAACAAGGCTTTAGCGCCACAACCATTGGCGTTATCCTGGCGATTTTCTCGGTGGCGACATTCGTGATTCGGCTGCTGTTGCCCTTGATACAAGGGCGGGTGAAGCCTTGGACCATGATTCATTTTGCGATGATATCGGCATCCGTGTATTTTTTGATTTATCCATGGTTTTCTCAGGTATGGGTGCTCATGGGATTGTCATTTATGCTGGGACTGTCACTTGGCAGCACTCAGCCGAGTATCTTAAGCCTGCTGCAACAACACGCACCTGCCGGGCGTAAAGGCGAGGTATTCGGCATGAGGATGGCACTTGTGAACGGCTCGCAGGTCTCGATGCCACTAACGTTTGGGGCGCTGGGCACGATTCTCGGTGTTATGCCATTGTTTTGGTTAAGCTCGGTTGCGTTAGCAGGCGGCGCCTGGTTAACCCGACACAGCGGCCAACACGATCAGACCACAACAGTTTCTGAAACGAACGACTGACCACTCAATTACGAGCGCATGATGGTGTGTCCAACCGAGCCCAAAAAATCTCCGACGCCGCCAGGGTCGGTTCAGTTTCTCTCTGACGAACAAAGACGCGCCTCTATGCTGCAGGCACTCGCCGGGTGGTCAGGTCACCATGACCTCTGGATCTACGCTTATGGGTCTTTGATTTGGAACCCCGAATTCGACTATGAGGAGCGACGCCTGAGTGTGCTGCGCGGCCATCACCGAGCGCTGTGTCTATGGTCAAGAGTCAACCGGGGAACGCCCGAAACACCCGGCCTGGTTTTCGGACTAGACCGCGGCGGTTCCTGTCGCGGCCTGACTTTCCGGATCCGTGCCAACAATGTCCCAAGCACATTTGAGGCGCTTTGGCGTCGCGAAATGTCGACTGGCGCTTACCATCCCAGATGGCTGCGTTGCGACACTGAAAAAGGTCAGGTCAGTGCGCTCGCATTTGTGATTGACCGCAAAAATCCAGGCTATGTGACGGGATTGGCAGAAAATCAAACGCTTGACATCGTCAGACAGGCCAGCGGCCGCTACGGCCCTTGTGTCGACTATGTGGTGCAGACGCACCAAGCACTCAAAGCAGCTGGAATTGAGGACCAAAGGCTCGCACGTTTGGCCCAAAGACTGCAAGAACAGCTAGACAATGACCGACGCTGAGGACAGCGTGCGATTACACTAGTCACATCTCAAACCTCAAAAAAGTACCATCATGTCTGTTGCTGACATTCGACAAAATTACGAAAAAGGCGAATTACTCGAATCGCAGGCCAAAGAGTCACCCTTTGACCAGTTCGATATCTGGCTAAACGAGGCAATTGCATTGCCGGTTGCCGAACCCACCGCCATGACTTTGGCCACGGCAGACGCGAGCGGCAAACCAACTGCCCGAATTGTGTTGCTCAAGGGATTCGACACTCGCGGTTTTGTGTTCTACACCAACTACGAATCTCGCAAAGGCAAAGAGCTGGCATTGCAAACTCAGGCGACCTTGCTTTTTTTCTGGCAGCCACTAGAGCGCCAGGTACGCATTGAGGGTATCGTTGAAAAAGTCAGCCCAGACGAATCAGATGAGTATTACCAAAGCCGCCCACTCGGTTCACGCCTAGGGGCTTGGGCTTCAGCTCAGAGCCAACCGGTGACCATCGAGGCCCTGAAAGCAAAAGTCGAAGAGGTCGAGCAAAAATTCGGCGACAACCCGCCTCGCCCGCCACACTGGGGCGGCTATCGGGTGCGGCCAAGCTACTTTGAGTTTTGGCAAGGTCGTCCTTCGCGTCTGCATGACAGACTCACTTATCAACAAAACACGGATGGCGAATGGATCATCGAGCGCTTGTCACCATGAGCGCACAGCCCCCATCGTTCGATGACCGACAGTTCAAGCAAGCTCTCGGGAGATTTCCAACCGGCGTGACCATCATCACCACTCGAGATGGCGAAGGCATGCCAGTGGGCTTGACTGTAAGTTCGTTTAATTCGGTCTCGCTGGCACCGCCCTTGGTGGTCTGGAGCCTGAAACGATCCTCACACTCGCTTGGCGTGTTTGAGCAATGCGAGCGCTATGTCATTCAAGTGCTAGCGTTCGACCAACTGGGACTCGCAAAACGTTTCGCCACCGGCACACCGGCCGATCGATTCCATGGGCAGACGCTGGTTGACTGCCCTAACGGATCGCCACGGCTTGACGTGCCATCGGCTGCCTGGTTTGAGTGCTACAACCGACACCATTACGATGAGGGAGACCACATCGTGCTAATCGGGGAAGTAGAGAACTGTGCGCATGCTGATCGTGCGCCATTGATCTACCATGGCGGCGGTTACGATTTGACACCAAGTGTTTAGTAGATATGAGCAAAGACGTTCAATGTATTGTCATTGGGGCGGGCGTTGTTGGCCTTGCCGTTGCCCGTGAGCTCTCAATCAATGGGCTAGAGGTGATGATCACCGACCGCGCCGAGGGAATTGGCACGGGCACGAGCTCACGCAACTCTGAAGTCATTCACGCGGGCATCTATTACCCAGCTGGCAGCCTGAAGGCTCGACTATGCGTGCAGGGTAAACACATGCTTTACGAATATTGTCAGTCACGTGGCGTGAACCATCGTCAGCTAGGCAAATTGATCGTGGCCACTGACGAGTCTGAACATCAAATCTTAAATGACATCAAACAAAAGGCAGCAGCCAACGGTGTCACTGACTTGCAATGGCTTAACGCTAGCCAAGCTCGGTCGCTCGAACCGGCCCTGTCCTGCACAGCTGCCCTGTTGTCGCCTTCTACAGGCATTATCGACAGTCATGGACTGATGCTTGCCTACCAAGGTGATGCCGAGAACGCTGGTGCGCAGTGCGTGTTTCATTGTCCGTTTGAATCAGCACGCGTCTTGCCCGGTGGCGGGTTCGAAGTCTCATTTGGAGGCGTTGAGCCAGTAACGCTGACATGCGACATCTTGATCAATGCCGCTGGTTTGCAGGCCCCTGCCGTCGCCCAGAAAATAGACGGCCTTGACCAAGGCGCTGTCCCAAAAGCCTATCTATGCAAAGGAAGCTATTTCAACTTGCAAGGAAAGGCGCCATTTGATCACCTGATTTACCCTGTGCCGCAAAAGGCGGGACTCGGCGTACATCTGACGCTAGACTTAGGCGGACAGGCCAAATTCGGGCCTGACACCCAGTGGGTCGAGCACGAAGACTACGACATTGATCCAGCCCGCGGCGAAGGCTTTTATGAGGCTGTCAGGCGTTATTGGCCAGACTTGAAGGATGGCGCGTTGCAGCCGGGCTACACTGGCATCCGACCTAAAATCTCGGCACCCAATGAACCTGCGGCTGATTTTTGTATTTCGGGCCCATCAAACCATGGTGTCAAAGGCCTGGTTAATCTATTTGGCATAGAATCACCCGGATTGACTGCGTCCATGGCCATAGGCCTTGAGGTTCGTCGCCGTTTGAATGATTCTGAAGCTGGTTACCCATGAGCCCCAACCCGAGCGACTATATCCTTACGCTATCCTGCCCCGACCGAATTGGTATCGTGCACCGAGTCAGTGGCCTTTTGCTGGCCCACCAAGGCAACATTCTGGATGCTCAGCAGTTCGGCGACGAGGAGACGGGCAGATTTTTTTTGCGGGTTCACTTCGCGCTAACTGATGCATCTATCGAGGCCGTTAAAAGCGACATGCAAGAGGTCGCACAATCGTTCGGCATGCAGTGGCAAATCCACGGCGCACAAAGCAGAGCCAAGCTTATGATTTTGGTCAGCAAACAAGGCCATTGTTTGAACGACCTATTGTTTCGCGTGCACAGTGGACAACTCAACGCAGAGATTGCCGCCGTCGTCTCGAACCATCGAGATTTTGAAGGCCTGGTGACCTCGCATGGCGTGCCTTTTCATTACCTGCCGGTCAGCCCCGAAACCAAAGCCGAACAAGAGTCATCCATTCTCGAGCTTGCCAGTCGCCTTGAGGTTGATCTCGTTGTGCTTGCGCGCTACATGCAAATCCTCTCGCCTGAACTTTGCCAAGCCTTGGCAGGACGCGCCATCAATATTCATCACAGCTTTTTGCCAAGCTTCAAAGGCGCCAAGCCTTACTATCAGGCTCACGCACGTGGTGTAAAGCTGATCGGCGCAACAGCTCACTATGTCACACACGATCTCGATGAGGGTCCGATCATCGAACAGGACATTGAACGCGTCGATCACGCCATGAGCGTGCAAGACCTGACACGCGTGGGTAGCGATGTAGAGTCACTGGTATTAGCCCGCGCAGTCAAGGCACATATCGAGCAGCGCATTCTGCTAAACGGCAGCCGCACCGTCGTATTTAGGTAGTGAGCAGTAGCCACCAGCGCCGATTACCCTTATCCTGTTGGGATAATCAATTGCCGTGTGATCAGAGGTTTCAACAGCATGCAAGACATCGACCAATTGCCGCTAAGTCAATGGGCTGAGCAACTCAAACAAGCTCGCGAGCTATCTGGCCAAGACTTGGCAACACTGGCACCGACACTGATGCTGTCTAGCGCTCAATTACGTGCAATTGAATCCGGGACTGTGTCGGCATTCCATGGGCCAGGCTATTATCTGCGCGCCGTTGAGAAATATGCTCGTCACTTGAATATCACATTGGATCCCCCAGTCACCGAACTGAAACTCACCGACAGCCAAATTGCTTTAAATCGCGTTAAAAATCAGCCAAGCGCGAGCAAACTCGCAAAACGCGAGTCTAGCGTCATTGGGGCCAACGCCATGCCCCATGCTAGCTCACGCACCCGTCTTGGCATCTGGTTGGCCGGTCTTTTGTTAGTGCTCGTGGGGATCGGCACGTGGTTGGCCATCGACGAGGGTTGGCCCAGCAAAACGGACATCACGCCAGCCGTCCAGGTGGCCAATGACCGAACAAACGATCAACCCACTGAGACAACATCAACGATCGAGGTTGCGCCGCCAGACAGCAACGTCAGCTCGGCAGCAATCGGCGGGAACACCAATTCTGATGCTTCATTAGCCTCCCCTATTGCGCCGATTGCTACTGCCTCGACCAAATCAGCCATTGAGCCGGTAACGCAAAGCCTGCCCGGCGGAGCTGCTCCAACCGTTGAGCCAAATCACACGACGAGCCTGGAGTTGGCCGCGAGCCGGACGACCACACTCGCCCAGGTAGCACCGCCGCCCGCACCTGAACCATTGCCCGACATGATCGAGGCCGAATTCAGTGCTGACTGCTGGGTTGAAGTGCGGTTTGTCGATGGACGGGTGGAGCAAGGCATTTACAGCCCGACCCGAACACTGAGTGTCCCGGTCAGTGAGATCGAGCGGCTGACATTCGGCAATGCTCAGGCGGTCCGTGCAAATCGGGCTGGACAGCCGTTTGACGTGAACACTTTTACCCGCAGCGGCAATAATGTGGCGCGTATTTCAGCTCAAGACCTCAAGCCCGCACAATGAAGGACTAACTCTACAGCCTCACAAAACTCTCTTGGGCAGTCTCTCGCAGCCACCGCTCAAATGCTTTTAGGGCAGCTGTTGCTTCGTTGCGCATCGGATATCCAAAATAGTAGCTCTGGCTTACAGGCAAAGGTTCACAAACCGGCATGATGAGATCACCTCGATCGAGAGCTTGTTGCGCCAGAAATCTGGGCACCAGTCCAACGCCTAAGCCTGCTTGGGCCGCTGCCAACACCATGGCAAACATCTCATAACGTGGCCCGCCTGCTGCCTCAGAGGGATAAGCACGGCCGACATGTTCATACCAGTCACGCCATGCATCAGGCCGTGAATTCAGATGCAAATGCGTCAGCTGTTGCAAACTGTCATTTTGTTCCGATTTCATCGCCAAATCGGGCGAACAGATTGGGATTAACTCGCGCTCAGCAAACAACACACTGCCCTGTGTGCCTGGCCAAGCTGCATGGCTATGGTAGATCGCGCCATCGAATGGCTCATCGTCAAATTGAAATGGCAAGGTACGTAGTGACAAGCTAACTGAAATATCGGGGTATTGCTGCTGGAAGTCTTTTAGCTTAGGGATGAGCCAATTGGCTGCGAGCGTCGGCAATACAGCAATGTGCAATCGGCGCCCCAAGCTCGCACGGCTCATGAGACTAAAGGTGTCTTTCTCAATCTGTTCAAGATGTTGACGAATTCGGCCAGCATACTCAGCGCCTGCGTCCGTTAAGACAATACGCCGACGCACCCGGTTAAATAGTTGCACACCCAAACGAGCCTCCAATGAGCTGACCTGGCGATGCACAGCGCTATGTGTCAAAGCCAACTCATCGGCAGCCCGTGTAAAACTACCTAGCCGGGCCGTCGCTTCAAAGGCCTGTAATGCGCTTAGATTGGGAATACCTTTTCTCAAGCAGAGGTCCCTTGTGGCAACATAAGTGCCACTAATACACAAAGATGTGCAATTTTATCAATTGCTTTGTGCAAAACATGAACATATCCTATTGATCAAACAAAAACTGCGCTCTAAAAGGGACTTACACATGGCAGCCAATCAAACCGTCGCGCGCACAGGCGGACAACTCATCGTCGATCAGCTCGTTGCCCAAGGTGTCGAGCATGTGTTCACCGTGCCAGGAGAAAGCTTTCTGGCCGTGCTTGATGCACTTGTTGACGTCAACATCCATGTCACAGTGTGTCGGCAAGAAGGCGGCGCAGCCATGATGGCTGATGCACACGGCAAGCTGACAGGGCGCCCTGGAATCTGTATGGTGACCCGTGGGCCTGGGGCTTCCAATGCACTGGCTGGCATCCATATCTCCAAACAGGATTCCACGCCCGTGATTGTCTTTGTGGGGCAAATTGAACGAGGCATGCGAGAGCGCGAAGCATTCCAGGAAATGGATTACCGCGCTGTCTTTGGCCAAGCGGCAAAGTGGGCAACTGAAATCGACGATGCGGCCAGAATTCCTGAGATAGTGTCCAGGGCATTTCACGTCGCCATGTCCGGCCGCCCAGGTCCGGTTGTCATTGCCTTGCCCGAAGATATGCTGGTTCAGACAGCTAGCGTGTCCGATGCACCCTACGTCCAGCCCATCGACAGTGCACCTGCTGCCGGTCAAATGGCCGATCTGGCAAAACGGCTTGCCCAGGCCAAATCACCCGTGGCGATTTTGGGTGGTGCTCGCTGGACACCGGAAGCAGTCAAGCAATTCGCCGAGTTTGCGCAACGCTTTGCACTTCCTGTGGCTGCATCGTTTCGCCGCCAGATGCTCATCGACCACGAGCACCCCTGCTACATCGGCGATGTGGGCTTGGGCATCAACCCAGAGCTGCTCAAGAAAATTCAAAACGCCGATCTTTTGTTGCTCGTGGGCGGGCGCATGTCGGAAATCCCGAGCCAGTCCTACACGTTGCTAGATATTCCTGTGCCTAAACAAACGTTGGTACACGTACACCCTGACGCCAATGAGCTCGGGCGGGTCTATGCACCAACGGTGGCCATTAACGCGTCGCCGGCAGCATTTGCAAGCGAACTAAGCAACCTGCCAGGACCAGCGCAAACACCGTGGGCAGCCGATACAAAACGTCTGCATGATCACTACCTTGCCTGGAGTGACGCCTCAAACGTGACCGTGCCAGGGGATCTGCAAATGAGCGGTGTCATGGCTCACCTCGAAACGGTATTGCCCGAAGATGCCATCATCACCAATGGTGCGGGCAACTACGCGACATGGGTGCACCGGTTCCACCGATTCAAACAATATGGCACACAACTGGCACCAACATCTGGCTCCATGGGTTACGGCTTGCCAGCTGCCGTTGGTGCCAAACGTGGTCAACCAGATAAGATGGTCGTCTGCTTTGCTGGCGACGGTTGCTTCATGATGCACGGTCAGGAGTTTGCCACGGCGGTGCAGTACAACCTTCCAATTGTTGTGCTGATCGTTGACAACGGCATGTACGGGACCATTCGCATGCACCAGGAAAAGCACTACCCTGGCCGCATTTCAGCCACCCATCTACAAAACCCCGACTTTGCAGCCTATGCCCAAGCATTTGGTGGACACGGAGAACGTGTGGAAAAAACCGCTGACTTCGCTGCCGCATTCGAGCGGGCGATCAAGAGCAACAAACCGGCCATCCTGCATCTGATCACAGATCCAGAGGCCATCACGCCGACCACAACGATTGCCAAATTACGCGCAGCCGGTCAAGGCAAATAGGCTAAGCCGGAATTCGTCTCAAGATAAACATGTTGATTTAACAGGAGCCCTAACAATGTCTGCAGCATCTTTTAACTGGTCTGATCCCTTGTTGCTCGATAGCCAGCTATCCGAGGACGAGCGCATGGTTCGCGAGGCAGCCTACGCTTACTGCCAAGAAAAACTGCTGCCACGTGTACTCGAGGCTTTCCGTCACGAGAAAATGGACACGTCGATCTTCCCGGAAATGGGCGAGCTTGGCCTGCTTGGCGCCACCATCCCGACCGAATACGGTGGCGCCGGCCTGAACTACGTCTGCTATGGTTTGATTGCCCGGGAAGTCGAGCGTGTCGATTCAGGCTACCGCTCGATGATGAGCGTGCAATCCTCGTTGGTCATGGTTCCGATCAACGAATTCGGCAGTGAAGAACAAAAACGCAAGTACTTGCCCAAGCTCGCCACCGGCCAGTGGATTGGTTGCTTTGGGTTGACCGAGCCCAACCATGGTTCTGACCCAGCTGGCATGGATACGCGTGCCGTTAAAACTAGCGACGGCTACAAGCTCACCGGCAACAAGATGTGGATCACCAACTCACCAGTGGCTGATGTTTTTGTCGTATGGGCCAAATGCGTGGGTGGTGACCATGATGGCCGTATTCGTGGCTTTATCCTGGAAAAAGGCATGAAGGGCCTGTCTGCCCCTGAGATCCATGGCAAGGTCGGCCTGCGCGCTTCGATGACCGGTGAAATCGTGATGGACGGCGTCGAGGTGGGCGAGGAGCAGATGCTGCCCAACGTCACTGGCTTAAAAGGTCCCTTTACTTGCTTGAACTCAGCTCGCTACGGTATCGCCTGGGGTGCCTTGGGTGCCGCTGAGTTTTGTTGGCACACTGCACGTCAATACGTACTTGACCGCCAGCAATTCGGGCGCCCCTTGGCAGCCAACCAACTGATCCAGAAAAAACTCGCTGACATGCAAACCGAGATCACGCTTGGCTTGCAAGGCTGCCTGCGTTTGGGTCGCATGAAAGATGAAGGCACGGCCGCCGTTGAAATCACCTCAATCATGAAGCGTAACTCTTGCGGCAAGGCACTTGACGTTGCTCGCATGGCACGAGACATGCTTGGCGGCAATGGCATCTCTGATGAGTACGGCATCGCCCGTCACTTGGTTAACCTCGAAGTGGTTAATACCTATGAGGGCACGCACGACATTCATGCCTTGATTTTGGGCCGCGCACAAACTGGCATTCAGGCGTTCTTCTAAAAAGGCTGCGCACTAGCTCGGACTGCTGTCGCCTTCGAAGGCTGCAGCAGCCCGACTTAAACGGTCTCGCACGCCCGCCCAAACCACTTCATTGGGCACCTGTTCAGCGATGACCGCGGCCACACCCAAATCATCAATACGCCGCAGCGTCGCGTATAGCGCGCGAGCATAGGCTGCTGGCGTTTCTGGCATTAAAACCTGCTGCACTCGATCTGATTTGAACACCATGTCTTGGCGGCACACCACGGCCACTGACCCATTGTTGGTGTCTAACCAGCGTCGCACACAAGCCTGAAGGTTGCCGTCATCGCACACTGTCACCGGCGTGGTCGGCGCATAGTGCGCTTTGAGCGACCCCGATACACGCGGCGACTGCGCTGTCTGGCCCGTCACATCGCATCCAAGGACTGCTGCAACATCGTCAGAACTGATGGCGCCTGGGCGCAACAACGCAACAGTGCCACTGTTCTGAATGTTAGACAGATCCACAATCGTGGATTCGATGCCGACTTCACTGTCACCACCCTCCAAAACAGGCATGCCTGTTCGAACAAGTTCAGCAAATTCGCGGCAAACATGGTCAGCCTGTGTCGGCGAGACTCTGCCAAACCGATTAGCCGAAGGGGCAGCTACACCGGCTCGCACCTGGCCTGCGGCTGCCTTTAGGTGGGCAAATTTAGTTAACAATGCATGAGCCACAGGGTGCGAGGGACAGCGTACGCCAATCGTATCCTGCCCGCCGCTGACCGATGCATCCACGTCATGGTGACGTTTCAAGATCATGGTCAACGGGCCCGGCCAAAACGCTTGCGCGAGCAACCACGCCTGACTTGGAATATCCCGGCACCAATGCTCAATATCCTCAGCTTTGGCCACATGTACAATGACCGGATGGTTACTTGGTCTGCCTTTGGCTGAGTAGATTTTTTCAACGGCAGTTGTAGATGCTGCATCGGCCCCAAGACCATAGACTGTCTCGGTCGGAAATGCCACCAGCTCGCCTTGCATCAAGGCGAGCGCAGCATATTCAATTTCGGACTCAGTTGCTTGCACAGCTACTGGGTCGCAACTGCCCTGACTGGCAGTTGCAATAGCTCGACAATCTCATTGGCCACACTCACCGCCTGCTCAAAGGTTTCAGACGTGATATTGATGTGGCCCATTTTTCTGCCGATGCGAGCCTCGCGTTTGCCATATAGATGCAATGAAACGCCGCGCTTGGCTAAAACTGCACTCCAATCAGGCTCGACGGGATCTGCACTAGCGCCACTTAACCACACATCGCCAAGCAGGTTTAGCATCACAGCAGGGCTCAAGAGTCGAGTGTCGCCAAGCGGCAAACCGGCCATCACCCGTGCCTGTTGTTCGAACTGGCTGGCCACACAGGCGTTCTGAGTGTAGTGCCCACTGTTGTGGGGTCTAGGCGCCATTTCATTGGCAATTAGGCTGCCATCTTTCAACACAAAAAACTCGACACAGAGCACGCCATGGTAACCAAGGCCTTCGGCGATTTGGCTGGCAGCCTGTGTCGCTTTCCGGGAAGCATCGGTCACCAAGCCATCGACATGGGTGACCGCAAGAATACCTTCGTGATGGATGTTACGACTAACGGGATAAAAGACCTGCTTGCCTTCAGTATCACGCGCTAACACCACCGATAGCTCATAAGCAAGATCAAGCCTGGCCTCAAGCACACAAGGCACTTGCCGCGCCTCGTTAAATGCAGCCAAGGCCTCTTGTTTGCTGGCAACCCGCCATTGGCCCTTGCCGTCATAGCCTAGCCGAGCAACTTTCAAGATACCCGGGAATAACGATTCGGACGCAGCCTCAATGTCTGCTTCTGTCCGAATGTCAGCATAGGGAGCGACCCGCACGCCCATGGATTCGATGAAACGCTTTTCCAGGCAACGGTCTTGCGCAGGGCCCACGGCGCTGGCACCAGGCATCACATGAGTACGTCTAGACAGCAACTCGAGGCTGCGCGCAGGCACGTTCTCAAACTCAGTGGTGACTGCCAGACAACGTTTGGCCATCTCACCCAAAGCTTGTACATCGTCATAGGCAGCCACGATGTGATCGTCTGCCAGATCTGCTGTGGGCGAGACCTCATCAGGATCTAACACCAGCACCCGATAGCCCATCGCTTGGGCTGACTGACAGAACATCCGCCCGAGCTGACCTGCTCCCAATACGCCCAACCACTGTCCCGGCTTTACGATCATTTTTCCAGCCTCATCGCGCGAGCTGCCTCTGTCTGCGTTGCCCGATATTGCACTAGCTTGTCTGCCAAAGATTTATCGGTCATCGCCAGATTCGCCACCACGTGTAAAGCTGCATTGGCAGCACCCGCTGTGCCAATGGCAAATGTCGCTACGGGCACGCCTTTGGGCATCTGCACAATCGACAGCAAAGAATCCTGACCTTGCAAATGTTTGCTCGGTACCGGCACCCCAAACACCGGGATGTGTGTAAAAGCAGCCACCATGCCTGGCAAATGGGCCGCGCCACCAGCGCCTGCAACGATGGCTCTCAAACCCCGAGCCTCAGCATTTTTTGCGTACTCAGCCATGTCTGATGGCATACGATGTGCGGACACAACGCGAGCCTCATGGGGAATCTGGAAATGTTCAAAAACCGCAACTGCCTCGGACATCACATCCCAGTCGCTTGACGATCCCATAATGACGCCAACGATGGGCGCATGACCGTTTCCAGATACATTGCTTGTCATAAGTGGTGACCCGTGGTGCATTCAAATCGCGATTTTAGCCCGTGAGATGACACTGGCGTCAGGTAAAGCCGACCTTCAGGCGATCAAGCGCTCAAGTGCCTCACGGTATTTGGCTGCAGTGGCTTGGACGACGTCAGGTGGCAGCCGCGGTGCAGGTGGTGTCTTGTCCCAAGGCTGGGTCTCGAGCCAATCACGCACAAACTGTTTGTCGTAGGACGGTGGACTAATGCCTTCACGCCAGCTGTCAGCAGGCCAAAAGCGCGATGAGTCCGGCGTTAGCACCTCGTCCATCAAGTGCAACCGGCCTGCTTCATCTAGGCCAAACTCGAATTTAGTATCAGCAATGATGATTCCGCGAGTGGCTGCAAACTCGGCAGCCTCCTGGTACAGCTGCAACGTTATGTCACGGATCTGGTTAGCCAGAGATTCACCGATGGCATTGACCACATAATCAAAATCAACGTTCTCGTCGTGCTCACCCATTTCCGCTTTGGCGGCCGGCGTAAAAATCGCCTCGGGCAGCTTGGCAGCCTGATTTAAACCTCGCGGGAGTGCCACACCGCAAACAGACCCCGTTGCCTGGTAATCCTTCCAGCCTGAGCCAATCAAGTAGCCGCGGGCGACTGCCTCTACCAAGATCGGCTTTAGTCGCTTGACCACCATGGCACGGCCCCGAACTTGATCGCGCTCACTGGGCTGAACCACCGATTCAGGATTAATGCCCGTGGCGTGATTGGGAATGATGTGGCCAAGCCTGCCTAACCAAAACTCGGTCAGCTTGGTCAGCACTTCACCCTTGCCCGGAATCGGATCATCGAGAATCACGTCAAACGCCGAGATCCGATCCGAGGCCACAATCAGAAGTTTGTCTTCACCGACCGCATACATGTCGCGCACCTTACCGCGCGCAATCAGCGGCAAGGAAGCGATACTGGATTGATGCAAAGTCACAGTCGCCTGAGCCCCTTATTGCACAACTTGGGCAAGCTTGCCAGCCGCATAGTCAGCCGCGATGTCAACCAGTGGGCGGGCTTTGATCTTGCTCGCATTCCCGGCTGTACCAAACTGCTGGTAACGCGCCACGCAAATAGCCTTGGCAGCGGCGCGAGCGGGCTTAAGGTATTCACGGGGATCGAATTTGCTGGGGTTTTCAGCGAAGAAGCGACGAATGGCGCCCGTCATGGCCAAACGGATATCGGTATCGATGTTGATCTTGCGAACGCCGTACTTGATCGCTTCCTGAATTTCCTCCACAGGCACCCCGTAGGTTTCTTTCATGTCACCGCCAAACTCACGGATTTCTGCGAGCAGCTCTTGCGGCACGCTTGAACTGCCGTGCATCACCAGATGGGTATTGGGCAAACGCGTGTTGATTTCCTTGATGCGCTGGATTGAGAGAATGTCGCCAGTGGGCTTGCGGGTGAATTTGTAGGCACCGTGGCTGGTACCAATCGCAATGGCTAGCGCATCGAGCTGGGTCTGGCGAACAAAGTCAGCCGCCTGTTCGGGGTCTGTCAAAAGCTGGTCCATGGTCATGGTGCCTTCAGCGCCGTGGCCATCTTCCTTGTCACCCTTCATGGTCTCAAGTGAACCGAGACAGCCAAGCTCACCTTCAACTGTCACGCCAAGCTTGTGTGCGATATCCACGACTTGCTTGGTGACTTTGACGTTGTAGTCGTAGTCCGCAATGGTCTTGCCGTCTTCCATCAAAGATCCATCCATCATGACACTGGAAAACCCGAGATCAATCGCGCCCTGACAAACCTTTGGCGATTGACCGTGGTCTTGATGCATCACGACTGGGATGTGGGGATAGGACTCGACGGCCGCCTGAATCAAGTGCTTTAAAAAACCCTCGCCGGCGTACTTGCGCGCACCCGCAGATGCCTGCATGATGACGGGACTATTGGTTTCTTCAGCGGCCTCCATGATGGCCTGAACTTGCTCGAGGTTGTTGACGTTAAATGCCGGGATACCGTAGCCGTTTTCTGCCGCGTGATCTAGCAGCTGGCGCATGGAGACGAGAGCCATAATAAAGTCCTTGCAATGAAAGTGGAAAACCCGCGGCAAGCTGTGTTTATGCACAACTCGCAAAATCCGTAAACTGGCGTCATTTTAACCCTAACCGACACCCAACAAGCCGGCGAACCATTTAATGGAACCAACACGAACCCAGGACATTGAGGTGCCTCTGGCCAAAGGTAATCGCTGCCTTGCATGGCAAAGCGCACACAATTGGAAGCCGCCGGGCAAGATCGAGTTAGCAAGCCCGTCTATCGCAGCAGATCGTGCCTATCAAGCCGTCAGCCAAGGCACCGCACTCTTGTGGCAAGGTGACTACCATCAAGCTCGGCAAATTTTGGCTGCCATCAAACGTCGTCTCGACAAAAAATCACAGTCGTTTGAATCGACCGAGCTGCCAGATCGATTTCACCGCATTCGATTGCAACGCTCACAAGCTGCCCGACAGGCGGGCTTGTTGCTCATTGCGGTCCAATCTGGCTACGCAATTGACCTTGCCAGAGCGCCAGCAGCGCGCGAGGCGTTGGAGATGGCCTATGGAGATCGGCTACGCGATAAAGATTTCGTGATGCCGTTAACGGAACTCGCTGGCGTTTTGAGCGCCTACGAATGGCACTGCAAAGGCCTGCCTGTCAAAGCGCTTGGTCACAGCATTTACCCGCGCTGGGGAGTGTTCGCCCCCACCCGGCATGAGTATCTTGATCTAGTGATGCAGGCTGAACTGCCCCAACAATGCAAGACGGCTATTGATGTCGGCACAGGCACGGGTATTTTGGCGATGCTATTGGCCAAACGAGGGATCGATCGTGTTGTGGCCACAGACAATCACCCTGCCGCGCTAGCTTGCGCGACAGACAATGTCATGCGCGCCAAGCTAAGTGAAACCATCAAGGTACTTCACGCTGAATTGATACCAGACGGAACATTTGACCTCATCGTATGCAACCCACCCTGGCTGCCTGGTGCCGCAAGCGGCCCTCTTGAAGCAGCCGTGTACGACCCGCAACATCGAATGCTTCGCGGGTTTTTAGGGCAAGTGGCTTCAAAACTAACCCCAACAGGACAAGCCTGGCTAATCTTGTCCGATCTGGCTGAACATCTGAAGTTGCGCAGCCACGCCGAATTACTGGCCTGGATCGACCAAGCAAGTCTCAAAGTTATCAATCGGCTTGATGCCAAGCCAGCCCACCGCAAACTTACCGATGCAAGTGACCCACTGGCGAAGTACCGCCGTGCAGAAACTACGTCGCTTTGGCAACTGCAGCTTTCTTCTTCGGCCTGAAGGCTTTGACCACGTCAGAGTTGGTCTCAATAAATGGACCACCAATTAAGTCAATGCAGTAAGGCACTGCGGCAAACAAACCCGACACAATCACCTGCCCATCTTCGCCTTTTAGGCCTTCTAGCGTCTCTGCGATGGCGCGCGGCTGGCCTGGAAGGTTAATGATGAGCGCTGCGTGGCCCTCAATTTCACGCAAAACGGCCACCTGCCGCGACAAAATCGCTGTAGGGACAAACTGCAAGCTGATTTGCCGCATCTGTTCACCAAACCCTGGCATCTCTCTGGTAGCCGCCGCGAGCGTGGCTTCAGGGGTCACATCGCGCCGCGATGGTCCCGTGCCGCCAGTGGTCAATACCAAGTCACAGCCAGCCTCATCAACCAACTCGATGATGGTTTGGGTGATGGTCGGTTTTTCATCGGCAATCAGACGCTCGTGCACCTCAAATGAACTGACCAGCGCACGCGCTAGCCAAGTCTTAAGCGATGGCACGCCTTCATCTGGGTACACGCCCTGGCTGGCGCGATCGGAAATGGAAATCAGCCCGACTCGCAACGGTCTGGCGCTTAGCTGTTGAATTTGATCTGACATTTGGCACTCCAGCTGGCCGAGTGCCAGCTAAATTGGACGGCAAAGCTGTTACTTTACTCCGACACACCGTTTGATTAAGAGACATTTTGTTGCGTTGCAACATAAAATCAGGTGTAATTCACCCATTGCCCCTATGAGGTTAAAGTCCGTGAGCCAAGCCGAAACATCTTCTGAAAACAAACACCCGTTCCCGTTGCTGCCACCGGTGATCGACGCAGCCATGGAATATGCCGTTGACGCCTGGCAGCGAAGCGTGCTGACCGCTGACGTGATGCGCCAGCGAGGCAACCAATACCAGCGCCACATGGCCAAGCAGGCCCCTAATGTGCTGAGCATGAAGGCTGAGGTGGTGCTTGACGGTCGCACACTAGAGCGCCCGGTCAACTACGTGTTGACGCGTATCGCCCCACCCAAATCGATGCCTGTTGATCCTATCAAGCGCCCATTCGTGGTGGTTGATCCACGTGCTGGCCATGGCCCTGGCATCGCCGGATTCAAGCCTGAGAGCGAAATCGGCGTGGCCATTGAAGCTGGCCACCCTTGTTACTTCATTGGATTTTTGCCCAAACCTGAGCCAGATCAAGGGGTTGAGGACGTGGTCTGGGCTGAAACCCGATTTATGGAAGAAGTCATCTCCCTGCACCCTGAAGCTGAAGGCAAGCCTGTCGTCATCGGCAACTGTCAGGCTGGCTGGCAGTTGATGATGGCCGCTGCCACACGCCCAGAGCTGTTTGGCCCAATCATCATTGCCGGTGCTCCACTGTCCTATTGGGCCGGCTGGCGTGGCAAAAACCCCATGCGCTACACCGGCGGCTTAACTGGTGGCTCATGGATGACCATGATGGCTAGCGACCTGGGTGGCGGGATGTTTGACGGTGCCAACCTCGTTCAGAATTTTGAAAACTTGAACCCGGCCAACACATACTGGTCCAAGCAATACAACCTCTACGCCAACGTCGATACTGAAGCAGGCCGCTACCTGGGCTTTGAGCGTTGGTGGGGTGGTCACGTATTTCTGAACGGCAAAGAGATTCAGTACATTGTTGACAACCTGTTCATCGGCAACAAGCTCTCGACTGCCCGTATGGTCAGCAAGGACGGCTTGCGTATCGACTTGCGCAACATCCGCTCACCCATCATTGTGTTCTGCTCCAAGGGTGACAACATTACACCCCCGCCGCAGGCCCTCGGCTGGATCACAGATCTCTATCAAACTGACAAAGAAGTGTTGGCTCACGGCCAGACCATTATTTACGCCGTGCACGAAAGCATTGGTCATTTGGGCATTTTTGTTTCGGGTGCGATCGCCAAAAAAGAGCATCGCGAATTCACCTGCAACATCGACATGATTGACGTGTTGCCAGCAGGCATTTACGAAGCAGTCATCCACGACAAAACCCCTGATACACCCAATGCAGATCTGGCCTATGGTGACTATGTGCTGACGTTTGAACGTCGCCATTTGGCCGACA
This sequence comes from Burkholderiaceae bacterium, assembly GCA_021208885.1. Taxonomy (GTDB): domain Bacteria; phylum Pseudomonadota; class Gammaproteobacteria; order Burkholderiales; family Burkholderiaceae_B; genus Algicoccus. The sequence continues at coordinate 73,564 of JAJOJF010000022.1, forward strand.
TCGAAAAAATCGTGCAGCACCGCGAAGATGATGATCGGCGATTTGCGGCCGTCTCACGCCTGTCACAGGTCAATATCGGGCTTTACAAGTCCTTCATGCAGCCCTGGATCAAGGCAATCGCTACCCCACGAACCAGCGAAAGGTTGCAAAAGCTGCATCCCTTGCGTTTGCCGTACGAGACCATCTCAGACAAAAACCCCTGGATCGCAGCCCTTGCGCCTGTGGCAGTGCAGGTCAAAAACCATCGCAAACAAGCGGCACGCGACAATCCATTTGTGCAGATGGAGAAGCAGATTTCAAAATCGATCGAGTCTGCGCTTGAACTGTACGGCGAATGGCGTGACAACCTAATCGAACAGGTGTTCATGACAGTCTATGGTGCGCCATTGGTACAAGATATTGCCGGGCTTGGCGCCAAAGAGGGAGCGCCGCGTGAACACCCGGGCGTTTCACCCGAGCACTTGGCGTTTGTAAAACGTCGCGTCACTGAACTGCGCAAGCTCGTTGACTGCGGCGGCATTCGCGAGGCCAGCATTCGGGTCATGATTTACATCGCCCAGGCGCAAGGCGGCATCGATGAGCGCAGCTTTAACCTGATTCGCCAGTTACGTGCGCATCAGGAAAACAAACTTACACTGCCCGCATTCAAGCGTATGGTGCGCGAGCAAGCCATGGTGATGGTTGTTGACCCTGAGGGATCGGTGAATGCCATCCCCACTTTGCTTAGCCATCACACCGCCGAGGAAATCAACAAAGCAGCCGAGTTTGTGACGCAGGTGGCCTTGGCCAGTGGGTCGCTGAACCAGACAGGCAAGCAACGCCTCGAGCAGGTCTGTCAGCTGTACACGCACGCAGCCAAAGAAGCGAAGATGCGGTCACGCAGCAACAGCAACGGAATGCAGGCATTGAATCTAAAGCGCGAGGAGCCGTTAGCTGCTAACGCAGCAACCGATGCTACGAAACCGGCTGCCAAACGAACCGCCCCCCGAAAGGTTCCTGCCAAAAAAACACCAACCAGCAAAACTGCCGCTAAAAAGGTTGCCAGCAAAGTGAACCCCGAGAGCAAACCGCACTACCATGAGCCGGTCAAGTTTGATGCACTGATCAAACGGGCTGCTGGCATTGAGCCTGGGGTTTGCGCGGTTGCTCATCCCTGTGACGAAACATCGTTGACAGCCGCTGTCCAAGCCGCTGAACTCGGTTTACTGACGCCTATTCTGATTGGCCCTAAAGCCAAAATCGAGTCAGTGGCTAAAGAGCACGGCCTAGATATCAGCAACCTAGCGCTCATCGATACCCCGCACAGCCATGCCTCTGCCGCACAGGCCGTGGCGCAAGTGCGTGCAGGCAAGGCAACATTGCTGATGAAAGGCAGCCTACACACTGATGAATTGATGCACGAAGTCGTGAAATCCGATACGGGACTGCGCACTGCAAGACGGCTTAGTCACGTTTTTGTGATGGATGTACCGACGTATGAAGAGCCTTTGTTTGTAACCGATGCTGCCATCAACATCGCCCCAGACCTGCTTTGCAAGGCAGACATCGTGCAAAACGCGATTGACCTGCACCTTGCCTTAGGTCTTGGGACACCACGTGTTGCTATTTTGTCGGCTGTCGAGCAAGTCAACCCAAAGATTCCGAGCACGATCGAGGCGGCAGCGCTTTGCAAGATGGCTGATCGCGGCCAGATTACGGGCGGCATCCTTGATGGGCCATTGGCCATGGATAATGCCGTTAGCCCAGAGGCTGCCGAGATCAAGGGACTTATCTCACCGGTGGCCGGACGCGCTCAGGTGCTGGTAGTGCCAGACCTTGAGGCCGGCAATATGCTCGCCAAGAACCTGTCGTTTCTGTCAGGGGCTCATGCTGCCGGCATCGTGCTCGGAGCACGTGTACCGATCATTCTGACAAGCCGTGCTGACACCAAGCAAAGTCGACTGGCCTCCTGTGCGCTAGCAGTGCTTTATGCACATCACCAACACACCATGAAACCAGCCGTGGTTTGAATTGACGCAAACACGGATTAGCTATGCGCGTTGTTCCAATGCTGAGACGGCGGGCAAGGTTTTGCCTTCCAGGAACTCCAGGAATGCTCCACCACCAGTTGAGATGTAGCCCACCTTATCACTGATACCGAACTTTGCTATTGCAGCCAAGGTGTCGCCACCACCTGCAATGGAAAATCCATCCGATTTGGCGATCGCCCGCGCCACGCCTTCAGTGCCATTGGCAAATGCCTCGAACTCAAAGACACCAACAGGACCGTTCCAGACAATGGTGCCAGCTTTGGCCAGAATCCCAGCCAACTGTTCCGTGGTCTTGGGGCCAATGTCCAGAATCAGATCATCCGCAGCCACTGAATCAGCGGCTTTGACATCAGCCTTGGCCGCAGCGGAAAATGCTTTGGCTGTTACGACATCCACCGGAATTGGAACTGCCGCCCCACGCGCTTTCATCATGTCAATGACAGCACGAGCTTGGTCTACCTGATCAGCTTCGGCCAAGGATTTACCAATCGGCAAGCCAGCAGCCAGCATAAAGGTGTTGGCGATGCCACCACCAACGATCAATTGGTCCACTTTCTGGGCTAGCGCTTGCAAAATAGATAGCTTGGTGGAGACTTTGGAGCCACCGACAATTGCCACCATCGGTCGTTTGGGCGACTGCAGTGCTTTACCCAACGCTTCAAGTTCGGCTGCCAACAGTGGGCCAGCACAAGCCACAGGGGCTTTTAATGCCAAGCCATGAGTGGTGGCTTCGGCGCGGTGAGCCGTGCCAAATGCATCATTGACGTAAACATCACAAAGCTTGGCCATTTTCTCGGCAAGTTCGGCGTTGTCTTTTTTCTCGCCAACATTGCAACGACAGTTCTCAAGCAGCACCACCTCACCGGCAGCGACTTCAACACCGTCGAGCCAGTTTTGTTGCAAGCGAACAGGCTGACCAAGAAGCGTCTGCAAGTGTGCGGCTACAGGTGCCAGACTGTCTTCTGGCTTAACCTCACCTTCGGTCGGACGCCCGAGATGGGACGTGACCATGACAGCAGCACCGGCATCAAGCGCTAGCTTGATGCCGGGCACTGAAGCACGAATTCGGGTGTCTTCGGTAATGTTGCCCCGATCGTCAAAGGGGACATTCAAGTCTGCCCGAATAAACACCCGCTTGTTTTTGAGCTCGCCTGAATCGGCGAGCTGCGCTAGCGTCTTGACTTTCATCGGCTTACTTCGCGTTCATTAAAGCAACTGTGGTGTCAAGCATGCGGTTGCTAAAGCCCCACTCATTGTCATACCAGGATGAGACTTTGACGAGCTTCCCAGACACTTTGGTCAGCGTCGCATCAAAGTTGCTTGATGCCGGGTTGTGATTAAAGTCGATCGACACCAAGGGCGCGGTGTTGTACTCAAGAATACCCTTGAGCTCACCAGTGGCAGCTTCTTTAAGGATTGAGTTGACTTCCTCGACCGTGGTGTCGCGTTTGGCGATAAACGACAGGTCAACAATAGACACGTTAATAGTCGGTACGCGGATCGCATAGCCATCGAGCTTGCCATTCAATTCAGGCAACACCAGTCCAACAGCGGCAGCAGCACCAGTCTTGGTCGGGATCATGCTCATTGTCGCGGAACGAGCACGGCGCAGGTCCTCATGGTAAACGTCGGTCAAAACCTGGTCGTTGGTATAGGCATGAACGGTGGTCATCAAGCCGGTTTCAACGCCAAGTTTGTCATTCAAAGGCTTGACTAAGGGGGCCAAGCAGTTGGTCGTGCATGATGCATTGGAGATCACGGTGTGCTCGGCCTTGAGCACGTTTTGGTTGACACCAAAAACAACGGTCGCATCGACATCTTTGCCGCCTGGCGCAGAGATGATCACTTTCTTAGCGCCACCTTTGAGGTGAGCTGAAGCCTTTTCTTTGCTGGTGAAAAAACCCGTGCACTCGAGCACCACGTCAACGCCAAGTTCTCCCCATGGCAGCTCAGCTGGATTACGGTTGGCCAATACACGAATTTTGTCGCCATTGACGACCATGTAGTCACCTTCGACGCCAACACTGCCCGGAAACTTGCCGTGCGCTGTGTCGTACTGCGTCAAATGTGCGTTGGTCTGAGGATCACCGAGGTCGTTAATTGCCACGATCTCGATGTCGTGCTTTTTGCCGCCCTCGTAGTGAGCACGCAGAATATTGCGGCCAATACGACCATAACCGTTGATTGCAACACGAATTGCCATGACACCAATCTCCTTGTTTACAAAACCTGCTTCACAGCAGCCACGACTGCTTCTGCTGTCAAACCGAAATACTTGAACAAATCACCAGCGGGCGCTGACTCACCATACCGGTCGATGCCAACCACGGCTCCATCAAGGCCTACGTACTTGAACCAGAAATCTCGAACGCCAGCCTCAACCGCCACGCGCGGCAGTCCCTTGGGCAAAACAGCGGCACGATAATCAGCATCTTGCGAGTCAAATACATCGGTGCTTGGCATCGATACCACACGTACCGATACACCTTCCTCGCCCAGGCTCGCTTGAGCCTTTAATGCCAACTCGACTTCAGACCCCGTTGCGATGATCACTGCTTTGGGGTTCTTGGCGTCAGACAACACATAACCGCCTCGAACAACATTGGCCAGCACTGCTTTATCACGCTGAACAAACGGCAGGTTCTGGCGCGAAAGCAACAAGGCAGTTGGCCCACCGTCACGGACATTCATTCCAATGCTGGCTGGTCGCCCGACTGCAACGGTCCATGCTGCAGCAGTCTCAACCGTATCGCAGGGGCGCCAAACCGATAGATTTGGTATCAGGCGCAAGCTTGCAGCGTGCTCAACTGACTGGTGTGTCGGGCCATCTTCACCCAAGCCGATCGAATCGTGGGTAAAAACGTGCACCACGCGTTGCTTCATCAGCGCAGCCATGCGGATAGCATTGCGTGAGTAGTCCGAGAAAGTCAAAAACGTGCCACCAAATGGCAGGTAGCCACCATGCAAAGCGACACCATTCATAATCGCTGCCATGCCAAACTCGCGCACGCCATAATTAATGTGCCGCCCGAAACTGACCCCATCGTCACTAGCGCGCATGGGTACAGCGCCAGCCCAATCCGTGAAGTTTGAGCCAGTCAGGTCGGCTGAACCACCAAGCATCTCTGGCAACGACTGCACCAGCAACTCAATCGACTGCTGCGAAGCCTTGCGTGTGGCCAGGGTTTGTGCAGCCTCTTGGGTTTTATCAATGATGCGTTTAACGACTTGCTCAAAGTCGGCAGGCAAGTCGCCAGCCATCCGACGCGATAGTTCTTTTGCCTCGCTCGGGAAGTCTCGCTCATAGGCTTGCCATTGTGTCTGCCAGTCTTGCTGCAAAGACTGGCCACGGGCACGCATGTCCCAAGCGCGACGCACAGAATCAGGGACCATAAAGGGCGCATGGCTCCACCCGATGGCCTCGCGAGTGGCAGAGATTTCTGCATCACCAAGTGGTGCGCCGTGAACCTTGTCAGTGCCAGCCATATTCGGCGCGCCTTGACCAATCACAGTCTTGCAAATCACCAATGTCGGACGTTGCTGCGTTTGTCCCAAGGCCTGGGCTTGCGCGAGTGCCGCATCGACCGCTTCCGGATCGTGGCCGTCGACATCGCGCACTACGTTCCAACCGTATGCCTCAAAACGGCGAGCGGTATCATCGGTAAACCAGTTTTCTACCTTGCCGTCAATCGAAATGCCATTGTCGTCATAGACCACGATCAGCTTACCTAGACGCCAAGTGCCAGCCAGCGAACAGACTTCGTGCGAGATGCCCTCCATCAGGCACCCGTCACCAACAAAGGCGTAGGTGCGGTGATTGATAATCTCGTGGCCGGGCCGATTGAATTCAGCCGCCAACAGGGCTTCGGCCAACGCCATGCCTACCGCATTGGACAGGCCTTGTCCGAGCGGGCCAGTGGTCGTCTCAACACCAGGTGTGACACCAACTTCCGGATGCCCTGGGGTTTTTGAGTGCAACTGCCGGAACTGCTCGATTTCGCTCATCGGCAGGTCATAGCCACACAAATTCAACACGCTGTATATGAGCATGGAGCCGTGACCGTTGGACAACACAAAACGGTCCCGATTCATCCAGGCGGGATCCGCCGGGTTGTGGCGCAGGTGCTGAGTGAACAGGCTAGTGGCAATCTCAGCCATGCCCATAGGCGCTCCCGGATGACCTGACTTGGCTTTTTGAACAGCATCCATGGACAAGGCCCGGATTGCATTGGCCATTTGAGAGGGGGAGACAGCGGATTCAGACATGGCGGGCAAGATTTGCAAATAAAGTGGGCAGATAAGTTATGCGAACAGGTTGCGCAGACATTGATATCAAGCGTGCGTTTGAGCCTGAACGTCAGGGAAACCCCGGATTTTAACACCTGGGGCTGTCGATAGTACCGCCGTGCGGCCTGCTCGGTTAACATCTGCGCCCATGAGCCCACCGAGATTCTTTTGCGAAACGCCGCTACAAGCCGACACCCAATTCCATTTGCCGGCCACGGTCAGTCATCACATTCGAGTGCGGCGGCTTAAAGCCGGGCAGCAGATTGTGCTGTTTGATGGGACCGGGATCGAAGCCACGGCCACGCTTGATTTCGACAAATCAGGACAGGCCATTGCCACCATGGGCTCAACAGAATCAGTTGATAGAGAACTGCCCTACAGGCTTACCCTGGTGCAGGGGATAGCCAGTCAAGACCGCATGGACTGGGTCATCGAGAAAGCTGTTGAACTTGGTGTCAGTTCGATGCTGCCGATAACCGCCAAACGGAGTGTGGTCAAACTCAGCGACGATCGCGCCGCTAAACGCACGGCTCAGTGGCGAAAGCAAGTTATCGCTGCCAGTGAACAGTGTGGCCGCAATCGACTGATGCAAATCCAGCCCCCCTGCTCGGTGGACCAGGCCATCGTGAGCCTTAAGACCGAGCCTATGCTGCTTTGTCACTTAAGTTCCGAGACGATTCGGCTTGATAACACAGCAATGTTGAACGCTATCACAGCAAGTAAAGCGGCCAGCATCATCGTAGGCCCGGAAGGCGGTTGGGAAAACGCCGAGGCAAAACGTTGGCTAGATGCCGGCGCATACCCAGTGTCTTTGGGGGAACGCGTCTTAAGGACCGAGACGGCCGGTTTGGCAGCGGTTGCGGGGCTTGTCTGGCTTTTAAGTTAGCCAGGCGCTTATTTGCATCGCATGACTGCCTACTCTTCACTCCAGTTGTGAACGACGCCCGGTAAATCATCAGGGTGTTTGCCACCGTGCTCGATGCAGTAAACAAACACACGCCCGTTATCGGACGCACTATCGACGACATCATTCAGCACTTGCAGCAGCTGCGCCTGGTCACGTTCGATATCAGGATCGGCCGAATGCAGGTCTTTGAACACCAACACAAGGCCTGCCTTTTGATCTTCGATCGTATCAATCAGGCAATCGTATAGTCCTTCAAAGCTACCCCCAAAAAACTGAGGGTAGTCAACCGCCTTGACAACGGCTCGGAACAAGGCCGAGCGGTTACGCGCCTTGGAACAGTCCGCCTCACACCAAACCAACTCAGCACTTGATGCCAACTCACGAAAATCTTTGGCATGGGCTGCGCCCAGTTCGCCACCTTTCTTTAACAAATCTCGTAACTGCCGATCTGCCTGCTTGCTCATCGCCAGCCCCTTTATCAATCCAACTCACATGCGCGAATCGTATCGACATAACGAGCTGGAATCAATCACTCTTTGTGACATTTTGTGAGCGAGCCACATCGATCGCAAAAAAGCAACAGCCCGCATTGCTTGCCAGTAGCCGCAAAACCCTTAATCCCTACTGGCCTGATGGTTGGCATGAACCACTGTCACCGCGGTCATGTTGACAATCCTTCTCACCGTGGCGCTCGATGTCAAAATATGAACCGGCGCATTAACGCCTAGCAAGAAGGGGCCGACTGCCACATTGCCACCCGCTGCTGTCTTGAGCAGGTTGTAGGCGATATTGCCAGCATCCACATTCGGACATACCACCAAATTCGCCGATCCTTTGAGCGTGGAGGTTGGCAAGATTTTTAAGCGCAATGCTTCGTCAAGCGCGCAATCGCCATGCATTTCGCCATCGACCTCAAGATCCGGGGCGCGCTCGCGAATCAATTCGAGCGCCTGGCGCATCTTCTCGCCAGACGCGCTGGAACCCGAGCCGAAATTCGAACGTGACAATAATGCCACCTTGGGAACCAGATTCAGACGCTGCATCTGTCGAGCTGCCGCCATGGTAAATGCCGCAACTTGCTCGGCAGTGGGATCCTCGTTGACATGCGTATCAACAACTGCCAAGGTGTGATTGGGCAGCAACAATATGTTCATGGCTCCGTAGGTGGTCTCACCAGGAGCCAACCCAATCATCTGGTCGACATAGCGCAAGTGATCAGAAAACCCCCCTACCGTGCCACAGATCATGCCATCGGCATCACCGAGATGAACCATCATGGCACCAATGAGCGTTAAGCGACGGCGCATCTCCACGCGCGCCATTTCCTTGGTCACACCACGGCGACACATGCGCTCCCAGTATGTTGTCCAGTACCGATTAAACCGGTCATCCCAGTCAGGATTGACAACTTCAACATCTTCACCGAGCTTGATGCGCAGGCCATGCTTTTCGATACGGTCGGACAACACGGTGGGGCGACCCACCAGGATTGGTTTGGCCAACTTTTCATCAACAACAACCTGCACGGCACGCAAAACACGCTCATCTTCGCCCTCGGTGAACACCACACGCGCCTTGCCACCGGCTTTGACAAATCCCTTGGCAGCAGAAAATAGTGGCTTCATGAAGGCGCCAGACTGATAAACGAACTGCTCAAGCTGCTCGACGTAGCTATCGAGATCCTGAATAGGACGCAAAGCAACGCCCTCGTCCATGGCTGCCTTGGCAACTGCAGGCGCAATTCGGGTAATCAGACGCGGATCAAATGGCTTGGGAATGAAATACTGTGAGCCAAACGAAACATCCCCCGTACCGTAGGCTGCTTGAACCACCTCGCTTTGCTCCTCTTGAGCCAAACGACAAATAGCGTACACAGCAGCCTTCTCCATTCCTCGAGTAATCGTCGTCGCACCCACATCAAGAGCACCACGAAAGATGTACGGAAAGCACAACACATTGTTGACTTGGTTGGGATAGTCGGAACGACCGGTTGACATCACCACATCGTCACGCACCGCATGCGCATCGGCCGGCAAAATCTCCGGGTTCGGGTTAGCCAAGGCCAAGATCAGGGGGCGTGGTGCCATCTGAGCCACCATGTCGGGCTTGAGCACGCCACCAGCTGAAAGACCCAGAAACACATCGGCATCACCAATGACTTCAGCAAGCTTACGCGCCTCAGTCTTTTGGGCGAAGCGAGCCTTGTCAGGATCCATAAGCGTCTGACGCCCTTCATAGACCACACCCTCAATGTCGGTTACCCAAACGTTCTTGAGCGGCAAGCCCATGTCAACCATCAAATCCAGACACGCCAATGCAGCCGCGCCCGCACCTGACACCACGACTTTGACCTGATCAATCTCTTTGCCCACCACCTTCAGGCCATTGATAAAGGCCGCTGTCACGCAAATCGCCGTGCCATGCTGATCATCATGGAACACCGGAATATTCATGCGCTTACGCAACTCGCGCTCAACCATGAAACACTCTGGCGCTTTAATGTCTTCAAGATTGATGCCACCAAAGGTGGGCTCAAGGCCAGCAATAATTTCAACGAGCTTTTGTGGGTCTTGCTCATTGATCTCGATGTCAAACACATCGATCCCGGCAAACTTCTTGAACAGAACTGCCTTGCCTTCCATGACCGGCTTGGATGCCAAAGCACCAATATTGCCCAAACCCAACACCGCCGTACCGTTGGTGATGACACCGACCAGATTGCCACGCGCGGTGTAGCGCACAGCATTGGCCGGGTCCGCCACGATCTCCTCACACGCAGCCGCTACGCCTGGAGAGTACGCGAGCGCCAGATCTCGCTGGTTAGACAGCGTTTTGGTGGGGGCAATGGAGATTTTGCCAGGGCGACCCTGCTCGTGATAGAGCAAGGCGGATTTACGAAAGTTTTCGTCCATGGAAGACCTAGTTTGTCAAAGAAAAACAAAAACTGATTCTATCTGGTTTGATCCGCAAGTGACACAAACACCCCTTGAGGGTCAACAGTCCTTTTTACCAGCTGGTCAAGCTCGGTCATCGTGCCACCAGTGACAGCGATGCCTGAGGTGCTACCAAGCACAGCCTCTGTTTTTTTGAAAGTTGCCGCAACCAGCCAGCCCAGCGCACCCGCATGGCCAATAAAAAAATGTGCCAGATTGACATGCTCCATGTCCATCAAGGCATCCAAATGGAAGCGCGAAGGCCAATGGCCTTGAGCCAAACAATCTTGTGCCTCGGGGCGCAGTGACAACTCAAAAAGCGTTGGCACGAGCTTTTGCGCCGCAAGCGATCCTAGCGGCTGGGCGTCATTGGCACCGAAGGCACCAAACACCTCGATCGTGCCATCTGGCAAGAGCCAATCGACACTGACCAACCCGTCTGCCAGCCCACTGCCTGTCAATGGCTGATAACGATAGGCACTGGCATACCACTGCGCCAAATTCGTAATCTTTGGGCTTTCTGTTGCCTGGACCAAGCCCGCAGCCTGCATCACCGCCATTGGACATCCCGCGTCAACGCGCCACAAACCCGTATCACCCAATGGAATCAATGACCCCCAGGCACTACCCGCCTCGACTCGCAGCACAAATTTGCCTTGCTCAGACACCGGCAAATCTAGGCCATCAAGCGCCATCACTATTTGGTGGGTATGACACAGTTTCCTGGCCTTAATCACGTCATCAAGCGTTGCCGGTTTCAGGTGAGCGCTACGTTGCGTCACAAGTTTGACCGTTCCTTGGCAGCAGCGTCGCAGCGTCACCACAAATTTGGACCACTCATCGTGGGCTGTCGCTTGACGCCCAAACAGAAAAGACCGGCGAGACGAAGAATCAGCCACTACAATTTCTCCAAATTCATTAGCCAGAGATGTTTCATGACACCCCAACTAGCCCAGCGTTTGCAGCACACCCAAACTTTTCATGCCATGGAAATCTTCATGCGCACAATGGCGCTTCAAGCCCAAGGTCGCGACATCATTAGCCTGGGCATTGGCGAACCTGATTTCACAGCAGCTCCGGCGGTAGTGTCCGCAATGAAAGCGGCGGCCGACCAAGGGCTGGGCAAGTATGGACCCGCAGCCGGCATCATGCCACTGCGCCAAGCAATTGCACAATTTTACGGCGAGCAACTCGGCGCCCAAGTTGATCCGAAGCGCATTATTGTCACCAATGGCGCGAGCGGCGCATTGCTTCTGGCAAGTCTGGCATTAATCAACCCTGGTCAGGAGGTGATCATGCCTGACCCTTGCTACCCTGCCAACAGCAACTTCATCATGGCGGCTGGCGGCGTGACCAAACTCGTACGCACAGAGGCGCAAAGCCAGTTTCAGCTGACTGCCGATGACATCACAGCCAACTGGACTGACCAAACAGCCGGCGTACTTATCGCATCACCCGGAAACCCAACAGGCACATCGATTGAGCCCGAGCAGTTGCGAGAGATTATCAAGGTCGTGCACGCTCGATCCGGCTTTGTCATGATGGATGAAATCTATCTTGGGTTGTCTTACCGAGATGCACGCCGCTCGGCATTAACCATTCATGACAATTTGATTATTCTGAATAGTTTTTCGAAATACTTTCACATGACTGGCTGGCGCTTAGGGTGGATGATTGTGCCGCCAGAGCTTGTCGCCCCCATCGAAAAACTAGCCTCGAGTCTCATGATTTGCCCACCCACGCTCGCTCAACATGGAGCGCTAGCCTGCTTTGAGCCCAAAACCATTGAACTGCTCGAGCACCGCCGCGAGGCGTTTCGTGCCAGGCGTGACTTTCTGGTTCAAGCGCTTGAATCAATCGGGTTCGACGTGCCAGCCAAGCCAGATGGCGCATTTTATGTTTACGCTGATATCAGCCGATTCAGTAACGACAGCGATCGGTTAGTTGACACGTTGCTAGACCAAGCCGGGGTAGCTTTGGTGCCTGGCATCGACTTTGGGCCAGCTCACGCCAAGTCCAAAGTGCGGCTGGCTTACACCATTGGCTTGGACAGGCTTGAAGAAGCAGTCGAACGCATGGATCGCTGTTTGAACTGTTAGCCGCCAATCAAACCGCCGGCTGCTGATCCTGTGTTCTACACCTTGATCTTGGCGGCTAATGCCATGCGACGCATTTCTGACAAGACTTTTTTGCTATAGCCGCCATCATCTGGGCCTGTTGCACCCACATAGCATTTTAAGCCGTCAGTTACCGACCCGCGACGGCGAATGCACTCGTAAAGAATCTGAGCCCCGACACGGATATTAATCTCCGGATGAAAGGCATCTTCGGGACCATCACCAAACTTCTCAAATTTGTCAGTGTGTACACGGGTCATTACCTGCATTAGCCCCTGCGCCCCAGCCCCGCTCTCGGCGTAAGGATTAAAGCGTGACTCCACTGACATTACCGCCAAGATAAGGATAGGATTGATATCAAGTTCGGCGCCGACAACCACCGCTGATTCAACAATGCGATCGGTTACCGCCTTGGCCACGCGGTATTTGCGCGCAATGTAATGCTCAAGTGCTTTGAGCTGAGCTTCGGTTACGCCAAACACTTCACGTGCAGCCTGAACCTGCTGCAGTGGTATGTCGCCGAGCAAACCCACGCGCTCAGTGCGCTCAATTTCAGGCTCTTCTTTTAACTCAGCTTGCTCGGGCAATCGCTCCAGCTCCCGGCCGGGGACCGGGTCAAGGTCAACGGGTGTAACCTGCGGTGCCACCACATTGGGTGGACTGACAAAGCCCATGCTCGATATGGCTTGTCGAGTACCCTCCGGAGCGAGTGCTACCAATACTGCCTCGTGCAATAAGGTCACTTGCTGGCGCAAAGCCGGCACTGACAGTACCAGAAACACGACCACAAACGCAGCCACGCCGAGATACGCACCTGCGGTGCGCACGGTCAGCGCCAACTGATGTTGCGCCCGAAACAGCCAAGAGCGGTTGTTGGGTGATAATGCCTCAGTCATGCGCAAATTCTAACGTTTTAATGGGACATGTCATGCGATACCGCGACTTGCGAGATTTTCTTAGTCAACTTGAGCATGCTGGAAAGCTCAAGCGAATCACCACCGAGATTGACACTCGCCTGGAGATGACCGAGATCTCAGACCGGGTTTTGCGCCAAGCCGGACCCGCGCTCGTCTTTGAAAACGCCACACATCAGAGCCAGAAAGCGGGGATGCCAGTGCTGGCGAATCTTTTTGGCACGCCTGAGCGAGTCGCCTTGGGCATGGGAGCCGATGATGTGGCATCGCTGCGTGAGATTGGCCATTTGCTGGCGTCACTTCGCGAACCTGAAGCACCAAAGGGGCTGCGCGATGCGCTCGGCAAAGTAGCCATGCTCAAATCAGCGCTTTGGGACATGAGCCCCAAGAATGTTCGCAGCGCCGCTTGTCAGGAAATTGTCTGGGAAGGTAACGAGGTCGACTTGTCCCGACTGCCGATTCAAACCTGTTGGCCAGGTGACGTCGCACCTTTGCTGACCTGGGGTCTAGTCATCACGCGGGGACCCAACGCTCGACGACAAAACCTGGGCATTTATCGCCAGCAAGTCATTGGCCGCAACAAACTCATCATGCGCTGGCTCTCACACCGGGGTGGTGCGCTTGACTTTCGGGACCATGCGCTTGCCAACCCTGGCAAGCCGTTTCCGATTGCTGTGGCCCTTGGTGCCGATCCAGCCACCACACTCGGTGCAGTCACGCCCGTGCCTGACAGTTTGTCTGAGTACCAGTTCGCCGGACTCTTGCGAGGTGCCCGCACTGAAGTCACCAAGGCCATCGGCAGCGACCTGACTGTGCCTGCCACAGCAGAAATCGTCCTTGAAGGTCACTTGCTGCCATCGAGTGACCCGCGCGCTCTTGCTCCACAAACCGATGCAAACACTCCCAAACTTCCTCGCACTGACTACGAGCTCGCGCTTGAAGGCCCATACGGTGACCACACCGGTTATTACAACGAACAAGACTGGTTTCCCGTCTTTACCGTTGATCGCATCACGATGCGTCGCAATCCCATTTATCACACAACCTACACGGGCAAACCACCGGATGAGCCAGCTGTGCTGGGCGTTGCGCTAAACGAAGTTTTTGTGCCGCTATTGCAACGGCAACTTACCGAGATCAAGGATTTTTATTTGCCACCCGAAGGCTGCAGCTACCGTCTAGCGGTCATATCGATTCGCAAGCAGTACCCTGGACATGCCAAACGCGTGATGTTTGGCGTCTGGAGCATCTTGAGGCAATTCATGTACACGAAGTTCCTGGTCGTGGTTGATGAAGACATCAACATCCGTGACTGGAAAGAAGTCATCTGGGCCATGACCACGCGTATGGATCCGGTTCGAGACACAGTGCTCGTACAGAACACGCCGATCGACTATCTGGATTTCGCCTCACCCGTCTCGGGTCTTGGCGGCAAAATGGGCATGGATGCAACCAACAAATGGGCAGGTGAAACCGACCGCGAATGGGGTCGGCCGATTCAAATGGACGAGACAGTCAAACAACGCGTTGATCAACTCTGGGAGACGCTCGGACTTTAGCCACCCTTTAAGCCAGTGGTCGGCGCAATAGCCACAAAAAAGCGGGTGCGCCGACTAAACTTACTACCACACCGATAGGCAGTTCGGCTGGGGCAAGTAAGAGACGCGCAACAATGTCAGCAGCCAAAACCACGATGGCGCCAAATACTGCAGCCAGAGGCAACAATTGTCTGTGGTCGCTGCCAAAAACGCGACGAACAAACTGCGGCACAAGTAGACCCACAAAACTGATGGCACCTGTAAATGCCACCAAAGGCCCAACCAGGACGGCCATCGCCACGATCAGGCTGACACGCAAGACCGACACATTCACGCCAACATGACCCGCCTGCACTTCACCAATCAACAGCGCATTTAACGATGACCATCGACGATAGATCCACCACAAGCCTGCAGGTATCCAAACTGACAACACAAGCACCACCGTCCAAGGCGCCCGACTCATGCTGCCAAGCGACCAGAACGTCATCGAACGGATTTGGGTATCCGAGGCGAACGCAACGAGCATGCTGATCAGACTAAACACCAAGGCGTTAATCGCGACCCCTGCCAGCAGCAGCCCTGCCGAACCGGGCCACCCTCGAGCAAATTGCCAGGCCAGGGCCGTAGCGAGCAGGGCCCCGACAAACCCCGCAGCACCAACGAGCAAATAACTCGTCACACCCAACGCCATAGCGCCTACTGCGCCAAGCGCAGCACCGGCTGACACCCCGACCAAACCAGGCTCTGCCAAGGGATTTCGGAAGAGACTTTGCATCACCGCGCCGCCAACCGCAAGCGTTGCGCCTGAGAGAACCGCCATGATAGTGCGCGGCAGCCTAAGCTCGCTAAGCACCAGTTGCGTCTGGCTATCGGCTTGTCCGGCTAGCCATGTCATCAAAGCTCGCGCCGGGATGGTCACAGGCCCGGTTGCCAGGCTCACAGCGACCAATAAACCTAGCGCCACTAGCAGCCAGACGAATTTCAATGAACATGAACTAACCAAAGCTTAATGACCGCTATTCATGGTGCTTCTGTTTGGTACCGAACACCCGGTCACCGGCATCACCTAGACCTGGCATGATGTAGCCGTCGTTGTTTAGACCGCGATCGACAGCAGCCGTGTAGATATCGACGTCCGGGTGCGCATCGGCGACTCGCTTGATACCCTCTGGCGCTGCCACCAGAACAAGGGCCCGAATGTCTCGCGCGCCAGATTTTTTAAGCAAGTCAATGGCAGCCACCATCGAACCGCCGGTTGCCAGCATTGGGTCGACAATGATTGCAATACGTTGATCAAGCTCCCCAACCAGACGCTCAAAATACGTGTGGGCTTGCAACGTGTCTTCGTTGCGCGCCAAGCCAACCGTGCTTACTCTGGCGCCGGGAATCAGGTTCAACACCCCATCGAGCATGCCAATGCCAGCGCGCAAGATCGGCACGACGGTTACTTTCTTTCCAGCTACCCGCTCGACCGTGACATCTCCAGCCCAACCCTGTTCTACGAATGGTTCAAGCACAAAATCTTTGCTGGCTTCATACATCAAGAGTGTGGTGATTTCCTGCGCCAATTCTCTGAAACTCTTGGTGCTCAACGCCGCACCTCGCATTAAGCCAAGTTTGTGCCTAACCAACGGATGTTTTATTTCATGCAAAGCCACGTCAGGCTCTCCTGCTGCTCAAATTCATTAAAGGTTCATCGTTCATAAAAACAAGGTCATCGATCATTTAGCCAGGTCATTACCGCATTTTCGAAATCCCGAGCCTTGTAGGCTTGCGGGTGATTAACCAGGCTGACAAACACGTAGCGCTTGCCTGATTTTGACAGCACATAGCCAGCAATGGCACGGGCATCCTTTAACGCACCGGTTTTCATGTTCGCATAACCGCGGGCATCATCTCCACGCAAACGACCCCTAAGCGTGCCGTCCACGCCCAGAATCGCCATAGAGGAGACATATTCAGGCATGGCTGGCGAGCGCCAGGCATGTTGCAGCATGTCAGCCATGACATCAGCGCTAATACGGGCATTGCGAGACAAGCCAGAACCATTCTCAATCACCGTCTGACCAAGCTCGATACCCTGATTTGTCAGGATTCTCTTGACCACTTCGGCACTACCTGCCACGGTTGCCGGACGTTGCCCGGCCTCGGCGCCAAGGGTGAGCATTAAGACACGGGTCATCACATTGTTGCTGCGCTTGTTTACTAACCGGATAACTTCGGCCAGAGGTGGAGACTGATGCGCAGCCACTGGCACAGCATCAGCCGGAATTTGCCCATCTTTAACCGTGCCCGTCATGGTTCCACCAAGCTCGCCCCACATGGTTTTTAAAGTTCGGGCGGCAAACGCTTGCTGATCAAAGGCCAGCCGGTAGAAGTCGAATTCGCCGCACGCACCATAAGCCTCACCACTAACCCGAAACCTGACGCCATTAGGACCATTGACAGTCTGCGCTCCAACCTGCGGCCCACGACGGCAGCTGCCGTCCTGATACTTGATATCGCTGTCAATCTCAATGCCTGGAATTGGAGGATCAACAAATGCACGCCAGCGTTTGGCTTGCAAGTCAGGCGTAAACACCAAACGCACCGCGCCAAAGCCAATCATGAAAACATCGGGACTTGCGTTGTATGGGCGATCACCCTTGCCATCAAATTCAGCCGGATCAATCGCCACGTCACCAAAAGCCGACCGATCCACCACAATGTCGTTGATTTGACGAATTCCGCGCAGCCGCAACTCTCGCAACAGACGCCAGAGGTCCTCAAGCATGATTACAGGATCACCAGTTGGCCTGAGGTATACGGGACCAGACAGCACACCGCTATCACTGATGGTGGCATTTTTGTCGATCAGAAACGCAGTTTGCCAAACATATTCCGGGCCGAGTTCACTCAAGGCCGCCCAAGTAGTCACCAACTTCATGACTGAGGCAGGGTTCTTGAATTCGGCAGCATTCACCCCTGCTAGACGCTGGCCCTGAACTTCTTCGATTACCATCGACATCGCGGACTCTGGCAGCCCTGTCTTAGCCCAAGCCCTGGCCACCTCGGCGGGCATCGCTTTGTCAGCAGCCTGTGCCACGCTACCGAAGAACGTCACCAACGTGGTTGCAAGCGTAATGGCAAACTTGTGTCGAAACATCGAGCCCTCCATGTGATCAAAAAATATCCAGACGCTAAATTCGGGTGGGGTTTGAGCGGCTTGATCCCATGCCCGATACAATCTTGCCCAATCAAACCAACCCCGCCTCATTATGGCAGGAACTAACGTGAGTAACCACGACAATTCAGCACCTAGACAATGAACAAGAGCCCGATCGAGTACTCGCTAGCGGATTTTGACTATCACTTGCCAAGCGAGTTGATTGCCCAGCACCCGACCAACCGCCGCACCGACAGTCGCTTGCTGCACGTTGATGCGTCCGGGCAGTGGCACGACCGTCGATTCACGGATGTGCTCGATCTGCTTAAGCCCAATGACATCCTGGTGTTTAACGACACCCTGGTCATCAAGGCAAGACTTCTTGGCACCAAAGACACCGGGGGCAAGGTAGAGGCGCTTGTTGAGCGGATTCTGGATAGCAACCGAGTGCTCGCTCACGTACGGGCCAGCAAAGCCCCAAAACCTGATACGACCCTGATTTTTGCCAAAAGCCTGCACGCCAGGGTAATCGGTCGTCGCCACGATCTATTTGAACTTGAGTTTGACACCGAAGTGCTTGAGGCGCTTGACCAGCACGGACATGTGCCTTTGCCGCCTTACATCGAGCACGAGGACCAGCCCGAGGACGAGCAACGCTACCAGACTGTCTACGCACGGCATCCAGGCGCTGTTGCCGCGCCCACGGCAGGGCTTCATTTCGATGAGGCCATGCTTGACGAACTTGGCAAGCGTGGCATCGCAAAAGCCTTCGTCACTCTCCATGTGGGTGCCGGTACGTTTCAGCCAGTGCGTGATAACGACCTGTCACGTCACCAAATGCACAGCGAGTGGTACACGGTGCCAGCACAGACTGTGGCTGCAATCGAAGCAGCCAAAGCTGCGGGCGGCAGAGTAGTAGCCGTTGGTACCACCAGTGTCCGAGCACTCGAATCGGCCTGCAAAGCAAACGCAGGTCAGTTGCTCGCCCATCAGGACGATACGCAACTCTTTATCAAGCCAGGCTACCGCTGGCATATTGTCGATGCCATGATCACCAACTTTCACTTACCACAGTCGACCCTTTTAATGCTGGTATCAGCGTTCATTGGTTTTCAAACCATGAAACATGCCTATCAACACGCCGTAGACCAGCGCTATCGCTTTTTTAGCTACGGTGATGCCATGTTCCTGGAAAAAGGATCTTCCCATGCAGTTTGAGCTTCTCGCCACCGATGGCAATGCCAGACGAGCCCGCCTGACACTAAATCACGGTGTGGTCAATACGCCAATCTTCATGCCGGTGGGCACCTATGGCAGCGTCAAAGCGATGTTGCCGCATGAGCTGGAGCAAATTGGTGCGCAGATCGTGCTTGGCAACACCTTTCATTTGTGGCTTCGACCAGGCACCGAGATTCTGGACAAGCACGGGGGGCTACACGGGTTTATGGGCTGGGACAAACCTATCCTGACCGATTCCGGCGGCTTTCAGGTATTTAGCCTGCAAGGCATGCGAAAAATCAGCGAAGAAGGCGTTAAGTTCGCCTCGCCAGTCGATGGTGCGCGGCTGTTTCTGACGCCGGAAATTTCCATGCAAATTCAACGTAGCCTGAACAGCGACATCGTGATGGTGTTTGATGAGTGCACACCCTACAAAATTGGCGATGACATCGCCACGCATGCCCAGGCCGCCCAATCGATGCAACTGTCTGCCCGCTGGGCCAGGCGATCGAAAGCCGAGTTCGAGCGTTTAAATAACCCCAATGCCTTGTTTGGCATTGTGCAAGGCGGCATGTACGAGGATTTGCGAGAGCAATCGCTGGCCACGCTTGTAGACATCGGGTTTCATGGTTACGCCATCGGCGGCTTGTCGGTGGGAGAACCCAAGACCGAGATGATGCGAATTCTGCAGCACACTACACCAAAACTGCCAAAAAACGCACCGCGCTATCTGATGGGAGTGGGCACCCCTGAAGACCTGGTTGCCGGCGTGCTAGCGGGCGTGGATATGTTCGATTGCGTCATGCCCACCCGCAACGCCCGTAATGGTTGGCTGTTTACGCGTCACGGTGACATCAAAATCCGCAACGCGAAGTACCGTGACGATGAGCGCCCACTTGATGAAGACTGCGAGTGCCATACTTGCCAGCATTTCTCACGCGCCTACCTGCATCATTTGCAGCGTTTGAACGAAATTACGGGTGCCCGTCTCAACACTTTGCATAACCTGCATTTTTACCTAAAGATCATGGCTGAGATGCGTCAAGCGATTGAAAATCAATCCCTTCAATCGTGGGCAGACGAGTTTTTAAGGCAACGCGCTTCCAACTCGGTACAATAACGGGCGACTTTCAAAAGGTTCACTAAGGAGGCTTTAATGTCTTTGCACGATACGGCCAGTATGGTTCTGGCTCAGGCTGGTGGCGACGCTGGCTCCCTGATGGGTTTGTTACCCATCATTCTGATGTTCGTGATTCTGTGGTTTCTGATGATTCGTCCACAGATGAAGCGCCAAAAAGAACATAAAGCACTGGTGGCTAGCTTGGCCAAAGGCGATGAGGTGATTACCGCCGGTGGCATGGTGGGTAAGATCACGCGAGTGACTGACGCCTACATCGGTGTTGAGGTCTCAGAGCTGGCTGACAAGCCCGTTGAGATTCTGATTCAGCGCACTGCCGTGCAAACCGTGCTGCCCAAAGGCACGATGAAGCAGATCTAAATTACCTGTTGTACCGAACCGCCGGCATTATGCCGGCGGTTGGCTTTTGTAACGCTAACGCTGGCGGCCATCGTCCCATGAACCGTTATCCCCTTTGGAAATACCTGACCGTCCTGGTTGCTCTTGTTCTAGGGCTGCTCTACACACTGCCCAACTTTTTTGGGGAGGCCCCGGCCGTTCAGGTCTCAAGCGCCAAGTCCACCGTCAAAATCGAGCCGGACATGCAAGGGCGAGTCGAGGATATTCTTGCCCAAGCCAACATTGCTGGCACCGGCTCTAGTTTTGAGCGCAACGGTCCTGTTGGTACCGTCAGGGTTCGGTTTGCTGACACCGATACGCAGCTCAAAGCGCGCGATGTGATTGAGAAGGCGCTGAACCCAAACCCGGCAGACCCAAGCTACACCGTGGCGTTAAACCTTTTGCCAGCCTCCCCTGAATGGCTTAGCGCAATTGGCGCTAATCCAATGTACCTTGGCCTTGACCTCAGAGGCGGCGTTCACTTTTTGCTGCAAGTCGACATGCGCGGTGCACTTGCTGCCCGTTACGACTCACTAGCTACCGAAATCAGAACCGCTTTGCGCGATGCCCGCATCCCAAGCACATCGGTTGAGCGTGTCGATTTGTCCGTGGTAACTGTGCTTGCAGACGACGAAGCCCGCGAGCGCGCACTAGCGCTACTTCGTAACCGCTATCCGGACATGGAGTTTGCCCAAGGTGTCAGCGAAGGGATGAATAGCGGCCGCCCTCAACTATCTGGCCAACTGAATGCTGCCGCCATTGCCACGGTCCAAAGCACGGCACTGAAACAAAACATCACCACCTTGCACAACCGGATTAACGAGCTTGGCGTTGCTGAGCCGGTAATTCAACAACAAGGTGCAGATCGGATCGTGGTTCAACTGCCAGGCGTGCAGGATGTTGCCAAGGCCAAGGAAATCCTGGGTCGCACGGCAACATTGGAAATCCGCATGGTTGACGACTCACCGACTGCCATGTCTGCGCTAGCCGCTGGCACGGTGCCGTTTGGCCTTGAACGCTATGACGACACTGATGGCCGACCGATCTTGTTGCGCCGCCAAGTCATCCTCTCGGGTGAGAACCTGCAAGATGCACAGGCTGGACGGGATTCACAAAACCAGCAGCCTGCTGTGCATCTGACGCTTGACAGCAAAGGCGCGAGGATTTTCCGAGACGTAACACGTGACAACATTGGCAAGCGCATGGCCATCCTTTTATTTGAAAAAGGCAAAGGGCAGGTTGTGACTGCGCCGGTTATCCGAAGCGAGATCCCAGGCGGCAAGTTCAGATCTCTGGCAGCATGAGCGCCGAGGACGCAGCTGACATCGCTTTGCTTTTGCGTGCGGGCTCTTTGGCTGCACCCATGACGATCATTGAAGAACGTACCATCGGCCCAAGCCTTGGTGCCGAGAATATCGCCAAGGGATTTAACGCCACGTTGTGGGGCTTTGTAGCCGTGGCAATATTCATGATTGTTTATTACCGCTTGTTCGGCTTATTCTCCGCAATTGGGCTGACCTTTAATGTATTTTTGCTGCTGGCACTGTTATCAATGCTGCAGGCTACGCTCACTTTGCCCGGCATTGCCGCTATCGCATTAACGATTGGCATGGCCATTGATGCCAATGTGCTGATCAACGAGCGCATCCGCGAAGAATTAAGGCGTGGTGAGTCGCCGCAGTCCGCCATTCAAATTGGTTTTGATCGGGCTTGGGGAACCATCCTGGACTCAAACCTGACCACATTGATTGTGGGTATTGCGCTGCTGATATTCGGCACCGGACCCGTGCGTGGGTTTGCGGTCGTGCATTGTCTGGGTATTCTGACGTCGATGTTCTCGGCTGTGGTGGGCGTGCGCGCCATGGTGAACCTGACCCATGGCGGTCGCAAGAAACTGCAAGGGCTGTCCATCGGTACAGTCTGGAAACCGAAGGGCTAACAACATGGAATTCTTTCGCATCTCTCGCACGATTCCGTTCATGCGCCACTCGTTGGTGCTGAACCTGATCAGCCTGGCGTTTTTTGTGTTGGCCGTTACCTTTATCGCTCTGCGTGGCTTTAACCTGTCGATCGAGTTCACTGGTGGCACTGTCATCGAATTAACCTATCCCGACACAGCACCGTTGGTCGAGGTTCGTGAAGAACTCGGCGCGCTTGGCTACACCGACTTTCAAGTACAAAACTTTGGCACCTCACGTGACGTCTTGATTCGTCTGCCGATTATCGAAGGACAATCTTCGGCCGATCAAAGCCAGGCCGTCATGGCGGCTCTGACGGCAAGCTCACCAGACATCGTGTTGCAAAGGGTTGAGTATGTTGGCCCACAAATCGGCCGCGAGCTAGTCGAAAGTGGTCTGCTGGCGCTACTGTTTGTGATCATCGGTATCGTTGTGTATTTGGCCATTCGCTTCGAATGGAAATTTGCCGTTGCCGGTGTGGTCGCCAACTTGCACGACGTGGTGATCATTCTTGGGTTCTTCGCGTTTTTCCAGTGGGAGTTTTCGCTCTCGGTACTAGCAGGTGTGCTCGCCGTGCTTGGATACTCGGTCAACGAATCTGTTGTGATTATGGATCGAATTCGGGAGAATTTCCGTAAGCTTAGAAATGCCGAAGTCCGGGATGTCATCGACGGTGCCATTACTCAGACCATGTCCCGTACAGTCATCACCCATGGGTCTACCCAGATCATGGTGCTGTCAATGTACATTTTTGGTGGGCCCACGCTTGAGTATTTCTCACTGGCACTGACCATCGGCATCTGGTTTGGCATTTACTCTTCTATTTTTGTAGCCGCATCCATCGCCTTGTGGTTAGGTGTCAAACGCGAGGATCTGGTCAAGCCGCCTAAGAAGACAAATGAACTCGAAGAGGTTTACACCGAAGAGCCTTAATCGCGAATTAAGCAGTCAAGCCCAAAGCTCGCGTTATGATGTCGTCTATTGATCGGCGTTGAGTTCAACGCCGATTCGCTTTTGTTATCCTGTATTGCTGACATTTTTTTGAGGCGCCCCCGGGATCAACACCCGCTACGGCGACATGACATGACACAAACCACGAAAAAAGTGTTCATCCGCACCTTTGGGTGCCAGATGAACGAATACGATTCAGACAAGATGTTTGACGTGCTTGACAAGGATTCGCCTGCGGAGCTAACCACAAACCCGGAGGAAGCAGACGTCATTCTCTTTAATACCTGTTCGATTCGCGACAAGGCCCAGCACAAGGTGTTTTCTGATCTGGGTCGTGTCAAGGAACTGAAAGAGGCCAACCCGAAACTCATTATCGGCGTCGGAGGGTGCGTCGCTAGCCAAGAAGGTGCGGCTATCGTTCAACGTGCACCATACGTTGATGTCGTGTTTGGACCGCAGACACTGCACCGTCTGCCGGAGTTGATTCAGAAGCGTCGCGAGGTGGGTAAACCTCAGGTCGACATTAGTTTTCCTGAAATCGAAAAATTCGACGCACTGCCACCTCCTCGCAAAGATGGGCCGACCGCCTTTGTGTCAATCATGGAAGGCTGCAGTAAATACTGTAGCTTCTGCGTGGTCCCCTACACCCGCGGCGAGGAAATATCCAGGCCATTTGAAGATGTGCTCGTTGAAGTAGCCGACTTGGCTGACCAAGGCGTGAAGGAAGTTACCCTCCTTGGGCAAAACGTCAATGCATACCGTGGCCAGATGAGCGACGGCCAGACCATTGCTGACTTTGCGACCTTGCTGGAATACGTACACGAGATACCCGGTATCGAACGCATTCGGTACACCACCTCGCACCCCAAGGAAATGACCAGTCGGCTCATTGACGCCTATCGGCGGCTACCTAAGCTCGTGTCGTTTCTGCATCTGCCGGTTCAAGCCGGCAGTGACCGTGTTTTGGCTGCGATGAAACGTGGCTACACGACACTGGAATTTAAGTCCATCGTTAGGCGGCTGCGAGAGGCTCGCCCCGACATTACGTTGTCGTCAGACTTTATCGTTGGCTTTCCTGGTGAGACAGATGCCGACTTTAACAAAACCATGCAGCTCATCGAAGACATCAAATTTGACACTTCGTTCTCCTTCATCTACTCGGCTCGCCCAGGCACACCGGCAGCAGACCTGGCTGATGACACATCGGCCGATGTCAAACTCAAACGACTGCAGCGCCTGCAAGCACTGATTGGTCAACAGGCCAATGAGATCGCCCAAGCCATGGTTGGCACACAACAAACCATTTTGGTCGAGGGCCCTTCGCGCCGTGATCCCGGTGAACTTATGGGCCGTACACCAAACAACCGCATCGTGAATTTTTCGGGGCCGGATCGTTTAATTGGCCAGATGGTCGATGTCACGATCACCACGGCCTACACCAACAGCCTGCGCGGTGAAGTCGTGACGCGTGAGGCACCAGTGGTATGAGCACCAACGTCAAACGCCTAGCCCTGGAGGGCAATAATCAACAGCTAGCGCAGCTATGCGGGCCGCTCGATGAAAACCTGAAGCAAATCAGCCAGGCGTTTGGGGTCGCCATCGGCCGGCGTGGCAACAACTTTGAAATCAGTGGTGACCAGGCTGCTGAGGTTGCAAGTTTGTTGTCGCGATTTCATGCACTAGCTCAGTCACGCGATTTGTCACTCGATGAGGTGCAGCTCGGTATCGTGGAGGCACGCGCCAATCTTCAAGCAAAACAAACAGCCAACAGCCCTTCAGGCGACTACCAATTGCGCACCAGACGCAGTGACTTAAAGCCGCGCACACCCCGCCAAGCTGACTATATCGACAATATCCTCAAGCACGACATTACCTTCGGGACAGGCCCTGCCGGCACTGGCAAAACCTGGCTTGCGGTGGCTTGCGCCATCGATGCGCTCGAGCGCGACAACGTGCAGCGACTGATTCTTACCCGCCCGGCTGTCGAGGCTGGCGAGCGGCTTGGTTTCTTGCCAGGCGACCTCGCCCAAAAGGTCGACCCCTACTTAAGGCCCCTTTACGACGCGCTCTATGACCTGATGGGATTTGACAAAGTTCAGCGGCTATTTGAAAAACAAACCATAGAGATCGCGCCCTTGGCATACATGCGAGGGCGTACGCTGAACAATGCCTTTGTGATTCTCGATGAAGCGCAAAACACCACACCCGAACAAATGAAGATGTTTTTGACTCGGATCGGGTTTGGCAGCAAGGCGGTAATTACAGGCGACCCAAGCCAAGTCGATCTGCCTCGTGGGCAGACCAGCGGCATGTCTCACGCCACGCGTGTGCTGGCTGATGTTCAAGGCATTGCTATGACGGTTTTTACCAGCCGTGACGTCGTGCGCCATCCATTGGTTGCCCGGATTGTTGACGCTTATGACAAAGACACAGCACAAAACCCCTGATCTGTCATTAGCCGTTCAATACGGTATGCAAGACAAGGACCTGCCTCGCTGGCGGATTCGTCGCTGGGTTCTTGCAGCGCTGACCGCGGCTCAGACCGAGGGCCTGAGTCAAGTCAGTTTAACGATTCGATTCGTGGACAAAACCGAGGGCAGGACATTAAACCGGCAATACCGACAAAAAGATTACGCCACCAACGTACTGACGTTTCATTATGATGAGTTTGCCGAGCAAACTGGCCACATCATGGGTGATATCGTGATTTGCATCCCAGTTTTAAAGCAAGAGGCGCGAGCGCAAGGCAAGACTTACTTGCATCATGCCGCCCATCTCGTGGTGCACGGCACGCTGCATGCGCTGGGGTATGACCATATCCAAGAGGCTGAGGCTCGCGAGATGGAATCGTTAGAGGCAGAAATACTGGAGCGCTGGGGTATTGCCAACCCCTACATGGCCTAAACGGGCGGGATCAATCGGGGCAAAAATGCCCCATCGATGACCCCGGGAATAATAGCCAAGGCGCCTGGACAGTCACAAACTTTCGGTTATTCTAGGGGTGTCGAAACTTGATTGCTCCCGCAATGTCAGAACCTTACCCTAGCGAGCCTGGTCAGGAACCAGGCAAAAAATCATCATCTAAAAAATCTCTGGTTGATCGCATTCTGTCTCTGGTCCGTGGCGAACCAGAGGACCGAGAAGGCATCTTTACCGTCCTCGAAGCAGCCAGAGAACGAGATCTCATCGACAGCAATGCCTATGGCATGCTCAAAGGCGCTCTGGCTGTCTCAGACCAGACTGCGGCAGATATCATGGTGCCACGAGCCCGGATGGATTTGCTTGATGTCAATGAGCCTCTTTCCAGCTTGTTACCCAAAATTGTGGAGATGGCGCATTCTCGCTTCCCAGTCTATGAAGACTCGCCAGACAACCTCATTGGCATCTTCATGACCAAAGACTTGTTGCGACATATGCTCAACCCAACTTTGACCCTAAGAGACTTGGTTAGGCCAGCCGTTTTTATCCCTGAAACCAAACGAGTCAATATATTGCTGCAGGAGTTTCGCAGCCACCGCAATCACATTGCCATCGTAATAGACGAGCATGGTGGCATTACCGGCTTGGTCACACTGGAGGACGTTCTGGAACAGATTGTCGGTGCCATCGAGGACGAGTATGACGACAGTGAACAGACCATCTTCCCCGATGGTCACAACACCTGGCGTATCCTGGCTACCACCGAGCTTGACGAAGTAAACAACCTGCTCGAGTGCGAAATCCCTGAAGGTGAGTACGACACGATAGGCGGGTGGCTCGCCCATGAGCTTGGCCGTATCCCTCGGCGTGGCGACAGGCATGCGCTAGAGGATCTGCAGTTCGAAGTGCTCAGAGCCGACTCAAGGCGGGCCCTTTGGGTGCGTGCCAGACGCTTGCCTCACTTGAAAGCCAAGAATCAAGAGACCGCCTAAGCAGATGCAGGCACGAACCAACCCGTTCTGGCCTGCGTTATGCGGTGCGATTTGTGCATTCACATTTGCTCCTGACCCTCTCCCCGATTGGGCACTGGCATGGGTACAGATTGTCACGCTGGCCGTGCTCGCGCACTGGAGTTTTACTCGCACTGCTCGCCAAGCCGCACTCACTGGTCTGATCTTCGGAATCGTCCTGTTCGTTGTCGGTCTCTATTGGCTGACGATTAGTATGCATGTCTACGGCCAAATGGCATTGCCATTGGCCTGGCTGGCTCTGTTGCTATTTTGCTTGTACCTAGCGCTCTACCCCGCACTCGCTTGCTGGGCAACGGCGTGGTTGCTCAAAAATAACGACAAAACCAATCCGTTCAGTCTTATCTGGCTCGCAACGGTGTGGGCTAGCGCGTGGACAGCAGCTGAGCTGCTGCGCGGGACGATGTTTACCGGATTCCCCTGGCTGTCAACGGCGTACGGGCAGACCGATAGCTGGCTAGCCGGATGGTCAGTCATGATAGGGGCGCCTGGAACGACCTGGATAACAGCCTGGATTGCCGGCGCCGTGGCTGCCACACTAAGCGCTGAAGCAAAACAGAAAGACAGCTCGTTCACCCCAAAGCGCGGCATGGCATTGGCCTTAGCCATCATCTTGGCCTTTGCGGGAGCAACCCTGCAACAAACGAGCTTCACCGAACCCGCTGGTGAGCCACTGACGGCCAGACTGATTCAAGGCAACATTGACCAAGGCATCAAATTCGATGGTGACCGGTTTGAACAAACCCATCAGCACCACATCAATCTCGCCAGGCACCAGGCTGACACAATATCCAAAGCGCCTAAACCTGAATTGATCCTGTTGCCCGAGACGGTGATTCCACGCCTGTCACACCAAGTGCCGATTCAACATTGGCAAGACTGGATTGACCTTGCCGAGAACGAACAAACTGAGCTGATGCTTGGCGCTGCGCTCTATGGACCTGAACCAGCCCGATACACCAACAGCGTAATCGCCATTGATGTCACGGCTAATCCAGCCAGTCTGGCACAAGGCGTGGCGCCCTCACGCTACGACAAGCAGCATTTAGTGCCGTTCGGCGAGTTTGTGCCCACCGGGTTTCGCTGGTTCATTGATCTGATGCGGATACCCTTGGGCGACTTCACCGCCGGTGACCCCCAGCAGACACCCTTTAGCGTTAAGTCGCAACTGATTGCCCCGAATATTTGTTACGAGGACATATTTGGCCATGAGCTGCTGCCTGCTGTGCGTCAAGGTGCAACGATCCTGGCGAATTTCAGTAACCTTGGCTGGTTTGGTGACAGCTCAGCTTTGCGCCAACACTGGCAAATGGCAAGGTTTCGTAGCATGGAAACGCGCCGCCCAACACTGCGAGCCACCAACACGGGCATGACTGGTGCGATTGACCCGGCTGGGCGTACCATTGCGGTGCTGCCCAGCATGGCTGCAGGCTATGTCGATGTCCAAGTTCAAGGCCACCATGGACTTACGCCATACACACGTTGGGGGAACTATCCGGTCTGGGTGCTCACGTGGGGCATACTGGGCGTTGCGATAATCCGCAGATACAGAAGACCTGCTCCGATACTCAAGTAAGTTAATTAACTCAGTAGCTGAATGCATGCCCGAGACTTTGTTGGTTCGGTCGCTAGACGACATCGCCCAAATGGACACTTGCGCTTGGGATGCACTCAACACCCAAGCAGGCGGTTGTGTATTGACCTCACACCGATTTTTGGCGGCATTTGAGCAATCCGGCAGCGTTCGACCCGATACCGGCTGGCAGCCACAACATTTGATCATTGAAGAACGTCACGACAGTGGTCGTGCAGGCAAAGTACTAGCTGTGGTCCCTCTTTACATTAAAGGACACTCGTACGGCGAATTCGTGTTTGACTGGGCCTGGGCTGACGCCTATCAACGTGCAGGGCTGCGCTACTACCCCAAGTGGCTTGCCGGCGTGCCGTTTACACCGGTCACATCGTCGCGGTTGTTGTGTGAGCGTGAGCACAAGTCATTGGCAGCCCACGCTTTACTCAAGACCGCCAGGGCAACAGACCTGTCATCCCTGCATGTGCTCTATACCGACCAACTCGACCAACAACAGCTAGTCGCGGCTGGCTGCCTTGCGCGCCATCACACCCAATTTCACTGGCACAATCCGGGCTGGCAATCATTTGATGAGTTTCTGGGACATCTCACCCAACCCAAACGCAAGAAGATCCGGGCTGAACGCCGCAAAGTGAGGGAAGCGGGGGTGAGGACCGAGGTCAGGACTGGAGCGCAAATCAATGCGGCCCACTGGGACTTCTTTTATCGCTGCTATGCAAACACCTACGCCGAACGTGGCAATCCTCCCTATCTTACCCGCGACTTCTTCTCACTAATCGATCCTGACTGCTGTGTGCTAGCGATGGCCTACCGAGAGCAACAGTCTATTGCCGCCTCGCTACTGTTTCTGGATCAAGTAGCAGACACCCAATCAGGAAAAACCACCCGAAAGCTCTACGGACGATACTGGGGGAGCCTGGAGTCCATTGATTGTCTGCATTTCGAGGTGGCGTATTACACACCTATTGAGTGGGCCATCAACAATCGAATCGACATCATCGAAGGCGGTGCCCAGGGCGAGCACAAAATGGCTCGAGGGTTCACCCCGGTCCAAACCCAATCAGCCCACTGGCTAGCCCATGAGGGTTTCGCTCAAGCGGTTGCCGACTACCTCGAGCGAGAAAAGCGAGGGCTCGCTGCTTACAACGAATCGCTCGGCTCCCCATTTAAGGCAAGCATCGCCACCAGTTGCTCCAATGTTGGTATCTCACCACCTGAATCCTCAGAAAACGCGTCGTGAACCCACGGCGTTTGCCAAGCAACGAAGTTTCGTGCATAATTTCGTTCTTCGCCGGATCTGGGGGTATAGCTCAGCTGGGAGAGCGCTTGCATGGCATGCAAGAGGTCAGCGGTTCGATCCCGCTTACCTCCACCAGGTTTAGCGAAAAGTAGTAAGTCCGGGTCCCCTTCGTCTAGAGGCCTAGGACACCACCCTTTCACGGTGGGTACAGGGGTTCGAATCCCCTAGGGGACGCCAAGGTTTTTGCAGTACCGCTGCGGAGCGGTAGTTCAGTTGGTTAGAATACCGGCCTGTCACGCCGGGGGTCGCGGGTTCGAGTCCCGTCCGCTCCGCCAGTTTCAAGAAAGCGCCTACACCGAAAAGTGGGGCGCTTTTTATTTTGTGCCCATGAAACGCCCCACCCCCACCTAGAGTCGCCTTGATCTGACGTTTGCGCAGTAGAAGCTTCTCGCCACCCGCCTATAATCAAATGGTCACATTTTTACTACCCAGAGACTATTGGACGGGAGACACCGCATGCAAACCTTTAAACGCCTGGCACCTGGCCTGCTAGCTGCACTGATTGTTGGAGCCACTGGCACTGCCCTGGCTGAAACCCGCATCACCTACAAATCCGCCAAAGCTGGCTCGTCGTACTACCAAATGGGTGTGGAACTCGCCCAAGCAATGAAGCAAGGCTCCAATGGCGAGATCATCATGACCGTTGAAGAGAGCCAAGGCTCTGTACAAAACGTCATGGAAGCCGCCACTCGCACTGGCAACTACGTCTTCACCACACCGCCAGCGCTTGTCACGCGTGCCATGGAGGACTCGGGCCCGTTTGAGAAAAAGCCATCGCCAAAATACAAAGACATCCGTGCGCTGTTCCCGATCCCTTCTCTAACGATGCACTTTGTGACGCACAAAGACGCCAACATCAACGCATTTGAAGACATGGCCGGCAAAAATGTCCTGATCGGCAAGGGTACGTTCTCAGCGACTGAAGGTGAGAAGTACTTAAAGCTCTTTGGTCTTGACGGCAAGGTCAACTTGGCCAATGTTGAATTGAATAACGCCGTGCCTGCACTCAAAAACAAACAGATTGATGCATTCGTAACGGCCAGCTCATTCCCGGCACCTAATGTCATCGAAGCCGCTGCAAGCTCACCGATTGTGATCTTGTCCATGTCAGACGCCCAAATCCAGCAAACCGGTGCCACTAAAGTCATCATCCCAGCTGGCACCTACAAAGGCCAGGACAAAGACGTCAGCACCACGTCTTTGCCAGTGATTGCCTACACCACCACTGACATGAGTGATGACGTGGCCTACGAACTCACCAAAACCTTTTGGCAGGAACGTGCTCGCATGGGCGAGACCGCACCCTGGTGGAAAGGCGTCTCCCCAGAGATGCTGGCCAACATACCCGGCAAAATCCACCCTGGCGCCTTGCGTTACTACCAAGAGAACAACTTTCCACTGACGGCTGCCAACCGTTAATTCGGGTGGCAGAGTGCTTTCTTTACTGAACGATTGACAATGCCCTTTGCACCTCGTGACATCATTTGGCCAGCACTGGGCATTGTCACTATCTCGTTTCACTTGTGGCTGATATTTGCAGGTCTGGTGCCAAACCTGGTAAGCCGCCCAATACACATGGCGCTTGCCCTGCCGTGGATATTCCTCTGGAGACCCGCTGGACAAAAGCCCGACCTTTTAAGCTGGGCATTTTGTTTGATGGGAGTCGTAGGATGTG
Source organism: Burkholderiaceae bacterium (assembly GCA_021208885.1). GTDB lineage: Bacteria > Pseudomonadota > Gammaproteobacteria > Burkholderiales > Burkholderiaceae_B > Algicoccus. Next base: position 105,594 of record JAJOJF010000022.1, read on the forward strand.
CCTGGGTCGCCATGGGCCACAACGAACTGTCAGACCAATATGGCAGTATCGATGGACCCTGGCAAACCTTCCTGGCCATCGGCTTGCTAGCTGCGGCCATTGACATGGCCAGGCGTGCCGTTGGCTGGCCACTGCCTTCCATTGCAATACTCATGCTTCTGTATGGAATGTTCGGCAACTATATCCCAGGTGAGTTTGGCCATGGCGGCATGCCTTTGACCAGTTTCTTAGGGACACTTACCATCACGGAAGGTGGCATTTGGGGCAGTCTAACCGGCGTGTCCGTCACAATCGTCGCGATATTCGTGATCTTCGGGGCAGTACTTAATGCTGGGCAGGCTGGTGCAGGTTTTATGAATATTGCTGCGGCAGTTGCTGGCAGACTAACTGGCGGTGCTGCCAAGGTGTCGGTACTATCATCAGCCCTGTTTGGCTCAATCTCAGGATCAGCATCTGCCAACGTAGCCTCGACTGGTGCCATCACCCTGCCTGCCATGCGAAAGCTTGGCTATCCCAGATCATTGGCTGGCGCCGTGGAGGCTGTGGCCTCATCAGGCGGACAAATCATGCCGCCCTTGATGGGTGCGGGTGCATTCGTCATGGTTGAGTTAACCGGAGTCCCGTACGATCAGATCATGCTTGCGGCACTGCCTGCGGCCATTCTGTATTTTTTTGCCGTCTGGATGGCCATTAATGCTTACGCCAAGCGCTATGACTTGCCTGGTGTGCCGGAATCGGAACGTCCGAGCAACCGCTTGGTAGTGATCACCACTGGATTTTTTGCGGTACCGTTCGCAGCTTTGCTCTATGGAATGTTCGGGCTGGATTTCACGCCCCAGTACGCGGCCTGTATGGCGGTTGTTCTGGCGGCCTTGCTTTTGCTAACTGACGAAACGTTTGCATTCGATAGCCGTGCGGTGCTTGCACGCGTGCGCCATGCAGCCATGACCTCTGGTCAGCAGGTTTCAATGATCGCATCGATCATCATTTGCGCCTCGATCATTATTGGGGTGCTGGGCATGACAGGACTTGGCGTCAAAATCACCTCCGTCATTCTGTCAGGATCAGGGGGCCTGCTTTGGCCTGCGATCTTGTTAACGGCACTGACTTGTCTCTTGCTCGGCATGGAAGTGCCCACGACAGCTGCCTATGTCATTTGCGTCTCAGTCGCTGGTCCAGCACTCACCGAACTTGGTCTTGGCCTTTTGCAGACCCATCTGTTCGTGTTCTGGTTTGCGTTGCTTTCAACCATCACGCCACCTGTATGTGGCGCGGTATTTATTGCAGCTGGCATGATCGAAGAAAACTGGCTTAAAGTTGCCATGAAATCCATGGCACTGGGGCTGGGGCTGTACCTGATTCCGCTTGGCATGATTTCAACACCTGACTTGATTGATCTAGGCAATAACCCGATGGGCGCTGTTATTGCCATGCTGAAAATCGGTACCGCCACCACTCTAGTCGCCTATGGTGTGATCGCGCCTGGCAACTGGCGCAAACGTCTTTTGCTAGTCCTATTTGGCGCGATCACACTATTTTGGCCGTTAGATTAGGCCATAAGCTTTTGGAGCAACCGTCTGGTTTTCCGAGAGCTTGAGCCAGCCCTTGATGATGCGATACAAGAACCAAAGACCAGCGATGGGTATGATCAGGTAACCGACAAACAACATCGCCGTGACCGCACCCACCAAAAACGCGACAGAACCGATCCAGAATGTTTGTATCTGCCAATTGCAATGACTCTCAAGCCAACTGCCACGATGCTCCTGGCGCATCTTGTAGGCAAAAAATACGCCCACAATGGCCAATGGCATCACCACTAAACTCAAGAGATAAGCAATGTAGATTGCTTGCACTTTCTCACGGGCTGTCAGACTTTCTAACATAGGACTTCCTTTTGGTTATTGAGGTCAAAATTAAAATCGCTGCACATGCACTAAAGAACACATACAGCATGTTGACACCCGCCAACCTCATCAGTCCCCCTGCAAGCAAAGGTCCCAAACAAGCTCCAATCCCAAACGACATCAGCAAAACTGCACTGAGGCTGACGCGTCGGTCAGCACTCACCAAGTCGTTGGCAAAAGAGCCTGCCAGGGCGTAAAGCGTAAACTGCGCTATCCCGCTGACTGCTGAAATCACCATCAACAACCAGAACGGAATCGGCAGCCAACCCCACAACAGCAGAGTGACGAATGTCAACACTGCGCCATTAAATAGAATAAGTCGCTGGCGTGGGACGCGGTCGGACATCCAGCCCATAGGCCATTGAGCCATCAATCCCGCGAAAACCGCGACAGACATGAATGCAGCGACTTCTGCCGTGCTGAAATTTTTTTCTATGACGTACACAGGGGCCAGTGCATAAAACGCCGAGGAGATGTTTCCAGCCACAAACATGGTTACTAATGCAGCCGGTGCAGCCTGAAAAAAATATCGAAAATTCAGTGGTGCTGGTAACTGTGGCGCCGGATGCAAGCGCACAGTCCAGACAATTGGTATTAGACCGACCACATGGCAGATAGCCACCAGTATCAAAGGGCGTAAGTCTAGGGATGGATACAGTGTGATCGCCATCTGGCCAATTGCCGTACCTAGACCAGACATCACCAGATAGACAGAAAATATCTGGCCGCGACGCTCGTTCTCTATTTGTTCGTTTAACCAGCTTTCGAGCACCATAAACTGCAACGCCATGCCAGCACCAGCAATGACTCGAAAGACCACCCAGATTTCTTTTTCTGAGACCAGGGTTTGCGCCAACACCATTACCGAGCAGGTGGCTGCAGCTGCGGCGAATGCGCGAACGTGACCCATGCGCACAATCATTCGATGCCCCAACCGGCTGCCGATCACCAGCCCGAGGTAATAGGCTGACATCAAGGCGCCAATCCAGACCTCACTGACTCCGTCTTCAGTGAGCTTTAGGCCCATGAAAACATTAAACAGCCCTACGCCCACCAGCATGACTAGCGTGGACAAAAATAGCGAAGAAAAGGAGGCGAGTGTCGCGAACATGGCAGCAGTTAGTTGCAAATCACAGAATAGCTTGCACCCACGCAGGCCGACAAAACAAATTTAGCAACGTGATCACGACTGTTGCGTGCGCACCAAAACAAACGGCCAGCTAAAGCCGACCGTTTGAATTACCCTATTTTTAAGCGAATTAAAGGTGCTTGATCATCGACTCTGCCGAGCTGACCTCAAAGGCTCCGGGCGCCTCCACCTCGAGTGCCTTGATAACACCATCTTCGATCAATGCTGCGTAGCGCTGTGAACGCAGACCCATATTGCGCGCGGTCAGATCAAGCTCCAGACCCATGGCCTTTGTCCAGATTGCGGCGCCATCGCCAAGCATGCGAATCTTGCCGCCAACCTTCTGTTCACGGCCCCAGGCGCCCATGACGAAAGCATCGTTGACTGCCACACACCAGATTTCATCGACGCCCTTGGCTTTGATAGCATCGAAATTCGCCAGATAGCTTGGCACATGCTTGGCTGAGCAGGTTGGCGTGAAAGCACCCGGCAAGGCAAACATCAGAATTTTCTTGCCCTTGGTCAGCTCAGACACTTTGAAATCGTTCGGACCCAGAGCGCAACCGGCGGTCTCGTTCTCAATGAACTCGGTCAACGTTCCTTCCGGCACACGATCTCCAACTTTGACAGTCATTTTTTCTTCTCCTAAGTTGCCAGATGATGGCGGTTGTTTAAACGTCCCATCATAGGACACCATACGGCCCCATGGCTACATTTCCCGCCTAAGACCCGGGACTTACAAAAAAGGCTTAAACAAAAAACGCTGCCAGGTGGCAGCGTTTGTATTTGACTGATATAGATTTAACCCGTGGTGTGCGCCATTCGAGACATCAATCCTCTTTGACGCGATAAACCAACACAGCCACATGAGCAAGCGACAAAACTTTGGCTGTCACACTACCGAGCAATAAACGCGACAAACCGCTGCGACCATGACTACCCATAAAAATCAGATCGCATCCATGCTTGCTCGCTGCATCGACAATGCCATCAGCGACGTTGAAATTGGTCACCGACTCTGACTGTACCTTCACGCCCGCTGTCTCGGCGCGGTCAACCACGGCTTGAAGGTACTTTTTTGCCTGTTCGGCAGATGCCTTCTCGTAATCCTCATCAGTGATTGCATAAGCTGCAGCCATGCCATCGAAACCTATCGTAGCTGCAAACGGCTGGCCAACATACAACGCCACCACTTCAGCCCCCACAGAACGGGCGAAAGATATGCCAGCGTTGGCAGCCTGAGCCGATAGCGCCGAACCATCAGTCGGAATCAGGATTTTTTTGAACATAACGAACTCCTTGTGATTATTGTGCGAATCGGTCTAGCCACGCCGACGTCTCATCCTAGCGCAAATACTCGCCAAAGATGATGATCAGACGGTTAGAAATTGATCAAAATCAATAGACCACATCTGGATCAAATTGCAAATCGGGTTTTTACTAGTCACCGAATGATTATTGGCCAGCATCAGCTCTTGGCTGTTGCCGACTGAAAAAGCACCGTGCAACGTGCCCCTGAGCGGCAATAGGCCAGTATTGGCGCGGGCAAGGTCTGCAAAAGCTCAGAAAACTTGGTTACATCATCAGCCGAGATTGCACCACTGACCACTGGCTGATAGGCGACTCGAAGGCCAGCCTCACGTGCTGCAGCGCTCACCGCTTCGGCAGTGGGCTGGTCAGCTCCTCCCTCATAGTCCGGGCGGTTGATAATCACACTTTTATAGCCAGCCTCTGCCACGGCGGCCATATCATCGGGCCCTAGTTGAGGCGCCACGGCAAAGTCGGGGGTTAATCGCTGAATGGGGGTCGACATAAAAAACTCCGTATGATGACGAGTTCTCTAGGTTACTAATACATCACGTTTCAGTCACGCAATTCCCGAGATTTTTAGGCTTATGTCATACATTCGAAGCCACACGATCGATTCGACAGTTCTGGTTCGGTATATCGACCCTAACACGGTCAAAGACGCCCGACTGATCGAGCGCATGATGAGTTGGCTGGATAAGACGGAGATCGCCAGGCTCGCACGCTTTGTTTATGAGGAGCATCGCCATGCATTTCTAGTTAGCCACGCGCTTACTCGCAAGATGCTGGCGAACTCGCTTGACTGCAGTCCACAGGACATAAGGTTTGAGTTAACTGGGCGCAACAAGCCCGTGCTTGCTGCACCACTGAGTGAAACCGGCTTGCACTTTAATCTTTCCCACACCCAAGGCTTGGCCGTCGTCGCACTAGCTGCCACGCCGCTTGGTGTTGATACGGAGTGGCTGGGTCGCAAAACTCTGGGACCCGAGTTAGCCATGCGTTACTTCACGCAAATGGAGCAAGCCGATATTCTGAGTCAGCCTGAGAGCCAACAGCACAACCGTTTTTTGACATACTGGACACTGAAAGAGGCATTTCTGAAGGCTCAGTCCTGGGGTATCGTCGACAGCTTGAACGGCTTTGAATTTGAGTTAAGCCCGGCAAACCAAGGACTACCGAATCGCATTCGTCTACGAATTCGTGACGCCAATCTCACGCCAACCCACCCTTGGCGCTTTCATCATTGGCAAGTCACACCCGAGCACTTGGTCAGCTTGGCGGTTTCCGCCAGATTATCACCAGTCACCAAAATCGATCTCGATCCATGGTCACCAAATGACTGGAGCTAGCTAGTTCGCAGTGTCGTACACACACCGAAAACCAACATATACCGCGTAAAAATCTGCTGCTTTGTACTGCATACCGCTCGCTGTCATCTTGCCAGGCCCGTACCACCAGGAACCACCAGCCGTTAGCCTGTCTTTGCCGCGCGCGTCAGCTAGCCACTCCCAGACATTGGCGCCCATGTCGTACAAACCGTTCACACCCGCCGCAAAACTTGCCACAGGCGCATGCTCAGGCCAGCCGTCATCGTCACCCACAGTGTTGGCACCCCGTCCTGTGTCACCTGTTGGGTACTCGTAGGTTTTACCGGATTCAAACGGCTCGGGTGGCTCAGAACGAGTTTCCACATAGGCGGCCTTGGACCATTCATCCCTCGAGGGCAAGCGTCCGCCTTTGGCCTTGCAATACTGATCCGCCTCAAACCAGCTGACATGAACAGCAGGCTCTTTGTCATTAGCCGGCTTGCCATAGGGGGTGCGGAAATTCCAGCCTTGGCGCTGTTGCCAGTCAAAACGATACTCGTAGCCACCGCCAGCACGCTCAGCGGCGGTTTGGAGATTGTTTTGTTGGGCAAACTCGCCAAATTGCGAAATCGTAACCTCGGTACTGTCGATCCAGAAGACGGGCGGCTGCCCAATCGGCATGCGTTCGGCATGCCCGACAATGGGCGTCATCGACAGCAAGCCAATTGTGGACGCCCAAAGACTTGCCCGACTTTTAAGTTCACCTCGTACAAACAACATACCACCCCCATAAAAGACAAATTGCCGCTTGTCGTGCTTTGCGCAATACTGCAACTCTCTAAGAACACCAGACATTAAACACTGGAGACATCATGATCCTGGTCGGACGTTACCTCTCACCCTTCGTGCGTCGCGTAGGCACTACGTTGCACTGGCTAAACATTCCCTTTGAGCATCGTCCGCTCTCACCGGCACTCGACCCCGATGCTGTGCGCCCATATAACCCCATGCTCAAAATACCCGCACTGGTGCTAGATGATGGCGAAATCCTGATCGAAAGCAGCGCCATTCTTGACAGCCTCCTGCAAACAATTCCTGACCAAATGCTGCTGCCAGCTAGTGGGCTGGCCAGACGTCGGGTCCTGCAGCAAAGCGGCATCATGACCAGTGCGCTAGACAAGTCCGTTGCTGCCGTCTATGAAAAAACCAAACGCCCAAAAGAAAAAATTCATCAGCCGTTTCTAGACACCCTCATAGCCCAGGCTCAGGCCGGCGTTGACCAAATAGAGGCGCAGGTCGCTGCTGGCAAGTTTGGTGGCACTACCAACCCCACCATTGCTGACATCACCGCGGCAGTGGGCTACACCTTTATGAACGCCATGCTGCCTGATGCCTGCAATGCCGAGCGTCAGCCCGCACTTGCCAAATTTGCGGGCGAGTTTGAGCAAACCAACGCATTCAAAGCCTGCCAGTTTCAAGTGTGAAACCCTCTCCTGCCCCCTTCTACGGCTGGCGCGTGGTGCGTGCCACACTGGTGGTGGCGTTCGTATCATGGGGCTTTGCGCTTTACGCACCGAGCGTCTACATCGATGCACTTAGCCGCATACATGGCTGGTCAACAGCAACTGTGTCAACCGCGTTGAGTATGGCATTTGTGGTCAATGCCTTGTCGATTGGCTTTGTGGGCACGCTCGTTGGTCGTCATGGCCCACAAGCCGTCATGAGTGTGGGTGCAACAATCATGGCAACTGGATTCGTGGCGATCGGTCAGGTCAACAGCCAGTGGCAGCTTGTCGCGGCATTTGTCACCATGGGACTCGGTTGGTCGTGTTTATCGACTATCGCAGTGTCTGCCACGATTGCGCCCTGGTTTGAGAAGTTTCAGGGCAAGGCCATTTCGACGGCGATGCTAGGGGCGAGCTTGGGCGGCATGCTAGGCGTGCCGATCACGCTGTTTCTAGTGCAAAGTCTGGGGTTCACTGCAGCCATGACTGCAATCGGAGCGATCACCGTTTGCACGATCGTGCCTATCAGCCTCTTGATCTTGCGTCGACGCCCCCAAGACTTGGGACTTTGGCCAGACGGCCTTGCACCCGAAGCTCGGGAAGTGCCGATTAACGAACGCGAATGGACACGAGCACAAGCGTTAAAAACCTTTGCCTTGCGCTCAACGATTATCACCTTTGGGCTCGCATTGATGGTGCAGCTCGGTTTTTTAAGTCAACAGGTCAAGTTGTTGCAAACTGAACTCTCTCCAACGGCGACTGGGTTGACTGTGTTGGCATCAGGCTCACTGGCCTTTCTCGGACGCGTTGTCTTGGCTCGGGTTGCCGATGAGGTCAACATTCGACTAACTGCCGCCTTGGTTCTGTGGCTAGCTGCGGCTGGCCTGCTCGTGGCAGCCATGGCCAATACAGCCACTTGGCTGGTTGTGGGCGTGTTGTTATTTGGATTTAACGTTGGCAACTTGACGACCTTGCCGGCCTTGATAGTAAGACGCGAGTTCGGCGCCTTATCATTTGGCAAGGTATTTGGCATCACTGGCACCTTCATGCAGCTCATTAATGCTTGCGGGCCAGCGTTATTTGGTTTGCTGCACGACAGCACCGGCGGATACACCACGCCTGTCACGGTGGCTGCTGCCGTCATGTTTGGCGGCAGCCTGATTATTGCCCACGGCCAATGGCCCTGGAGCAAACGAAATCATTAAAAACCCGTCAATTGCCAGGCACCTGCTCCTCAAACCAGTCCGCGATTTGGACGGGCTTTAAAAAGGTGGTTTTTTTGCTGGCAAGAAGAGCATCAAGCATGTCTTCGAACTCACCAAAACGATGTGGCACACCCATGAGGTGGGGATGCAGACCCAAAGCCAAGACACGGGGACGCGCCTCACATTCACGCTCAAAGAGACTGAGCGTTCGGCGCGTGCGGTCCAGAAACTGGCCTGTGACATGTTTTTCAATGGCATAAACGATCGAGTCGTTCAGCTCCAGGTTGTATGGCATGCTCATGATGGGACCCTCATCAGTTCGCATCCAGTTAGGCACGTCATCCATGCACCAATCAAATACATAGCGCACACCCGCGGCCTTAAAGACTTCAAGACTGCGCTCGGTTTCGCGTAAACCTGGGCTTAGCCAACCAGCGACTGCCTGGCCGCTAAAGCGTCTAAGTTTGTCCAGGCTTTGCCCCACCACATCTTCTTCCCTGCCAGCATGCTGGACAGACTTTTGATGAAAGCCGTGACCAATGAACTCCCAACCCGCTTCGAGCATGGCTTCAGCCGCGCCGGGATAGGCATCAATGACACTGGCATTAATGCTGGTCGAGGCAGGCAGTCCCCTGTCTCTGATGGCCTGAATCATTCTGGGCAACCCAGCCCGCATGCCGTAATCGACCCAGGCAAAATTCGGCACGTCTGGAATTGTTTCCTTGCCGTGAGGCGGTGTAATGATCGTGCGTGGCATTGCCGCATCAAAACTCCAGTTCTCGACATTGACGACGAGGTGCACCAGAATCTGGCCGTCCTTGTGATGCGCTAGTGCCGGGCCAGCATCAGAAAATCGATAGGGAACTCGTGGGTTGCTCATTTACTTTCTCGCCTCTGCTGCAAAGTTTCCTAATGAACTACTTGCCTTTAAATTCAGGAGATCGTTTCTGTGCGAAAGCCAAACGGCCTTGCGCGTAATCCTCGCTGGCAAAGCACCTCGCCACCGCCTGCGCGACTTGCTCGGCGCTAGGCGCTTTGGGGACAGCATCAATGTGCTGCAAGGCCATTTTGATGGAAGCCAGCGTCAAGGGCGCAAGTTTGGCAATCGCTTGGGCTTGCGCATAAGCGTGCGCAAACACGTCTTCGACACATGCATGCACAAGGCCAACTGATTGGGCCTCAGTTCCCCGATAAACCCTGGCTGTCAATAGCAATTCAGCTGTGCCTGGTCCGCCAAGGATTCGATGCAAACGGGTCACATCCTCAAGCCCATAACCGAGCCCAAGCTTGCCCGCCGGCACCGCAAATCGACAATCCAGACTGGCATAGCGCAAGTCACAGGACACAGCGATACCAACTCCTCCACCGTAGCAAACGCCAGAGATAGCAGCTATCACTGGTTTGCGGCAGGCGCCCACCGCCGATTCGGCAGCTTCGACACAAGCGTCGTAATACGCGACCGCCTCCGGGGTGCTGCGCAAGCTGTCAAATTCTGAAATATCAGCACCTGACACAAATGCCGCATTACCGTCACCTCGCAACACGACAACCCGAACTGACTCGTCGCCTGATAAGGTGTCCATCAAAGCAGCCAACGACTGCCACATGCCGAGCGTCATGGCGTTCATGCGCCCCGGATTCGAGAGCGTTACTGTTGCAATACCGTTAGTATCTGTGTGACTGGTGACGGCAGCCATTTCACACAACCCCATTATCGTGAAACTGCTTGATTTGCTCGGTCGAGTAACCAATTTCGCCGAGCACCTCGTCGGTGTGCTCACCCCAACCTGGCGCCGGCGCGACTACTTTGGGCGGCGTGCGTGATAGCGACACGGGCTGGGTAATGTAATGCATGTCCTTGTCGTAAACGTCGGACAAGGAGGCCACAACGCCCAAATGTTTGACCTGCTCATCTTCAAACATCTGCGGCACGTCATAAACAGGACCAGCGGGCACACCCGCGTTATTCAACGCTGTCACCCAATAGTGCACGGTGTTCCTGGCAAACTCCTGCTCGAGCAATTGCGTGAGTTTGGCTCTATTGGCAACACGCAACTTTTCTGTCTTGAAGTCAGGGTCTTGGCGCCACTCTGGACGCTTCAGGAGATCGCACAGTCGAATCCAATTGCCCTCACCTGAGGCGCCAATGTTAAAGACGCCATCCGATGCGGTAAACAACCCCATTGGGCTGCTCGTTGGGTGATCATTGCCCACGCGCACTGGAATGTCACCGTCATTGAGATAACGTGCAGCCTGAAAATCCATCATCGCAATTTGCGAATGCAACAACGACGCTTGCACCCATTGGCCCTTGCCGGACTGCTCGCGCTCAATCAACGCCAAAAGAATGCCAATGGCAGCGTACAAGCCAGCACTCATGTCTGCCACTGCCAATCCTGCCCGCACAGGACCTGAGTCAGGAAAGCCCGTCACAGACATCAAACCACCCATGCCTTGCATGATTTGATCAAAACCCGGACGACCTGCATAGGGGCCAGTTTGGCCGTAGCCAGAGATGCTGGCCAGAATGATGCGGGGGTTAACCTTGGCCAGGGATTCGTAATCCAGCCCGAGTTTTTTCTTGATATCGGGGCGCCAATTCTCAACCACCACGTCAGCCGTCTCGACGAGCTTCATAAAAATCTCGAGCGCACCCGGTTTTTTGAGATTCAACGTCAAGGAGCGCTTGTTCCGGTTCAAGTTCTGGAAGTCACCCCCATGCCGATTGGCGGCAAACATCGCTTCGTTTGGATCTACCCCTTGCGGAGGTTCAATGCGGATGACATCAGCACCATAGTCCGTCAATACACGCACGCAGTTGGGTCCCGCACGAACACGTGACAAATCCAAGACCCGAAATCGTTTTAATGCCTCTGAGGCCTGAATTTTGCTCATGGTTGTTGTCCCTCTATCTTGAGCACCGGCAAGATGCCGTGCACTCCATAAATGTCATTCTGTATTTGCCCAGCCAGCGCCAGCAATTGGACCTCGTTAAATGGCTTGGCAATCAACTGTATGCTCACCGGCAAACCATCGGGCGTTGTGCCTATCGGGATCGCCAATGCTGGCAAGCCGAGGTAGTTCACCCAGCCACAATATCTATGCAAGCCTAGCAGCTTGGCGGCCTTAAATTCCGGGTTACCCAGATAAACCTCACTGGTTTTGGGTAAAAGGTCTATCTGAAGTGGTGCCATCATCACGTCGACTTTGCCAAACACATCATCAACAAAGGCTTTGAGGTGTTCAGGGCGTTGACGTAACGCTTCACGCCACCAGATGTTGGGAATCATCAGGCCATAGGAACCCAAGCCCGCGACTTGCGAACATGCGAGCCCATTGGCAATGCGAGCGCGAAGCGTCTGGCCAACCTCATACGCCATGACCATTTCCTGCAAAGCGCTTGCCCGCCTCTCATGATTCACGGGTGCAATGTGCGTCTGGCCATAGTGCCGCATTACCCGTCCTACGACGGCTAGAACCCGCTCATCCATCTGCACATCGTCTAGCCAATACCCCACCTTGATGGCAGCCCGCGAGTGCAGGTTTTGCCAGCGCAAGCCAGGCGCAAGTACTTGCATCAACTCGGCCACATCGCCCACGCTGCGAGCCAATACGCCAATCGAGTCCAGCGATGGCGACAAAATAGTCATGCCATCTCTGGGGATCAAACCATGCGTGGTCTTTAGCCCCATGACACCACACGTCATGGCCGGAATCCGGACCGAGCCAGCGGTATCCGTTCCTAGCGACGCGAAGACAATGCCACTGGCCACGGCAACAGCACTGCCGCTTGATGACCCGCCCACTGCCATGTCAGCACCCAAAGGATTAATGGGCGTAGGCAGGTGTCGCGTCTGTCCAGTGGCTGAACAAGCGTCTTCAGCCATGGTCAGTGCGCCAAAATTGGTAGCACCAGCCCTCTCTAATTGCTCTACGGCCCAAGCCTGGGACAAACCAGGCTTGGGACTACCGGCATCGCGGCCAAGCCCTGGACTGCGACCCGGGAGATCAAAAATATCCTTGTGCGCCAGGCCCACGCCCTGAAGTGGCTTGTTTTCGTCTGCCGTACTTTTGACGAGCGGAAAGACACAGGTGGTTGAATTGGTCAGCCTGCCAACACGCGAGAAATAGTCGTGCTGCTCACTCAACGCATCTGCAGGCGACTCACCGGAGCTTGCCAGACGCGCACGCAACTGCGCAATCGTGTTGCAAACGATCGCACTCATTGGTAAGTGGCCAGATAGTTTTCGAAGGCTTGCTGCAGGTCGTGTTTGGCTGAAATAGCGCTGTCTGTGAGTTCGACATCACCACTGGGTTTAACCTCAAAATCTGAATCCCTGAGGCTGACGGTTAACCGGGCCAGATTTCTCAAAGCCCGGTCTCGTTCTTTTTGCGTCAAGAGCACCCCCGCCGACTTGACCTGCTGCTCGCCCGATTCACGCCAATATTGTTCGACGTCTATCTCTCCACTTAACAATGCCTGAGCATTGTTAGCGTCATTCAATCGGATCTCCTACATTTTTATTGCTGTCATAAATATATTTGTAGTGGATTTATTAATTTTTAGCAACAGGTAAAATAAATTGTGGGGAATCAGGCTATTTTGCCGGAATACCCTGCATCCTATCGAGGCACATACCGTGGCTACTTCTCAAAAAACACACAAGAATATTAGTGACCGCATTCGAGCCGATCTGGCTGAGCAAATCAGTCAAGGTTTGCTGGCACCTGGCGACACTATTGATGAGAACGAAATCGCAGCTCGCTTTGATGTCTCGAAAACACCGGTGCGAGAGGCGCTGCTGCAGTTAAAGGCGCAAGGACTTATCAGCAACCTGCCACGTGGTGGAGCGATCGTGGCAAAAATGGATCTTGCCCAACTGCTCAGTCTATGGGAATGGCTCGCTGAAATCGAAGCCGTTGCGATAAAGCTAGCCTGCGAGCGCATGTCCACCAAAGAACTCGAAGCCTTGCAGCAACTTCACAAGCACAGCCAAAAGTTTGCTGACAAAGAAGACTGGGACGGTTGGCAAGCCTGCAATCAGCAGTTCCACCAAGCCGTCTATGTCGCCTCGCGTAACGCTTTTCTGAGACAAGAGGTCATGCGGGTGCGGGCCAGAACAGGTGTCTATCGCAGACACGCATTTGGTGCGCTCGGTGCCACCAAAACATCATTTGATCAGCACGGCGAGATACTGGAATTCCTTAAAAACAGAGATGGTGACGCCGCAGCAACGGCGATGCGTCGACACATCTTGCCAGCTAGCAGCACCACGGCGCTGACTAACTTCATCTTGAACATCCCGAAAGATCTGCTCGCCCGCTAAAAGCGGCTGAGAGTCAGCGACCTTGCCAGCGTGCTACAAATAACCGCATAACGGGACAACAACAGGGGTTGCAGATGCGCGAACTGAAGTTTGATGAACTCAAGTCACTGGTCGGCACAGAGATTGGCACAAGCGACTGGTGGGATGTCACTCAGGCGAGAATTAACCAGTTCGCGCAAGCAACGGGCGATTTTCAGTGGATACACGTCGATGAGGAGCGCGCCAAACAATCAAAGTTTGGAACAACCATTGCACACGGCTATCTGACTCTCTCGATGCTAGCAGGCAAACGATTTCAGACATTTGAAGTCACTGATGTTGCCATGACAGTCAACTACGGCCTGAACAAGGTGCGATTCCTGACGCCCGTCCCAAGTGGCAGTCGCACCCGCGCAAAATTTGAACTCATTAACGTCAACGAGCGATCCGACGGTGGCCTAGAGTGCACATTTCGCGCTACGGTTGAACTTGAGAACGCCCCCAAGCCTGCTTGTATTGCAGAAACCATCTCGGTTTACTACCCCGGCAAAACTTGATCATCATCCACTGGATCAAAGCCCCTTAAGCGGCCAGTACAGCAGTGCAGTCTGAACGGGTGAAACAGTCATGTGTTACATCTGTTGCTGTCTGCTTAGTATTAATTTCCAGGAACCTTCACTGACCATGCTTCACTGGTTCGAGCCAGCCAACATCTATTGCGAGCGCACCGACCCAAGTTTCTGGTCAGAGCCCGTCAATGCGCTAACCAACCTGGCGTTTGTGGTTGCCGGTTTGCTGCTCATCGCGCAAAGACGTCCACCAGCGCGCCTATTGGGCACGCTGATCGTGCTGATCGGACTAGGGAGTTTCTTGTTTCACACGTTTGCCAATCGACTGACCGGCTTTCTGGACGTGTTTTTTATTGGCGTGTATCTCATCGCCTACGCATGGCTTTGGCCGCGCTGGGTGACCAATGCTGGTTTCGTGATCAGATCCTCGAGCGTGGTGGCATTGATCTTGTTGATCGGTATGGCGAGCGCCTCGGTCGCCTGGCTAAAACCGCTTGCCCCAGGCTTGCCGCCTGGCGCCTACCTCGGCGCGTGGTTTTATGTCATTGCGCTAGCCACGCTATCAGCCACCAACCAACGGCGGGCGGGCATCTGGCTTTGGGCCACTGCGGGACTATTTCTGGTCTCGATGACCGCCCGCCAGCTGGACTTGCCTTTGTGCGAACAACTCGGCGGCAGCCACTGGCTTTGGCATGTCATGAATGCGGGCGTGCTTTACGCCAGTGCCCGCGCGTTACTGATCGGTGCCGAATACTCCGGGTCAGAAACGATGCGACAAGTTAAGGCCTAGACCCAAACCAGTGTTGTAGTCCGAATTCCACGTTTGGCTGCCATCGGCAGACTGCGCCTGCACATTGCCGCCAGTGCTTGCGACACCGTACAGATCAATCCGAGTGCCGGGCAGAAACTGGTAGCTCACACGTGCAAACAAGGGAATCAGGCGGTTCTGACCGATTCCGCCAGCGTAGGGACCATTGCTGTTGAGCCTGAACCGATAAGAACGATAAGCGCCGCCGGCACCCAAAGTCCACTGATCATCGACCTTGTACGACAACTCTAGCCCTGCACCACCAGCAGGACCCGCTGGCAGCGGATTGCTCAAGGTCCATTGGTCGTTGATTCGCCAGTTGACTGCAATGAATGGAAAAACCCGGTTCTCATCAATCTGGCGAAATACGCCAGCACCCAACCCAAGCGTCAAGCTTGGCGAGATCGTATGAGTCCCTAACAGGACAGCACCATAAGTAGCAGCCCCTGAAGTGCCAACCCCGGTCTCAGCGGACCATTCAATCGAGGGATTGACGCTAAAACGCCAAGTTGGCGTTGGCGAATAAGACACACTCAACCCGAGTTGCGGCGTATTGATGCCCGCCCACGGCGCTTGGCCACCAAATGCAACCGGGTTGCTCCAAGACCAGTGCTGATAACCGTACTCGGCAAACACGCCAGCACCCCACTGGGATGTGAACTGTCGATTAACGCCCAAACGCGCATTGAACTCATACCAGTCAAAGCTGCCACCCTCGTTCATGCTGGTGTCGAACTGGTTGATGCCGGTCACCGTCAACGAGGTACTGGTCTGTCCGGGCTGCATGGGCTGTGCGCCCACCGCCCCAAAAACACTAACCAAAAAAAGACAAAGAGCGCTGGCCGCTCGCGGTGGTGTTAATTTCATTGCACTACCCCTGAATGCGCCGCTGGTGTAACGTTCAGCATAGCCGGATTACGGCGGCCGTCAAGGAGAACCTGTCGGCCTGACAAGACATTGAGCACGTTTTGATGTGACATGCGCCATGAAAGCGTTTTATACCGACCATTTTGTATTGCCCCTGCCTGAAGGCCATCGATTCCCCATGGCCAAGTACCGCATGGTCCGCGAACAGGTCGGCGATTTGCCTGGATTGAATCTGGTTGAAGCGCCACCAGCAACCGACACCCAGTTATTACTGGCGCACGATCCCGTCTATGTACAGCGCGTCATCACGGGCACACTTGCCCCTCAAGCTCAACGCGAAATCGGTTTCCCCTGGAGCCCTGGCATGGTCGAACGCTCACGCCGTTCAGTCGGTGCCACGATTGCTGCATCTCGCGTAGCGCTCGAAGATGGCATCGCCGTCAATCTGGCTGGTGGCACCCATCACGCCTATCGCGACAAGGGCAGCGGGTTTTGTGTATTCAATGATGCCGCAGTCGCTGCGCGGGTAATGCAACGCAGTCATGGCATCGAACGGATTGCCATCATTGATCTGGATGTCCACCAGGGCAATGGCACTGCCAGTATTTTGCGACGAGACGCCAGTATTTTTACGCTTTCGCTTCATGGCGAAAAAAATTTCCCGTTCCGCAAGGAACCGAGCGATCTCGATATTGGACTGCCAGATGGCTGCACCGATGCTGAGTATCTCGCAGCACTTGAGAACGCCCTTGATGCACTTTCTCGCCGATTCAAGCCCGATCTACTCATTTACCTCGCGGGCGCCGATCCGCACGAGGCAGATCGGCTTGGACGATTGAAACTCTCGTTTGCCGGCCTCAAAGCCCGTGATGAACGCGTACTGGAATTTGCCAAATCGTTAAATATTGGTGTCGCCATCACCATGGCTGGCGGCTATGGGACCGACATCAACAACACGGTTCGAGTGCATGTGCAAACAATCGCTGCAGCACTGGGTTATTGGAAGCGCAACGCGACTAAACCGCTGGAGACATCCGCGTGAACCACGCTTTCGCTGAACTGCGCCTCGCCACTCATGTGGCCCAGACGCGCTACGAAGACTTGCCGGCACATACGGTCGAACGTGCCAAGACGTTTATCGCTGACACCATATCAGTTGGCATGGCGGGCACGGCTGTGCCTGAAGCTCAACACTTACTTCAAACTCTCAAAGCGAGTGACTCTGGTGGACCAGTTCAAGTCTGGGGAACGGATACTCGCCTATCGGCACCCAACGCCATCATGGCCAATGCCTTTGATGTTCACTGTCAAGAATACGACTGCGTGCACGAAGGCGCTGTGGTCCATGCAATGGCCACGCTTTTACCGGTATTAATGGCCCAAGCGCAGACTCAAGGCAATGTCAGTGGCAAAGACCTCGTGACCGCAGTTGCGGTTGGCATCGATGTGGCCTGCACACTCGGGCTCGCAGCCAAGAACGCCATGCAGTTTTTTAGGCCAGCCACCGCAGGCGGGTTCGGAGCGGTCGCAGGGCTTGCCAAGCTAAGGGAACTGACGCCGGATCAAATCGTCGCTGCCTGGGGGTTTCAACTGGCACAAACCAGTGGCACGATGCAAGGCCATCGCGAAGGACGACCTGTTTTGCCATTGCAGGTTAGTTTCAATGCCAGGGCGGCCTGGCAGTCATGCGAACTGGCGCAAAGCGGACTGCAATCGCTGGATTTGCCCATAAGCGGCGAATGTGGCTATCTGGCGATGTTCGAACGCGACTATCAACTTGACTCATTACTTGAACTGTTAGGTCGTGTTTGGCGTATAGACGAATTCAGTCACAAGCCTTACCCGAGCGGACGAGCCACCCATGCAGGTGTTGAGGGGTTACTGCATCTGATGCAAGAACATCAGCTTGAGCCCGATTCGATTGCAGCGGTAGTGGTTGCTGGTCCTTCACTGATTAGCAGACTCGTCAATCGTCCGCCGATGCCTAACCCGAGCCCGAATTACGCTCGGCTTTGCATGCCGTTTGTGCTGGCCAAAGTCATGCAGTACGGTCGCCTTGAGCCAAAACACTATTTCGGTCATGAGCTAACAGACCACGTGACCTTCAAACTCGCACAAAAGGTCTCTATGCGGGTTGATGACAATCCGGATCCCAATGCCTTCACACCGGCAAGTGTCGAAGTCGAGCTGGCCAATGGCAAAGTCATTCAGACCAACATTGCGCATATGCTGGCAAGTCCGAAACGACCCTTAACGCGCCAGCAGTGTCAAGACAAATTCGTCGCGTGTTGTGCGCTTGCTGTGAATCGACTTGGCCAATCTAATGGTGCTGTGCAACACCTATTTGAAAATTGGCTCGAGCTCGAAAACGTAAACGATCTGCGGGACCTTTTTACGTAACACCCAACAACACATCGACAAAGGACGCACACCATGCCCATCGCAGGCAAAGGCATACTAATCACATCCATGAACATAGACCCGGCTCACGAAGACGAGTTCAACCTTTGGTATGACCGCGAGCATGTTGCCGAGCGCGTTGCAATCGACGGTTTTATCGAGGCAAGACGATATCAGGCCGTGGATGCTAACCCGAAATATTTCGCCACTTACACCACCAGCAAATTTGAAGACCTGAGCAGCCCGGCCTATCAGCGTGCGCTTGCCAACCAGACCGAATGGTCTAAAGTCAATATTGCCCGATTCAAAGACATGATTCGTGTGGTTGGTCGCATCACAGCCTCTTGCGGTCAGGGCAGAGGTGCCGCCATGGCGGTGGTGCGCATACGACCAAACAGTCAACAAGCCGAGCAGCTGCGGCAGACTCTAAAAGAAGATCTCAACCCCGGCAACCTGCAAAAGATCATCTCCCTTCATCTGATCGAGAGCGACCCCGAACTATCAAAATCACTCACCGAACCAGACAAACCCAATCCGGGCGCTGCCGACTGGTTTGTGCTGGTTGAGGGGACATCAGCAGACGCAGTTACAAACTTGGCTAGAACACGTTTTTTTGAATCCGGTGCTGAAGTCATTTCCATGGGAACCTACCAACTACTTTGGGACTTGGCCAAAGCTGAACTCTAAACTGGTGCCAAACGCAAAGATCCCGTCAAGCATCAAAGCCTTAAACGGAGTGGACATTCATGAGCGTTAAAACCATGCTAATTACGGGGGCTAGCCGCGGCATTGGTGCAGCCACAGCGCTGCTTGCCGGCAAGCACGGCTATCAAGTCGCGGTGAACTACGCCAACAATGATGCGGCTGCACAAGCTGTGGTACACCGCATCAAATCTCTCGGTGGCAAAGCGCAAGCATTTAAGGCAGATGTGACCAACAATGACGAAGTGATCGGATTGTTCAAGGCTGTCGACGCTGCCTTTGGCGGTTTGGATGTGTTAGTCAACAATGCGGGTATTCTCGAAACCTTTGGCATTCTACAAGCCACGCCAGACAAAATAAGTCGCACCTTTGAGGCCAATCTTTTTAGCCTCTATTACTGCAGCCGGGAAGCCGTCAAACGGATGTCAACCGAACAGGGTGGACGAGGCGGCGTCATCATCAATATGTCTTCTGCTGCCGCCAAGCTTTGCTCAATGCCAGGCGGCAATGCCTATTCAGCTTCCAAGGCGGCAGTCGACGGCTTCAATTTGGCACTAGCCAACGAGGTCGGCGCACAGGGCATTCGCGTCAATGCCATACGACCAGGGTTAATCGCCACCGACATCCAGAATGGCAGAGGCGGGCTTGAAGTCGCTGCAAAAATCGCCAGCACTTCCGTTCCGATGAAACGCATGGGCGAGCCCTCTGAGATTGCCGAGGCTGTAATTTGGCTAGCCAGTGAGCATGCCTCTTATGTGCATGGAGCCGTACTTGATGTTGGCGGCGGGCGCTAGCGAGGATTTTCTCCAACCACGGTTGCGCCAGATGTTGGCGCAGCAAATTCGCGGCATGACAGGCTCATCATCTGGCCCGCCAGTGGCGTTTCTCGAGCCGGCTGGCGATCCCGGGTGGTTTGGCCCAGACAGTGTGACTTGGCAAGTCCATGCCCATTTAGTTTCGATGTTAGTGGGCGGTCTGTCATCACTGTTGATTCAAGCCATGCACCCGGGCGCCCTCGCGGGCGTTTGGGATCATTCAAGTTTCAGGACAGACCTCAAAGCGCGGCTTGGTCGCACAGCCTATTTCATTGCGGCCACCACCTACGGTGGTCACGCCATGGCACAAAAGGCGATTGACCATGTAAACCACATCCACCAGCGTGTCACAGGGCTTCGACCAGATGGGCAGCCGTACGATGCACGCGACCCTTACCTCTTGCGCTGGGTTCATCTTGGCGAGACGTTGAGTTTCTTAAAAGCCTACTGCACCCATGCAGACACCAGCATGCCCGTGTTCATGCAAAACCAATACATCTTTGAAATGCAACGCATCGGACTGGCTCTTGGTGCTACTGACCTGCCTCAGACCTTGGCGAGTGCTGAGCAAATGTTGTTGTCTTATCGAACAGAACTGGTGATTGATGACCGGGTGCGCGAAGTCACCAACCTCATTCAAAACTTCCCCGCACGCCGGCGCGACAGGCTGTTTGTCAAACTCATCACAGCAGCAGCATTTGATCTGCTACCGGACTGGGTGCTCAGTGATCTCGGTATCGCACGTGCGCCCGCCTGGCAGCGCAAATTTACGCAGCAGGCTCTGGCCTTGGCCAGTGTCCCGCTTGACTGGGCGCTGGCCACCGAGGGTGTATCCGCACACGCTCGCAGGCGGCTGGCAGCCAACCAAGCCTGAGTCACTGCGAATACCAACGACGCAACCAGCCTGACGATGGCTTACCCATTCAGCTTAACAATATACTTGCATTGAATTTATATTTATATATAATGACGCCATTGAGCCATTGCAATCATTCTGATTCCCAAGGAGACCCTGCCATGCTGCGTTTTGATGTACCGCCCGTTAATGCCAACGTCGTGCGCTTGGAAGCATTCATCACTTTCCTGTTGTGCAGCATTGCCCTGCTCGGATTCCCGTACCTCTTGCCAGTGCTGGCGTTCATGGGCCTGGTCCGAGGGTTTTTTGGACATTACAAATGTCCATCACACCGCGGCTTTGCCAAATTGCTCGAGAGCATGAACCGAGCTGGTGACAAAGAAAATGCCGGCGCCAAGATGTTCGCCAACAAAATCCTCTTTATCGCCGCCACCGTTGCGAGCGTGCTCTATTTCACGGGCAACAGCTTCTGGGTTGTGCCAACGATCGCCTTGGTGATTTTTTCTACGCTGGAGTGGGCTTTCTCATTCTGCGCGGCTTGCTGGGTCTATGGCTTTTGGTACAAACTATTCCCACCCAAGATGCCCGGGTAGGCGTCAAGCAAGCATCAAGCAGAGTCCTTCACTGTGCGCTGGCGCAGGTGAACTGCACACCCAAGCTTAAGTGGCATCCTGTAGAGGCAGTACCCAATTCAAGTGCCCGCAACTGAAATAGTTGCGGGCACTTGAATACTTGAGTGACTGCCTGCCAATCAGAACGATTTTGCAATCGAAAACAGTGCACCGATACGGCCAGCAGGATGCGCATTGGGTTCAGCACTCGTGAACCAGTTATCGGTCGAAGCACCCACCACGCTCAGGTCGAACACCCAACCGCTGATATCCTTGGATACGCCAGCCTTGTAATCAAAGTAGCCACTGATTTTGTTGCCATCCGCATTCACAGCGTTCTGCAGGATTTGATAGCCGGCGTGCAGCCCAATGCCCCAGCCATCGCCGAGATCAAACGCCGCTGAACCATCAAAGTACCAGGCGTTCTTGGAGTCCTCGCCCCCAAAATAATTCGTCGGCGTGTAATAAACTTTGAAGCCATAAGGGCCTTTGCTTACGCCAGCATAAATTTCCGTTGTATTGGGCGTGGTTGGACCTTGTGCACCCGGGTACACATACGTGATAACTCCAACATCCAATCCAATTCCTTGGACGTCACCGCTCCAACCCGCGTAAAAGTCCATTTCGATCGAGTTACCAGACGTCCAGTTGACGTTTGAGTTCCAGTTGCCGATATAGAACCCCGACTCGTGTGTCAAATCGATACCCACTTGAGCGGCTGGCTTGAAGTTGGTTTGTGTATAGCCACGGAATCGGTAGTCATTAATGACGGTGATGTTGCCCGACAAATTAAATCCATGCCCGAGGTCGGTTCCCTCGGCAGCAACGTTAGCAGAGATGGCCAGCACAGGGGCAGCCACAAAACACGAGAGAAGTCGTTTGGTATTCATCATGAGTTCCTGCAAAAGGTTCAACACGCGATCGGACGACCCGCGTGTCGGCCACTAAACCCAGCCGTAAGCAGGGTTAAGCAGGAATCATGCCAGTTTCGTTACAAGTAAAAACTCACACAAATGCATGATTTAGGTGGGTTTTGCATAAACATAGTGAACTGACGGCGCCAAATTGGTGCGCTGCATCACGGATCAGGACATTATCGATTCTGTCACGAGACCAGCTCTACCCTGCCCGTTTCGATCACACCGCAACTTGTGTGACCAAGCACCATGATCAATGGCGCACCGAGCACAGCTGTGCCGTATTCAAGGCTAGCCAAAATATCAGTGTTCACAAAATTGCCTGCTACCCACGTCACAAATAGATCACCACAGCCCTCATCGAACGCATACTCAGGGCCGATGCGGGAATCAGCACAGCTGACCAAACATGCATAGGGGTTTTGTCCGGCCGCCAGTGCAGCTCGCGTTTTAGCAAAATTAACCGACTCGGTCTTGCCCGAGACATAGCGCTCATTGCCTTTCATCAGTCTTTCAAGAGCCTGATCGGGTGTTACCACGTTGCCTGGCTTGGGCGGCGCACTCGCCATAGCGGACGTGGCACCGAGTGATAAAGGTGCTGCCAGGGAAACGGCACCTGCAGCTTTGAGCGATTGACAGTGAGATGGCGAGGGAATCCTTGCACCTGAAAATATGGATTTGGTATCACAAAGAATGCACACAAACTGATTTATAAACGACATCACTGCTGTCCGGTTAAACGAGTAAATTTTTGGGATAAAGCCAGTATTGGCGCGGCTTAGCAGCCGATTTTTTTTGGTGCCGATTTGAACGCTGAATTCGCATTTTTGAGTACCTTCGGAAATT
>JAJOJF010000004.1 GCA_021208885.1 Burkholderiaceae bacterium
GGGATGTCACCGGTGATCGGAGTATGCGCTTGGGTATAGCAGCCATTTTTGGTGTTTCAAGCAAAAATTCATTTCCGTCGATCGTGATAATGGGTGTTAGCCGTGTTGGTAGATTGACCTTTGGGAAGTTCTGAAGACTGCGCAATGGGATGACCACTCGGCTTTCGAGATCGTCAAGAAGGTCACTTTGCACATCGAGCAAATAGGGCGTGGTCTTGGCATGGCTCCCCGGATTGGCGTATACATCGAAGCGCGGCATTAGAAACCTCGCCATTGCTCAAGAGGCAGTCCCTCTGTGTCGACCGTTTCGTTGAACGCTGCGATGAAATCGGCGTGATCGACTTTCCAGCGGCGTTGCATCTCACTTCGTACAATTTCACGGAGATGCAAATCGCAAACTTCTGAGATATTGATGCCAAGTTCTTTAGCAGCGACCAGCACATCTTTGCTGAGGCTCAGATTTACCGCCCGCTTTCCCGTTGAGTTGGCACGAACGCTTCTATTAATTTGCGACTCAGTCATGGTCTCACCTATACGCATAGCGTTATGCGCATAGTCTAATCCGCACAACCCGTTTAGTCCACGTCTTGCGTTACGTTTTGCGTCATTGAGTTGGATGCGGGCATTGAATTGTGGGGTTCTGCTTAAAGGGTTGGCTCCCAAACTCGCGACAGTAACTAATTTACGCAACTACCGATCTCCAATAACGACAAAGCCGCTCGGGTTAAAAATCCCCAAACGGCTTTACAAGTGAACATACTCAAACGCGCTTTCGCGCTTAGCTTCGGCAATTTTACCGGATGCCACAAAGTCGGTCTTGTCTGATGCGCTGCCCAAGAGCGACACAAACCCATCTTTCGCACACACGCATTACCATTTGATTGCATGGGCGTTCTGCGTGTGTTGAGTTAAAGCAGTTTTGATGACTTTTGGAGAACAAAGAGCACAACCTAACGACAAATTGGCCGAATAGCCAAATTGCACGCACTTGTCGACACACGCAGAATTAGCAGGAGCCCCGCGCCAATTGCGGGTCCGCAAAAACAAAACGCCCAACCGAGAACGGTTGGGCGCGAAACCTTGGTGGTCCAAAAGAAACAATTTCGATACTTGTCTTACTTGGATTTGAGCAATTGGGCGTAGTTAGGAGCGTTCTAAGGGGAACAATTTCGCAAAAACCTTTGCCTATACAAAATAGCGGTATGCAGGTGGCTGACCGGAGCGTATCCACTGATCGAAGCAATCCAGCCTTGACAACACCTCAAAATGTTTGAACCAGTTTGACTCACGTAGTGCTAGCCCGGCGCGTTCGTTGATCCAATCGCTAATGGATAGACAGTAGTCCATACAATTGCGCAGGTTGCTTAGGCCGTCTGATAATTTTTTGGGGTACGCGCCTTGATAGCTAAACTTGAATAGTGGTTCATGGTGTGCCACACGATTACGGAACATGTTGGCCATTTGCAGATGCGACCCGAGCTCATGCCGATTAACTGGGCTACCCCATTTCTTGGGGTTCTGAATTGGGTGGAATGGAAAAATTTTCGGCACAACTTCAGGCGCATCAACGGGCGATAAGGTTCGAAAAAAATTTGTCCAGAACCCAAACGTTAGTGAGGCAATGACGTCGTCAGTGGTCGGTGTGGGCCGCTTTCTGGCCAGCGTCTTTTTGTCGAGCAAGATCCCGTCAATCGCCATTTTTGCTTGTTTGCTGAATGGATAATGCTGTGCTTGACGATCATCGTACCAAGGGTAACCGTGATGCTTCGTTCCGGTCGGGGCATATCGTCGAGACATAACGTGGTGAATGGCATCCCGTAAAAGCATTTCAACGCAGCCTAGGATAGGAAAAACCATGGCTGAAAGAGCATAGTTCCATGCGTAGGCTCGATACACCTGCGCGCTAGTTTTTAGATTCAGGAAGCCTCTATATCCAGCGATCCTCGCCGGAGCAAGAAAGTGGGTGAGGTGATCGTTTGACGTGTCAAGCATGGTTGGTTGTGTTAATCTGATCATGAAGTCTGTGGAACACCCGCTCTCACCTCGCGTGATGAAGGCTCCGCGTGCACAGAGTCGACGCCACCTTCGGGTGGCGTTCGTCTTTGTGGCCCCGACCTTTCTGCAAACCCCCAGTACGCATATCTCCATGCCTAAGCCTATTGATGAGTACTCAGGCGGAACTGTTTTTGCAACTATGCGTATCCAGAAATGACAAAGCCGCCCGAAGGCGGCTTGTCCCCCCAAGAGCATCTGGCCAAACCAGACGGTCAAGGGGTAAGTCGTATCGCTAGTGTACCTAAAACGCCTGATGATAATGACTTTGAGGCAATAGAGTTAGGCCCGAGTGGGTGATTTCTCCAGAGCGTGAGAATTGCAACGAATGTGTTGGAAAGGTTGTGTCTCTATTCTCAGTTGGGTTCTTGATCAAACAAACTGCTCTTTTAGGCACCAGTGCAACCGAATGATTTTTTGGTCGGTTTACGTGTGTCGACTCAAACAATTCTTTATGTATTTTTTGAGAGCAGAGAGCGAAATCTAACGACAAACTGGCCGAACAGCCAAATTGCACGCACTTGTCGACACACGCAGAATTAGCAGGAGCCCCGCGCCAATTGCGGGTCCGCAAAAACAAAACGCCCAACCGAGAACGGTTGGGCGCGAAACCTTGGTGGCCCAGGGCAGAATCGAACTGCCGACACAAGGATTTTCAGTCCTCTGCTCTACCGACTGAGCTACCGGGCCAAGGAACGCAAGATGATACACCAAATTTAGGCTTTTGACTTTTCATAGCTTATTACACTACGAGGTGCGTTTGAGCGTTATCTCGTGTTTCTAACATGAGATGCGTCCGAAGCAGACTTCATATGTCCTCAATCGCATGCCGATGATGCGGCGCATGGACAAAGCCAAGAGAGTTTCAGCGTTTGACACAGATCAAGACAGCAATCATTACTGTTATAGGGCTGCGGGCAGACAATAGCGTTGTGGTTGCTAGCGTCCTATAATCCGTTTGACCCCAATCAATTTTTAGTTCCGTTGCTCGATATGTCCGTTGGTGTTTACACGCTTGGTTTGAATCACCTCTCCGCCCCAGTGGCGTTGCGTGAGCGTGTGTCGTTGTCTGACGAGTTGGTCAAGCCCGCCTTGGCGTCATTGAAGTCAGCATTCGGTGGATCAGTTCGAGAGGCAGCGGTGCTTTCGACCTGTAATCGGACCGAGCTTTACTGTGCGGCGGATCGCCATGTGGCCCAGAGCTTGCCACAGTGGTTAGCAGATTTCCGGCAGCTTGACCATTCTTCATTAGCGCCGCATCTGTATCTGCATGACCAGGACCAGGCGGTTAGGCACGCGTTTCGCGTGGCCAGTGGCCTAGATTCCATGGTGCTCGGTGAACCGCAGATTCTGGGGCAAATGAAAGGTGCGGTTCGGACTGCTGAAGAGGCAGGGGCGCTTGGCACGCTGTTGCATCAACTGTTTCAGCGCACATTCTCGGTTGCGAAAGAGGTGCGCACGACAACCGCCATTGGTGAGCAATCGGTATCTTTGGCCGCCGCCGCCGTGCGCTTGGCTGAGCGGGTGTTTGGCGACCTTGCGCAAACCAAAGTGCTGTTTATTGGCGCAGGCGAGATGATCGAACTCTGTGCCACGCACTTTGCAGCCAAACAGCCACAAATGATGACGGTTGCAAATCGCACGATCGAGCGGGCTGACTCGCTGGCCACGCGATTTGATGCCTCCTCCATGCGTCTAGCGGATTTGCCTGACCGCTTGGCCGAGTTTGATGTGGTCGTCTCCTGTACGGCCAGTACCTTGCCCATACTAGGTTTAGGCCTGGTCGAGCGTGCCACGCGCAAGCGTCGCCGTCTGCCGATGGTGATGGTTGACCTGGCTGTGCCACGCGATATCGAGCCTGAAGTAGGGCGTCTGGACGATATTTACCTATATTCGGTTGATGACTTAGGCGCGGTGGTGCAGTCTGGTGCTGAGGCTCGTCAGGCAGCGGTGGTTCAGGCCGAGGCCATCATTGATGCCCGTGTCCGCAGTTTCATGCACTGGTTGCAGTTGCGATCGACGGTGCCCATCATTCAAGGGCTCCAGGCCGGTGCGCAAGCGGTGCAGGCTCATGAGCTCGAGCGTGCCAAGCGCGCGTTGGCCAAAGGCGACTCACCTGAAGCTGTGATGGAGCAGCTCGCCCATTCTTTGACCCAAAAGTACCTTCACGGCACCTTGGCTGCCATCCATCAAAGTGAGGAAGCTGAACGCCAGCAGTTGCTTGGCTGGTTGCCTCGTTTGTTCCCCTCCCGCGACACCCGTCGTTAGCGAAGTTATTTATTTTTTGCTTTGGGCGCAATGGCTCCAAGTGCGTGACCTCGCTTCTGATGTAAGGCTTGTCTTGAATATTTTTGTTGAGAGTTGTGATGAAACCCTCCATGCGTTCCCGGCTTGAGCGGCTTGCTAACAGACTTGAAGAAATTGATGCAATCTTGTCTGAGCCTGAAACTGGGCAGGACATGAAGCGTTTTACCGCCTTGTCACGTGAGCGGGCCGAGCTTGAGCCGGTGGCTGTAGCATTTGGTGAGTTAGTTCGCGCTGAAGATGGCTATCAGCAAGCCAAAGAGCTCATGAGCGATCCTGACATGAAGGAAATGGCAGTCGAAGAGATGCGACAGTGCAAAGAACGCATGGAAGCGCTTGAGTCAGACTTGCAGATCCTGTTGCTTCCCAAAGATCCAGACGACTCGCGTAGTGTGTTTCTCGAGATTCGCGCGGGCACCGGTGGCGATGAAAGTGCTCTGTTCTGTGGTGATCTATTGCGCATGTACACCCGATACGCCGAACAAAAGGGTTGGCGTGTCGAGCTAATGTCAGAAAGCCCTTCGGAGCTTGGTGGGTACAAGGAAGTGATCGTTCGCATCGAGGGTGACGGTGTCTATGGGCAGTTGAAGTTTGAATCGGGGGCGCATCGGGTGCAGCGTGTACCAGAGACTGAATCACAGGGACGCGTTCACACATCAGCCTGCACAGTTGCAGTGATGCCAGAGGCCGATGCGCAGACTGAAATCAATATTTCCCCCTCGGATTTGCGTATCGATACCTTCAGAGCCAGCGGTGCTGGTGGCCAGCACATCAACAAGACTGATTCGGCAGTGCGCATTACCCACTTGCCCTCTGGCATCGTGGTTGAGTGTCAGGACGATCGGTCTCAGCACCGCAACCGTGACAAAGCCATGCAAGTGCTTGCTGCTCGCCTCAAAGACCAGCAGCTTCGTGAGCGGCAAAGCAAGGAAGCTGCGCAGCGCAAGAGCCTAGTGGGTTCTGGTGATCGCTCGGAACGTATTCGTACTTATAACTTTCCGCAGGGGCGCATGACAGACCACCGTATCAACCTGACGCTCTATAAGCTGCAAGCGATTATGGAAGGCGACCTTGACGAGCTGACGAGTGCGTTGATCGCTGAACACCAGGCCAATCAGCTCGCTGCCCTAGCCGATGCCGTCTGAGCCACTTTCTGTCAAACAATGCCTCGTGTCTGGCATGGTCGAGTCTGGCCTGCCACGTCTTGAGGCGCAGATGTTGCTGGCTCACACGCTTGGGCAGTCGCGAGTCTGGTTGATTGCGCATGACGATCATGTGCTTTCTGACACTCAGGTTGGTGTGTTCAAGAATCTATGCCAACGTCGAGTGGCGGGTGAACCCATGGCATACCTGATGGGCGAGCGTGAGTTCATGGGACTGACATTTGAGGTAAGTCCTGCAGTCTTGATTCCGCGTCCCGAAACGGAATTGCTGGTACAAACCGCGCTCGATTTAGTGGCGGATTTGGTGCAGCCCTGTATGCTGGACCTTGGCACCGGCAGCGGCGCTATTGCAGTGGCCTTGGCGCATGCGCGGCCAGATGCCAGGATTTGGGCAACGGACATCAGCCAAGCCGCGCTCGAACTGGCCCAGCGAAATGCCGACAGGAACGCCGTGACAGTCGAATTTGCGCTCGGCTCGTGGTTTGATGCCTTACGGTTGACTGATTTCAAGTTTGACCTAATTGTGTCAAATCCGCCCTACATTGCTGCCGGTGATGACCACCTGAACCAGGGCGACTTGCGATTTGAGCCCCGGGCAGCACTGACTGATGAGGCTGATGGCTTGTCTGCCTATCGCATCATCGTTGCCGGTGCTCGGAATTTGCTGACCGCTAGCGGCCATTTGTGCGTCGAACATGGGTTTGAGCAGGGACCAGCGGTTAGTGGTCTCTTTCAGCAGGGCGGTTTTTTAGGGGTAAAAACCATTCAGGATCTCGCTGGCCTCCCACGAGTGACGGCAGGTTCATATAATGGCTGAAATTTGTTGGGTTGTGGTTTTGCGGCCCGTTCGCTTCATTTAATCGAGTTCAAGGAAATCGAGCCATGTCAGATGCTCAAACTTTCATCAAAGAAACTGTGGAAAATAACCCGGTCGTGTTGTTTATGAAGGGCACCGCGCAGTTCCCGCAGTGTGGCTTTTCTGGGCGGGCGATTCAGATTCTGCGCGACAGTGGAGTGACCAAATTGGTCACCGTCAACGTCCTGGAAGATGACGAAGTCCGTCAGGGAATTAAGACGTTTTCTCAATGGCCCACCATCCCACAGCTTTATGTCAATGGCGAGTTTATTGGCGGCTGTGACATCATGGGTGAAATGGATCAAAGCGGTGAGCTTAAAAAGCTCCTTGAGGACGCAGGCGCGACCTCGTGAGCGCTACCCGCAGGTTGGTGGTTGGCATCACCGGTGCCACAGGCTCGGCTTATGCCATTCGCCTGCTGGAGATGGCTCGTGCTGCGCAAGATGTCGAAACCCACTTGGTGGTCTCAGCATCAGGTGTGCTCAATGTTCAGCATGAGCTCGGTTTAAGCCGACAACAGGTTCACGAATTAGCTGATCAGGTCTACAACATTAAAGACGTGGGCGCCACATTGGCAAGCGGTTCGTTTGCCACCACGGGCATGGTTGTCGTGCCTTGCTCGATGCGCACACTCGCGGCCATCGCGATAGGCTTGGCAGACAACCTCATTACACGGGCCGCAGACGTCACGTTAAAGGAGCGTCGGAGACTGGTATTGGCCGTGCGCGAGACGCCGTTTAACCTTGCACACTTGCGAAACATGACGGCGGTCACAGAAATGGGTGCGATCGTGTTTCCGCCCTTGCCTGCGTTCTACCACCTGCCTAAAACGATCGATGAAATAGTCGACCACTCAGCAGCAAGGATGTTAGAGCTTGCCGGGATTGAGGTGCCACGTGCAAGCTGGCAAGGATTAAGGTCCGAGCTGAACTGAGTACCGCCTCCTAAGCGGTGTGGCTTAATCCCACCGTCATTCCTCCACATACGTACAGAATCTGTCCGGTGATAAATCCGGCCCGATCATCGAGCAATGATGCCGCGGCGTGAGCAATGTCGGCAGGTTCACCCATGCGTTTGACCGGTATGGTTTCAATAATCTGCTTGGTTTTTGGGGAGTCAGGCGGGTTGCCGGAAATAAACAGCTCCGTGGCAATTGGGCCAGGTCCTATGGCGTTGACCGTAACGCCATTAGCGCCCTCTTCGAGTGCCCAAGTGCGCGTCATCCCTAAAAGTCCTGCCTTGGTGGCACTGTACACCGTGCGCAGCTCCTTGCCTAAAGCTGCCCGGCTGGCAATGTTCACAATACGGCCAAATTTCGCGCGTCGCATGGCCGGCAAAATAGTTTGTGCCACTAGTAATGGTGCGCGCAGATTCAGTTCGATGACGGCTTGCAGATCTTCAACGCTGGCGTCTTCAAGTAGGCCGGGTCGGATGAAGCCGGCATTGTTAACCACCCGAACGACATCACCACGCACCGCAAGTGGCTCCAGCACATCCTTGGTGGCATTCCAATCCATCAGATCAACTTCGATGAATTCTTCACCCGCCTGCAGTGATTTGGGCGCCACGCGATCAAGATTGATAACCCGATAGCCGTCTTCGGTTAAACGTTTGGCGATGGCGCGACCGATGCCACCGCTGCCACCCGTTACGAGAACCTTATTGTATTCCATCACGAAAAGTCACCCTGAGCGTGTACTGCGACTATCCGATGGTAGCGCAGCAGACAACGCCTGGGTAGATGGGTCCATTCGACTGTTTAGTCATCAAATTGGGTGATGCTTGAGAGAACCGGCATGGGGTCTGGATCGAACGCCAGGTCACCTTCGGGGTTCTGCGCGCCGTTTGGCTGTAGGTTGACGAAGTCAAATAGTGTCTGATCCATAAGATGGGACGGTACCACCGACGCTAGAGCCTTGAAGGTATTCCAAACTCTTTGCGGGTGCTGGCGCTCCCACGCCCTGAGCATTTCGCCAACTTCGCGCCGCTTGAGGTTCTCTTGTGAGCCGCATAAATTGCAGGGGATGATTGGAAATTGTTTGGCGCTGGCGTATTTGATTAGGTCGGCTTCAGTGACATAAGCCAGCGGCCGTATAACCGTATGCTGTCCATTGTCAGAAACAAGCTTCGGTGGCATCGCCTTTAGGCGTGCAGCATAAAACAGATTAAGAAAGAAGGTGGCCAAAATATCGTCCCGATGATGTCCAAGCGCAATCTTGGTGGCACCAAGTTCGCTGGCGACTCGGTACAGAATGCCGCGGCGCAAGCGCGAGCAGAGCGAGCAAGTGGTTTTGCCTTCAGGAATCAGCCGCTTGACAATCGAGTAAGTGTCTTGCTCTTCGATATGAAAGGGCACACCAAGGCCTGTCAAGTAATTTGGTAACACTTCTTCGGGGAATCCAGGCTGCTTCTGGTCTAGATTGACAGCAACGATATCGAAGGAAATGGGTGCGCGTTGCTTAAGCGTCAGCAACAGGTCAAGCAATGCGTAAGAGTCCTTGCCGCCAGAGACGCAAACCATTACCTTGTCACCATCGTCGATCATTTTGTAGTCAGCAATTGCTTTGCCAGTCTCGCGTAACAAGCGCTTTTGCAGCTTGTTGACGTTGATCTCAGCTTTGGCAAGGCGATGGATGGCGATAGGTTGAACGGAGCTCATGGCAGGCTATCGGTGACCACGTTTCTTGCTGACCTCGATGGCAACTCCGGCTGAATCGGCGAAAGCTGATGGTTTGGTGATCCGAACCCGGACTTCGCGTGTCTCAGAAAATGTGGTGAGCAAGCGATTGGCGACGTTGTCAGTGAGTGTCTCCAGCAGGTTAACGTGGCCGCTAGTGCATTCTTTGACAATCGATTCATGAAGCGTGCGGTAGTCAAGCACGCTGGCAATATCCGCGTCGTTGACTGGCTGATTGACGTCAACCTCGATTTCAGCATCGATGTGAATCGGCTGGGTTGCGATGCGCTCGTGCTCGAGGATGCCAATGCTGGCATCAAGTGCAATGCGCGAGAAAATGATTCGTCGTGTGGGCATGATGTGTCAGAAGATAAAGCCAAGGCTCGATTGTAGGGCAGCCTGCACGAAGATTTCAGTTTCTGGTGCTATGCGCCTCGTACAATGACCGGAGATACTGAGGTGATCATGCAAAAACTCTGGGATGCCGTGATTGTTGGGGCGGGGCCAGCGGGTGCGAGCTGTGCGGTCTGGTTGCGCCACCTTGGGCTTGACCCGTTGCTCTTGGAAGCAACTGATCGAATAGGTGGTTTGGCTGCTCGCAACCCGTTTGCTGACATTTGGACTGTGACCAGTCCGAATCAAACTGGTGTCCAAGTGGCCGATCAGATCGCCCGCCAAGTTCGGGCCGCAGGTGTTGATACATGGTTTGACAGTCAAGTACGTTCCATCGGCAGACGATCAGATAGCTTCGAGGTGCGGTTGCAGCGTGGTGAACATGAGCCAATGGCTGTGGTGGCAAAGACATTGGTGCTTGCCACGGGTGTTCGACCCCGTGAGTTGCCCGGGCACGAGGGCAAGCAATATTCGGGTGTCATTGTTGGGCCAGGTGAGCAAATCATGGGCACCAACTTTGCGGGCTCTAGCGTTGCCTTGCTTGGCGGCGGAGACAATGCGTTTGAAAACTATGAATTTGTCAAAGAACGTGGTGCTCGTGTGGCCCACATATACGCCCGCACTGTCAGAGCTCAAAAGCAGTTTGTTGACCGCGTGCCGGCTAGTGACTTGATCACTGGTTCGGTTACAGTCGATCCGGTCAGCCAGACGGTGAACGGGCATCCTTACGATTGGATTTTGGTGTTGTACGGCTGGCAACCGAATATTGACTTTTTATCGGGGTTATCCGTGGCACTCGATGCACGCGGTTTTGTGCAGACTGACATGCAAACTACGCAAACCAGTGCGGATGCCGTTTACGCCATCGGTGAAGTTGCGCAGCGCATGCATCCGTGCGTGCCTACAGCCATGGCCGATGGTGTGGTAGCTGCCAAGGCCATCGAAGCCAGACTAACCAACAAAACCTAGACGACTGTTATCGCTTTAGTGACCATTAGCCTTGAGGTAGGCGATTACTTCGTTGGCGGTGCCCTCAAACACGACAGAGCTTTTCTTTTGTTGTCGTTGGTATTCATACATCGGGTCATAATAGTCGGTCATCAGCGGCTCAATCCATGCCCGATGAGCTTCAAATTCCCCGTGCGAGAGCTGTTTGACCAGCGCACTTTCAAGATGTTTTTGTAGCTTGGCGTAACGTTCAAGCCCCAGACGGTTGCGTAGGTTGTGAAGGCTTTTGGTGAGATGGCTCTGATAGCGATCAAGCCCATCGGCCTGGCCATATTCCTCGATGTAGTCGCGCGCCAGTGACTCGATGTAATCACGTTGAATGCGCTTTACCCGCTCTTGAAGTGGTGCAGTGACCCACACCAGAGAGCTTTGTTGCGTCTTTTGTCGAAGTTTTAATGGCACCGCGCATCGACCAATCAAGTGTGACTCGTCTTCAACGGCGATGTTTTCTTGCGCCTGCGTGGTTAGCCTGAGCAATTCGATGCTCAAGCTGTTCTCAAAATCGATCTGGCTTGGCTGCCGCTGTGCGCGGCCGCCAAAGCTTGATCCACGATGGCACGCTAGCCCTTCAAGGTCAATTTTGGCGTCTAGCGCTTGGATCACATCTGTTTTGCCGGAACCAGTTAGGCCACCCACAACCACGAAGTTGCTGTTCTGAATCGAGCGATCGAGGCTTTGAAGCAAGAACTGACGCATGGCTTTGTAGCCGCCAGCCACACGGGGGCGATCATGACCTGCCTCTTTTAGCCACTGTTGCGAAATCTGTGAGCGCATCCCACCGCGAAAGCAATACAGCACACCATCTGGGTGGCGTTGCATGAAGGCTGCCCACTGCGCTATGCGTTCATGGCGCACTGAGCCGCTGACTAGTTTGTGTCCGAGCCTGACGGCTGCATCCTGACCCTGTTGTTTGTAGGCGATGCCCACGGCCTCGCGCTCGGCGTCATTCATCAAAGGCAGGTTAACCGCCCCCGGAAATGAGCCTTGCGCGAACTCGACAGGCGCACGCACGTCTAGCAAAGGCGTGTTGGACAGCAATAGCTCAGCGTAATTGTCAACCAGTTCAGGTGTGGCCACGATCAATGAGCCTTTTGTTTAGCGGGCTTGATGTCGCATGTCGATGCAGGCGCTTTGGACAACTTGGCGCCCCGAGCCTGCAACACATCCCCTCTAAACGCATGTAGAGTGACTTTGTCGCCAGGTCGATAGGCGCCAAGCAGTTGCTTAAGCGAATTGACGCTGTTGCCTATTCGAAGGTCATTGCAAGCCACCAGTACGTCTCCAGCAGATAAGCCAGCCTGATGAGCACTCCCGCCCTCGATGACTTGGCGGACGGCTAGCGACTCGCCCTGGGGTTTGAAGGTTGCATCAAGCGAGGGCAAGTCATCTTTATTGATCCAGCGCAGCTCGAAACCTTGGGTATGAAGCAGCGCTTGCAGCGGCACATCGCCAGTTTGCTCGACCCATTGCTCAAGCTCTGGACGCACATCAACGCCGGTAGCTTGCTGGACTATTCGAGCAAAGCCAGTCTCAGTCAGGCCTTGGGGCTGGCCTTGATAAAAGCGCTCGCCAAATTCACGCCACAGCATGCGCATGACATCGTCAAGACAAAACCGGTTTTGTGTCCGCTGCCGTATTACCAGGTCAAGGCCAAGCGCGACAAGTGAGCCCTTGGCGTAGTAACTGCTAATTGAGTTGGGGGCGTTTTCATCTTGCTTGTAGTACTTGGTCCAGGCGTCAAATGAACTATTGGCCAGTGACTGTTTGTAGCGGCCAGGGCCTGCATGCACGCTTGTGATGGTTTTGGACAGCTGTTTCAAATAGGTCGGCTGGTCAATGACGCCGCTGCGCACTAGCATCAGATCGTCGTAGTAGGATGTAAAACCCTCAAAGATCCATAGCAGGCGGGTGTGGTTTGGGCGGGACAGATCATAGGGTACAAAGGCTGCGGGCTTGATGCGTTTGACGTGCCAGGTGTGGAAGTATTCGTGGCTGACTAGTCCGAGGAATGTCACGTAGCCTTCAGGTGGGTTGGCCTGATGTTTGGTTGGCAAATCGTGTCTCGAGGTTACTAGCGCGGTGCTGGCGCGGTGCTCAAGGCCACCGTAACCGTCAGCCGTAACCATGGTCATGAAAACATATTCCGGGGCGCTGTCCAGAAATGGCGCACGCGCTTTCTCTGGGTCAAATAGCCGGATCTGCGCTTCGCAGATTTTTTTGACGTCACGTGCAATTCGAGCCAGATCGAGGTTGGGGATTTTGCCGGTGAACACCATGCTGTGTTTGGCTCCACATGCCTCAAAGCGCACCACTTGAGGTGTACCGAGCTCAAAAGGGTGATCAATCAGCGCATCGTAGTCGGGGGCCATGAAGCGGCCCAGCGAATCGGCCGGCAAGTTCGATATCGAGGCTGGCATGCTCGTGTAGGCGCGCCATCCGCGCTTGCCAGCCGGGCGCTTGATGTCTACCTGGCACGGGGTGTTTTCAAGGCCATGCGGTTTCAGGAAAACGGATGTGCCATTAAAGAACGCATGCGTATCGTCTACATGTGCCCCGCGCACTGACAAATCCCAGGCATACACCACAATCTCAATGCTCAGGCTGCCAGAACAGCGATCAAAGACCCAGCGATGGTCATCGAGTTTTTTGGGGGTGTGCCAGCGACCGCCATGCCTGCCACGAATGGTTTCGATATGCCTTGAAAAATCCCGGATCAGGTAGCTGCCTGGAATCCAGGCTGGCATTGATACAGTTTGGCTCGAGCCAGCGACTTGCTCGATCTGTAGGGTTACCCTCAAACGGTGGCCGGCAAGGTCGTGGGGTTCGACGGTGTAACGTAGAGTTTGTTGTTTCATCCTGCTATCTTAATGAGAATTCTGTGGAGACTAAAAATGAGTGATACACAAATGCATGAAAACTTGATTTTGCAGGAAGTTCAAGGCCGTGTCGCGATTCTCACCTTGAATCGCCCCAAAGCACTCAATGCCTTGAACGATGCTTTGATGGATGAGCTAGGCGCGGCCTTGGCCAAGTTTGATGCTGATGAGAACATCGGGGCGATCGTGCTGACTGGCAGTGAAAAAGCATTCGCTGCTGGTGCAGATATTGGCGCGATGGCATCGTGGTCATATATGGATGTCTATAAATCCGAGTACATCACCCGCAATTGGGATCCGATCACGCGTGTGCGCAAACCCATTATTGCTGCAGTGTCTGGCTATGCGCTTGGCGGCGGGTGTGAGCTGGCGATGATGTGTGACTTCATTATTGCTGCTGAGTCAGCCAAGTTCGGGCAGCCAGAGATCAAATTAGGCATCATTCCAGGCGCTGGCGGTACCCAACGCTTGCCACGAGCCGTTGGCAAATCCAAGGCAATGGACATGGTGTTGACTGGCCGCATGATGAGTGCTGAGGAAGCTGAGCGCGCCGGACTGGTTTCGCGCGTTGTGCCGGTCGACAAGTTGCTTGCCGAGGCGAAAGAGGCTGCGATGGTGATTGCGTCGATGTCATTGCCTTCTGTCATCATGGCCAAGGAGTCAGTCAATCGCGCCTGGGAGAGTAGCCTGCGTGAGGGTGTCTTGTTCGAGCGCCGCGCATTCCACTCGCTGTTTGGCACCGAGGACCAGAAAGAGGGCATGACAGCGTTTGTCGAAAAGCGTGCCCCGGCGTTTAAACACCGCTGATATGGCGGAGCACCACTGAAATAACTGGTTGCCGGGCGTTTTGCACATATTAGGGAAAACACGCTATACTCTTCAGGCTTTGCATGAGTGGTTCCTACGGTTTTGTACGAATCGCTCGTTCGTTTTTGAGTAGCGGTCGGCCGCCCTGAAAGTGATTTAGCCCCTAGATTTGCGGGTGTCAGGTCGCTGAAGGGTTGCTCAAGCACAATGTGGTGAGTAACTGGCGATGAGTTTGCTGACAACGTCCGACACCGATCACATTGTTTTGAGTGCGGACGAAAAAAAACGGCTGGCATATAGGGCGAGACGGGATCTGTTTAGAGTTCTGGCCGCCCAAGCGGTTGCGGCATTGTTAGTTGCGCTGGTATTCGGTCTGGTTTCGGGGTTGAATGCAGCCGTCAGTGCTTTGTTGGGTGCTGCATGTTATCTGGCGCCCAATGCAGTTTTTGTGTTGCGGTTAGTTTTAGCGACGTTTAGGCCCGAGGGTGCTGGAGCGGCGACTTTCCTGATTGGCAACGCATTAAAGGTTTTAGTGGCGATCGGCTTGCTTTGGCTGCTTGCCGATGTTGAGGCGGGTCGCCTTGACTGGATAGCGGCAGTGGTTGGTTTGATCGCTGCGCTGAAAGGTTATTGGTTCGGTTTGCTGTTTTCGGGCGGCAGGCTTAGCAAATGAAGTTTGGGTCGGAGCAGGCTGTGTTTGCTCCGGGTTGGATTTAGAGCCCGTAATGCGGGCAATCAGACAACGTAAGGGTTCGCATGGCTGCCGCTGGTGACGTCTCCCCCCAGTCTTATTACATTCAGCACCATTTGGTGAACAACAATAATATCGGTGGTAAGCAGGAGCTTATCGCTGACTTTAGCGTAATCAATTATGACTCGATGTTCTGGTCATTGTTGATGGGTTTGATTGTGTTGTTCTTTATGTGGCGTGGCGCGCGTAAGGCAACTGCAGGCGTTCCAGGTAAACTTCAGGCGGCAGTCGAGTTGCTTGTGGACATGGTTGAGCAGCAAGCTCGCAGTATCGTTCCCTCTGAAGAAACCCGCAAGTTCGTTTCACCGTTAGCGCTGACCATTTTCTTGTGGATCGTTCTGATGAACGCCCTGGATTTGGTACCAGTTGACCTTATGCCTTGGATATGGAAAACCACTGGTCTGGGTGCCGCGCCCGGCGATCCACTCTATTATCACAAAATTTTGCCGACTGCTGACTTGAATGTGCCTCTGGGCATGTCCTTTGGCGTCTTGTTGTTGATGCTGTATTACGGCATCAAGATTAAGCGCCCGGGTGGGTTTGTCAAAGAATTGTTCACAGCACCGTTTCATGCTCACGGTTTTGCGGCTGTGGTTTTGGCGCCCGCCAACTTTTTGTTGAACCTCGTCGAGTATGCCGCAAAGTCGGTTTCGCTTGGCATGCGACTCTTCGGAAACATGTTTGCCGGCGAACTGGTCTTTATGCTGGTCGCGTTGCTCGGTGGGGCTTGGACGGGCTTCAATGCCGCTAGCCTTGCTTTGGGGTTTGGCCATATTCTGGCTGGTACGATCTGGGCTTTATTCCACATTTTGATTGTTGTACTTCAAGGGTTCATCTTCATGATGCTGACGCTGGTTTACATTGGCCAGGCGCATGAGGGGCACTAACAGTTGGCTTGACATTGTCGGGTTGGCTTTAACGAGTAGTTTGTTTTTTAACTTTTGATTTTTGAGACATTAACCAAGGAGTTGTCATGACCAACGTCGCTTTCGTTGCTCTCGCTTGCGCTTTCATTATCGGTCTGGGTGCTATCGGTGCCTGCATCGGTATCGGTATGATGGGTGGCAAGTACCTCGAAGCTTCGGCCCGTCAGCCTGAACTGATGAACGCTTTGCAAACCAAAATGTTCCTGTTGGCTGGTCTGATCGACGCTGCGTTCCTGATCGGTGTCGGTATCGCGA